>NZ_JBWMBB010000012.1:0-244890 GCF_056521305.1 Rhodoferax sp. RT4P68
GACGACTGAGATACATTGAACACCTCGCTTGCGCGCAACCCCCGCGCGTCCACGATGGCGCTGAAACGCCGTCCACGATCAGCCTGAAACAGGCGTCCACGATCGCTGAAATGCGCAGCAGGCCAGGTGGAGGGACTTTTTGGCGGTGCCTTCAGCGGCCTGGAAGACCAACTGACCAACCTTGTGACGGGCGGAAAGACGGACTTCAAGGGGCTGGTCGATTCGATCAACAGCGACCTGCAGCGCATCCTGATCCGCCAGAACATCACAGGCCCGCTGGCCGAAGCGTTGCAGGGCGGCATGAAGTCTGGCGAGGGCGTCGGCGGGGCACTTGGTGGCTTCATGACCAACTTGCTTGGCGGTGGTAAGGGCGCTGCTGGCATCGGATCGACGGCCGGGACTGCGAGCGCGACGGCGGCGATGTCGGCATTGTCTGCAGCCACCGCGCCTCTTGCTCCGGTCATGGCGACCTTGACGGCAGCCGCCACGGCAGCGGCCACAGCGCTCAGTTCTGTGACGGCATCGTCCGGTGTGGCTGGCCTTGCTGGTGCTGGTAGTGCTGGTGGTAACGCACTGTTTTCAGGCTTCGATTTCGATTCACTCTATTCGGGCGTAACGGCGACTCCGACTTCAAGTATGGGCGGCGGCGACTGGCTGTCAGGGGTTGCGGATGCCTCAGGCGCAGCCACCAGCGCCGCATCGACAGCTGCCGCAACCACTGCAATGACGGCACTGGCTGCGGCCACCACTTCGGTGACTGCTGTCATGACGGCACTGTCCACGGTCACCACGCCGATGACTGCGGCAATGACATCGCTAAGCCTTGCTGCAACGACAGCTGCTTCTGCTCTCGCTAGCGTGGCTGCGTCATCCACTGCATCAAGTATTGCCGGGGCCGGATCATCCGCTGCCGGGGGCTTGGTGAACTTTGACTGGTCATCGCTGATGTCCGGGTGGGCGACTGGCGGCTACACCGGCCCAGGCGGCAAGTACGAATCGGCCGGTGTTGTTCACCGTGGCGAGTACGTGCTAGATGCAGACACGACAAAGCGACTAGGTGTTGGTGCGCTTGATCGGCTGAGAAGTGGAGTTGCAGCGGCCTCTGTGCTGGGAAGCACAGCAGCGGCGCCATCCGTGTTCGGATTGATTCGGCCGACTGAATCGAGCGCTAGGGAAGGTCTGCATAAATCCGCTGCCAACATGCTTGGCGAGCCTGGGCGCTGAGAAAATCTGAGCCATGAAACAAGCCGACCTGGGCCTGAACCTGACGACCAAGCGCACGCGCAAGCGCGAGTTCCTGGCAGAGATGGAGCGTGTGGTGCCGTGGGCTGCGCTCATCGATCTCATCACGCCGTACGCGCCTGAAGGCAGACGCGGTCGTCCGCCGTTTGCCGTGCAGACGATGCTGCGCATCCATTTCATGCAGCAGTGGTTCACGCTGAGCGACCCGGCAATGGAAGAGGCGTTGCACGACGTGCCACTGTTTCGTGAGTTCGCTGGGCTGACTTGGCAGGAACGCTTGCCCGACGAGACGACGATCCTTCGGTTCCGTCGGCTGTTGGAAGAACACAAGCTGGCGCCGCAGATCCTGGCGCTGGTCAACGAACTGCTGGGTGCCAAAGGCCTGCTGCTGCGCGCCGGCACCGTGGTGGACGCCACGCTGATCGCCGCGCCCAGTTCGACCAAGAACGCCTCGGGCGAACGCGACCCGCAGATGAAGCAGAGCAAGAAGGGGAACCAGTGGTACTTCGGCATGAAGGCCCACATCGGCGTGGATGCCCACTCGGGCTTGGTGCACGCGGTGCGGGGAACGGCCGGCAGCGTCAATGACGTGGTGGAGGCCAACACGCTGCTGCACGGCGAAGAAACCGAAGCCTGGGGCGATGCCGGCTACCAGGGCGCCGGCAAGCGGCCTGATGCCAAGCAAAGCGTGCGCTGGAACATCGCCATGCGCCCGGGCAAGCGCAAGCTGCTGGACAAAACCAACCTGGTGGACGAGCTGACCGACCAGATCGAACGCATCAAGGCCAGCATCCGCGCCAAGGTCGAGCATCCGTTTCGGGTGATCAAGCGCCAGTTCGGCCACGTCAAGGTGCGCTACCGCGGGCTGGCGAAGAACACCGCGCAGTTGCACACGCTGTTTGCGCTGTCGAACCTGTGGATGGTGCGCAGAACTTTGATGGGCGCGCAGGCATGAGTGCGCCTGCAAACGGCCAAGAGGCCGCAAAGCCGGCCCGCACAGGCCGAAAAGCCGCTGCGCAGCGGGTCGAATCTGCAAACCGGATCGACTTGGCACCATCAGCACACTCGAAGTCGCATTAAGCAGACCATCCCTAGCCGTCCTGCATCTGGCTTTGATTGGGATGCGCTGTTCCCCGGGGCTCGCTTCACGGTCGGTGGCTACACCGGGCATGGTGGTAAGAATGAGGCGGCTGGCATCGTGCATCGCGGCGAGTACGTCTTGGACGCTGCGACCACAAGCAAGATCGGCGTCGGTAGTCTTGACCGCCTCGCCAGCGGCGGTGCAGCGGTCACGGCAGCGGTTGCCGCGCTGAGCAACATGATGCCGGTCAGGTCTGCGGTGTCAGACGTAGCCGGCTCAGGCGGTCCCGGTGCGCCCAGCCCGGCTCTTGGCGGCCAATCGATGGTTGACGTGGCGGCAACCAGTAGGCGCGGTGTAGGTTCTCTTGAACGGTTGCGCAGTGGCGGCGCAGCTGCTATCGCAGCAGTCGCAGCGCTAAGCAGCATCGCGACCATGCCATCCTTTGCGGGCTCGCCGGGACCGGGAGCATCGAGCGCACCGGGCGATGGGGGTCTGATGTCAATGTTCGACTGGCGAGCGCTGTTCGCTGGTCCTGGCTTCGCCGGTGGTGGCTACACCGGACCCGGAGCTAAGTACGAGCCGGCGGGCGTCGTTCACAAGGGGGAGTATGTCGTGGACTCGGCAACGACAAGCCGCGTCGGGGTGGCTGCACTTGACCGAATGAGTAGCGGCGGCTCGACAGGTAGCAGCGTCACTCAAAACATCTCGTTCAACGTGCAGGGTTCCATCGACCGACGCACGCAAAGTCAGATCGCGGCGCAGGCATACAGAGCAGCGTTGGCGGCGAATGCGAGGACCAATTGATGCGCTACCTCATCGCCCTGCAGTTACCGAACTCGCATTGAATCACCATCGACGCCCCGTTCGTGCAAGCCGCTGCGTACGTCTCGATGCCTGGCACACGGTTGACGAACGTAACGGCAGGCGTGGTCTGGCATCCGCTAGATCGCGCGAACTGCTCGGCCGAGTAGCGGTCAGGGCCGCCGCGATCTGCTGTCGGAGCGACGGTCACGCTGTTGTTGGGTAGCTCCACCAAGCCGCCACCTGACCCGGGCAGGCTGGCTGGCGCAATTACCGGCAAAGGCAGCGGGACCGGAGCCGTCAATGCACCGACCGGAGCGAGCTGGACGGGCTGTGGCTGGCTCGGCAACGCGAGCGGTGATCCAGGATCAACGTACTTGATCACGGCAAACCTGGAGGTGTTTTCCCTGGTCGGCGCTGCAAAGCTGGTCCCAAACGCGCCAGCCCGTCGCCATCCGCCCCAAGCACTCGCCGTAGAGAAGCCAACCATACCGGTGACTTCTGATCGATTGCTAACCTGGATCACTGCATCGCCACCGGCCTCTCTTGCCAGCTTCACGATGTCGCCACGCTGAATTAGCATCTGGAACGGGGCGTCAACGCGCTTGTCGTCCACGTAGCCAATCACCGTGTACTGGCGAGGGGGCGCGCCGTTGTCCCAAACCTCCATCCCGTCCACTACCTGCTTCGTTCCACCACGCCCGGCAAAGACCTGAGTAGTGACGCTCTCGTAAGACTTGTACTGGGTGCTGGCGCAGCCAGCGAGCAAAAGCACCAAGGCGAGCATTGCTGTTTTGGTCATCACGCATCGTAGCAACTGGTTACGTGTGCGGCATCCACAACGGTGCGGATGGCGAAGGCCGTCGGCACTGGTAACGCTTTCTACCGGCCCGCGACCAGGCGGTAGCGACGACACCGGCAACAGCAAGACAAGGCTGTATGCTTGTACAGCTATGGAAGTTGCCCTCTTTCGCCTGCGTGAGTCTGGTCGTCCACTCAGCTACGGCGCGATCCGCGTACGGCCCGTCTTGATCGGCCGGCTGGTCTACGGGACGTGGACCGACCCAGCCACTCACGCGCGGCTTCTTGGGGACGGCGGCAGGATGCTTGCTGAGCTGCGTAATGCGTCGGTCAGGAGGATCAGCGAGGGCTGTGTGCTGCTGCAGGGGTTTGAACCAGGCCCGGAGACGCCAATGGACCGGCAGACGTGGCTGTGCGCGACAGGCCCAGACACAGGCGACGCTGCCCTGCGCAAGCTGCGCAGACCAACCCAGGCTGATCATCCGCTGGGCGATTGGAGCGATGACCCGCAGGCGTGAGAAACAGACAAGCATGGCGGACGCTTTCAAATAGCGTGACGCTTTAGGCCGTGGGTTCAGTCGCCCATGCCTCGTAGCCTTGCATGTCGATGAGGATGCGCCGGTCTCGTCTGATCCACACCTTCCCTTCGAGCCACTGGCCCCTGTAGATCTTCGTCTGGATGGCTCGACGGCTAAACCCAGTCAGGACTGCAGCAACCTCGATGGTGACGAAGCGGGCGGTAGGCGCTGAGCCTGCGCCCATCCGGCGCCCGCCGCGCGTCATCGCACTGCGGTAGGCCCTTAGCTCTTCCGCTGCTTCTGCAAGTTGCTCGGCTGCCTGTTCGATGCTGCGCTGAAGGCGCTCAAGCGCTGCAGCAGGTTGGGTCGGTGGATGCATCGGCCGCTCTAAATAAAAAGATTACAAAAATCTTGTCAATCCTCTAATTTCAGGATTACACTTAATCGCTTGAATCAAGGATGCACATGACAGATGAAGAGCGGCGCAGGCGTGGCAGACCTTCTCTTCCTGAAGAGCAGAAGGCGGTGAACCGTTCAGTCAGGTTGACGCCGTCAAGATGGGACAAGCTGCGCCGGCTGGGGTCGGAGTGGTTGAACAAGGCCATCGACAAAGCCAAGGAACCGGCGCCGAAAGAATGACCGCACTGGCCTGCTGCGGCAAACGCAGGCCATAAAGGCGACGGCCGAGGTGATTGAGCCCACCCCGACCGTCTAACCAAAACGTGCAACGTTGCAAGGACGCACATCATGGCTATCAGCATTTTCGCCCCCGGCGGGGCGCCCACGCATCCGCAAAGTGCAGCACGGGCGCTGCGCAGGAAGACCACCACCAACAAGCGAGCGGCAATCAAGCCCCAACTGATTGCCTTCCCCGACCGCTTTCGAGACCTCGACAAGGCGGATGTCAGGACGAAGCTTCAGGACCTGCTTTCAGGCAAGTACGACATAGACGGCATGGTGATGATTGTGCGGGCGCGCGATGGCACGCACCAGTTCGCAAACGTAGGCTGGTACAAACGCAATGGACGGTCATCGCTGGTCCCCGTCCTGCTGAGCGTCATTGCCTGTGCGACGGATGCCGGTGACGGGGCACCGCAAGAGGTAGGGCAATGAATGGGCCGCGAACGCATCAGCAAGGCCGCAGGGCGCGTCAGGCGCGTTCCCGGTAGCCACGCAGTGCGTGCGGCGGCCGAACCGTCTTAGATGTCGTCCTACGTGTCAGCGCGCCCCGCGATCACCCGCCGGTTTTCCAGCGGGCGTAGTTTCCGGGTCGAGCAACTTGCTCGGCAACTCAAAGGAGACAGAGATGGCGAACCAACCCAACCAGTCCACCGGCGGGACAAACCAGGACAAGTCGGCACAGCCGAACCAGTCACAGCCAGGCCAATCCGGGCAGCAGGGCCAAGGCCAAAAATCCAAGGACCAACAGCAGCAGGACACCGGCAAACAGCAGCCTGGCCAGCAGGGTCAGAAGCCGTCAGGAACAGGCCAAGGCGGCAAGTCGGATCAGCAATCGGGCGGCAATAAGTCCTAGCGGTCCCGCGCTCCATTGCTTTGAACGCTGCTCGTGCCTATGTCATTTGATGTAGCGCGGGCAGCTAGCCCGGCCGGAAAATGCGGGCATGCCGAAAGACTACTTGCTCAGGATCGAGCATGCCGATTTCCCGCTCATGGTGGAGGGTGAGTACGAGATTGACTGTCTGCGCGTGTTGCAAGCGGCCGACTTGGTTGAAGTGACGTTTGCGCAACATCCGCACGGTGGGGCCGTGGAGGTCGCAATCATCCTGCGCATTACGCCCATGGGACGGGCGGAGATCGACCGATGTCGCCGTGATGCCGTACGCGGCCCCTGAGAGTCGGTCCGGCGGCTACGTGCCTGACCGTCGTGGATGCTAGAGTAAACTGTGAACAATTGCTTACAACTCTGCCAGCTCCCGCGCCCCTAGACGTTCTTCTAGCGTTCGAGCACGCTAGGTTTCCGCTCATCGTGCGAGGCACGTGCGAACGAGACAGTCTGCGCGTGCTCGATGAACACGAGCTTGCAGAAGTCGTGTTCACGCACCATCCGGACGATGGCGCAGACGTTGCTTTGATCCTGCGCATCACGCCGGCCGGTCGGTCAGCCATCAACCAGCGGCGGCGTGAAAAAACGTCCGCCGGTCGATAACATGTGGAGCGGTCAGGCAGCTCTTGTTGTGTGTGAGCTGCACTCGTCCAAAACGTCACCGGCGTAACCCCCGCGTAACCCCGAAGCAAATCGCTATTACTTTTAGAGCGATAAACCCACTGTTTATGGCCTGTCCGGAGGGGATCGAACCCCCGACCCACAGCTTAGAAGGCTGTTGCTCTATCCAACTGAGCTACGGACAGAAAAAGAAAACGGGCCTTGCGGGCCCTTGATTGCCGCCTGTCGCGGCCGGCGGATTGTATCGGCGTGCGCAGCATCGGCGCCAGCGCTGCAGCGCCCATGCAAAAGGCCGGGATTGCCCGGCCTTGACGCTTGGATGGGCGACGCCTGGCGGCGCTTCAGTCGACGATGCGCAGCTCCACGCGGCGGGCTTCCTGGTCGGTGCCGGTCATCACTTCCGGTTTGCGCAGTGCGATGCGCGAGGCATCGATGCCGGCGGCCTGCACGGCAGCGCGGGCAGACAACGCACGCTGCTTGGCCAACTCGGCATTCACAGCAGCGTCGCCGGTCGCATCATGGAAGCCGGACAGCACCAGCTTGCGGCCCGGTGCGGCCTGCAGAGCCTGAACGGCCTTCTGGATCTCGGCAGCAGCGCCGGCCGGCAGCGCGGACTGGCCGGTCTCGAAGTACACAGTGCCGGCCAGATCACCGGACACGGGGCCTTCGATCAGCACGATCTCTTCGGCCACGGTGGTGGTCGTCGCCATGGTCGTAGCAGCCGGTGCTGCGGCAGACGCCGAGACACCGCGCAGCTGGCGCACCACCACACTGCTGATGACGCTGATGATGAGCAGCGTGACCACGGCAAACGTGATCCAGAGACCCGCGCGGGTGGTGTCGTCGTTGTCTTCCTGATACATGCTGAAACTTCCTGCTGGCTGGGTGTTGGGGAGGCCGCAATTCTAACGACGCCTCCCGCAACACCCTGGTTCGGTGACCGGCCGCTCCAGGCACCCCGACGCTGCGCTTGCCGCCGCGCTTGCGGGTATGGTTCAGCGCCCCACCCCCTACACACAACTCCAACTCACCACCCAACGCACCCGCATGAGCCACCTTTTCCAACCCTTGCAGATCGGCCCACTGCAGATCTCCAACCGCGTCGTCGTCGCCCCCATGTGCCAATACTCGGCAAGCGAGGGATCGCCGGGCGACTGGCACCTGGTCCACTTAGGCCACCTCGCGCTGTCGGGCGCCGGCATGCTGATCCTCGAGGCCACCGCCGTCGAGGCCGAAGGCCGCATCACCGCGGGCGACCTGGGCCTGTACAGCGATGCCAACGAAGCCTCCCTCGCCCGCGTGCTGCAGACGCTGCGCGCGCAATCGCCGATCAAGCTGGCGATACAGCTCGGGCATGCCGGGCGCAAGGCGTCGAGCCGCGCGCCCTGGGACGGTGGCGGGCAGGTGCGGGCCGGCGAAGCGGGAGGCTGGCGCGCCGTGGCGCCGTCGGCCGTGCCGCATGCACCGGGCGAGGAATCGCCCCAGGCGCTGGACGGCGATGGCCTGCGTCGCATCCGCGAGGCCTTCGTCACCACGGCCCGCCGTGCGGCACGGCTGGGGCTGGACGGCATCGAGATCCATGCCGCCCACGGCTACCTGCTGCACCAGTTCCTCTCGCCCATCTCCAACCACCGCAGCGACGCCTATGGTGGATCGGCAGAGAACCGCATGCGCTTTCCGCTCGAAGTGTTCGACGCGGTGCGCGCGGCCATGCCCGCCGACATGCCGGTGTGGGTGCGCGTCTCGGCCACCGACTGGCTGCCTGGCGGCTGGGACATCTCCGACACGGTGGCGCTGTCGCATGCGCTCAAGGCGCGCGGCTGCGCGGCGATCCATGTCTCCAGCGGCGGGGTATCGCCGCAGCAGGTGATCCCGTTGGCGCCGCTCTACCAGGTGCCGTTTGCGCAGCGCATCAAGGCCGAGGTCGGCCTGCCGACCATCGCCGTCGGCCTGATCACGGAGCCCGAGCAAGCCGAGGCCATCGTCGCCGATGGTGCCGCCGACGCCGTGGCGCTGGCCCGCGCCATGCTGTATGAGCCGCGCTGGCCCTGGCATGCCGCGGCCAAGCTGGGTGCCCAGGTGGTGGCACCCCGGCAGTACTGGCGTTCACAGCCGCGCGCGTTGAAGGACCTGTTCCAGAGCGCGGCGTTCGGCGCGCGCTGAGGAATCTGCCTGCCGGGCTCAGCGCATGCGTCAGAGCATGCGCGAGAAGCCACGCTCCGCCAGCGCGAGCAGCGCATCGCCGGTCAGCGGCCGCGCGAACAGGTAGCCCTGAAAGATGTGGCAGCCGGCCGCGTGCAGCACGTCGCGCTGCTCGGCCGTCTCCACGCCCTCGGCCACTACGCTCAGGCCCAGGCTGGCACCGAGCGCAATCACGGTGCGCACGATGGCGGCATCGTTCGGGTCGACCAGCAGATCGCGCACGAACGACTGGTCGATCTTCAGCTGGTCCAGCGGCAGCCGCTTCAGGTAGCTCAGCGATGAGTAACCGGTGCCGAAATCGTCCAGCGAGAAGCGCACGCCCACAGCCTTGAGCGCCCCCATCTTGGTCACGATGGCGTTCAGGTCCTGCGCGACCACACTCTCCGTCAGTTCCAGCTTGAGCCGTCTCGGGTCGGCGCCCGCGTCCTGCAGCGCGCCCAGCACCTGGCCCACGAAGTCCGGGTGGTGGAACTGGCGCGCACTGACGTTGACCGCCATCATCGCCGCGCCCATTGCCGTACCGGGCCGCCAGCTGGCAAGCTGGCGGCAGGCCGTGCGCAGCACCCATTCACCCAGTGCGTAAATGCTGCCGTTCTCTTCCGCCAGAGGGATGAAGACCGCAGGCGACACCGGGCCGCGTTCGGGGTGCGTCCAGCGACACAGCGCCTCGACACCGACCAGCTCGTCGCCGACGTTGAATTGCGGCTGGTAGAGCAGCATCAGCTCGTTGCGCTGCACGGCCTGGCGCAACGATGCCTCCAGCGTGGCACGTTCGGCCAGCCGGCTGCGCAGGCCCTCGTCGAAGAACTTGAAGGTGTTGCGCCCGTCCTGCTTGGCCAGGTCCATCGCCGAATCGGCGCGCGCCAACAGTTCGTCCAGCGTCAGCGTCTCGCGCCCGAACACCGCAATGCCCATGCTGGCCGATGTGTAGTGCTCGCGCCCGCCGATCTGCGCCGGCACGGCAATCGCGCGCAGCACGGCGCGGCACAGGCTTTGCGCCATTTGCGACGCCTCGTCCGCGTCACGCCCCAGGCCGCGCATCAGCACGATGAATTCGTCGGCATGCAGGCGCGCCACCAGGTGCTCCGACGGCACGCAGCTGCGCAGGCGCTGGGCCACTTCCTTGAGCATGGCGTCGCCGCTGCGGTGGCCCCAGTTGTCGTTGATGGCCTTGAACTTGTCCAGGTCCATCAGAATGGCCGCGCCGACCGTGCCCTGGGCATTGGCACACGTCAGCAACTGCGTCGCGTCCTTCACGAACAGGCTGCGGTTCGGCAGCCCGGTGAGCTGGTCGAAATAGGCGAGCTGGTGCACCTGGGCCTCGGCCTCGCGCCGCTCGCCGATGTCGCGCGCCACCGCCACCCAGTGCGTGTGCCACCCGCGCTCATCGAAGATCGGCTGGATCACCAGTTCCAGCCAATACGGCTCACCAGCACGCGTGGCGTGCTCCAGTTGGGCGCGCACCGGTTCGCGGCGCTGCATCGCGGCCGCGATGCGCGCCATCTCGGCGCGCTCCATCTTGAGGCCCACCATGAAGCGCGGCGATCTTCCCAGCACCTCGCCGCGGCTGTAGCCGGTGCGCCGCACGAAGGCCTCGTTGACGAACACGATGCGCGGCCCGGGTTCCGAAAGCGGCTCGGCCTCGGTGATCAGCACCGCGTCGTTGAGGCTTTCCACCGCGCTTTGCAGCAGCTGGAGCTGGTCCTGCGAAGCGCGCCGTGACGTGATGTCCTGCAGGGTGAAGAAGCGCTCGCCGTCCTGCGCCGAGGCAGCCGGCGCGCTCAGCAGCATCCAGCGCGGCTGCGCGTCATCGGCCCGCTCGATGCGGAACTCGTACTCCACTGCGTCCGGCACCACGTCGTCCAGGCACAGGGCTTCGACGCGGGCACGTTGGCGCGCATCGACACACGCGAGGAAGCCATCGAAGTGCTGCGCCTGGGTTTGCGGCAGGCCGAGCAGGCGCGCGCAGGCCAGCGACAGGCGGCAGCCCCGGGTGCGCCGATCGACCCAGAAATGACCGAGCGAGGCGACCCGCTGCGCTTCCAGCAGCACCCGCTCGCTTTCCTGCAAGGCCATCAGTGCGCGCACGCGCGAGCTGATGTCACGCGACAGCACGATGTAGCGGGCCTGTGCGGGGTCGGGCTGGTCGTCCTTGCACGCCACAGACAGCTCGAACCAGCGCGTCTCGCCGTCGACGTTCAATTCGATGCGCTGCCCGGCAGAACGGCCTTGCGCACGCGCTTGCGCCAGCGCCTGCAACACGGTCTGTGCCGCTGCCGGCGGCAGCACCTCGCCCACAGTGCGGCCGATCACTTGCTCGGGCCGTGCGACCAGGCCGTCCAGGCTGTGCGCGCGCAGTGCCAGGTAGCGGCCGTCGGCGTCCATCTCGACCAACAGATCCGGCACTGCGCTGAGCGTGCTGGCGATATCGGCCGACAGCGCACGCGCCTCCTGGCTCATCTTCATCGCCAGTTGCTGCGCCCGGTTGCGCGCGTTCAGCAGCAGGAACACGATGGCGCCCGCCGACAGGCTGAACAGCAGGCCGGCGGCCACCAGCCACAGGTGGTCCCGCGCGCGGTGCTGCGCGATGAAGCCGCTGGTCGGCTCCACCAGGTAAGTCCAGTTGCGGCCGCCGAAGGCCGCCACGCGGCGCGCCGCGTAGGCCGTCGGCGCCGCACCCGTGAATGCAACGGCCCGGCCATCGAGCAGGCCGAACAAATGATTCGCTTCGGAAGGCTCGTCGCCGTCGAACACGTGCAGGCGCAGCCCCGGCATGAGCTCGGCTGCAGCCGGTGCCAGCAGCACACGCAGCCGGAACGGAGCGTCGGCCCAGCCGGCCAGCACATGGCCTGGCCCTGGCGAACCGGCCGTCCCGGTCTGGGGCAACAAGATCGGCAGGTACATCACGAAGCCAGGCTCGCGTGCGCCGCCCTCGTCCTGCGCCAGCTGGAGTTTGGACGTCAGCGCCAGCGCCCCGCTGGCGCTGGCCCGACCCAACGCCTCGCGGGCAGCCGGCACGGTCAGCACGTCCAGCCCAAGCGCCAACTGGTTGTTGCGCGTCGGCGGCTCCATGAACAGGATGGGCGCGTAGCTCGGGCGCTCACCTGGCGGCCGCAGCACCAGGCCGGACTGCGCAAATGCATTCGCGGCCGCATGCGTGGCGCTCGCGCCGCTGCCGAGGCGGGCGACAAAGCCCACTCCCTGCAGCCCCGGTGCCGTGCGATCCAGTGCGAGCGAAGCCACGAAGGCCTTGAATTCCTGAGCGCTCACCTCGTCCGACCCCTCGAAGAAGCCCTTGACGCCGCTCAGCACCAGCTCGAACGCACGCAACTGGGCCTGCACATTGGTGACGACCGCATCGCTCTCGTGGGCCACCATCGCGTGCAGCGTGTGTTCCACGCCTTGCTCGCGCGAGTGCCAGTACAGCAGCGGCACCATGGCCAATGCCAGGCTGGTCAGGCCGGCCGCCAGGATCGGGCCTGACCACAGAGAGCGGCGCGCACTGGTCTGGCTGCCGGGCAAGGCGGGCGGGTTGAAGGACACCGAAGGGCTTTGTCTGGTCATGCGGACTGCGCCCGCGGCCGATTCCTTCGCGGAACGCAGCCTGCAATTGAGCGATCCGCATCATAGAGGACGCGAATGGGGCAAGGCATTGGCGCATCTACCGCGCACAAAACGCGTGGATGGGGCCCCGCGCGACGTGGTCGGCCAGCATCTGACGCCGGTGGCGATCCTTCGACCGCCCCGTCGCGCGGAGGGCAGACGGCGGCGCTCGTTCGCTGCCGTCGGGGTATGGCTCAGCGCACCGGTGCCGGCAGCGGCGTGTTCTGCAGGCTGGCCTGCGACACGTTGGCCCCGGGCGGCACGCTGTCGGTGATCCAGACGTTACCGCCGATGACTGCACCCTTGCCAATGGTCACGCGGCCCAGAATGGTCGCGCCGGCGTAGATCACCACGTCGTCCTCCACGATGGGATGGCGTGCCAGGCCCTTTTGCAGATGGCCTTCGGCGTCCGTCGGGAAGCGCTTGGCGCCCAGCGTCACGGCCTGGTAGATGCGCACGCGCTGGCCGATGACGGCCGTCTCGCCGATGACCACGCCCGTGCCGTGGTCCATGAAGAAGCCGGCGCCGATCTGCGCGCCGGGGTGCAGATCGATGCCGGTCTGGCCATGGGCCAGCTCTGCCACGATGCGCGCCAGCAGCGGCAGGCCCAGCCCGTACAAGGTGTGCGCCAGGCGGTGGTGGATCATGGACAGCACGCCGGGGTAGCACAGCAGCACCTCGTCCACGCTGCCGGCGGCCGGGTCGCCGTGGTAGGCGGCCAGCACGTCACTGTCGAGCATGCGGCGCGTCGCTGGCAGGCTGGTGGCAAACGCCTGCACGGCCTGTGTGGCGCGCAGGGTGATCTCCGCATCGGGCAGTGGCGCATGGCGGTGGCTGTATTGCAGCTCCAGCCGGGCCTGGGCCAGCAGTGCATGCAGCGCCGCATCGAGCGTGTGGGCGACGTAGTAATCCTCGCTCTCGACGCGCAGCTCCGGCGGGCCCAGGCGCATCGGAAACAGCGCGCCCTTCAGGCCCTCGGCAACCGCCGCCAGCGCATCGCGCGAGGGGAATTCGCGCCCGCCGGGTTCGCGCGAGCGCTTCTGCGCTTCGCGCCATTCCTTGCGCACGCCGTGCAAGGCGCGCACGACCGCGCCGACGTCAAACTGGGCCATGTTCTGTTCCTTGTGGTGGTGTCGGGCCGGTCGTGTCGGTCGCGCCCGGTGCCATGCGCCCTGGGCCTGCAACAACCGCCCCGTCACGATTCAGACGGCGGCCAACGCCTGGTCCAGGTCGGCCTTCAGGTCGTCGATGTGCTCGATGCCGACGGACAGACGCACCGTCTCGACGCTCACGCCGGTCTTGGCCAGCTCCTCCGGGGAGAGCTGACGGTGCGTGGTGGACGCCGGGTGCGTGGCCAGCGAGCGCACGTCGCCGATGTTCACGAGCCGCGTGAACAGCTGCAGCGCGTCCAGGAAGCGCGCGCCGCCCTCGCGCCCGCCCTGCACGCCGAAGGTCAGGATGCCCGAGGCTTTGCCGCCCATGTACTTTTGGGCCAGCGCGTGGTCCGGATGGTCCTCCAGGCCCGCGTAGTTGACCCAGCCGACCTTGGCGTTGCCCTTGAGGTGGCGTGCGATCGCCAGCGTGTTGTCGTTGATGCGGTCCATGCGCAGCGCCAGCGTCTCGATGCCTTGCAGGATCAGGAACGCGTTGAACGGCGAGATCGCGCCGCCGGTGTTGCGCAGCGGCACCACGCGCGCACGGCCGATGTAGGCCGCCGGCCCCAGCGCCTCGGTGTAGACCACGCCGTGGTAGCTCACGTCGGGCTCGTTCAGGCGCTTGAAGCGCTGCTTGTGCTCGGCCCAGGGGAACTTGCCCGAATCGACGATGGCGCCGCCCAGGCTGTTGCCGTGGCCCCCCAGGTACTTGGTGAGCGAATGCACGACGATGTCGGCACCGTGCTCGATTGGCCGGGTCAGATAGGGCGATGGCACGGTGTTGTCCACGATCAGCGGCACGCCGTGGCGGTGGGCGATCTCGGCGATGGTGGCGATGTCGGTCACGTTGCCAGCGGGGTTGCCCAGCGATTCGACGAACACGGCCTTGGTGCGCTCGTCGAACAGCTTCTCGAAGCTGGACGGGTCGCGGTGGTCCGCAAAGCGCGTGGTGATGCCCGACAGCGGCAGCGTGTGCGCGAACAGGTTGTAGGTGCCGCCATACAGCGCCGTGCTGCTGATGATGTTGTCGCCGGCCTCGGCGATCGTCTGGATAGCATAGGTCACGGCCATCTGGCCCGAGGCCACGGCCAGCGCAGCGATGCCGCCCTCCAGCGCGGCCACGCGCTGCTCCAGCACGTCCTGCGTCGGATTCATGATCCGGGTGTAGATGTTGCCCGGCACCTTGAGGTCGAACAGGTCGGCGCCATGCTGCGCACTGTCGAACGCGTAGGCCACCGTCTGGTAGATCGGCGGCACCACGGCGCGCGTGGTCGGGTCGGGGGAATAGCCGGCGTGGACCGACAGGGTTTCAAATTTCCAGTTCTTGTTGGACAAGGCTTGTCTCCAGTTGTTGCGGTTGGGCCGGGCTTTATACCGTGCGTTGCGCTGGATGCACGACGAACGCGGGACAGATGCCGGCGGCAGGGCACGCCACCATTTGCGCGAACGACTGGAAGATCAGCTGCTCATGCGCCCTGCGATGCAAGCGCAGGGCCGCGTGCCTGGCGCAGCGTCTGCGAAGGCAACTCGCCGAACATGGCCTTGTACTCCCGCGAGAACCGGCCCATGTGGAAGAAGCCCCATTGCGCGGCGACGTCCTGCACCGTCGCATCGCAGGCGGACGCACGCAGCTTGCGCCGGCAGGCATTGAGCCGCACGGCGCGCAGGAACACCAGGGGCGATTCGCCGACGACGCTGTGGAAATGGTTGTGCAAGGTGCGCGGCGTCAGGTGCAGTTGCGCGCACAGGTCGTCCACCGACATGGCGTGGTTCAGCGGATGCGCCACCAGCGTGCGCGCGGCCATCACCGACGCCAGGCGGCGCTGGCTGGCCAGCCGTTCTGCGGCGAAATCGGCGTCCTGCGCGGTGCCGGCCAACAGGCCCAGCAACTGGTCGGTCAGGCGGCGCAGCATGCTGCGCCCCCAGCCCTGGCCGGCCTCGCCACTGGCGCCCAGCGACAACATGGACTCGATGGTCTGGCACAGCGCCACATGCCGGTGCGGCAACAGCGAGGCCGCCCGCACCGACGCGCCTGGCCGGCCGGCCAGGGGCAGGAAAGGCCGCAGGCCCAGCCGCTCCAGTTCGGCGCACAGCCAGGCCTCTTCCACCACCACGCCGTAGATGCCGAAGTTGTGCGGCGTGCGCAACACGAAGCCGTCTTCGGCACGCGCCGCCAGGACCATGCGGTCGCGGTGCGCAGCCTGCAGCCGGCCCGAGAAGTGCAGCGGCTCGCGGCTGTGCCCGTCGGGAATACCAAACCACACCGCACCGTTCCAGGGCCGGCAGCGCTGGCTGGTCTGCTGGCCCGTGTGCTCGTGGAACACCTGTAGCCGGGGGGCGTCCAGCCACAGCTCTCGCACGCTGCCCGCGAAACGGCCACACGAGAGCTGGTCGTACTCCTGCTGCCAGGCCGAGAGGTGGGTGGCGTGCTCGTCCACGTCGCAACTGGCGCGGGCGGAGTAGTCAAACGTCAGGTCCATGGCAACGGCAGGCTGGATACACGGGCGCCTGCAAGCAAGACAAGTGCCAAAGCGGCTTGGCCGGTGTCACTCGACGCTTGCTTTTTCCGATTTCGGATAGAGAGAACGCCCGCGCTTTGGTCGAATGTCTGTCGTCGTGCTCCGCGTCGCTTTCCAAGGCCCACCATGAACCCCGCCACCCCTCCATCGCCAGGCCACCTCAAGAAGGTGCTCGGCCCGTTTCAGCTGTGGGGCATCGCCGTCGGCCTGGTGATCTCCGGCGAATACTTCGGCTGGTCCTACGGCTGGAACACCGCCGGCACGCTGGGCTTTCTGGTGGCCACCGTGCTGGTCGCCACGATGTACACCACCTTCATCTTCAGCTTCACCGAGCTGTCGACCGCCATCCCCCACGCGGGTGGCCCGTTCGCCTATGCGCGGCGCGCCTTCGGGCCAACGGGCGGCTTCATCGCGGGCTATGCGACGCTGGTGGAGTTCGTGTTTGCGCCACCGGCCATCGCGCTGGCCATCGGCGCGTATCTGAACGTGCAGTTCCCCGCCATCAACCCCAAGTTGATCGCGCTCGGAGCCTACGTGATCTTCATCGCGCTGAACTGGGTCGGCGTCGGCATCGCGGCAACCTTCGAGCTGCTGGTCACGCTCCTGGCCATCTTCGAGCTGCTGGTGTTCATGGGCGTGGTCGCCCCGGGGTGGTCGCTGGCCAACTTCGTCGCCAACGGCTGGGCCGGCGGCGATGTGCTGAACGCAGGCGCCATCTCGGGCATCTTCGCCTCCATCCCGTTCGCGATCTGGTTCTTCCTGGCCATCGAAGGCGCGGCCATGGCGGCCGAGGAGGCGCGCGATCCGCACAAGACCATTCCCATCGCCTACACCACCGGCATCGTCACGCTCGTGCTGCTGGCCTTCGGCGTGATGATCATGGCCGGCGGCGTGGGCGACTGGCGCACGATCGCCAACATCAACGACCCGCTGCCGCAGGCCATGAAGGTGGTGGTGGGCGAGAACAGCGGCTGGCTGCACATGATGGTGTGGATCGGTCTGTTCGGCCTGATCGCCTCGTTCCACGGGATCATCATGGGCTATTCGCGGCAGATCTTCGCACTGGCGCGCGCGGGCTACCTGCCAGCCTATTTCGCCGCGCTGAGCCCGCGCTTCAACACGCCGCACCGCGCCCTGCTGGCGGGCGGCGTGATCGGCGTGCTGGCGATCTTCAGCGACGAGTGGATCAAGTTCGGCGGGCAGACGCTGACGGCCAACATCGTCACCATGGCGGTGCTGGGCGCCATCGTGATGTACCTGATCTCGATGGCCGCGCTGTTCAAGCTGCGCCGCAGCGAGCCGCAGCTGCACCGGCCGTACCGGGCGCCGTTCTACCCGGTGTTCCCTGCCATCGCGCTGGGGCTGGGCCTGGTCTGCCTGGGCGCCATGGTGTGGTTCAACAGCATGCTCACGCTGCTGTTCCTGGCGCTGATGGCGGTGGCGTACGGGTACTTTCTGATGACCTCGGCGCAGCGTGACGCGGCGGCGCCTGACACCATGCTGTCGAGCACGCCCTGATACTGTGAGCCCATGCGCTACCGCACCACGATCGCCGGCCAGGTCTTCGCATTCGACGACCTGCGCCAGGTCATGGCCGTGGCCAGCCCGGCGCGCTCGGGCGACTATCTGGCCGGCATCGGCGCGGCCACCGCGCAGCAGCGCATGGCCGCGCGCTACGTGCTGGCCGACACGCCGCTCACGCAGTTCCTGAACGAGGCGCTGGTGCCTTATGAGGCCGACAACATCACACGGCTGATCGTCGACGGGCACGATGCCGCTGCGTTCGCGCCCGTGTCGCACCTGACCGTCGGCGACTTTCGCAACTGGCTGTTGTCGGATGCAGCCAGCACCCAGGCGCTGACCGCGCTGGCCGCCGGCCTCACGCCCGAGATGGTGGCCGCTGTGTCCAAGCTCATGCGCAACCAGGACTTGATTGCGGTGGCCAGGAAGTGCAGCGTCGTCACGCGCTTTCGCAACACCATCGGATTGAGCGGCCACCTGGCCGTGCGGTTGCAGCCCAACCACCCGACCGACGACCTGCGCGGCGTCGCCGCGTCCACGCTGGACGGGCTGCTGTATGGCGCGGGCGACGCGGTGATTGGGCTGAACCCGGCATCCGACAGCATGCCGGTACTGGGCCGGCTGCTGCACATGCTGGACGAGGTGGTCCAGCGCTTCGATATCCCCACGCAGAGCTGCGTGCTGACGCATGTCACGAACACGCTGAAGCTCATCGAAACGGGCGCTCCGGTCGACCTCGTGTTCCAGTCGATTGCCGGCACCGAGAAGGCCAACCTGTCGTTCGGCGTCACACCCGAGTTGCTGGACGAAGCCCACGCGGCGGCGCAATCACTACAGCGCGGCACGGTGGGGCAGAACGTCATGTATTTTGAGACAGGCCAGGGCAGCGCCCTATCGGCCAATGCCAACTTTGGCGTGGACCAGCAGACCTGCGAGGCGCGCGCCTATGCGCTGGCGCGGCGCTACCGGCCGCTGCTGATCAACACCGTGGTCGGCTTCATCGGGCCGGAGTATTTGTTCGACGGCAAGCAGATCATCCGCGCCGGCCTGGAAGACCATTTCTGCGGCAAGCTGATGGGCCTGCCCATCGGCTGCGATGTCTGCTACACCAACCATGCCGAAGCCGACCAGGACGACATGGACACGCTGCTGGTGCTGCTGGCCTCGGCCGGCCTCACCTTTCTGATCGGCGTGCCCGGCGCCGACGACGTGATGCTGAACTACCAGAGCACCTCGTTCCATGACGCGCTGTTTTTGCGCCAGACCCTGGGCCTCAAGCGTGCGCCCGAGTTCGAGGCCTGGCTGCAGCGCATGCAGATCACCGATGCGGCCGGCCAGCTGGCGCCGCCTGCAGCCAACCACTTGCTGGCCGGCATGGGCGGGTTGAAGGCGCTCGCGACATGAGCCGCGCCCGGCCGCCCGAAGAGGCTCAGCACTGCGGTGCGCAGCACGAACGTCGACCAGCGGACGCCGCCCAGTCGCCCCAGGGCGCTCGCTCCGCAACCGAGCCAAAGGCTCTGCCGTGACCGCCCCCGTCACCCCCAACCCTTGGGCCGAATGGCGCGCGGCGACTCCGGCCCGGCTGGCACTCGGGCGCGCCGGCGCCGGCATGCCGACCGACGAGACGCTGCGCTTCGGCTGGGCGCATGCGATGGCACGCGACGCGATCCACGCGGCGCTGGACGTGGCAGCACTCGAAGCGCAGTTGCACGCCGACGGCTGGGCGGTGCAGCGCGTGCACAGCCAGGCCGCCGACCGCACCACCTACCTGCGCAGGCCGGACCTGGGCCGGCAACTGGCCGAGGAGGACGGCGCACGTCTGCGCGCCGTGGCTGCCGCCCTGCCCGGCGGTGCGCCCGCCGCAGTCTGCGTGGTGATCGGCGACGGACTGTCGTCGCTGGCCGTCGAGCGGCACGCCGCGCCGCTGCTGGCGGCGCTGCGTTCGCATCTGCCACCGGCCACGCGCTTTGCGCCGGTGGTCATCGCGTCGCAAGCCCGCGTGGCGCTGGCCGACGAGGCGGCCGAGGCCTTTGGCGCCACATTGGCCGTGATGCTGATCGGTGAGCGGCCCGGCCTGAGTTCACCCGACAGTCTGGGCATCTACCTGACCCACACACCGCGGCGCGGCCGGCATGACGCCGAGCGCAATTGCATCTCGAACGTGCGGCCCGAGGGCCTGCCCTATGGCGCGGCCGCGTTCAAGCTGGCCTGGCTGATGCGCGAGGCGCTGCGGCGTGGCGCCACCGGCATCGCACTGAAGGATGAGAGCGACCTCGCCATCCTCACGGCGGACACGGGCGCCGCTGGCACACAGCTTGGCGCAGGGCACAGCGGGTAGACGGCGGCCGACGCCTGTGCCGCAGACCGGCATGCGGGTCGCGGCGGAGACGGCGCGCAACCACGTGCCGCAGTACACCACCACTGGCGGCACGGCGCGTGCGCAGGCATGAAGCAACGGCGACAGCGCCTGCACGCAGACCGACTACGCTGGCCCTGAGCCACGCAGGCGACCGATCCAACCACATCCCTTCAGGAACTTCCATGCGCACCAAGCCCGCCCCCACCACTTCGATCGCGCGTTCGGACGCGCAGTCCATCCACGTGCGCGAAGCCAACCTCGTCGAAGAGTTGATCGGCGAGCTGACCTTCACCGAGATGACGCTCCTGCACTTCTACGGCCGCAAGCCGACGCGCGCGGAGACCCGCGTGCTCGACGCCGTGCTGGTCACGCTGATGGAGCACGGCATCACACCCAGCGTGATCGCCACGCGGCTGATCTACCACAGCTCGCCGGATGCGCTGCAGTCCGCCGTGGCCGCCGGGCTGCTGGGCGTGGGCACCACCTTCATCGGCACGATGGAAGGCTGCGCTGCCAACATCGAAGACATGCTGGCTGCGCCCGAGGGCGTGCAGGCCCGGGCCCGCGCCATCGCGGAGCGGCACCACCGCGAGAAAACGCCGCTGCATGGATTCGGCCACCCGCACCACAAGCCCGACGACCCGCGCACGCCCAAGATGCTGGCCGTGGCAGAGCGCGAGGGCGTGCCGGGTCGGCACATCGCGGCCTTGCGCGCCCTGTCGAACGCGGTCGATGCCGTGTATGGCCGGCACATCACGATCAACGCCACCGGTGCATCGGCGGCGCTGCTGGGCGAGATCGCCATCCCGCAGAAGATCATGCGCGGCGTGGCCGTCATCAGCCGCTCGGCCGGGCTGGTCGGACACATCCTGGAAGAAAGCCGCCAGCCCACCGGCGCCTACATCTGGGAGACGGTGGACGAAGCCATTGCCTATGTGAAACCCTGAGCATGCTTGCCGACGCCGGTCAATATTGCGAAAATCAATTTCGCAAAACCAACCGATCGGAAACCACCATGCCGAAATCTCTGCGCAGCACGCGCCGTGCACTGTGTCTGGCCCTGGCAGCCGCAGCCGCGGCCCCGGCCGTGCTGGCCCAAGCCAGCGGGCCGCAACAGGCCGCGAACGACCGGCCGCTGAGGCTGATCGTGCCCTACGCCCCCGGCGGCGTGACCGACCAGTTGGCCCGCCTCGTGGCCGGCAGCATGGCCAGGCAACTGGGCCAGCCGGTAGTGGTCGACAACAAGCCCGGCGCCAACACCATCATCGCCGTCGACGCACTGATGCGCGAGCCGGCAGACGGGGCCACCATGCTGATGGGCGCGGGATCGACCATGGTGCTCAACCCCCTGCTGATCAAGAAGCTCTCCTACCAGCCGCAGCGCGACTTGCGCATGCTGTCGGTGGTGGTCGACACACCCATGATCATGGTCGTGCCCAGCGCCCTGCCCCCGAACAGCGTGGACGAGTTCCGCCGCTACACCCTGGCGAACCCGAACAAGATCAACTACGCATCGGTCGGCGTCGGCGGGTCGCTGCACCTGGCAGGTGAGCTGTTCGCACAGAAGGCCGGCGTGGCGATGACGCACGTTGCCTACAAGGGCAGCGTACCGGCGGTCACCGACCTGATCGGCGGCCAGGTGCAGCTGATGTTCGACGCGCCCGCCACCAGCCTGCCGCAGATCAAGGCTGGCAAACTCAAGGCGCTGGCCGTGACCACGCGCGAGCGCATGCCGTTGCTGCCGGACGTGCCCACCGTGGCCGAGACACTGCCGGGGTTCGACGCCGCGCTGTGGTTCGGCGTCATCGTGCGCGAAGGCACACCCCCTGCAGCGGCGGCGCGCCTGAAGGGCGCAATCGACCAGGTGCTGCTCGACCCGGCCCTGCGCCAGGCCATGGAAGCCCAGGGCAACCTCGTGCGCAAGCCGCAGACAGCCCAGGAGATCAGCGCCTTCCTGGCGCGCGAGGAGGCGCAGTGGGCCGCGATCATCAAAGCCGGCAACATCGCGCTGGACTGACCGTCATGACCGAGCCTGACCCAGCCCCTGCGGCAAAACGTGGGCGCCGGCCCCGGCCGCGCCCGGAACCGGCCGCCGACGCGCCGCCGATGCGACGTGGCCGGCACGCGTCCGCGCCGCGTGCGCGACAGGCGACGGGGGGTCTGGATGCGGCTGCGGACGACGACCGCCAGTTCGTCGTCGCGCTGGCGCGCGGTCTGGAGGTGCTGACCGCGTTCAAGGCCAAAGACGCGCCGCTGGGCAACCGCGAGCTTGCCGAGCGCACCGGCATGCCGAGCGCCACGGTGTCGCGCCTCACGCACACGCTGACGCAGCTGGGCTACCTGCATTTCGACCCACGCCATGAGACCTATGACCTGGGCGGCAGCAGCCTGGCGCTCGGTCACATGGCACTGGCCCGCCTGAGCGTGCGGCGCGTCGCCCTGGAGCCGATGCAGCGGCTGGCGCACCAGGCCAATGCCAACGTCGGCCTGGGCGTGCGCGAGCGCCACTCCATGCTGTACGCCGAAACCTGCGAGGGCGCAGGGCCGGTCGGCCTGCGCCTGCATGCCGGCTCGCGTATTCCGATGGCCACCAGCGCCATGGGCCGCGCCTGGCTGGCCGCGCTGCCACCGGCGCAGCGCGACACGGTGCTGGCCGAGCTGGCGCCGCACCATGGCGACGACTGGCCCGCCGTGGTGCGCGGCATCGAACAGGCGCAGCGCGACCTCGCACGCCAGGGCTTTTGCTGTTCACTGGGCGAATGGCAACGCGATATCCACGGCGTGGCCGTGCCGCTGGTCGAGCCGTCCAGCGGACGCATCTACGCCATCAACCTGGGTGGTCCCGCCTACATGCTGCCGCGCAAAGCCATGCTGGAGCAGCACGGGCCGCAGTTGGTGGCGGTGCGCGATGAAATCCTGGGGCGGCTGGGGGCGGCGCGGTGAAATGCCAATGCCCGATGGCCCGCACCAAAGAAAACGGGCTTCGACCACAACAGCCGAAACCCGTACAAAGATGGTCGGAGCGATACCGATTGAAAGATGGCTGGAAACCCGCATGGATGCTAGACATACAGCCTTTCCCTTCGGATTTGCACCCCCCTCTGTACCCCCAAGACCGCGGCGCTGCTGCGACCTTGATAGTCCGGCAACGCCAAAGGAATTCGGCGAAAAATTTCGCTAGGACGTTGTACGCACCCCACACGCTGGCGCGTCTTTGTCCGGCGCTGCATGGGCGCAGCCGCCAGACCCCACAACCCGCTGTTGCCCATTTTTTTAGCATCCCTTCGCGAGCCACGCCCCGCGCAGATCCCCCCGCATGCCAGGGCAGTTATCCAGAGAGTTGTTAACCGGCCGCGGGGACAACCTAGAGATGCCTTCCCGCTGTGTTTGTCCGGCGCGTTGGATAGTTGTCGACTTCATTACAGTAGGACTTGTGCACAGCGCCGGTGTGCCATATCAGGCCCCGCCACCGCTGCGCCCATCACGCCGGTGCCAGGACGCCTTCGACAAGCACGCCCTCGACCACTAAGCCGGTGACCAGCGCGCCGGCACGCACCACGTCGGCCGACCAGCAGGCGCTCGACCACCACGCCAGCGACCACCCCGTCGGTGACCACCCCGTCGGTGACCACCCCGTCGGTGACTAGCACGCCCTCGACCACCAAGCCGGTGACCACAACGCCCTCGACCAGCAGGCGCTCGCACAGCGCGCACTCGACCAGCGGGGGCTGTACCCGCTTGAACTCTTCGGCAACCGGCCGTAGACTGGCGCGGGGACTAAGGGGTCCGCATGCCGACGATGCGTTATTCAGTCGGCCGGGCTGCCGAGCGGGACACGGGAGCGTTTGCCAGGCACGATAGGACAGGACGCGAGAACCCAGCTTCGGCTGGGTTTTTTCGTTGTGGGGCCGTGTTGGGTTTTTTCGGTTTATTCGGCCGAATAAACCAAGGAATTGTCCTAGGTACACCCGCCCAGTTCCCGGCACTCCCTGCGCATAGCCTCTAGGTCGTCGCGTAGTTCACGGTTGCGTGTGTCACACCTGGTGGCTATGGCTGTCATCTCTGAAGATATGGATGCCTCCCATGTGGCACCTGCTAGGTTGTTCGATGCGGACAGCTTGCGTGCCTGCAGTGCGCGTAGTTCACTATCACACTCCGTGCGTTGTCGGTGGATAGCGCTCGCTGCATTGGGCACCAGAAGGATCTCCATCTCCCTGCGCCTGCGCTCACGCTGGCTGGCTGTCGTGATGGCGTTTAGCCTTTCGGCTTCGGTGATGGGCTTGGCGCCGCTCGCTACGGCTGCAGGTTCCGGTGCGTGACCGGATGCCGGCCGTACGGTGATCTTCTCCCCTGCGCCAGCGCAGGGACGGTCCTGGAACACCGCCTTGCCGTCTGGCCCGGTGCACTTGTTGATGGCCAACGAATGACCGGCGGCCAACATGGCGCAGACCGCGATGAACGATTGCAACGTCTTCATTGAACGCCCTTTTTTCTGCCGACGATATCTCGGTATTCGACGTGCGTCACGTCGCGGGCGGCTTCGCGCGCTCGATCAGCATGCGCAGCCACGGCAAGCCGTAGGCGTCGATCTTCTCCCAATGCGCGGGCAGCAGCCGGACAGAGCGTTGCACGAGTCGTTGCGCTTCGGGCTTTGGTTGGCCGCCACGGGGCCGTTTTGTTGACTGCATGTTTAGCAATTTAGCATATTCATTGAATCACAAAGAATGCTTGACGTCATCAGATTCGATGAATCACAATGAATGCACCATCAACCCATCGAGCAAACACATGCACACGACGTTCACCATCGACACCCCCGCAAGCCTGGACGATGCCATGGGCCGCTATGCCGGCACCTACGACGAGGCGACCCGCAACATCGCGGAGTTGATCAACGCCGTGCCGGCAAACGCGGCACCTTGGGTCAAGGACACTTTGCGTGAATGCGCAAAGCTGTACGCCCGCAAGCACGGCATCAAGATGTCAGAAGTCCGCGCTGCGGCTGCTGGCTACGCGGCGTGGGAACACGCCTTCGAAACCATGAACGCTAAGGAGAACATCCAATGATCATGAACGCATTTGTCGGGCCGAATCCAGTGATCACCAAGTTCTGCGAGATGACCGGATATTCGGTCAAGGCCGTGGAGAAGAAGATCGAGATTGGTGTATGGCTTCAGGGCCGTGAGTACCACCGTGCGCCGGATGGCCGGCTGATCATCGACGTCGACGGCTACAACCGCTGGGTGCGGGGTAAGCGCGAGGCTGGGTAACTGCCGGCGCAGACACCCGGCGGCCACCTGCCCATCAGCCTGGGCTGTACTCCAACGCGTGGCGGCCGTCCCAATCGCCTGACGGTGCAACCTCGCGCAGCGGCGGATGCACGCTGTAGTCGAGCCGCACGACGCGAGAGGCAAACCCGACGTAGGCGAAACGGGTGTCGGCATAGTCGGTACGCTGGATGCGTTCAGGCGCTGGCGGTGTCTCGGCACTGCTGGCCCTGACGACAGCCGCCCCGCCACGTGGGCCGCGTAGGTCCACTTCCTGGCCCCAGTTCCCGTCAGGCTTTTTCAACTGCAACTTGGTGCCGTGCCAGCGGTGCGCAACGCCCGGGCCGGCGCCGACCGTGCGGCGTGTGGGTGCGGTACCACCGGCGCCAACGATCCCGTGAGCTTCCATCGCCCGGCGCATTTGGTCATAGCGCTTCGTGAGAAGCGTCAACACCCCCATCGTGAACAGGTGACGGTCCATGGCGGTGCTCCCCGTCAGGCGGCCGCGCGTTCGGCCGCCGACACGTACCGGCGCAGGTCGTCGGCCGGCATGTAGTCGCGACGGCCGATCGCTTTGCGGTACCGAGCCACGCACGGCGCGAAGTCGCGAAGCGCAATCTCGAACCGAAGCCGTTCCTCGTCGCGCTGTGCAGACTGCAGAACCAGCAACGCGTCGTTGTGCGCCTGCTCGGCCGCCGAGTGGTCGGCTTGGGCGTGCGCCAGTTCATCCTCGGCCATGGTCAGCGCCTGTTCCAGGGTCTGGACTTGGGCGGTGTCTGCCGTCGCTGTAGGCGCTGTTCGGCCAGCCTTCGCGGCGTCGAGTGCGGATCTCGCCGCGGCTTCGAGTGCGCGCATGTGGATTGCCTGGGCGTCTGCCAGAAGATCACGCAAGCGCGACGCTGTGCCCTGCACGTCGGTGACAACCTCGCCCGCCGCTGCCAGCCGCTGCCCGGTCGCGTCCGCGCCCTGCTGGGCCTTCGCTACGCGGGCTGGGCCGCTCAACATCTCAGTCAACGGTGCCAGGGCCTCATCCAGGTGGCGCGCGTGGTACTGCGTGTTGCCCAGGTTGTTCTCGGCCGCGCTGGCGGCCCTCGACAGCCTTGTCCATTCGGGGTCAAGGCCTTGCGATCCGCGTGCCTCGTGTGCAGCGAGTGCCGCCCGTGCGGCGTCGCGCTCGGAAGTGGCGCCGTCGAGGTCGACCTCCTGCCGCTGTGCCTGCAGAGTGGCGGCCTCCGATTCGATGTCTCGCAAGTGGGTAGCTCTGGTGTGTGACATGGGTACTCCTGTAAGTGGATGGACGGGGGGACAGGTTGGAGCTCAGCGCACCTGAGCCTGAAGCCAGGCGGTGACGGCACCAGCGCGCCAGCGGGTGCAACGCGTAGCCACGGTGAGGGGTTGGGGGAACTCGCCAGCGGCGACAAGGCGGCGCACCGTTGACGCAGCCAGACCGGTGAGGGCTGTCACGGTCTGAACCTTCAACAGCGCGTCGGGACTCTGCGCAGCGCTGAGCGGCTGGCTTGGTTTGGAGTGCATGGTCGCTTTCAATCGGTGCGTAAGGAGCAAATGGCACGGTATGACTGATGGTCCCTGACGCCGCCGGGGATGTCCTGCGGGGCAATTTCGCAATTACGCCGTGGTACTCAATCGACCGTATCTCTACCACTGCAGCCCGTAAGCAATAGCTGGTACGAAAGTCCTTGACGTCGAGTTATGTACCACTCATAATTCGTACCACGTTAACGAACCAACGAGAACCACCATGTCCCGCACCTTCCTGTACTGCCGCGTGTCCACTGCCGAGCAAAGCACCGACAACCAGTCGCTTCAGGCCAAGCAAGCGGGCTATGAGATCAAGCCCGCCCGTGTCGTTGCAGAGACGATCAGCGGGACCGTGCCGGCCATGGACCGCCCTGCCTTCTCCAAGCTGGTGGAGAAGTTGGAAGAGGGGGACACGTTGGTGGTGACCAAGTTGGACCGCCTGGGGCGCAACGCCAGCGACATAGACCGCACTGTGGCCCTGCTGCAGTCGGCCGGGGTTCGGTTGATCGTGCTGGACCTGCCGGTGTCTGACGTCACGTCGGCGGCCGGCGACCTCGTGCGCCGAATGTTCGCCGCCTTCGCACAGTTCGAGCGGGACCAATTGGTCGAGCGCACGCATGCGGGTCTGGAGCGCGCCAAGGCCGAAGGCAAGAAGTTGGGCCGCAAACCCGCCCTGTCGGATGTCCAGCAAGCACAGGCCCGGGCGATGCTGGTCGAAGGAAAGGGAGTGCGCGAGGTTGCCCGGCTGCTGGGCGTGTCGCATCCGACCATCCTTCGGATGCAAGCCGTCGCCTGACGCGGATTTCGCAGCAGACCAGCACCGGGCGCCTGCGTGGGCGCCTTTTGCCGTTCCTGCAGGGTGCGTGGTCGACGGCGTGGCCGACGGCGTGGCCGACGGCGTGGCCGACGGCGTGGCCGACGGTGTGGCCGACGGCGTGGCCGACGGCGTGGCCGACGGCGTGGTCGACGGCTTATCGATTGCGTCGTCGACGGCGTGGCCGTGATCGTGCTCGTGGTCGTGGTCGGCGGGCCGAAAAAATTCGCGCGCGAGAGAAACCTCATTCGGGATTTTTTTTAATCGACCAGCGCGATCAACTGAACGCCGGCCCGTCCCTGGATCTCGCAATGGGCGTCGCGATGGAGAGTTGGTCGACCCCCTGCCCAGGGGGGCCCCGCCGGAATACTTTTGAAGGGGGGTGGGTGACCCCCTGCCCAGGGGGGCCCCGCCGGAATACTTTAGAAGTAGCGATCCTTTATTACTTTTCAGTCTAAAAAAGTTGGGGTTGCGTGTGCACCACGCCTCTTTGTGCCCGTGTGCCCTTTCAATCGCGTCAGGGACCCCCGCGACTTTTAGGAACCTGCAAAGTTGTGCGTGTTGGCTGGTGTGTTGCGCGGCTGACGGCGGGCCGGGGCACGAGATGTGCGTGGACGCAGCGCCCAGGCCCCGGCGCGAGGACGCGACATGAGCACCACCACCACCACCACCAGCACCACCACCAGCACCAGCACCAGCTACAGCTACAGCAACAGCTACAGCTACAGCGACAAGGCTGGCGACGGCGCGGGTGGCCGACCTGGGCGCGGGTGGCCGACTTGGGCGCGGGTGGCCGACCTGGGCGAGGGTGGCCGACCTGGGCGAGGGTGGCCGACCTGGGCGCGGGGTTTGTAGGGGTTATTTGCCCCGTTTTCCAACCGCTCCCACTCCAAATGCAATATTTAAAGAAAAATCATTCTGAAAACTGACGGGGAAAAAAAAGCCGAAATAACCCCTACAAACCCCGCACCCGGACCACTCGAAATGCGCCAATACCATTGCGATCTAGCTGAACCTGAACGGCGTACGTCTGGTTGTCCAAGTCGACCGGACGCCCAACGGCTGCACTCAAGGCGCGCCCCACGGAACGAGTGCTGCGAACGTCTTTGCACCGAAGGTCATGCAGTGCGCTTTCGATCAGATCGCGCGCGCCCTCAGCATCAGCGGCCGGCCATCCCGTGGCGACATCTACGACACTTTTCGCAGAAAAAGGCTCGTCCTTGAAAACCTCAAGGAACCCTAGGATCAGCCGTCGCATCGCCTGAGCATGTGGCGCCTCGTCCGCGTTGATCTCGAAGCACACGGCCGGATCATCAGCGCCGGCCCATATCAGGGGCTGCCGGACCAGTCGGTCCCACTGCACAAAGCGGCTACCGGACTTCAGTTGCAAGTCATCTCTAGACTGAAGAAAGCCGGACACGATGCCGACCACATCGCGCAGCACCTCGTCGCGGATTGAACGAGCATGGCCGACCACGTCGGGATTCTTGAACACCCGTGATTCGGGCCGCGCATCCGGCGGTGCGAGCGCCGTTGTCAGCCATCGGGAAACCTCATCGCGGCCAAGCCCCAGGTTGTTGCCGGTCAGGCAAAAAAACGCATTGGAAGGAACCGTCAGCATGCGCGAATTCCCTAGCAGCCGCCCCTCGAACTCAGGGGCGGTAATCGCGCTGTTCAATGCGGCGCCGCCGTTGACCGTGAGACCGTCAGGCACGTTGTCAAACGTGATCATCGCAGGCGAACGCAGCAGCAGCGCCAGCAGCCGCTTCTCGATCTCGTCGTCGTGTCCAACCGGCAGTGTGACCACCGGCATGTCTTTTCCGGTGAGCGTGACGAAGATTCGGCGCGCCAGCGTCGTCTTGCCCGACGACTGGACAGCAGCAAGAATGGCCAGTCCGGGGGCACTGTCCAGTGCACGGCGCTCGATGGCCGTTACCAGACCCGCAAGTGCGACGTGTCGTTCCCGATTGGATGCAAAAGAAAATCCTGCAAGGAACGTTGATTCCAGCCGGGCCAACGCCTCAGACGCCTCAGCCCGTTTGTACGGTCGCAAGCCGTCAACGGCCACACCGTGGACGTACAGGCCGGTTGCCACGTCAAGGCCGTTGGTGGCGAGGATCGATCCATTGCGAAGAACGATCGGGTGGCAAAGAAGCCCTGTCACGGCCGGTGTTTCAGGTGGCGGCATTTCGAGGAGGCAGTCGATGATCACCCCCGGAACAGAGACGTTCACTGGCCCTTTGATGGTCTCCGACTGGAAGACCACGTGTTGCTCAATCAGCGCCCGGACGGTCACCGGGGTAAGCGCTTCGATCTGCATCGTCGTCGGCGGTCTCTGGTCGGGAGCATCGATCATGTGCGCATACGGCTGTACCGTCTCGACAATCCGGGACGGCCGGCCGGCATAGGTAAAAAAGTCTTCTGGGCGGCCCTTCTCCAAGATCTTGCGCCCTACCGCCTGGGTCAGCTCAGCCGAGTTTTCAGGCTTGAAGTGCACTAACTCGCGCGCGCCTGCATCGCGCTTCAGCCGAGCGCGCTTCACGGTCGCTTTGGTGTCTCGAAGCGTCGCGTTCAACAAGCGCCGCCCTTTCCCTGTCAGGCGCTCAACTTCCTCAACGACCACGGCCGCATCGTCGCGCGAGAGTGCTGCCGCAAGTCCTGGCCAAGTGGCCAGGACATCACCTTTGGACAAGAGTCGCAAGCGCCCTAAGACAGACTGCGCATCCGCGTCCACCAGATCCAAGTCTTCGAAGCCATCCGCATTCGGCTCCACCACGCCATCCACCGAGATACCGAGCGCCTGGGTGAACAAGTGCTGCGCGGCGCCTTCACAGGACGCGTGCAGGCACTTGAAGTTGCCCTGCCGGTAGCCGTTGGTGAACGCAGGGAAGTAGGCGCAGGACGTGGGCCCGGTCTTGCCGTCCGTATGCAGATCCTGCCGCGGGCACTGCACATACAGGCGGCCGCGCGCCGACGCACTGAGCACCATGCCCTTGGCGTACAGCAATTGGGCAACCGGGTCGTTGGAGACCGCCGTGTCCAGTTCCTCGGACGCCTCGGTCTTGGACGACGCGACGGCGACGCCCATGGCGGCCTTGTCGATCACCAGTGGCACCGAGTCGCCGAACACGCCGTCGCTCAGGCCGCTGCGCACGGCCACCGGGTCGACCACGCCGGGGGTCATCACTGGGTCGGCGGTGTAGAGCGCCTGCACCACGCGAAACACGGCCTCGTCGACCTGGGTCAGTTTCTGCTGGCGCCGCCAGGCGATCAACTCGGCGCTGGTGTAGGCCGTGTCCAGCCAGAACCACAGGTGCGCCTTCAGCACGCCCTCGTTCTTCTGCAGACCGGCCGAACTGCTCAGTTGCCAGTGGTAGGTGCGGCCGTAGAAGCACTCGGGCAGGTGCTGGGCGATGAACTCGTCGATCCCCGGCGTGGGGTCAGCCAGGTCCAGCCCACCACCGGGTCGGAACTTGTCCACGTCGATCATGATGCTGTGCAGTGCCCGGTCCTTGAACACGAGTTCCTTGCGCAGCACGTGGTTCTCGGACCAGCCCTCTTCGCCGCGCATGATCGGCACGGCGAGCTCGTCGCCGATGTAGCCACCGCGGATGATGCAGGACTGGCGCATGCCGGCCAGTTTCAGCAGTACCTTGTGCAGCGTGAAGATGTCGGTGACATCGACCTTGCGCAGCTTGAAGTTCTTGGCGTCGTCGTAGGGCTTGACGTCGCCGCCGGGGAGCCAGGTCTTGGTGAGCAGCAGCGACCCGGAGGCCGTGAGGATCGAGATGGCGTCGCCGACGACGCGATGGTGTACGGGCGCGCGTGCTGCCGCCATCTGCAAAGATGCAGTCATTCGAATAATTCCTTGTGATGTAGCCCACTGCCGCGCATCAGCGCAGGCAGTGGGCGGCGTGCTTCAGTCGGCGAGCGTCACGGCGCCGGTCTCGGCACACACGGCAATCTGAGACGGCATGGCACGATCGAACGTGCCCGGCGCCCATCCCAGTAGCTTGTCGACGCTCCAACCCGTGCTTTCCGTCAGCAGGACCGCGCGAAAGATCAGTTCAGGATGAACTCGGACCTGGCGCGACACATGCACCGCCAAGTGCTGCAGTGCGCGTGCATCCGCTTGTGCGGCTGTGACCTTGGATGCGGCCTTCGCCCTGGATGCCGCTTTCATGACATCACCTCGGCCGCTCGGTTCATGATCGCCGCGATCGACCCCAGCGCCAACTTGAACCGCCGTTCGATCGCTCGAAGGGTGCGCAACTCCCGCACCGCCCCGTGCAACTGCGCCGCGTCGATACCGAGCGCGCGAACCACGGCGGCATCGTCGACGATCACCACGTCATAGGTACCGCCGCCGCAGTCGGCAACGCGTGTGCCCGAGTCGGGTCGCTCAAGCACGTGTCCGCCATGAAAGTGCCGGCCGTTGCAGAACGGGCAGGCCAACACAGTCAGGAACCACTGTCCGCCGGCGCCACGCCGTGCGATGGCGGACACTTTCGGAAAGTCCCGGAGGACCTTAGAATGAGCGCTGCGTTTGACTGATCCTTGATCTGCACATTGCCGGGCTGCCACCCGGTTTTTTGCATTTTGTGCGTCCATCATGTCGGCCCTCATGCTGCGACCGCTTCCAGCGCCGTCTTGCGCTTCTCGTGCATTTGCTGCACCAATCCGCGGATTTCGTCCTGACTTTTGCCTGCGATCCGCGCGGCGGTAATGGTCGCCACCTCATAGTCAGGCCAGCCGACAGCGCGTGCGCCGATGGGCACCGGCTTGGTGAACAAGCCCGCTCTGATGGCTTCGTAAATGCTTGCGTGGCTCGGATGGCCCGTAGCGACCTTTACAGCCGGCATCCTCAGTATCGACATCATTCTCAAGACCCCTTTGTCTCTCCTTGCAACATCACAAGGATTGGGCAGGAGTCTCCGGGCTGCAGCGGCAGGCAGTCGCCTGCCGGTTACCTGCCGATCACCTGCCGTACAGATACGCTATGTGGGCTTTTACGTCGTCGCTGAACGACTGCCGGGAGATGCCTTCGGCATCCGCCAATTTGCCAATCCCTCTAGGAAGGTGTGCGTAGGTATCGGTCGGCATGCATAGCCCGGCATCAATGCATAGCTGGTACCGACGCGCACGTCGTTCAGCGGTCGATTCCGTTCCCTCAACCACATCTGCCTTGATCAGGTTGTTCTTGCCCGGTTGGTACCCCACTGGCAGGAAATCGGGCGGGACCTGCCACGCTTGGAGATCGCAGAACTGCCGGAAAGCAAGCGTGTCGAGCTCCCACCATTGGCCATGCACGACACCCGCGTCCGCGTCGAATTTCCGGCCCAATAGATCGGCGTGTTCGATAGGCTGCAGATTCCGGCCAACTCTGGCCGCTTCATAGGTCAGGATCGATCGATCACGAAACCCTTGCGGATAGTCGGTACCGACGAACTCAAGACACCCGTACGGCTTGCACGCGGCAGGGTCGATGCCGAACGACAGTCCAACGAGCGCATAGATGTGGTGGGAAGCCAGACGGTTGTACCAGTCCCAATCCAGGGGCACCTCGTCCATCATGCAACCGATCGCAGCGGCAGGAGTCCAGCGCCCGATGCCAGCTTGTCCAGATAGTCGGCCCACTGCTGCATCATCACGGCGCGCTGCTTGAGGTACTGCGTGCGGTTGTAGGCCCGGCCGTTGACGTCTTTGACCTGGTGCGCCAGCTGCGCCTCGATCACCAGCGGATCGGCCTCCAGTTGCTCGGCCAGCATAGTGCGAGCAGTCGCGCGGAAACCGTGAACGGTCTGCACGGTCGGGCCATAGCCGAGCGTCAGCAGCGCCGCCCTCAGGGTGTTGTCTGAGATCGGCCGCTCGTGACTTCGCTCGCCAGGGAACACCATTGCGCCGCGGCCTGAATATGCATGGAGGCCGCTCAGAACCTCGACGGCCTGGTGGGGTAACGGCACCACGTGCGGAGGGCCGTTCTCCTTGCCTTCCTTGCGCCGCTTCATGCGCGCGGCCGGGATGGTCCACAGTGCGGCCTCCAGGTCGATCTCGGCCCATGTGGCGCCACGCAGCTCGTTTGGTCGCTGAAACAGGAGAGGCGCAAGCTGCAGAGCCGCGCGGACGATAGGCCCTCCCTGATAGCCACGGATGACGCGGACAAGCTCGCCGAGTTTCTTGGGGTCTGTGATTGCAGCGAAGTGCCTTTTCTTGTGGGGTGTCAGCGCGCCTTTCAGGTCGGCGGTGATGTCGCGCGGTGCGCGCGCCGTCGCCACGGCGTAGCGCCACACCGCGCGAGCCGTCATGAGCACCCGGCCGGCAACGTCCAACGCCCCGCGCTCCTCGACTCGCCGAAGTGCGGCCAACAACTCGATCGGTTCGATGCCGCCGATCGCTCGGTCCGCGAAGTGTGGGAACAGATCCTTTTCGAGGTTGCGCAGTTCGCGAACGGCGTAGTGCTCGCTCCAACGGCCTTTGTGCTTCCCGTACCACTCCAGGGCTGTCGCTTTGAATGCATCCGATTCGACGGCGCGGGCCTTGAGCTTACTGACCTTGCGCACCTGCACCGGGTCGTTCCCCGCCGCCTTGTCCAGTTTGGCGGCGTCGCGGGCCTTCCTAGCTGCGGATAGGCTCACGGTCGGATAGCTGCCGAGCGCCAGCTGCTTCTCCACGCCGTTGGTGCGGTACTTCAGAAACCAGCGCCGCGAGCCTGCAGGGCTGACTTGCAGATAGAGCCCGCCCGAGTCGGCGTAGCGGGCTTGCCGACGGTCTGCGGGGCACGTGGCGTTCTTGCATTGAGCGTCGGTCAACATGGTGGCTCTGGGGTGTGGTTGGCCGGTGCAGGGGGTACACGGGCCAGGGACTTAAAAAAACGGACTCTGCACCCCCGCTTGTACCCCCGCTTTCGGCCGTCAGTCAACGTCAGCCCCTGTCGCTCCCTGTCGCTTATCCGGCTGTTTTCCCAATGAAAAAGGCCGCCAGGTGTATGTCCCTGTCGGCCTTTGTACTATCTATTGGTCGGAGCGATAGGATTCGAACCTACGACCCTCTGGTCCCAAACCAGATGCGCTACCAGACTGCGCTACGCTCCGAAGCCCGCGATTCTAACCCGGTCTACGGCTACCGAACAACAGCAAAAAGGAGATCTGCATGGTGCTCAGAATCGTGCGCCTGGGCACCCCGCGCGCGGCCGACGAGGGCTTGCGCATCGGCACCGTGCGGCGCCCGCCGCGCGGCGTGCCCAAAAGCGCGTTCGCATCCGGCAACTGGTATGACTGCTGGTACCCCAACCTGGCGCCGAGCGCCGAGACCATGGCGCTGGGGCAGGCGGCGCAGGCCTCTGGTACGGACGCGGACTGGTCGCGCTTCCGTCGCGCGTACCTGGCCGAAATGAAGGCGCCCGAAGCCAGCCGCAACCTGGACCTTCTGGCCGCGCTGTCGCATGGCACCCAGCTCTCGGTCGGTTGCTATTGCGAGCAAGAAGCCCGCTGCCACCGCTCGCTGCTGCGCGAGCTGCTGGCGCAGCGCGGCGCCCTGATCGACCCAACGACCGATGGACTGATCGACTGATCTCAGCCCCCCGCGTCGATATGATCCGGGCCGCATGAAACTGCCCGACCTGAAAGCCTGGATGCACGCCGCCGCAGCTGGCGGCCTCGTGGCCGGTGGCAGGGTCAGCCGGGCGGAGATCGCGCGTGCCGCCATGGGCAGCGCCGTCGGCATCCTGGCGGCGGCGCTGGTCGCGCAGTGGCTGGCCCCCGGCCTTCCCGGGCTGCAACTGATCGCGCCGCTGGGCGCCACCGCCGTGCTGGTGTTTGCCGTACCGTCGAGCCCGCTCGCCCAACCCTGGCCCGCCATCATGGGCAACACCGTGTCGGCGCTGGTCGGCGCCGCGTGCGGCCGGCTTTCCGGCGACATCGGCCTGGCCGCTCCGTTGGGTGTGGGCCTGGCCATTGCCATGATGTTCCTGCTGCGCTGCCTGCACCCGCCGGGCGGCGCATCGGCCCTGCTGGCGGTGCTGACCCAGGCCGATCCCGCGTTTGCCTTCAACCCGGTGTTCATCGACACCGTCATCGTGGTGCTGGCCGGCGTGGCCTACAACCGGCTGACCGGCCGGCGCTATCCCCACGCGATGCATGCGCCCACGGCAGCGCCGTCTGGGCAGACGACCCGCTTCAGCAGCGCTGATCTGGACGCCGCACTGGCGCACTACGACCAGGTGCTGGACATCAGCCGTGACGACCTGGAGCGCCTGCTGCACTACGCCGAATCGGCCGCCTACGAGCGCAAGTTCGGCGACCTGCGGTGCCGCGACATCATGTCGCGCGACCTGCTGTGCGTGCAGTTCGGCACGCCCCTGGCGCAGGCCTGGCAGCAGATGCGCGCGCGCCGCGTGAAGGCCGTGCCCGTGACCGACAAGGCCCGGCGCATCGTCGGCATCCTGACGGTGGCCGACTTCATGCAGCACGCGGATTTCGACGCCATCGACGGCCTGGGTGCCCGGCTCAAGCACCTGATCCGCGCCTCCGGTCTGAGCAGCACCGACAAGCCCGAGGTGGTGGGCCAAATCATGACGCGCGAAGTGCGCATCGCCAGCGCAGACCGTTTCATCGCCGAGTTGCTGCCCCTGTTCTCGGACGCCGGGCACCACCACATCCCGGTGCTGGACGAGGAGCGGCGGGTGGTCGGCATCATCACGCAGTCGGACTTGATACGGGCGCTGCGCCGCACCGTGAGGCCGTCCTGAACGACGCGCCACGACCTCTACCAGCGGCCCGGCCCACCAAGGGTTTGCCGCAGGCCGTGCCGTCTTGCGCCGCATCAAGAAGGCAATATACTGCCTGTCGACACGGCGACACGCAGTTTAGTGCACCAACGGAGATGGCATGAAATTGAAGATTCTGGTCGGCACCGTGACCAACACCGCCGAGTACGTCGCCCAGGCCATCGAGATGGATTGCGCCGATCTGGTCGAACAGGTCGAATTGCAGATGATGGACGGTCTGACCACCGACGTGTTCTCCGAGACTGCCCTGTACCTGATCTGCACGTCCACCTATGGCGCCGGCGACCTGCCCGACAACGCACACGCGCTGTATGCCGCGCTGGATGACCAGCCCGCCTACCTGGGCCATGTGCGCTACGGCGTGATCGCGCTGGGCGACATGGGCGCGCATGGCGCCACCTTCGCGCAGGGCGGCGTTCGGTTCGACGAACGGCTGCAGGGCCTGGGTGCGCAGCGCGTGGGCGACATCTTCACGCTGGACGCCAGCGATGGCAGCGTACCCGAGGAGGTGGCCACCGCCTGGTGCCGCACCTGGCTGCCAAACGCCCTGGCCCAGGTGCCCACATGAGCCGCCAACCCTCGGGAAAGTCATAGGCGCGGCGCCGCCCGGATTGCGATAAATTCTTTAGACCTAAACAATTGACCCACGGAGAAACACATGAGCACCACCCGCCGCATCGTCCTGTCCCGCAGCGCCGCCCTGGTGGGCGCCGCCTCCACCGGCCTGCTGCTGCCGCAACTGGCCCGTGCCCAGGGCGCCAAGGTGCGGGTGGGCTTCATGCTGCCCTACACGGGCACGTTCGCGCAGTTGGGCGTGGCCATCGAGAACGGCGTGCGCATGGCAATCGCTGAACAGGGCGGCAAGCTGGGCGGGCGCGAGATCGAGTGGTTCAAGGTCGACGACGAATCCGAGCCGGCCAAGGGCATCGAGAACGCCAACAAGCTGGTGCAGCGCGACAAGGTCGACGTGCTGATCGGCACCGTGCATTCGGGCGTGCAGATGGGCATCCAGAAGGTGGCACGCGACAGCGGCGTGCTGACGCTGATCCCCAACGCCGGCGTGCATGCCGCCACACGCGCCCTGTGCGCGCCCAACGTGTTCCGCACCAGCTTTACCAACTCGCAGCCCACGTTGGCGCTGGGCCAGGCCATGTTCGACAAAGGCCACAAGCGCGCGGTCTGGATCACCTGGAAATACGCGGCCGGCGACGAGGCCTTCGAGGGCTTCAAGGAGAGCTACACCAAGGCCGGTGGCACCATCGTCAAGGAACTGGGCCTGCCGTTCCCCAATGTGGAGTTCCAGGCGCTGCTGACCGAGATCGCCTCGCTCAAGCCCGACGCCGTGGCCTGCTTCTTCGCCGGTGGCGGCGCGGCCAAGTTCATCCGCGACTACGCGGCCGCGGGCCTGAAGGACAAGATCCCGCTGTATGGCTCGGGCTTCCTGACCGAGGGCGTGCTGGAAGCCGCCGGCCCCGCTGCCGACGGCATCATCACCACCATGCACTACAGCGACGCGCTGGACACGCCGCGCAACAAGCAGTTCCGGCTGGAGTACGTCAAGATGTTCCGCAGCCAGCCGGACGTGTACGCCGTCCAGGGTTATGACACCGGTCTGCTGCTGGCCCAGGGCGCCAAGGCCGTCAACGGCGATCTGACCGGCAACAAGGCCGCGCTGTACAAGGCCATGGAGTCGGCCACCATCGACAGCCCGCGCGGCAAGTGGACCATGAGCAAGGCCCACAACCCGGTGCAGGACATGTACCTGCGCCGCGTGGAGAACAAGGAAAACAAGGTCATCGGCATCGCTGCCAAGGCGCTGTCCGATTCGGGCGCCGGCTGCAAGCTGGGCTGAGGCTGTGCGCGCGTCCCCCTCCCTGCGCAGCCCGCGCAGCGCCTGACATCGACTGCCAATGGACTTCGCGAGCTTCCTGATCCAGCTGCTCAACAGCGTGCAGTACGGCCTGCTGCTGTTCATGCTGGCCGCCGGCCTGACGCTGATCTTCGGCATCATGGGCGTGGTCAACCTGGCGCACGGCAGCTTCTACATGCTGGGCGCCTACCTGGCGTACTCGCTGACCGCGCAGTTCGGCAGCCTCACGCTGGCGATCATCGCGGGCTCGCTGCTGGCCGTGGCCTTCGGGCTGCTGCTGGAGCGGCTGCTGTTTCGCCACTTCTACCAGCGCGACCATCTGGACCAGGTGCTGCTGACCTTCGGGCTGATCTACATCTTCGAAGAGCTGCGCTCCATCCTGTGGGGCGACGACGTGCACGGCGTAGCGGTGCCGGCGGCGCTGTCGGCCTCGATCCCGTTGACGGACACGTTGTCCTACCCCGTCTACCGCCTGTTCATGTCGGGCAACTGCATCGTGCTGGCGATCGGGCTGTACTGGCTGATCGCGCGCACACGGCTGGGCATGAAGATCCGCGCCGGCGCGTTCAACCGCGAGATGACGGAATCGCTGGGCATCAACATCCGGCTGATCCACGCCATCGTGTTCGCGCTGGGCATCGGCCTGGCCACCGTGGCGGGCATGATTGCCGCGCCAATCGCCAGCGTCTACCCGAACATGGGCTCGCAGGTGCTGATCATGTGCTTCGTGGTGGTGGTGATCGGCGGCATCGGCTCGGTGCGCGGCGCGCTGATCTCGGCCCTGCTGGTGGGCCTGGTCGACACCTTCGGCAAGGTGCTGCTGCCCCAGGTGGCGGGCATGCTGGTCTACATGCTGATGGCGGCGGTGCTGCTCTACAAACCCGAAGGGCTGTTCAAGCAATGAGGCACCACCGCCCGGCCGCTCCGAAGCTGGTGCGCACCGCAGTGCGCAGCACGGAGGTTCTCCCATGACAGCACGATCCAACCTCGAAGTGCTGCCGCGCGGCCTGCAGGTGGCGCTGGCACTCGGCCTCATCGCCCTGCTCGCCTTCCCCTTCGTCGGCAGCGAGTTCTACACCCAGGTCGTCACGCGCATGATGGTCATGGCCATCTTCGCGATGAGCCTGGACCTGCTGCAGGGCGTGACCGGCCTGGTCTCGCTGGGCCACGCGGCCTACTTCGGCGTGGCCGGCTACGCGCTGGCCTTCATGACGCCGGCGGGCGAGCCCGTCAGCCTGTGGTGGACGCTGCCTCTGGCCGTGCTGGCCTCGGCGCTGGCCGCTCTGATCATCGGCTTCTTCGTGGTGCGCACGCATGGCATCTACTTCATCATGGTGACGATGGCGTTTGCGCAGATGGTGTACTTCCTGTTCTTCGACAACCGCGCGCTGGGCGGGTCGGACGGGCTGTACATCAACTTCCGCCCGAGCAGCGAGCTGTTCGGCTGGGTGCCGTTCGACCTGGACAACAAGCGCACGCTGTACTACTTCACCGCCGTCTGCATGCTGGGGGTCTACGCCTTTCTGCGCCGCCTGCTGTGGAGCCCGTTTGGCCGCACGCTGTCCGGCATCCGCGTCAACGAGCACCGCATGCGCGCCATGGGCTACAGCAGCTTCGGCTACAAGCTGGCGGCCTTCACGCTGGCCGGCGCGCTGGCCGGGCTGGCGGGCTTTCTGTGGGGCGTGCAGACCGGCTTCGTCAACCCCGAGCTGATGGGCTTCCACATGAGCGCGCACGCGATCATGATGGTCATCCTGGGCGGCATGGGCAACTTCGCGGGCGCCATCGTCGGGGCCTTTGCGTTCGAGACGCTGCTGTCGGTGTTCAAGGATTTGCCCACGGTCGGCGCGGTGCACCTCGGCAAGCACTGGCAGTTGTGGATGGGCATCTTCATCGTGGCCGTGGTCTGGCTCGCGCCGCGTGGCTTGATGGGCCTGGGCGACCGATTGCTGGGCCGCAAGGACGTGCCATGACCACGCCAGACATCCTCATGTCCGCGCGCAAGCTGACCAAGCGCTTCGGCGGCCTGGCGGCGGTCAACGCCGTGTCGCTGGACTTGTGGCGGGGCCGCATCCACGCCGTGATCGGCCCCAACGGCGCGGGCAAATCCACGCTGTCGCACCTGCTCTCGGGCGACCTCCCGCCCACCGAAGGCAGCGTGACGCTGGCCGGGCAAGACGTGACCGGCTGGTCGCCCGAGAAGATCTCGCGCCAGGGCCTGGGCCGCAGCTACCAGAAGACCAACATCTTTGCGCCCTTCACGGTCTGGGACAACGTGCACCTGGCGGCGCAGTCGCGTGCGCAGCACCCGGCCCGCTGGCTGCGCCGCGCGCAGGACTTTGCCGCCACGCGCGAACGCTGCGAGCGCGCACTGGAGCTGGCCGGCCTCACGGAGCGGCGCGACCGCATCGCCGGCTTCATCAGCCATGGCGAGCAGCGCCAGCTGGAGATCGCCATGAGCCTGGCCACCGCACCGCGCGTGCTGTTGCTGGACGAGCCGCTGGCCGGCATGGGCCAGGCCGAGGCCGAACGCATGGTAGCGCTGCTGCTGCGCATCAAGCCCGACCACGCCATGCTGCTGGTCGAGCACGACATGGACGCCGTATTTGCACTCGCCGACCACTTGACCGTGATGGTCAACGGCCAGGTCATCGCCAGCGACAGCCCTGCCGCCGTGCGCGCCGATGCCGCCGTGCAGGCCGCCTACCTGGGTGACGAAGACCATGGCCACTGAAGCCGCCCCGCTGATCGAGGCCCGCGGCCTCGACACCTACTACGGCGCCAGCCACATCCTGCACAACGTCGACTTCCACGTCGCGGCCGGCGAGACCATCGGGCTGATGGGCCGCAACGGCATGGGCAAGAGCACGCTGCTCAAGACGCTGATGGGCATCGTCGTGCCCAAGTCCGGCAGCGTCAGCGTGATGGGCCAGAACATGACCGGCCGGCCGACCTACGAGGTGGCGCAGCGCGGCATCGCCTATGTGCCCGAGGGGCGCGGCATTTTCGGCAACCTGAGCGTCGAAGAAAACCTGCGCATGGCCGCGCGGCCCGGCGTCAGCGCCGCCGCCAAAGCCCGCGCTGCGGCCGGTGAGGACTGGCACTACGCCCGCGTGCTCGACACCTTCCCCCGTCTGAAGGAACGCCTGGGCCATGGCGGCCAGCAGCTGTCGGGTGGCGAGCAGCAGATGCTGACCATCGGCCGCGCCCTGATGACCAATCCCGACGTGCTGATCCTGGACGAAGCCACCGAGGGCCTGGCCCCGCTGATCGCGCGCGAGATCTGGCGCATCTGCGAGCTGATCCGCGGCTCGGGCATCAGCAGTGTGATCGTCGACAAGAACTGGCGGCATGTGACGCGCATCACGGACCGCAATGTGATCCTGGTGAAGGGGCGCACGGTGTTCGAGGGCAGCAGCGCGGAGCTGCTGGCGCAGCCGGCCTTGCTGCAGGAGCACCTGGGGGTCTGAGCCATCCCTGGACGTGAAACCGTTCCCGGCGCGCGCTGTGAAGGGGTCGGCGCGACGGCGGCTTGCGCACACGCCGTGCTGCCGGCCCCCACCGCTGCCCCATCTGCCCGGCCCTCCCCGCGAGGCCAGTGGGAACAGGTTCAGTCCACCGCGTGCAGCCGCCCCTGCACATCGCGCCGCCAGCGCGCGAACGGCGGCAGCGCCTGCATCAGGCGGCGGCCGAAGGCGGTGGCCAATAGCCGCCTGTCGTAGCAGTGGATCGCGCATTCATCCGTCTCGCTGCGGATCGCGCGCCCGGCCCATTGCGCCAGGCGCATGGCGGTGGCCGGCACCACCAGTTCGTTGAACGCATCGCGGCCGATGTTGCGCAGCCAGGCGGCGCGCGCCTCGCCCACCGGGTCGTCCGGTGATGCGAACGGCAGCTTGGTGATGAACAGTTGCTCGCACAGCGCGCCCGGCAAGTCCATGCCCTCGCCGAACGACTGCAGGCCGAAGACGATGGACGGGCCGCCCGCTGCCACGGCCGCGCGGTGGCGTTGCAGCAGCAGCGTACGCGGCAGCTCGCCCTGGGCCAGCACCAGGCCGCGCAGCACAGGCGTGAGCGCGGCCACGGCCTGGCGCATCTGCTCGCGTGACGTGAACAGCACCAGCGCGCCGTGCCGCACCTGCGCCAGATCGGCCAGCAGCAGCCGCACCATCTCGGGCACGAAGCGAGCGGCGTCCTTCGGGTCGGCCGCCGTCTCGACCACCACGAAGCGGCCCTGGCGCGGGTAGTCGAACGGGCTCGCCACGGCCAGCGTGGCCACAGCGTCGTCGCCGGCCAGCCCGCTTTCGCGCAGGAAGAAATCGAACGCATCGCCGGCGCGCAGCGTGGCCGATGTCATGACCGCCGCACGCACGCCGCCCCACAGCTGCCCGCGCAGGCTGTTGCCGGGCAGGACCGGGCTGGCATGCGCCCGCAACCGCGGCCCGCGCGCGGCACCAGGGTGCAGGCTGAACCATTTGGCGATCGGCGGCGCCTCCAGCGGGGTCTCGGTCAGCAGCAGCTGGGCCGTGGCGTGCACCTGCTCGAGCCGGGGCGTCAGCATGCCCAGCTGGGCGTACAGCACCGAGAGCCGGCGTGCTTCGTCCGGCTGGTCGCGGATCTGCGCGCGCAGGGCCTTGGCCACGCCAGAGAGCGCGTCCAGAAAGCTTTCGGCCATCGCCTGCACCAGCGCCAGCGGCTCGTGCAGCGCCTCGGGCACGACGCCACCGGGCAGGCGCACGCGCGCGCCCTCTTGCCCGGGCGGCGCGGCGGCGAATTCAGCGGCGTACACGTCCAGCGTCAGCCGTTGCAGGTCGTGCAGGCTCTGCTGCAGCTGCGCCGCCTGACGCGGCGCGTCGGCCGCCTCGGGCACCAGCATCAGGCTGCCGATGCGCCGGCAGCGCGCGGCCAGGGTCTCGATCCAGCCGGTCGCGGCCAGGTCCATCGAGCAGGCGAAGCGCTCCAGCGCCACGGCAGGCAGGTGATGGGCTTCGTCCAGGATCAGCAGCGCGTTGTCCAGCGACGGCAGGTTGCGCCCGCCCAGCGATGCCAGCAGCAGGTCGTGGTTGACGACGATGACATGCGCACCGACCAGTTCGCGGCGCCGCTCGAAGTAGGTGCAGTCGTTGAACACCGGGCAGTGCTTGCCGGTGCACGAGCTGGCCTCGGCCGCCACCGGCCACCAGGCTTCGACCGCCGGCTGCTGCGGCAGCGTGTCGCGGTCGCCGTCCCACTCCTTGCCCAGGCTGGCGGCCAGGGCGCCGTAGAACTGCACGCGGGCCTGGCGTTCGGCGTCCGAGCCCGGGGGCAGGCCGTGGTCGTCACCGGCTTCGTCGGCAAACAGGTCGTCCTCTTCGGCGCCGGGCTCGCCCGCCAGCCGTGCCAGCTTGAGCTTGCAGACATAGCGGCCGCGGCCCTTGGCCAGCGCGAACTTGAACGGCTGCTCCATCACCGCCGCCAGGGCCGGCAGGTCTTTGAGCACCAGCTGCTCCTGCAACGCGACGGTGGCGGTGGAGATCAGCACCCGCGTCTTGCGGGCCAGCGCGATGGAAACGGCGGTGGCCGCGTAGGCCAGCGACTTGCCGACGCCGGTGCCGGCCTCGATCACGGCGATCGACCGGTCAGGCTCGTCGCCCTCCTCCACCTGGCCCAGGGTGGCGCCGGCCAGCGTGGCGGCCACCTGCTCGGCCATCTGCCGCTGGCCCGGGCGCGAGCGCAGGCCCGGGCTGGCGGCCAGGACGTTGTCGAATGCCAGCAGCGCGGCGGCGGCGATGGCGGAGGGGGAATCGGCGGAAGAGATGGCGGCAGCTCGGAGGAAGCGCTGCGCCCGGTGGGGCACTGCGGGCAGCGAGTTTAGAGCCTGGACGGGCAACCAGTGGCCGTGCAGGCGCGCCGAGCGCTCCGATGGCCCGCGCCTCCTCGAAGAACAGCCCCGAGCGGTCCCCTTACTCCACCTTCACATTCGCATCCTTGATCCGATCCAGCGCCGCGCGGCCGGACGACGCAGCCCAGGTGTTGAACTCCCCTGGCGATGCCGACGCCAGCGCCTCGTTGCCGGTATCCAGCAGCTTGCGCTGCACCTGCGGATCGGCGAGCGCCTTGGTGGCGGCGGCATAGAGCCGCTGCGTCACCTCGGCCGGCAGCTGCGCCGGCCCGAACAGGCCGAACCAGAAACTGAACTCGAAGCCCTGCAGCCCCTGCGAGGCCAGCGTTGCCAGGCCGGGCACCACGGCAGAGGGCTGTGCGGTCGTCACGCCCAGCATCTTCACGGTGCCCGGTCGCCCCATGGGCAGCACCGATGCCGCCGTGCCGAACGACAGCTGCACGTCGCCCGCTGCCACTGCCTGCACCGCGGGCGCTCCGCCCTTGAACGGGATGTGCACCATCTGCCCGCCCACGGCCTTCTCGAAGGTCAGCCCGGCGATGTGCGGCGAGCCGCCGATGCCCGACGACGAATAGTTGAGCTTGCCCGGCTGCGCTTTCACCTTGGCCACCAGATCCTGCACGCTGTCGATGCCCATGTCCTTGTTCACCGCCAGCACCAGCGGTGAGACGGTGAAGCGCGTGATCGGCGTGAAGTCCGAGGGCTGGTACTTGACCTTGTACAGGTGCTGGTCGATGCCGTAGAGGGTGCCGGTGGCCAGGCCCAGCGTGTAGCCGTCGGCCGGTGCACGCCACAGCAGCGAGGATGCCAGCGTGCTGCCGGCGCCGGGCTTGTTGTCCACCACGATGGACTGGCCCAGCTCCTTGCCCATGGCCTCGGCCATGATGCGCGCGATGAGGTCGGCCGCGCCCGATGGCGAGTAGCCGATGATGAGCCGGATCGGCTTGTTGGGATAGGGCTCGGTCTGCGCAAAGGCGCAGGCGCTGGCGCTGGCCAGCGCGGTCGCGAGAATCAGGGCTTTCATCGTGGGTCTTTCGGAAGTCAATGGCCTGTGAACTGGGGCGTACGCTTGGCTAGCCAGGCGGCCTGGCCCTCGCGCAGGTCGGCCGAATCGGCGGCGCACGCCATGTCCGCGTGCAGCGCGTCCACGTCCAGCCGGCCGCGTGCGATGCGGTTGAGGTGCTGCTTCATGCCCAGCATGGCGATCGGCGCCATGGCGGCGCAGGTCTGCGTCAGGCGGTCCACCGCAGCGGGCAGTTCGTTCGGCGCCAGCAGCTGCGTAAGAAAACCGATGGCGCGCATCTCCTCGGCCGCGATCCTGTCGCCCGTGAGGAACAGGCGCTTGGCGTTGTCCAGGCCCAGGCGGCTCACATAGCGCTCCAGCCCGCCCTGGTAGAAGTGCAGGCCCAGCCGGGCGGCCGGCATGAACATGTCGATGCCCTGCACGCCCAGGCGAAAGTCGCAGGCCAGCGCCAGGTCGGTGCCGCCGCCGTACACGCTGCCATGCAGCACCGCGATGGTGACCGGGCGCGCCTCTTCGACCGCGTTGACCACCGCTTCGAAATTCACCTTGCGCGCAGCGCCGATGCGGCCGATGTCGTAGCCGCTGCAAAAGTACTTGCCCAGGCCGCGCAGCTGCAGCACCAGCACGTCGGGCATCGCGTTCACCGCGCCGATGTGCTCGGCCAGCGTGGCCAGGTCGTCGGGGGTCAGGCGGTTGGCCTGCTCGGGCCGGCGCAACGTGATGGTGGCCAGCGGGCCAGCCACCTGCAGTTCGGGTGTGTCCATGCTCATCGTCCGTGGAAGGTTGGGGTGCGCTTTTCAAGGAAGGCGCGGCGGCCTTCCTGGTAGTCGGCACTGTCGAAGCAGCGGTCGACGGCCGCTGCCACGGCGCTGTCTTCGGCGGCGCTGTACCGCTCGAACAGCCGCACCGCGGCCTTGGCGGCCTGCACGGTCAGTGGTGCATTGGCAGCCACCTGCGCGGCGTACTGGCGCACGGCGTCGCGCAGCCCGTCGGCTGGCAGGACCTGGTTGACCAGGCCCAGGCGCAACGCCTCGTCGGTTTCGAGCTGGCGGGCGCTGAACAGCATGTCCTTGGCCGCAGACGGGCCGACCACGCGGGCCAGCGCGGCCAGGCCCTCGTATTCGTAGCCCAGGCCCAGACGGGCTGCGGGAATGCCGAAGCGCGAGCCTACGCCCGCAAAGCGCAGATCGGCCGCCAGCGCCAGCGCCATGCCGCCGCCGATGCAGTAGCCCTGCACCATCGCGATCAGTGGCTTGTCCAGCCCCGCCAGGCCGCGGTGCGCGCGTGACGCGATCTCGCCGTAGCGCTGTTTCTGCTCCGCGTTGGCGCGGTGCTGCTCGAACTCGGAAATGTCGGCACCGGCCGCGAAGGACTGCCCACCGGCGCCGTGCAGCACCACCACCCGGACCGCCGCATCGGCCTGCATGGCCTCGGCCGCTTCACCCAGGCCCTGCCACATCTCCAGCGACATGGCATTGCGCCGCTCGGGCTGGTTGATGGTGATCCAGCCGATGCCGTCTTCGACGGAGGCGAGGATCTTGGTTGTTCCCAAGTTGAGCTTCATGCTGCGGCCCCCGTTTCGCGCAGCGCCGCGATGTCGGCCGGTGCGTAGCCCAGCTCGGCCAGCAGCGCATCGGTCTGCTCGCCCGGATCGGGCGCGGCATGGTGGAAGCGGTCAGGGTGAGGAAACGCCGACAGGTTGATCGGCGAGCGAATCAGTTCGATGTCGCCCAGCACCGGGTGATGCGCGGGCCGCGTCATGCGCAGGTGCTTGACCTGCGGATCTTCAAAGGCCTGGCCAATGTCGTAGACCGGGCCGCAAGGCACGCCGGCCGGGTTCAGCCGCGCAACCAGGTCGGCCACGCTGAACTGGCGCGTGACGGCATTGATGTCGGCATCCAGCTGGCGGCGGTGCGCCACGCGGGCGGCGAAGTCCTGGTAGTCCGGGTGCGTCGCCAGGTGCTCCGCAGGCAGCGCGCTGCACAGGCCGGCCCACATCGGCGGCGTGCTGGCGCAGATGTTGACCTGGCCGTCGCTGGCCTCGAAGGTGCCCATGGGCACCTGTGTCGGGTGGGCGTTGCCCTCCTGGCCTGCCACGTCGCCGTTGACGGTGTAGCGCGCGCCCTGGAAGTCGAGCTTGTTGAGCATGCCCTCGATCAGCGAGGTGTGGACCCACTGGCCCACGCCGCTGCGTTCGCGGTGCAGCAGCGCCAACAGGATGCCCTGGCCCAGGAACATGCCGGCCGTGGTGTCGGAGATCGCGATGCCGGCGCGCACCGGGCCGCGGCCGGGCTCGCCCGTCACCGAACTCAGGCCCGACATGCCCTGCACGATCTGGTCCACGCCGGGCCGCCCCGCGTACGGGCCGTCCTGGCCGAAGCCTGAGATGCTGGCCAGGATGATGCGCGGGTTGCGACGGCGCAGCTGCTCGTAGTTCAGGCCTAGACGGTCCTTCACGACGGAGCGGAAGTTCTCCACCACCACGTCGCTGCGGTCGATCAGTCGCGCCAGGATCTCCGCGCCCTGCGGCGTCTTGAGGTCCACGCACAGGCTGCGCTTGTTGCGGTGCAGGTTCTGTTCGTCCGAGCCGCGGCGCCGGCCGGTGACCGAGCCCCGGTCCTTGGGCGGCGGCGCCTCCAGCCGCGTGACTTCGGCACCCCAATCGGCCAGCAGCCGCACGGCCGTGGGGCCGGCGCGCGCGATGGTGAGGTCCAGCACCTTGTAGCTGGACAGCGGGAGGGCGGATTCAGATGTGCTCATGGTGCTCTCTTGTTGCCACGTGCCGGGGCGCGCGCGGCCCGGTGTTGGCGGAAGGTGCGGCGCGGATCGTCCACGGCGCGGTTGTGGATGCGCCCTTGAATGGGCGTGTTGTCCTCGGTGGGCTGCAGCGGCATCAGGCCAGCACCGCCACGCCGCTGGGGTCGACCGACAGCAGCGACTCGTGCCCCACCTCCAGCACGTGGTTGGGCGAGGCATGCACCTTGAGCGGCGCGCCGCCACCCATGGGCCGCACCAGGTAGTCCCAGTACTCGCCCAGGTAGGTGCGCGCCACCACCGCGACCTGTCCCATGGCCAGCATGCTGTCGCCAGCGGCCCCCAGGAACAGGGACTGCGGCCTGATGGAAACCTGGGCCTGCAGCTGGTCACCGCCCTCGCCAGCCGGCACGGGCACGGCGCCGGGCAGGCCGGGCAGCAGGAAGTGGCCGGCGCGCAGCTCGCCGCTGACCAGGTTGGTCTGGCCGATGAAGCCGGCCACAAACGGGGTGCGCGGCCGGTTGTACAGGTTCCAGGGCGTGTCGATCTGCTCCAGCCGGCCCAGGTTCAGCACGGCGATGCGGTCGGAGATCGTCATGGCCTCGGCCTGGTCGTGCGTGACGTAGACCGTGGTGAAGCGGAACTCGTCGTGCAGGCGCCGGATCTCGCCGGCCATCTCCTCGCGCAAATTGGCATCCAGGTTGGACAGCGGCTCGTCGAGCAGCAGCACCTCGGGCCGCACCACCATGGCACGGGCCAATGCCACGCGCTGCTGCTGGCCGCCCGACAGCTCGGCCGGGTAGCGCTGGGCCAGGTGGCCGAGCTTGACCACCTCCAGCATCTCGCCGACGCGCCGGCGCACCTCGTCGGCCGGCGTCTTGCGCACGGTCAGACCGAAGGCCACGTTCTCGGCCACGGTCATGTTGGGCCAGATCGCGTAGCTCTGGAAGATCATCGACATGCCGCGGTGCTCCGGCGGCACAGTGCGTTTGGCGCCGGAGATCTCGCGGCCATCGACGGCAATAGCGCCCTCGCTCAGCTCGATGAAGCCGGCCACCATGCGCAGCGTGGTGGTCTTGCCGCAGCCCGAGGGGCCCAGCAGCGTGACCAGTTCGCCCTGGCGCAGTTGCAGGCTCAGGTCGTCGACCACGGCCGTGCTGCCGTAGCGCTTGGTGACGTGGGTGAGTTCGAGTTTCGTCATTTCACTTGTCTCTTGTTCATGACCTGCGCAGCATGAAGTCGCGCCCGGCGATGCGCATGCCCAGCCCCACCACCGCCGTGACGATGACGACCAGCACCACGCCCATGGCCGCGAGCACCTCATAGTTGCCCTGCTCGCTCAAGTCCAGCGTGAGCACCGACACCACGCGCGAAGCCGGCCCGGTCAGGAACACGGCGGTCGACAGCTCCTTCGTGCAGATGACGAAGACCAGCACGAACACCCCGGACAGCGGCTTGGCCAGCAGCGGCACCACCACCCGGCGCAGCACCGTGAGCCGGCCGGCGCCCAGGATGCGGCCGGCTTCCTCAAGTTCAGGGTTCAGAGAGCGGATCGAGGCCCCGCTGGCGACCACGGCGATCGGCAGAAAGCGCGTGGTGAACGCAATCACGATCAGCAGGCCGGTGCCATACAGCGAGAAAGGCGGCCCGGCGTAGGCCGCGTACAGCCCGATCGCCAGCACCAGGCCTGGCACCGCGACCGGCGCCAGCGCCAGGAACTGCAGCAGATTGGGGAACGGCGTGATGCGCCGCTGCGTCGCGTAGGCCACGCACAGACCCATGCCGACGCACACCAGCGCGGTCGAGGTGGAGTACAGCACCGTGTTGAGCAGCGCAGAACGTACGGTCAGCTGCTCGAAGAAGATGGCGTAGAAGTTCGCCAGCGTGAAGTTGCCCGACACGATGCCGCGGCCCCAGGCCTTGGACACCGAAGCCAGCAGCAGGATCACCAGTGGCAGCACCACCGAGAGCAGGCCCACCAGCGTGGCATAGCCCAGCAGCAACCACTTCCACCAACCGATGTCGAAGGGCCGGCGCTCGCCGCCCTTGCCTGAGACCGACACAAAGCCCTTCTTGGCCAGCAGGCGGCGCTGCAGGACCAGCAGGGCGATCGTCAACGCCAGGATCGGCATGGAGAACGCGGCGGCCTGCTCCACCCGCAGCGGGTACTCGAAGAACGAGACGATCTGCGTCGTGGCCAGGTTCAGCCCGGCGGGAATGGCGATCAGCGCGGGGGTGCCGTACAGCGCGATGGTCTCCAGGAAGATCAGGATGCCCGCGCCCACCATGGAGGGCAGCACCAGCGGCAGCGTCACGCGCGTCAGCGTTTGGAACTTGCTGGCGCCGTGGATGGAGGCGGCGTCTTCCAGCTCGGTCGACACCAGGTCCAGCGCCGACTTGGTGAACACGTAGATCAGCGGATAGACATACAGCGCAATGACAAAGGCCAGGCCCCAGAAGCTGAAGATGTTGAGCGGGCCGGTGTCGGTGCCGAACAGCGCGACCCACGCGCGGTTGAGCCAGCCGGCGTTCGGCCCTGCGAGCAGGATCCATGCAATCGCGCCGAGAAAGTTCGGCATCACAAACGCGGCGAGCACGCCCAGGTGCGTCACCCCGCGGCATGGCATGTTGGTGCGCGAGACTGCCAGCGCCAGCGGCACGCCGATCAACGCGGCCAGCGCGGTCACCGCCACGCCCAGGTACAGCGAGTTGAGCAGCGCCTGCAGGTGCCGGCTGCGGCCCAGCGCGGCCGCGTAGCTGGACAACGACAGCCCGCCATCGGCCCCGCGCAGGCTTTCTGCCAGCAGCCGCAGGATCGGGTTGGCCACCAGCAGGATCAGCAGCGCGATCAGCGCGCCGAACAACCACAACGAGGGGTCGGCCAGCCGGCTGGGTACGGCGCGCGGGCGGGCCTGCGCGCCCAGCAGGAGTTCAGACACCGAAGGCGTCCTTCCACAGCTCGACCACTTCGGGCAGGTCGTCGCGCATCTCCTTCGGTGTGGGTGCCAGCGTCTTGGCGGAGCCCAGCGCCGGCAGCCCGCCGGGTGGCTGCACACCCGTGCGCAGCGGAATGCCGAATTCGGCGCGGCCAAGTTCCACCATGTCGTCGCTGCCGATCAGCCACTCCATGAACAGGCGGCTGGCGTTCGGATGCTTCGAATTGGCCATCACGGCCGAGGGCGAGACCACCATCACCAGTCCCTCCTTGGGCACCACCCAGCCGATCGGGTTGCCACGGTCGGCCACGCGCGCAGCCAGCGTGATCGGCCCGGCCGAGATCGAGCGTTCGCCCGAGTTCACGGTGGTCACCGTGTCGATGGTCGAGCGGCCCACCTGCACCTTGTTATCGGCCAGTTTCTTGAACCACCCGGGGCCGTAGAGCTTGCGCATCTCCAGACACCAGGCGCCGGCCGCGCCGCTGAACCCCGGGTGGGCGACCGAGGCCAGGCCGCGCCACTTGGGATCGAGCAGGTCGTTCCAGCTCGACGGAATGTCGCCGGCCGCCACCTTCTGCTTGTTGTAGACCAGGCCCATCGGGAACGCACTGGTGACGTGGTAGGCGCCGTCCGGGTCCACGTTCTGCATGTGCCGGTCGATCTTGGCCACCGAGGGCGGCGTGTACTTGAGCAGCAGGCCCCGCGCCTTCAGGTCGAGGAAGTGCGCGAGGTCGGTGGACGAAAACACGTCGCAGGCCGGCGTGCCGGCCTTGATGTCCTGGTTCAGGCGCTGGTAGGCCACCTGCGCGGTGGTGCGCACCACATTCACGCGGATGCCGGGGTAGCGCTCGGTGAAGCGGCGGCCCATGGTTTCGGCCTGCTCGGACGGGTAGGGCACGCAGTACCAGGTCAGCTCGCCCTCCTTTCTGCCGGCTTCGTGCAGCGCCTGCAGCGCGGGCGCCAGCGGTTGAGCGTGCAACAGCGCGGGTGCGGCCAGGGTGGCGGCGAGGGCTCCGAAACGGCGGCGCGTGAAGGCCATGAGGTTGTCTCCTTGAAAAGTCGGTCTGCGTTTTTTCAGTGTACGGAAACTTGCCTAATGAATCCATATAGCGTTTATCCGTATTTTTATAGAACGCTCGCAAGTCCACATTCACGTCCATGCACAGCCTCGCCATCCACATTCACCGCCACGGCGACCCCGACGTTCTTGAACGCGTGGAGGTCGCAGTGCCACCGCCGGCCGCCGGCGAAATCCGCATCCGCCAGAGCGCCATCGGCCTGAACTTCGCGGACATCTACCAGCGCAAGGGCGCGCACGGCCCGCACGCACAGGCGCCGTTTCCGATCACGCTGGGCGCGCAGGGCGCGGGCACGGTCGAGGCGTTGGGCGAAGGCGTGACCGCCTGGCGCGTGGGGCAGTCGGTGGCCTACTTCCAGCCCGGCGCCTACCAAGCTGTGCGCAACGTTCAGGCCGACCGGGTGCTGGCCTTGCCGCCGAACCTGTCCGAAGAACTGGCCGGCGCAAACCTGCTGCGCGGGCTGACGGCGCAGTACCTGCTGCGCCGCCTGTACGTGGTGCAGCCCGGTGACACGGTGCTGGTGCACGCGGCCGCCGGTGGCATGGGCGTGCTGCTCTCGCAATGGGCGCATGCGCTTGGCGCGACCGTGATCGGCACGGTCGGCTCGGCCGCAAAAGCCGAGGTGGCGCGCGCCCACGGCTGCCACCACGTGATCGACTACCGGCGCGAGGACTTCGCCGCGCGCACGCTGGAGCTGACCGGCGGCCAGGGCGTGGCCGTGGTCTACGACGCCGTGGGCAAGGACGTGTTCGTGCCCTCGCTGCGCTGCCTGCGCACGCTGGGCATGGCGATCAACTACGGCACGGCCTCGGGCGATGTCGAGGGCCTGGACCTGCAGCTGCTGCACGCGAAATCGCTGTCCGTGTGCCGGCCGACGTTGCGCAGCTTCATCGCCGAGCCAGCGGACCTGCAGCGCTCGGCGCAGGCCTTCTTCGAGGCGGTCGAGGCAGGCCATGTGCGGCTGGAGGTGGGCAGCCGCTACGCGCTTGCCGACGTGCGGCAGGCCCACCGCGATCTGGAAGGCCGTGCGACCACGGGTGCGCCCGTTCTGGTGCCATGAGTCGGCAGCGCCGGCAGGCCCAAGGCGTCGCGGTGAGCACGCCATGAAGCTGTTCCACGGCTGGCTGTCCAGCGCCTCGCGCCGTGTGCGCCTGTGCCTGGCCGAAAAAGGCATCTCCTACGAGAGCGTAGCTGTCGACCTGGGCCGACAGGAACACCATGCGCCTGAATTCCTGGCCATGAACCCCAATGGCGTGGTACCCGCTCTGATGCTGGCGCCGGGCCGCTTCCTGCACGAAAGCTCGACCATCTGCGAGTACCTGGATGAGATCCAGCCCGCGCCGCCGCTGCGGCCCGACGATGCGTATGAACGCGCCTTGATGCGCAACTTCGTACGTTGGACGGACGAGCAGTGCCTGCCCCACCTGCTGATCCTGAACTGGAGCCTGGCACTGCAGCCCACAGCCAGCCAATGGAGCGACGCCGAACTGCAGAGCAAGCTCGCGCGCATCCCCACGCCCGAACGGCGCGAGGCCTGGCTGCGCATCGCACGCCGGCCGTATACGGAGGAGGAAAAGACGGCGGCGCTCGACAAGCTGCTGCGTCTGCCCGCGCGCATGGAGGCCATGCTGGAGCAAGCGCCCTGGCTGGTCGGCGGCCACTACTCGCTGGCCGACATTGCCGCAGTGCCCTTCATCGCGCGCATCGCCGAACTGGCGCCGCTGGCGCTACAGGCCGAAACGCACCCGCGCGTCGCGGCCTGGTGGCAGGCCGTCCGGCAGCGTCCCGCGTTCGCTCAGGCGCGGCTGGAACGCTTCGACACCGCGCTGCAGGCCCGCGCGTCCGCATGAACACGCTCGCTAAGATGCCGGGCAGGAGTTCACGACATGGCCAGCGCCCCCCGCATCAACCTCAGCGACCAGATCCGCCGGACGCTGGAAGACGAGATCCATTCCGGCAAGCTTGACGCCGGCTCGCGCATCGACGAGCAGGCGCTGATGGACCGCTTCAATGTGTCGCGCACGCCGGCGCGCGAGGCGATCAAGCACCTGACCTCCGCCGGCCTCGTCACACCGTTGCCGCGCCACGGCGCCGTGGTGGCCTCGCTCTCGGTCCCCGAGTACATCGCAATGCTGGAGATCCTGATGCAGCTCGAAGGCTTGTCCGCCCGGCTGGCCGCGCGCCGCATGCCCACGGCTCAGCGCAAGCAGTTGCAGGAGGCACATGCCAGCTGCCAGCGCGCCGCGGCCAAGGACGATCCCGAAGAGTACGGCCAGGCCAATCGCGTCTTCCATGAAATCATCTACGACGGCAGCCTGAACGAAGTGCTCGCGCGCCAGCTGCGCGCGATGCGGCTGCGCATGCGGCACCCACGCCGCGCGCTGTTCGACCGGCCCAACCGCATCCGCAATTCGCTGGCCGAGCATGCGGTGATCCTTCAGGCCATCGTGTCCGGCGACGAAGCGGCTGCCTTCCAGGCCATGACCGACCACATCAGCAGCGGCGGCAACGTCTATGCCGATGCGATTGCCAGCATGCCGCAGCAGACGATGCCGGCCGAGGCAGCGGCAACCGAAACGCCATTGCGCCGGCGCAGCAAGAGCGCGCGAGTGTGAGGGGATGCCGGGCGGTGCGGCGAACCGCGGCGCATCTGGGCTGTCGATCGACCTTCGTCGCGCATGGGCGGTTCTGCAGGTTCACGGAGGGCCCTCACACCGCTGCGGCCACCCCCTACAGCAAGGCCCTCAATTCCCTTGCCGCATCCAGCAACATCGGCAACAACTCCCGCTCCATCGCCTCGCGCCCCATCCGCGCCGGCGACGCCACCACATTCAGCGCCGCCACCGTGCGCCCCTGCATGTCGCGCAGCGGCACCGCCATGGCGTGCACCGCCAGCTCGTGCTCCTCGATCGCCACCGCGTAGTCGCTCTTGCGCACCTCGTCGATGCGCGCGCGAAACTCGCGTGGGTCGGTCACTGTGTGTGCGGTCAGCCGCGGCAGCGCGCGACCCTTCAGCCAGGCGTTGAACACCGCCTTGGGCTCAGCCGCCAGCAGCACGCGGCCGGTGGACGTGGCGTGCACCGGCAGCCGCGCCCCCAGGTGCAGGCCATAGGCCAGCATGCGCATGGTGCCGCTACGCGCGACGATCACGACCTCGTCGCCATCGCGCACCACCGCAGAAAACGATTCGCCGGTCTGCGCCGACAAGCGGTTCAGCGTCGGCTGTATCGCGCGCGGCAGCCGGGCCGAGGCCAGGTAGCTGCCCGAAAACCGCAGCACCTTGGGCGCCAGCCAGAAGTAGCTGCCGTCCGACTCCAGATACCCCAGGTGCGCCAGCGTCAGCAGGTGCCGCCGCGCGGCCGCCCGCGTGATGCCGGCACGCTGCGCAGCCAGCGTGGCGTTCAGGCGCTGGCGTTCGGTGTCGAAACTCTCCAGCACCGCCATGCCCTTGGCCATGCCCAGGATGAGGTCCACTTTGTCGATCGTCATGGAATGTGGCCTTATTGGCGATTGCTGCGCGATGATCGCGCAACCTGCGCAATGATCGCACAACGCCCCGGCTGGGACCATCACGAACCGGCACCGAAGACGTACGCTTGGCGCACCCCAACCCCAACAGGCCCCAGAGGCCAGGAGACATTCCCATGCGTACCCAAGTCGCCATCATCGGCGCCGGCCCCTCGGGCCTGCTGCTCGGCCAGCTGCTGCACAAGGCCGGCATCGACAACGTCATCGTCGAGCGCCAGAACGGCGAGTACGTGCTGGGCCGCATCCGCGCCGGGGTGCTGGAGCAGATCACCATGGACCTCTTGGCCAAGGCCGGCGTGGCAGAGCGCGCGCTGGCCGAGGGCTTGCCGCACGACGGCATCGAGCTGCTGTTCGCCGGCAAGCGCCACCGCATCGACCTGCACGGCCTGTCCGGCGGCAAGCGCGTCACCGTCTACGGCCAGACCGAGGTCACGCGCGACCTCATGGAAGCCCGCGCCGCCGCCGGCCTGGCCACCGTCTACGAAGCCGGCGACGTGCAACTGCACGATTTCGACGGCGCAAAGCCCAGCGTCAGCTACACCAAGGACGGCCAGCGCCACACGCTCGAATGCGACTTCATCGCCGGCTGCGACGGCTACCACGGCATCAGCCGCCAGAGCGTGCCGCCCGAGGCACTGCGCACCTACGAGAAGGTCTACCCCTTCGGCTGGCTGGGCATCCTGGCCGATGTGCCGCCGGTCTCGCACGAGCTGATCTACGCCAACACCGAGCGCGGCTTTGCGCTGTGCAGCATGCGCAGTGAGACGCGCAGCCGCTACTACGTGCAGTGCAGCCTGGACGAGAAGGTCGAGAGCTGGAGCGACGACGCCTTCTGGAACGAGCTGCGCGCTCGCCTGGACCCGGAAGCCGCCGAGCGCCTGGTGACCGGCCCGTCGCTGGAGAAGAGCATCGCGCCGCTGCGCAGCTTCGTGGCCGAGCCGATGCGCTTCGGCCGGCTGTTCCTGGCCGGCGATGCGGCCCACATCGTGCCGCCCACCGGCGCCAAGGGCCTGAACCTGGCCGCGTCCGACGTCGGCTACCTGTGGCGTGGCCTGGCAGAGTACTACGGCGACAAGTCCAGCGTGGGCATCGACCTGTACTCGGACACCTGCCTGCGCCGCGTTTGGAAGGCCGAGCGCTTCTCGTGGTGGTTCACCTCGCTGATGCACCGCTTCCCCGACAGCGCCGGGTTCGGCCAGAAGATCCAGGAGGCCGAGTTGGACTACCTGATCCGCTCGCAGGCCGCGTCGACCTCGCTGGCCGAGAACTACGTCGGCTTGCCGATGGAGTGGTAAGCACGCCCCCTCACCTTCGCCACTGAACGCTACTGAAAGGACCGCCCACCGCCTTTGCCCCGCGCGCCCCGTCTGGACCCGAACCATGCCAATCTGGAGACAAGATGCAGCCACTGACATCGCGCGCACACAGCGCGCACCCCGGTTACGTTTCGAGCAAGACCCTGATCGCGGTGGCCACCGCCACGCTGCTCGCTGCCGGCCTCGCGGCTTGCGGCGGTGACGATGACAACACCTTCGCCACGCCCCTGGTCGTGGCCAGCCCGGCCAGTGCCTGTGCGGCGTTGGCCGGCCAGGCGGTCGATGCGGCCAGCATCGGCGAGCCGACCACCGGCGCCACCGTCACCACGGCCACGCTGAAGCCGGCCGTCGCCGACGCGCCCAACACCGCCGGCACGGCCACGGTGCTGGGCACGCCCGAGTACTGCGAGGTGCTGGTGCAGATCGAGCCCGTCGACCCGGCCGCGCCGCTGATCAACAGCCAGGTCAACCTGCCAACCAGCTGGAACGGCAAGAAGCTGCAGTTCGGCGGCGCGGGCTACAACGGCTCGCTGGTCACCGGGCTGGACACCAGCCGCAACGCGCCGCCCGATGTGCCGCGCCCCATCACGCGCGGCTACATGACGACCGGCACCGACTCGGGGCACCAGAACCAGACGGGGGTAGAGAACTACGCCTTCGCGCTCAACCAGGAGTCGCTGGTCAACTTCGGCTATGCCTCGTACAAGAAGACGCACGACGTCGCCATCGCACTGGGCCAGCGCTACTACGGCAAGCGGCCGATGCGCAGCTACTACATGGGCGGCTCCGAGGGCGGGCGCGAGGGAATGATGATGGCCCAGCGCTACCCCAACGACTACGACGGCATCGTCTCGATCGACCCGGTGATGAACTGGACGGGCCTGCAAACCTTCGGCAACTGGATCGGCGGTATCCGCCAGAGCGCGCCGGGCGCGTGGCTGGGCGGCAAGACGCAGCTGGTGCACGACACCGTCACCGCCGCGTGCGACAGCCTGGACGGCATTGCCGACCAGGTCGTCAGCCACTACCGCGCCTGCAAGCCCGTGGCCGAGGCGGCGCTGGCCACCAAGCTGTGCCCCTCGGGCAACGACGAAGGGCCGACCTGCCTGTCCAGCGCACAGCTGGCGGTGATCACATCCGCGCACGCGGGCTACCAGTTCAGCTTCCCCGTGGCCGACGGCATGCAGTCGTACGCCGGCTTCGGCTTCGGCGGCGAAGGGCTGGCCGGCAACTGGTCGAACTGGCTGGTGGGCACCGCATCGCCCACCGCCGGGCCGACGGCGGCCGGCATCAACCAGGTCTACCGCTTCGGCAACGGCTACGTGCGCTACTTCATCGCGCAACGCCGCCTTCGACCCGCTGACCTACGAGCCGGCCAACTACCAGAGCCGTGTGCTGCAGGTCTCGCAGTGGATGGACGCGGCCAACCCGGACCTGTCGGCCTTCCGCGCCCGTGGCGGCAAGCTGATCCTGCGTGAGGACATGAGCGACACCGCGCAGAGCCCGCTGACCGGCCTGAACTACTGGGACGCGGTGGTCGCGCGCATGGGCGCGGCCACGGTCGGCGACTTTTTCGCCGCCTATGCCGCAACCGGTCTGCCGCACACCTCGGGCGGCATCGCGGCCGGCACGGCGAACGCGCCGGCCCACGGCATCCCGGGGCGTGTGGACCTGCTGGCCGTGGTGGAGAACTGGGTGGAGAACGGCGTCAAGCCGGCCACGCAATACACGCTGGTGAACAAGAGCGCGCTGGCGCCGTTCGCCGAGGTGGCGTCCAAGCCGATGTGCCAGTACCCGCAGTACCCGCAGTACAACGGAACGGGCGACCCTGCGCAAGCGGCCAGCTACCGCTGCACCGGTAGCTGAGCGAGGCGGCCCCCGCCGCGCGCAAACCCGGCGCGCGGCGCAGCAACGCCCTTGCACCATGTCGGCGCGCCGTCCCACGCCTGCAACGCGCCGCGCCGCGACACTGCACGCTCTTACATCGAAAGGGACCCCATGGGCATTCTCAGCAACATCTTCAGCAAGATCTTCCCGTCGGCACACGCTGCCAACACGCCGGCCGCGACGGCTCCGGTCGCCCCGGCGCCAGCACCTGCCACGGCCTCTGCACCAGCTGCACCGGCCGCATCGGTTGCAGCACCTCAGCCGCAGGCCATGATGGAGATCGATGTCGAGCAGATGCTGGACGGCATGGCCGCCAAGTCCGGCGAGAAGCTGAACTGGAAGACCTCCATCGTCGACCTCATGAAGTTGCTGGGCCTGGACAGCTCGATGTCCGCGCGCAAGGAACTGGCGCAGGAGCTGCACTACACCGGCGATACCAATGACTCCGCGTCCATGAACATCTGGCTGCACCGCCAGGTCATGAACAAGGTGGCGGCGAACGGCGGCAAGGTGCCCGCCGATCTGAAGGACTGACGCTCGCCAGCGGCGCTGCGGCGCTGCGACGCGGCCTGCAGCCCCACCACCCGCTTCGGCGGGTTTTTTTGCGCCCGCAGTGGCGCCTGCGTTGCCGCTCGTCCGCGCATTCGGGCGGGCGCGCCGTGTCAAGATCGGACTTCGCCGACACAGACGTTCGGAGAAGGAGACGGCAATGGTCCAGAAACTGGTGGTGATGGGTGTCTCAGGCTGCGGCAAATCGTCGCTCGGCGCAGCGCTGGCGCAGGCCCTGGGCGCCCGCCTGATCGAGGGCGACGACTACCACCCCGCCGCCAGCCAGGACAAGATGCAGCGCGGCATCGCGCTCACGGACGACGACCGCTGGCCCTGGTTGGAGCACATCGGCACGCTGGTGCGCGACGAGACCGCGCAAGGCGTGGTGCTCACCTGTTCCGCACTCAAGCGCAGCTACCGCGACCGCCTGCGTGCGCTCGCGCCGGCGCTGCTGTTTGTCTACGTCGACATCACCGAAGAGGAAGCCCGCGCCCGCGTCGGCGCGCGCCAGGGCCACTTCTTCCCCGCACAGCTGGTGGCCAACCAGTTCGCCGCGCTGCAGTCGCCGCTGGGCGAGCCTGGCGTCATCCGCGTCGACGCGCTGCTGAGCCTGGAGCAGCAGCGCGATGTGGTGCTGCAAGCCCTGCGCGAGGCCGGCCAGCACAGCTGACGCGTGCGCGCCAGGGGCGCGTGTGCATCGCCGCTGCGATGCCGGGCCGCTCACTGCGTGCCGGTCTGGATGCGCGTGACCGGCGCGCCGCCATCGCGCGCAATGTGTGCAAGCCCGGGCGGCGCCGCCGCGCGGGCTGCGCCATCGGCCAGCGCCAGTTGGGCCGGCCCCAGCAGCTGGTGGTACAGCCGACTGGCCTCTTGTGCCTGCAAGGCCGGGGTCGGGCCGGCAGGGCCGCCCACGGCCGCCAGCACCAGGCCGCGCTCGCAGCGCTCTTCCATGGGGCGCATGCCCAGCTGCCGCGCCAGTGCCAGCGCGGCGCTGAAGGCGTTGCGCGCCAGGTCTGCGCGGCCGCGCGCCAGCGCCACGCCGCCTGAGGCGAGCAGCGCGTGGGCCTCGTTGGCGCGCTCGCCATGCTCGCGTGCCAGGGCCACGGCGCGCGCTGCCGTGGCCTCGCCTTCGGCGGCGCGCCCGCAGATCGCATAGACCTCCGCCAGGTAGGCCAGGCGCAGCGAATGCCGGGCGATGAAACCCTTGGATTCGGCCAGCTGCACGGTGTCTTCGAGCAATTTCAGACCTTCGGCGCCCCGCCCTGCCAGCACCTGCGCATAGCCCAGGTGGAACGCCACGTAGGCCGTGCCCACCGGGCTGCTGGCAAAGCCAGAGGCGGACAGCGCGCGCTCCAGGCTGGCCACGGCGTTGCGCAGGTCGCCGCGCCGCAGGTGCACCACGCCCATGCCCAGGTGGGCATAGCCGATGCTGGCCGGGTGCCGCGCCTGCTCGGCGATGTCGATGGCGCGCTGCGCGCTGTCCAGCGCCTGGTCGAAATCACCCAGCTCGGCCAGTGCCCAGCCATGAAAGCTGCACGAGAACGCCGAGGGCAGCACGAACAGGCCGAACCGGCTCTCCACCAGCGCGCCGTTCAGCGCCGCGATGTTCCAGCCGAAGTGCGTCATCGCCTGCCGGTAGTCGCCCCGCGTGTGGTGCAACAGGCCCAGCGGCAGCCGGGTGACGACCTGCAGCGCCAGGTCGTCCTGCTCGCTGCCGATGCGCAGCGCCTGCTCGCCGGCCGCAGCAGCCTCGCGCGTGAGCCCGCGGATCCAGTAGTGGTCCGCCAGGTACGACTGCACCCAGCCGATGCGGCCGGGGTCGCCCAGCTCGTCGGCCAGCTCGGCCGCATCCTGCAGCACGGAGGTCATGCGCGCGCGGTCGCCCAGCGGTTGCAGCGCGTTGCGGATGTCGATGCGCAGGTCGATCGCGTCGCGCAGCAGCGCGCGGTCCTGCTGCAACTCGCCCACCACCTGCAGCGCCTGCTCGTACAGCGCCACGGCTTCCAGGTAGGCGTGGCGGTCGGCGGCGCGCGTGCCGGCGGCGCGCAGGTAGGCAAACGCCTTGGGCCACAGCCGCCCGCGCATCGCGTGGTGGGCGAGCTGGTCGATCACGTCGGCCAGGCGGCCGGCGAATTCCTCTTCCATCGCCACGACGATGCGGGCGTGGATATCGCGCCGGCGCTCGTGCAGCAGCTCGCGGTAGGCGACCTCTTGCGTCAGCGCGTGCTTGAAGACGTAGACCTGGTCGGCGTAGTGCGCGTCTTCCCCGAGGAAGTCGGCCTCCTGCAGCCGCACCAGCCGCGCGCGCAGTTCGGCCGTGGCCAGGCCCGTCAGCCGCTGCAGCAGGCCGTGCGAGACGCGGTCGCCGACGGCGGCCGCTTCCTGCAGCACCAGCTTGTCGCCGGGGCGCAAGCGGTCGATGCGCGAGGCCAGCAATGATTCGATGGTGGCGGGGATCTGCGTGAGCGCCAGCGGCTGCAGCAGCCGGTAGGCGCCGACGCTGCCCTCCAGCGCGCCGGTGCTGATGAAGGACTGGATGATCTCTTCGATGAAAAACGGGTTGCCGCCGGTGCGCTGGTGCAGCTGCTCGCCCAGCGCCTGCGCGTCGCCATCGGCACCCAGGATGCGCTGCAGCAGCGTGGCCGTGCCCTGCGCGCCCAGCGGCGCCAACGCCAGCCGCTGCACGCCCGGCGCCTGCAGCCAGTCCGGCCGGTGGTAGGGCCGGTGGCAGGCCAGCAGCAGCACGCAGGCACTGGGCAGCCGGGCGACCAGCTCGCCCAGCAGGCCGCGCGTGAGCGAGTCGGCCCACTGCAGATCCTCGAACACGCCGATCACGGGCTGTACGCGGCTTTCGGCGACGATCAGCGCGGCGATTGCCAGGATGGTGGCGGCGCGGCGTTGCACGGCGTCGTCCTTGCGGAACGCGTGGTCGCTCGGCAGCGCATCCATGGCGTCCAAAAGCGGCGCGATCTGGCCCAGCAGCGCGGGCAGCCGCTCGGCGATGCGGGCCGTCACCTTCATGCGCACGGCGGCGGCCGCCTCACCGGCGGCGATGCCGAAGTAGCTGCGCAGCAGCTCGATCACCGGCAGCAGCGAGGCGGCGTTGCCGAAGTGCGCGGGGTGCACCTCCAACAGCAGGCAATCGCCACCGTGGGCCTGCACGAACTCGCCGATGGTGCGCGATTTGCCCAGCCCGGCCTCGCCGCCCATGACGACCATGCGGCCGTGGCCGGTGCGGGCCGCATCCAGCGCGCTGCGCAGCGCCAGCAGCTCGGCCTCGCGGCCGACGAAGGGGGTGTGCATGCGCGCCTGGCGGGCCTGCAGCCGCGCGCGCGCCGGGCCGGCGGCCACGATCTCGCAGACCTCGACCGGCGCGGCCAGCCCCTTGACGACGATGGGCCCGATCGGCCGCACCACGATCTGGCCCTCCACCAGCCGCGCCGTCTGCGCCGTCGCCAGGATGGTGCCCGGCGCGGCCGCCTGCTCCATGCGCGCGGCCAGATGCACGGTCTGGCCCACGGCCGTGTATTCGGTGTAGATGTCGTTGCGGATGGAGCGCACCACCACTTCGCCCGCGTGCAGGCCCACGCGCACATGCACGGGGATGCCCTCGGTGCGCAGCGCCTCCTGCGAATAGGTGGCCACGCTTTGCTGGATGCGCATGGCGGCAAAGCAGGCCCGCAGGGCGTGGTCTTCGTGCGCGATGGGTGCGCCGAAGATGGCCATGATGCCGTCGCCTCGCGCCTGGCTCACGGTGCCCTGGTAGCGGTGCACGGCGTCCATCATGCGGTGCAGAGTGTTGTCCAGCACGCGGTTGGCGTCCTCGGGGTCGCGGTCGGCCAGCATCTCCAGCGAGCCCTTGATGTCGGCGAACAGCACCGTCACCTGCTTGCGCTCGCTGGCCGGGCCACGGGTGGGCGTGCCGGGGCGACCGGGCGCCGGCCCCGCAGCCGCACCCGCGCCCGCCGGGTGGTCGGCCGCCCGGCCCGCCGGGTGGCGCAGCAGGCTGCCGCATTCCCCGCAGAACTTGTGCTGGGCGCGGTTCAGCGTGCCGCAGGCGGGGCAGCCTTGGGCCAGGTCCTGTCCGCAATGCGGGCATGCCAGCGCGCCGGCGTCCAGGTCCGCATGGCAGCCGTTGCAGCGCAGGGGTGTGGTCACCGGGCCGTCCTGCGCGCGGCGCGCTGCGGGCGCAAGCCTCGCCCGGGCGCACGGTCGGTCGCGGCAGGAAGACCGTCCATGTCCTTCGCTCTCATGGTGGCTCCCGGATGGCGGCGGTGCAAGGCGCACCGTAGATTCGCCTGTTCTTGCAGCCAAATCGTACGCGCGTTTTGCCTCATTTCGCAATCGAGTGAAACACCCCTCACCGCTCCCGGAACACGATCTCCCGCATCCGCGCCAGCTTGGGCGACACCACCGGCACCGTCAGCATGGTGCTGGCCACGGCCATCAGCAGCAGCGCGGTGAAGCTGCCGTTGGTGATGATGCCTTTGTCCAGCAGCACGTTGGCAAAGATGATCATGATCAGCGCCTTGGTCTGCAGCAGCCAGCCGATCAGCGAGGCTTCACCGGGCTGCCAGCGCAGGATGCGGCCGGCCAGCTGCAGGCCGATCAGCTTGCCGGCAACCGAAGCCACCAGCAGCACGGCGGCCACCACGAACACTGCCGCGCCGCCCACCTGCCAGTTGGTGCGCAGCCCGGTGGACAGGAAGAACACCGGCATCACGACCAGCAGCACGTGGTGGCGCAGCCAGTCCATTTGCTGCTGGTCGAACCATTCCGCGTCCATCACCGCGCCGGCAATGAAGGCGCCCACCATGTAGTGCAGGCCGCACCAGTCGGCCCCCAGCGCGCAGGCGGTCAGCCAGATCAGGCCCACGTACCAGCGGTCGCGCTCAGGGATGCGCAGCATCAGCCGGCGCAGCAGCACGCTGGCCACGGCAAACAGCGCGAGGAAGGCGGCCTGCTTGCCCACGCGCTCCCAGTCCATCAGGATCAGCGCCAGCACGCCCCAGATGGCGATGTCGTCCAGGCTGGCGTAGCGCAGGATGCGCTGGCCGATGGGCTGGCGCAGGATCTCCAGCTTCTCCATGAACAGGATCAGGATCGGCAGCGCCGTGACGGCGCAGGCCATGCCGATGCCCAGCACGAACTGCCAGTCCATGGCCTGGGCGCCGACCCACCCCGGCGTGGCCAACAACCCCAGCGCCGCCAGCGCGCCCAGGGCCAGCGGCACGCCGAGCGCCAGGCCTGCCGTGACGAAACTTTCGCGCCGGTGCACCAGCGCCTGGCGCAGGTCGAGCTCGATGCCGGCGATCCACACGAACAGCATCACGGCCCACTGCGCCACGGCGTTGAGCGACTGGATCACCGGCGCGTTGAAGACGAACTCGTAGTAATCGGGGAACAACGCCCCCAGTACGCCGGGGCCGAGCACGATGCCCGCGATGATCTGCACCACCACCAGCGGCGCGAAATACTCGGTGCGGCCGAGCCGCCACACCAGGTAGGGCGCGGTGAAGATGATCAGCATGGCGATCAGGAAGATCTCGGAGGTGGTCATGAGGCTGAGATGGCGAGCGTGGGTGGCGAGGGAGCGTGTGATCCTGGAGGGGCGGCACGCAACGGGATGCGCTGAGACGCAGGGCCGGCATTCTCCCTGCTTGCGACAGGCCGGCCCTGGCTGCCCCTTCCGAGGCAACATCGCACCATGAACGACGACCGCTCTGCCCCCAACCCGCCGCCCGCCCTCGCCGCCGCCGTGCGCACTGCCCGCCGCATCGTCGTGCTGACCGGCGCGGGCATGTCGGCGCAAAGCGGCATCCCCACATTTCGCGATGCCCTGACCGGCCTGTGGTCCCGCTTCGACCCCGAGACGCTGGCCACGCGCGCAGGCTTCGAGCGTGACCCGCCACTGGTCTGGGGCTGGTACGAAGCGCGCCGCCGCGGCGTGCTGCGCAGCTGGCCGAATGCCGGCCACCTGGCGCTGCGCGACCTGGCGGTGCTGCCCGGCGTGCAGGATCTGACCATCGTCACGCAGAACGTGGACGACCTGCACGAGCGGGCTGGTTCGGCCCAGGTGATCCACCTGCACGGCAGCCTGTTCGCACCGCGTTGCCTGGACTGTGGCCGGCCGGCACCGCAGACGGGGTCGGACGGCACGGCCGGGCCAGCCACCGTGGACAGCGCGGCCCGCGCCAATGGCGCAGCGGGTTCGCACGGCGCGGGCGAGGCAAGCGGCGCGGACGGAACGACCGGGGCGGCTCACACCCAGGTGCCGCCGGGCGACATGCCGGATGGCCGGGTGCCGCCGCCCCGCTGCACGCACTGCGGCGGCCCGGTGCGCCCGGGCGTCGTCTGGTTCGGCGAGGACCTGCCGACGCAGGCCTGGTCGCACGCGGTGCGCAGCGTAGAGGCGGCCGACCTGCTGCTGGTGGTCGGCACCTCGGGCCGGGTGTATCCGGCTGCGAGCCTGCCCGACATCGCCGAGCAGCGCGGCGGCGCCGTGTGGGTCATCGACCCGGACGAGGCGCTGGCTGCGGGCGGCCGGTCCGTCTGGCGCTCCACCGCCGCCGCGGCCTTGCCGGCGCTGGTGGCGGCCTGCCGGACAATGCCACGATGAACGACGCAACGACCCCTGCAGCCGACGAGGCCGAGCACCCTCCCATTCAGGAACCCCGCCTGTGGCGCGACGAACGCTGGACAGCCCGCGTGATCAAGAACGAAGACGACGACGGCTGGGCCGTGTCCATGACGCTGCGCGGCGAGGCCGAGCCCGCCCTGACCGGCCCCTGGACCATGGGCCGCGACAAGAAAAACCCCAAGCCGCTGGACGCGCCGGCGTTCCACACGCTGGTGAAGACGGCGTCCGAAGTGCTGCGCCGCCATGAGCAGCACCTGCATGCGCAGCTGAACAAGGAAGTCCACATCGGCGTCGGTTCCGAGCGCATCCGTGTGGCGCTGCGCATCGTGCCGGACGAGGAGTATCCATATGCAGTGCTGACGGCAACGGACGCGGCCGGGGAGGTGCTGGGCGAGGCGCGGGTGGCGGCCAGCTACAAGCTCAGCGCGGCGAGTGCAGCGGCTTGGGTCGACAGCGGGTACGCGGCGCGGGTGCGGTAGAGCGCCCCGCGCACGGCCATGTCACGCAGCGATGGCGCCCACGTGACGCCAGCCGCGATCGAGGAGAAGATTTTCAGTCTGCTGGAGGCGAGATCAGAACGCGCCACCATCTGCCCGTCGGAGGTGGCACGGGCCTTGGTTGCGGACAACGGAGACTGGCGGGCCCTCATGCCGCAGATCCGGCAGGTGGCGCAGGGCTTGGCCGAGCGCAAGCGTCTCAGCGTGACACGACGCGGCGTCCAGGTGCACGCGACCAGCCCGGGTGGCCCGATTCGCCTGGGGCGGCCGGTCCACCGAGACGACCCACGCGGCAGCTGATCACAACGCGCCCGCAGGGCCACGCCGAGAGCAGCCCGCAGCTCAGCTGCCCTGCCGCCCCAGATACCGATACACCGTGCTCCGGTGCACCCCCAGCATCCGCGCCGCCTGCGCCACGTCCTGCCCACACGCCTGCAGCGCCTGCGCAATCGCGTGGCGCGTGGTGTCGCGCAGCGACTCGGCGGCCGGCTCCGCAGCTGAGCGCAGCACCGGGGGCGCAGCCGGCGTTTCCCCGCGCTGGACCGATGGCGGCAGGTCGCCCAACGCCACATCGTCGCCTTCGTCGGCCAGCGCGATCATCGACTTCAGCACGCTGCGCAACTCGCGCACATTGCCCGGCCAGGCGTGGGCGGCCAGCACATCCAGCGTGTCGCCCTGCAACCGCAGCCGGCGCGCCACGCCGCCCAGCTCGTCGAACAGGCGCGCGATCAGCTCGCGGCGGTCGGCACGTTCGCGCAGCGGCGGCAGGCTGGCGGTGAAGCCGGCCAGGCGGTACATCAGGTCGGCACGGAAGCGCCCCGCCTGCACCATGTTCTCCAGGCTCTGGTGCGTGGCGCAGACGATGTCGATGTCCACCGGCACGCCGCGCCCGCCCCCCAGCGGCACGACGACGCGCTCTTCCAGCACGCGCAGCAAGCGGCTCTGCAGGGCAATCGGCATCTCGCCGATCTCGTCCAGGAACAGGATGCCGCCGTCGGCCTCGCGGATGCGGCCGGGGCTGCCGCGCTTGCGGGCGCCGGTGTAGGCGCCCTCCTCGTAGCCGAACAGCTCGGCTTCGATCAGGTTCTCGGGCAGCGAGGCGCAGTCCAGCGCGACGAAGGGGCCGGCGCGGCGGCGGCTGGCGGCGTGCAGGCGGCGCGCGAAGACGTCCTTGCCGCTGCCGGTCTCGCCGGTCACGAGCACGGGCACGCCCTGGTCGAGCACGCGCGTGGCCTTGGTCAATAGCGGGGCCACGGCATCGGCAGTGGGCGATGCGTCTTGCGCCTCGACAGTGCGGCGGCGCGAGGCAGCGTGCACGGCGCCACCCACCCGCTCGACGACGCCGGCGATCTGGCGGCCACCGGGCAGTGTCAGCAGGCCGCGCCGATGTTCCAGCCGGCCCCAGTCGCGCCCCAAGAGGGTCTTCACGTCACGGTCGAGCAGCGCTGCCCAGTCGGCACCCATCATGTCCAACGCCAGGCGGTTGGCGGCGGCGATGCGGCCATCGGTGATGACGATCAGCCCTTCGCGCGGCGTGCCGATCAACGTGGGCCGCGCGTGAAAGCGCAGCACGTGGCCTTCGGCGCCGGCCAGCAGCATGCGGTGCTCGACCTGCTGCGCGGCCATGCGCACCAGGCCCAGCGCGTGCTGGTTGACGCGCACGGTGTCGCCCGAGATGTCCAGCACGCCGGCCACTTCGCCGCGCCCGTCCAGGATGGGCGCGGCGGCGCAGCCCAGCTGCGCGTACTTGGCCAGGTAGTGCTCGCCGCCCAGCACCATGACAGCGCTGCGCTCGACCAGTGCGGTGCCGATGGCGTTGGTGCCGCGCAGGCCCTCGGACCATTCCACGCCGGGCTTGAGGGCGAAGCGCTCGGCCTTGGGCAGAAAGTCGGTGCTGCCGATCTCGTGCAGGATCAGCCCGCTGGCGTCGGTCAGGATCACCACGCAGCCGTTGCCGGCAGCGTGTTCCGACAGGCCATCGAGCTCGGGCTGCGCGCAGGCCAAGAGGCGCATGGCCTGCTCGCGGCGCTCGTCCAGGTCGCCCTGGGTGATGGGCTCCAGCTCGTGCTGCTGCCAGGGCAGGTGCTGGCTGCGCTGCCAGGACCGGGCGATCGGCTCTGCCACCCAGGCCGCCGGGTCGCGCCCCTGGTGGAAGAACAGTTCACGCGCCTGCTCGACCGTGGGCGCCGGGGCGGGGGCATCGGCCATGGTGGTCTCCGTGGTGCGCTGGTCCTAGCTGGAGTCGCGATCGTAGCGGGCCGAGGCCGGCCATGCTGTCGCAACTTGCGAATCGGGCTGTCGCTTTCCCGGGATCGCGCGGTCGCCGGCGCGCGGCTACGCTGGCGCCATGCCTGACTTCGTCTGCGCCGCGTCGCCTGCAAGCTGATGCCCGCCCGCCATCGATGACCCGCCCCACGCCCCCTGCGCGGCGTCGTCGGCGATTGCTGTCAGCCGGCGTGGCGTTGGCCGCGGGGTGGCCGGCGGCGATGGTTGCGGCGCCGATGGCGGCGGCGGGCCGGGCGGTGGCGGCAGGCCGCGCCATCGTCGTCGGCGGTGGCTTTGCGGGTGCGACCTGCGCGAAGGAATTGAAACGGCTGCAGCCCGGGCTGCGCGTGACGCTGTTCGAACCACGGCGCAACTTCGTCACCGGGCCGATGTGCAACGCCATGGTGGCCGGCCTGCGCGATGTGGCGTCAGTCTCTGCCACACCGGCCGCGTTGGTCGCGCTCGGTGTCGATTGGCAAACGCAAGCCGTGGCGCAAGTCGACCCGGTGCGCCTGCGCGTGCGCGACGACGCCGGCCGCTGGCACGCGGCGGACCGGCTGGTGCTGGCGCCCGGCATCGCGCTGCGCTGGGGCGCAGTCGAGGGGCTGGACGCAGCCAACTGCGACCAGATGCCCCACGGCTGGCTGGGCGATGCGTCGATGCTGGCGCTGCGCCAGCGGTTCGCGGCATTGCCGGACGGTGCGACGGTGCTGGTCTCGGCCCCGGCCCACCCCTACCGCTGCCCGCCCGGGCCGTACGAGCGCGCCAGCCTGTTCGCCTGGGCGCTGCGCGGGCGGCGCGCCAAGGTGCTGATCGCCGATGCCAAGGACGACTTCAGCCTGCGGCCGCAGTTCCAGCGCGCCTGGGGCCAATTGCCGCCCAGCGCCATCGAGTGGTGGCCGCGCGCGCAGGGTGGCGAGGTGCAGGCCGTGGACACGGCGCGTGGCGAGGTGCACATGTTGATGGGAGAACGCCTGCAGCCAGACCTGGCCTGCATCATCCCGGCGCAGCAGGCAGCGGAGCTGTGCCACGCGGCCGATCTGGTGGACGAGAGCGGCTGGTGCCCGGTGCATCCGCACACGTTGGCATCGCGCCGTCACGCGGGCGTGCATGTGCTGGGCGATGCGGCGGCCGTGTACCCGCTGCCCAAGTCGGCCACGGCGGCACACAGCGCGGCGCAGGCCTGCGCGGCGGCGATCTGCGCGGACCTGGACGGGCGGGCGCCGGAGCCGTCTCCCCGGCTGCAAAGCCAGTGCCACAGCCTGCTGGCGCCCGATGCCGCCATCGCGCTGCAGGCCGACTACGGCGTGGTGGCCGGCCGCCTGTCGGCGCTGCGCCAGCATTTCGGCACGGTCGAGGGCGCTGCGGCCGAGGCCGCATACCAGACGCTGCTGCGCGATAGCTTCGGCACTCAGTGACCCACCCTGGGCAGCGTGCCGGCCTCCAGCGCGGGGTACAGGTGCATCACGGTGCGCTGCCACTCGGCCTGCAGCACGGCCAGCCGGCGCAGCCGCGCGGGCGCCTGCAGCCGCATGGCCTCGTTCATGTCCAGCCCACGCGCCGCCGCGTCGCGCAGCGTGGCCTGCACCCAGCGCAGGTAGTCGCGCGTCTGGGCAATGGCCTCGGGGCCACGCACCACCGGCCCGTGGCCCGGCACCAGCACGCGCAGGGGCAGCCGCTCCAGCTGGTCCAGTGCGGCCAGCCATTGGTCCAGGTCGGCGTCGGGCGTGGTCGGCGCGCGTTCAAAGAACACCAGGTCGCCGACGAACAGGGTGCCGCTGGCCTCGTCGAACACCGCCAGGTCGGCCGCGCTGTGGCCTTGCAGCGCGATCAGCTGCAGCCGCCGCCCGCCGAACACCACCACCGCCGGCAGCGGCGTCGGCAGCGCGGCCGGCGCCTGCACCGCCGTGCCGCTCATGGCGCTGCCCACCGCCAGAAACAGGTTCTGCGCCAGTTGGTCGCCGCCCTGCGCGATGCGCGCGGCCGTGGCCGGCAACGCCTGCACCGGCAGGCCGGCATAGGCCTGGCTGCCGAGGAAGTGGTCCGGGTGGGCATGCGTGATGTAGACCTGCACCGCGTCGCGCCCGGTGGCGGCACGCACCGCCGCGCGTTGGGCCTGGCCGTAGCGCAGTGAGGGGCCGGTGTCGATGACGAGCGCGCCGGCCGGCGTGTCGATGAACCCGGTGTTGGCGATGTCGCCGCCGTTGGCGCGGCTGAAGTGCTCGCGCGCCCCTTCGAGCACATAGACGCCGTCGGCCACGCGCTGGGGCCGGGGGAAGTCGCGCGCGGTTGCCGCCACGCACGCCAGCGCCAGCACCGCCAACCCAAGGCGCTTCATGGTGCGACCACCGCAGACAAGACATTGCCCTGCGTATCACGCCCCGCGATGCGCACCGTGCCCCGATAGAGCAAGTCCACGCTCAGCACCGGGTTCTCGGCCACCGGCTCGAACAGCTGCAGCCGCGCCAGCTCGCGCCCTGCTGCGTCCTGCAGCGCCAGCGCCTCGACGTGGAACACCGGAACGCCGCCGGCCAGCCCCGTGTCCATGGGGTGGATCACGCGCAGCCGCAACCGGCTGGCACCGTGGGGCCGTGGCCAGAGCCGGGCCGACACCTCGCCCAGGCGCTCCTGCCAGGCCGTGTTGACGCTGCCCTGGCTGGGCACGGTGCAGCCACCGCCAGCCGCCGCCACCCAGGCGCCACCCACGTGCCACACGCCATCGCGCGTGCGCACTGCGGCGCGCACCGGGGTGGACTGCTCGACCTTGATGCGAAAGGACAGCGCACCGCCAGCCGCGCCGGGGCGGTAGTCCAGCACCTTGGGGATGGGATTCAAATCGGCGAACACCACCACGCGCTCCACCTCGGCCAGGCCGTCGAAGCGCACCTCCACCGGCACGGACAGCGGGTCCTCGGCGCTGGGCGGCATGGCAACCTGCACACGCGCATCGAACACCACCGGGCCCTCGCCCAGCATGCGCTGGCGCATGCCGGCCCACAGCGGCGAGCGCAGCGGATCGTCCGCCGCCCACGCCGGCGCGAGCAGGCACAGGGTGCACAGCAGAAAGAGGAATCGCAGAGCCGCATTGCGCATGGCGCCGCATCGTAGGGGCGCGGCGCCCGCGCGGGGTGTCGCAAAGCGCGAATCTGCTGGTCGGTTTCCCTCAGTCCATCAGGTGTACGCCCGGGCTGCGCCCGTCATTCCACCGGTCACGCCCGTTGGCCCTGCCACCTTCAAGGCACCAGCAATCGGGCCACCAGAAAGTCGAGCAAGGCGCGTACGCTGGCCGGTTGCATGCGGGAGGACATCACGGCATGCATGGGCAGCCGCGGTGCGGCCCATTCGGGCAGGACCTGCAGCAGCCTGCCCTGGGCCAGCGGTTCACGGACCAGCGACGGGTCCAGCACTGCGATGCCCATGCCGCGCTCTGCGAGCACACGCATCAGGCCCACGTTGTTGACCATGAAGCGTCCACGCACCGCGAGCTCGACCAGTTCGGTGTCGCCCTGCAACCGCCACAGCGCCTGGCGCTGCGCACCACGCAGCAAGATGCATTCGTGGTCGACCAGGTCGGCCGGCCGGGTGGGCCGGCCGTACAGGCCCAGGTAGGCGGGCGACGCGAACAACCTTTGCTCGACATGGCCGATGCGGCGCGCGACGAGCTTCCCGTCCTTCAAGGCTCCCAGGCGAATCGCAACGTCGACCTGCTCACCGACCAGATCGGTGTTGCGCGGCGACAGGTCGAGATCGAAACTGATGCCTGGAAACTGCCGCGAAAACTCCGTCAGCAGCGGGCCGACGACGGTCACGCCCAGGTCGACCGGCATCGACATCCGAACATGCCCGGTGGGCTGCGCGGCGGTCTCGCGCAGCGCTTCCTGGGCCAAACGGGCTTCGTCCACGAGGCGCCCGCAGCGCTCGAAGTAACGCCGCCCGGCGTCGGTGAGCTCGACGCGCCGCGTCGTGCGGTCGAACAGGCGCACGCCGAACGCACGCTCCATGGCCGCGATGCGCCGCGACAGCGTGGCACCCGGGACACCGAGGTTGCGGCTGGCGCGGCTGAAGCTCGCGGTTCGCGCCACTTCGACGAACAGCGTCATGTCGTGCAGGACGGACAGATCGCTCATGGGCTTCAGTCTATTCCACCAATGGAATAGTCATTCCCACCCCGCGCACTTCTGCGCCACCGCGGATCGCCGCAGACTCGCCCTCTCACGGATCGCTTGGGTCCGTGGCAGCCACACCGCTGATTCACCTGGAGATGCCCAACATGATGATCCGTACCGCCTTGCTCGCCCTCGCACTGGTTGTCTCGAACGCTGCAGCGTTTGCGCAGGCCGTGCCTGCGCTCGACGATCCGAACACTGTTGTCACAGTGATGCAGTTCTCTGCGCGCAACGCCTCCACACGTGCCCGTTTGCAAGAGAGCATGGCCACCATTCGCGACTACATCCGCAAGCAGCCGGGCTACATCGAGAACGCGCTGATGGAAAGCCGAAACCCCGCCACCAAGCCCGAATTCGTGGGCGTGTCGCGGTGGAGGTCCTTCAAGGATTGGGAAGCACTGTGGCTCAAGCCCGAGTTTCAAAAGCTCGTCGCCGCGGCCGGTGAGTTCGGCGACATCAATCCAGGCACGTATGCACCCATCAAGCCCTAGTGGCTGTACGCAGCGGGAGCGCCGACCGCTGGCCCCGATCGATTGCGAAGAGACCTGATGAACACACGCCCCACCCGATACCACCGTGCACTGGTTGTGCTGCACTGGCTGCTGGCACTGCTGCTGATCGTCGCGCTGGCGATGGGCACGTTCGCGCTGAAGACCGTTCCCAACGATTCGCCGGACAAGATCTCGGCGTTGCAAGGCCACATGGTTGCGGGCGGTCTGATTCTGCTGTTGACGCTCGTGCGCTTGGTGGTGCGCCTGAAGACCGCACACCCGGCGCCTGCGAGCACCGGCCACGCGATGCTGGACAGGCTGGCCCCGGCAACACACTGGGCCTTGTACGGCCTGGTGCTGCTGATGGCCGGCAGCGGCGTGGCCGTCGCGGTGCTCGCCGGCTTGCCGCAGACCGTGTTCGCAGGGATCGGCAGCCTGCCCGTCAACTTCGATGGACTGCCACCGCGCGCCGTGCACGGCATCGTGGCCAAACTGCTGATGCTGGCGATTGGCCTGCACATTGCCGCAGCGCTGTACCACCAGTTCGTGCGCCGTGACGGGCTGCTCTCGCGCATGGGCTTCGGGCGGCGTTGACGCTGCGCGTCCATCGCGCGTCCATCGCGCATCCATCGCACGCCCATCGCGCGTCCGGCAAGGGTCTGCTCGGCGCAACCGCATGCGGGCTGACGGCGCCCGGTCGAGCCGGTTCGCGTGGGCCCTTCCTCGCGGCGCTCCAGTCCCCTCCGAAACCCCACCCCCGTCGCATCCCGCGACATCCCGTCGCCCGCTGCGCCACCGCCCTGTCGCATTTCGCACCACGCCACCCCGCCCTTCCCCGCTTTCCCTCTGAAGCCCTCCCCCGCGTTTCCCCCAGTCCGCGCAGGTACGGCGGTTGCACTGTCCTTTGCCAGCCACCGCATGTCGCGGGGCGGATCACAAAGCAACGGAGTCAAACATGGACATGCTGGAACCTGGCAAATTCGGTACCGCCGTACCTTTCAAAAAGCGCTATGGCAACTTCATCGGCGGCCAGTGGGTGGCGCCGGTGGACGGCCAATACTTCGAGAACCTCACTCCCATCACCGGTAAGCCGTTCTGCGAAGTGCCGCGCTCCCAGGCCGCCGATGTCGAGCTGGCGCTGGACGCTGCCCACGCCGCCAGGGCCGCCTGGGGCAAGACCTCCACGACGGAGCGCGCCAACATCCTGAACAGGATTGCCGACCGCATGCAGGAGAACATCGAGCTGCTGGCCACGGCCGAGACCTGGGACAACGGCAAGCCGATCCGCGAAACCATGGCGGCCGACCTGCCGCTGGGCATCGACCACTTCCGCTACTTCGCGGCCTGCGTGCGGGCGCAAGAGGGCGGCATCAGCCAGATCGACCACGAGACCTACGCCTACCACTTCCACGAGCCCATCGGCGTCGTCGGCCAGATCATTCCCTGGAATTTCCCGCTACTGATGGCGATCTGGAAGCTGGCGCCCGCGCTGGCCGCCGGCAACTGCGTGGTGCTGAAGCCCGCCGAGCAGACGCCCGTCTCGATCCTCGTCCTGGCCGAGATCATCGGCGACCTGCTGCCGCCCGGCGTGCTGAACATCGTGAACGGCTTCGGTGTGGAGGCCGGCAAGCCGCTGGCCTCGTCGCCGCGCATCGGCAAGATCGCCTTCACGGGTGAGACCACCACCGGCCGGCTGATCTCGCAATACGCCAGCCAGAACCTGATCCCGGTGACGCTGGAACTCGGCGGCAAGAGCCCCAACATCTTCTTTGCCGACGTGATGGACCAGGACGACGGCTTCTTCGACAAGGCGCTGGAAGGCTTTGCGATGTTCGCGCTGAACCAGGGCGAGGTGTGCACCTGCCCCAGCCGCGCGCTGATCCAGGAATCGATCTACGACCGCTTCATGGAACGTGCGCTGGCACGCGTCAAAGCCATCAAGCAAGGCAGCCCGCTGGACATGAGCACCATGATCGGCGCGCAGGCGTCGAGCGAGCAGCTGGAAAAAATCCTCTCGTACATGGACATCGGCCGGCAAGAGGGCGCAGCCGTGCTGACCGGTGGCGCGCGCGCCAAGCTCGAAGGCGATCTCGCGGGCGGCTACTACGTCCAGCCCACGGTGTTCCTGGGCCACAACAAGATGCGCGTGTTCCAGGAAGAGATCTTCGGCCCGGTGGTCTCGGTGACCACCTTCAAGGACGAAGAGGAAGCGCTGGCCATTGCCAACGACACGCTGTACGGCCTGGGCGCCGGCGTGTGGAGCCGCGACATGAACACCGCCTTCCGCATGGGCAAGGGCATCCAGGCCGGCCGCGTGTGGACCAACTGCTACCACCAGTACCCGGCGCACGCGGCCTTCGGTGGCTACAAGCAGTCGGGGATCGGCCGCGAGAACCACAAGATGATGCTGGACGACTACCAGCAGACCAAGAACCTGTTGGTCAGCTACAGCGAAAACAAGCTCGGCTTCTTCTGAGCCGCTGACACCACCCTGGCGAACGCCCTCGCCTGTTGCTCACCGCAGCAGGCCGGGCCGCTGCATGTCCACCCGAGTCGGAGACCCCCACATGAACACCGCACGCACCTTGATCGCCGCGCTGGCAATGGCCCTGGCCGGCAGTGCATTCGCCCACGGCGACATGGCGCCCCAGGCTGTCGACACCCACACGCTGCCCAAGCTGGGCGAGAAGGCGCTGGACGACAACCCCTACGCCGTCACCGGCAGCAATGCCACGGCCAACGGCGAGGCCGTGCGCATCGGCAGCACGGCCTACAACGCCAACTGCGCGCGCTGCCACGGGCTGGAGGCCAAGTCGGGCGGCATCGCCCCGGACCTGCGCAAGCTGAACGCCGACTGCGGCGACATGAAGAAGCCCGACAAGGCCTGCATGGCCGAGATGGACCAGTACTTCTACACCACCGTCATGAAGGGCCGCACGCGCGACGGACGCGTCTACATGCCCCCGTTCAACGAGATCTTCACGCAGGAGGCCGTCTGGGCCATCCGCAGCTACGTCGACACCAAGAAGCCCGACTGATCGCACCCGCACACCACCACCCATCCGAGGAGACATTTCCATGCACAAGACATCGATCGCCATCGCCACCGCCCTGCTGCTGGCCGCCAGCGCGCCCGCCATCGCGCAGAGCGACAGCCCCACCGTCAGCTGGGACGACATCGCCCGCGACGACGCCACGCCCAAGGACGTGCTCAGCTACGGCCTGGGCCTGAAGGGCCAGCGCTTCTCGCCGCTCAAGCAGATCGACCGCACGAACGTGGCCAAGCTGGTGCCGGCGTGGAGCTTCTCGTTCGGGGGCGAGAAGCAACGCGGCCAGGAGACGCAGGCGCTGGTGCACAACGGCGTGATGTACGTGACGGCCTCGTACTCACGCATGTTTGCGCTCGACGCGGTGACTGGCAAACAGCTGTGGGCCTACGAGCACCGCCTGCCCGACGACATCCGCCCCTGCTGCGACGTGGTCAACCGCGGCGCTGCCATCTACGGCGACAAGGTCTACTTCGGCACGCTGGACGCGCGCGTGATCGCGCTGAACAAGGACACCGGCAAGGTGGTCTGGAACAAGAAGTTCGGCGACCACAAAGTGGGCTACACCATGACCGGCGCGCCCACGCTGGTCAAAGAGAAGAACGGACGCGTGCTGCTGATCCACGGCAGCTCGGGCGATGAATTCGGCGTCGTCGGCTGGCTGTTCGCGCGTGACCCGAACACCGGTGAAGAGGTCTGGGCGCGCCCGCTGGTCGAAGGCCACCAGGGCCGGCTGAACGGCCAGACGAGCACCCACACGGGCGACCCCAAGGCGCCCTCGTGGCCCAGCGACCCCAAGAGCGCGACCGGCAAGACCCAGCCCTGGAGCCAGGGCGGCGGCGCGCCATGGCAGAGCGCCACCTTCGACCCGGAGACCAACACAGTGGTCATCGGCGCCGGCAACCCAGCGCCCTGGAACGGCAACCTGCGCACGCCGCAGGGCGGCGACCCGGCCAAGTTCGACAGCCTGTTCACCTCGGGCCAGGCGTATGTGGACGCAACCACCGGCGACCTGAAGGGCTTCTTTCAGCACACGCCGAACGACACCTGGGATTTCTCGGGCAACAACGAGATCGTGCTGTTCGACTACAAGGACAAGAACGGCAAGACCGTCAAGGCCGGCGGCCATGCCGACCGCAACGGCTTCTTCTTCGTGACCGATGTGAACAAGCTGGCCACGGGCGCGGGCTACCCCAACAAGCCCACGGCGCTGCTGGCGGCGTTCCCGTTCGTGGACGGCGTGACCTGGGCCAAGGGCTTCGACCTCAAGACGGGCAGGCCGATCGAGAACCCCGGCCAGCGCCCGCAGCAACCGGCCGAGGGGCAGGACAAGGGGCCATCGGTGTTCGTCTCGCCGCCGTTCCTGGGCGGCAAGAACTGGAACCCGATGAGCTACAGCCCGGACACCGGCCTGTTCTACATCGCCGCCAACCACTGGGGCATGGACTACTGGGCCGAGCACCTGACCTACAAGCCCGGATCGGCCTACCTGGGCATGGGCTTTCGCATCAAGCGGCTGCACGACGACCACGTCGGCACGCTGCGCGCGCTGGACCCGCAGACCGGCAAGATCGCCTGGGAGAAGAAGGAGGTCTATCCACTGTGGGCCGGCACGCTGGCCACGGCCGGCGGGCTGGTGGTGACGGGCACGTCGAACGGCTACGTGAAGATCTTCGACGCCAAGGACGGCAAGGAGCTGTGGAAGTTCCAGACCGGCTCGGGAATCATCTCGATCCCCGTCACCTGGGACCAGGACGGCGAGCAGTACATCGGCATCGCCTCGGGCTATGGCGGCGCCGTGCCACTGTGGGGAGGCGACATGGCTGACCTGACGAAGACCGTCACGCAGGGCGGCTCGTACTGGGTGTTCAAGCTGCCGAAGTCATGAAACACACCCAGTCTGCGCGCTTCGCGCTCCGCCAACCCCCTCAAGGGGGCGCCGCCAGCGGCCTGGCAGAGTCAGTTCCGCGGCGTCTGCTGGCATGGCCTGCTCCGCGGCCCCCTGTTCTGTCTGGGCTGCTGGGCGCCCTGGCGTTGGCAGCCTCACTAAGTGCTGCCGCGCAAACGCCCACCTGCACGCCCGGGCCCAAGGCCCAGTGCGCCGGGGCCGACCTGCGCTTTGCCAACCTCGTGGGCAAGGACCTGCGCGGCGCGGATTTTCGTGGCGCCAACCTGAGCCGGGCCGACCTGCGCGCGGCCAACCTGGTCGGCGCGGACTTCACGGACGCGACGGCGATCGCCGCGCAGTTCGGCAAGGCCTACCTGGCGCAGGCGCGCTTCGTGCGGGCCAGGCTGGTCGGCGCGGATTTCGAATCGGCGCGCATGAGCAAGTCCGATTTCATGCAGGCCGACCTGACGGGCGCCAACCTGTCGGGCGCCTGGTCCATCGGCACGCGCTACGAGGGCGCCACGCTGGACAGCGCCGACGTGCAGGAGACCAAGTTCAGCACGTCGAGCTTTCGCAACGCCTCCATGCGCGGCACCAAGCTGCGCTTCGCGGTGTTCTCCGATGTCGAGTTCGAGGGCTGCACCGGCTGCCCGACCGACTGGTAAACACGACCCTTTTCTACTGCCAGACATGAACACATCCACTCTCCTTCGCGCGTTCTCGGCCGGCATCGCCCTGGCCGCCTGCGCCTCGGTGCAGGCCAAGACCTGTGCCCTCACCATCAGCTCGAACGATCAGATGCAGTTCGACCAGCCCGAGCTGAAGGTCGCGGCCGACTGCACGGCCGTGGAGCTGACGCTCAAACACAGCGGCACGCTGCCGGTCACGGCGATGGGCCACAACTGGGTGCTGACCGACACCGCAGCCATGCGCTCGGTCGCCCTGGCCGGCATGAATGCCGGTCCCGCTGGCGGTTATGTGAAGCCCGGCGACGAACGCGTGCTGGCGGCCACGCCGGTGATCGGCGGCGGGGGCAGCACGAAGATCAGCTTTTCCACGGCCAAGCTGACCAAGGGCGGCGACTACAGCTTCTTCTGCTCGTTCCCCGGGCACTGGTCGATCATGAAGGGCAAGTTGGTGTTTGGATGAGCGCCGCGCCGCAAGCCCCAGGCACCCCAGTGACCGCCGTCGACCGCGTGACGGCCACGCCCGCTGCGCTGGTGCTCATCGAGACCCTTGCCGCGCAGCACGGGCCTTTGATGTTCCACCAGTCCGGTGGCTGCTGTGACGGCAGCGCGCCCATGTGCTATGCCCTCGGCGAATTCATCGTGGGCGAGGTCGACCGGCGGCTGGGCGACATCGGCGGCATGCCGTTCTACATCAGCGGTGCGCAGTACGAGTACTGGCAGCACACGCAGCTGATCATCGACGTGGTGCCGGGGCGCGGCGGCATGTTTTCGCTGGAGGGGCCGACGGGACAGCGGTTCCTCACGCGCTCGCGGTTGTTCACCGACGGCGAGTGGGCAGCGCTGCAGGCAGGTCCGGTAAGCGGGGGCTGAGCAGGCATACGTCACTGTGCACTCACGCCTGCTACAGAGAATATGTGCACAACTCTGCGCGAATGGGTGAAATTTTGATGATGGGGCCGAGCCGGTCGCCTAGCCTGCTAAATTTGACAGGCCCAGCACGGCACGCGTCACCACGAGTTGGCGGCGCCGCCCGACGTACACGCGCACCACAGCGGCCATGCCGCCCGCGCCTGCCTTCGCTTTCCAGCGCCATTCGCCACTGCACTGTTCATCCATGGCCGTCACTGCTCCCATACCGTCCCCCACTCGAAGGAATGCCCCGCCCCGCCCGCTGGCTGGTGTACGCATCCTCAGCCTGGCGTTGAACCTGCCCGGCCCGGCGGCGCTCATGCGCTGCCGGGCCATGGGCGCCCGCTGCGTCAAGCTGGAGCCGCCCGCGCCCGACGGCGGTGCCGGCGACCCGATGGCCGTCTACGCGCCCGCGGCCTACGCTGATCTGCACCAGGGCGTGCGCGTGCTGCAGGCCAACCTGAAGACGGACGCCGGCCAGAAGGCCCTGCACCGCGAGTTGGCGCGTACCGATGTGCTGATCACTTCGTTCCGCCCGTCGGCACTGGCCAAGTTGGACCTTGACTGGCGCCAACTGCACCGGCGGTACCCGCAGCTCTCGCAAGTGGCCATCGTCGGCGCCACCGGCGCGCGTGCCGAGGAGCCGGGCCACGACCTGACCTACCTGGCCGAACACGGCCTGGTCGACGGCCTGGCGCTGCCACCCACGCTGTACGCCGACATGGGTGGCTCGCTGATGGCCAGCGAGGCCGTGCTGCAAGCCCAGCTGCTGCGGGCGGCCAAAGGCCGTGGCGTGTTTCTGGAAGTGGCGCTGGCCGACGCTGCAGGCTACCTGGCGCTGCCGCGCACCTGGGGCCTGACGGCGCCCAAGGGCTCGGTCGGCGGTGCCCATGCCGGCTACCGTGTCTACCCGTGCAAGGATGGCCGGGTCGCCGTGGCCGCGCTAGAGCCGCACTTCGCCCAGGCGCTGTGCGAGGCTTGCGGCGTCACCGACGCGTCGCGCAAAAGCATGTTGTCCGCCGCCACGCGCGAGGCGATCGCCGCGTTTTTTGCCTCGCGCACCCGCAAACAGCTGGAACGGCTGGCCCGCGAACAGGACGTGCCGCTACACGTTCTGCCCGCGTGATGCGCTCGCTCGCACTGCGCAGCATCTGCTTCGACTGGGGCGGAACGCTGATGGCCGAGAACGGGCCGCAAGACCTGCCAATGGCGCACTGGCCCGAGGTCATCGTCACGCCCGGCGCAGCGGCCACGCTGGCCGCGCTGGCGGCACGCTGGCCACTGCACATCGCCACCAACGCTGCCGTGTCCAGCCGCGAGCAGATCGGCGAGGCGCTGCAACGCGCCGGCCTGCGGCGGCATTTCCAGCAGATCTTCTGCTACGCCGACATCGGCGCCCGCAAGGACGACCCCGCGTTCTGGCTGGCCGTCGAACGCGCCACCGGCGTGCCGTCGGACCACATGGCCATGGTCGGTGACTCGCTGGAGCAGGACGTGCACGGCCCGGCCCGGTGCGGGCTGCACACCGTCTGGTTCAACGACGGTGGGCGCCAGGCCGTGCCCAACACGCCGGTGCCGAGCGTGCAGCATCTCTCCGAACTGGTGCCGTATTTCGCGAACTGGCGCTGGAACGCACCGGCCGAGAAGGCGCGGCCGGGCGCCGTCGAGCGCCGCCCCTGAGAGCCCGCGGGGCCGCTGGCAAACCCGCGCAGCGCGATGCGCCGTGTGTTCACGATCTGCGCGCCGTATGGCGCCGTGCGTGCGCCCAGGCCCGTTACCAGATCGAGACTTGACAGGTGTGCGATCATCGCGGGTTTTCGTCACGCCATTCAGGAGCAATCATGGGCAACAAAGTCGTCACCGAAGCCGATCGCAAGGCCACCCCCTCACCCACGCCTGCCGGCGGCTTTTCCGCCCGCCGCACCGGCGGCGGCCAGAAGATCAGTCTGGAGCGCGGCGTCGCCACGCGCAGCAAGAAGAACCCGGGCAAGCGCTCGCGCAAGGGCGGCTGAGCTTTCCCGCTCCCCCCGGCCGCTGAATGGCAACGTTCAGCGGCTTTCTCTTGGGCGGTCACACCGCCGGCAAGCCATCCCGGCGAACAGCGTGGCTGCAGATGGTGGGCGCCATGACCGGGACCGGAAGTTACGATCACCGCATGACCGCCGCCTCTTCGTCACCACTGTGGAGCCCGTGCATCGCGGCGCTCGAGCCGTATGTGCCCGGTGAGCAACCGCACATCGCGAACCTCGTCAAGCTCAACACCAACGAACACCCGATGCCACCCTCGGCGCGTGCCGTGGAGGCCATTGCGCACGCGGCACATGAAGGGCTGGAGCGCTATCCAGATCCCGAATCGACGGCGCTGCGCGAAGCCATTGCCGCGCGGCATGGCCTGGAGCCAGCCCAGGTCTTCGTCGGCAACGGCTCCGACGAGGTGCTGGCCCACGCCTTCTTCGCATTCTTCCAGCAGCCCGGCCCGCTGCTGTTCCCCGACGTCACTTACACCTTCTATCGCAGCTGGGCGCTGCTGTACGGCATCACGGCACAGATGGTGCCGGTCGACGAAGGCTTGCGCATCGACGTCGCCGCGCTGGCCGCGCTGGCTGGACGGGGCTGCGCAGGCATCGTGCTGGCCAATCCGAATGCGCCAACGGGCATTGGACTGCCCTTGGCGGACATCGAGCGGCTCCTGGCGGCAGCGCCCGGGCGCGTGGTGCTGGTCGACGAGGCCTATGTGGGGTTTGGCGGTCAGAGTGCAGCGGCGCTGGTGAAGCGGTATCCGAACCTGCTGGTGGTGCAGACCATGTCGAAGTCGTATGCGCTGGCCGGGCTGCGCGTGGGCTTCGAACTTGTCGCTGGCATAGGACAAGCGATGCGCCGCACTAGGTTTGCTTCTGTGATCGAGGCCAACCGGAAAGCAGCCTGCTCTGAGGTGCAAAATTCTGCTTCGTTGTGGCTGACCAGACTTCCCCGGCAGCGATCTGCCAATTGCTCCAACGCCGCCGCTGCTGCTCTTGCGATGAATACCCTTTTGCGGCAACTTGGAGCGGGCGTCCAATAACCCCGCACAGACATCTGTTAGAAGGATTTTGCTATCGCACAATACAAAGTCGGGTTCGCAGTATGGCGTCTTTTTACACTACGAGCGCGTACTAGACTTTACAAGCTCTGCCGATGCCGGAACATCGCAGGGTGGTGACGATTTTTGGGTCACGTTGATTAAAGAAGAATCAAATGAAGAAAGAAAATGTGACTAGATGGGAGCGGCTGGAATCTCATTTGGCGAACAACCAACCGGACGTTTTGAAGAGCCTTCGGGCGTCAGCGACGCTCGGCCACATCCGTGCAGTAGAGATGGAAATGGGCTTGGAATTTCCAGAGGACGTCCGAAACGCCTATTTGCGCCATGACGGATGCGATATTTTTCGTGACGACGCTCCAGAACCCGTACTTCTCCCTCCAGACTGCCCTTGGCTTCCGCTTGCGAAAGTCTTGGAAATGTGGAGGCACACCAGCAGAATTTTCACCGAGGAGGACTTGGCCGACATGTCCGAGGACGACGAAGATGTTGCCCATTTAGTGAGTCCTAAACCGGTGCGACCCGGGCCGCAGCCGAAGTGGATACCCATTGGATTTAGCTTTTCTGGGAACTGGGTCTTTATTGATCTTGTCCCGGGGCCTGCAGGCACCGTCGGGCAACTGATTCGGCACGATCATGGATTTGGGGGGACGGTGATTGCCAGCAGCTTCGGGGACTACTTGGACCGCTTGATGGCTGCGATCAGCAGCGGCAGCGGTGGCTGGAAGAACGGCAAAATCGTGCTGTGAACGCTCGCGTCCAGGTGCACGACTTGAGGCTTCAAGAAGTGCATCCATGGCGCGGCGCACGAGGGTCGTGCCACATTCCGTGGTGTAGGTTCCACATCGCGGACAAGGTTGAAATGCACTGCCTCAGCGTGCCGCTGCGGACAGCCGAGTGGGCGCAGTGGCGCCCATGGTCTGCAGGCCTCACCTTCTTCAGGCCATCAAGCTGCCTGTAGCGCCGGTTGCGCCGCATGTGCCCAAGTCGTGACGACCCGCGCGTCGTGGGCGCAGGAACTGGCAGGGCTGGGTTTCACGGTGCTGCCTTCGCAGGCCAACCTTCTGTTCGTGCGCCATCCCGAGCACGACGCGGGTGCACTGGCGGCGGCCCTGCGCGCGCGGGCCGTTCTGGTGCGTCACTTCCGTCAGCCGCGCATCGAACAATGGCTGCGGATCAGCATCGGCAGCGACGCCCAGTGCGCGACGCTGGTGGAGGCGCTGGGCGCTGTGCTGCGGGAACGCGGTTGAGCTGACGGCCCGGCGCGCCCGCCGCGCTCAGCGCGGCTTGCGGCGGGGCGCGCCGGTCTCACGCGGCGGCAGGCCGGTGTGCTGGGTCAGCAGCCTGCCCTTGACCGGCTTCGCCGCAGCCTGAGACGCACTGGGCCCCGGCGTCGAGTTCTTGCGCCGCGCGCTCTCGTAGCCACCATCGTTCAGCGGCTGCCAGCTGGGGATCAGATGGTGCTTGCCGTTGCCGATCAGATCGGCGCGGCCCATGGCTTTGAGCGCCTCGCGCAGCAGCGGCCAGTTGTTCGAATCGTGGTAGCGCAGGAAGGCCTTATGCAGCCGGCGGCGCTTGTCGCCGCGCACGATGTCCACGCCCTCGCTGTCGCGCGTCACCTTGCGCAGCGGGTTCTTGTTGCTGTGGTACATGGCCGTGGCCGTGGCCATGGGGCTGGGGTAGAAGGTCTGCACCTGGTCGGCGCGGAACCCGTTCTTCTTGAGCCAGACGGCCAGGTTCATCATGTCCGCGTCGCTGGTGCCGGGGTGCGCGGCGATGAAGTACGGGATCAGGTACTGCTTCTTGCCCGCCTCTGCCGAGTACTGCTCGAACATGCGCTTGAACTTGTCATAGCTGCCGATGCCGGGCTTCATCATCTTCGTGAGCGGGCCTTGCTCGGTATGCTCTGGCGCGATCTTGAGGTAGCCGCCGACGTGGTGCTGCACCAGCTCTTTCACGTATTCGGGGCTCTGCACCGCCAGGTCGTAGCGCAGTCCGGAGCCGATCAGAATCTTCTTGATGCCCTTCAAGGCCCGCGCTCGGCGGTAGATCTTGATCAGTGGGTCGTGGCTGGTGTTCAGGTTCGAGCAGATGCCGGGGTACACGCAGCTGGGCTTGCGGCAGGCGGCCTCGATCTCGGGCGTCTTGCAGCCGATGCGGTACATGTTGGCCGTGGGGCCGCCCAGATCCGAGATGGTGCCGGTGAAGCCGGCCACCTTGTCGCGGATGTCTTCCACCTCACGGATGATCGATTCTTCACTGCGGCTCTGGATGATGCGGCCCTCGTGCTCGGTGATCGAGCAGAAGGTGCAGCCGCCGAAGCAGCCGCGCATGATGTTCACGGAAAAGCGAATCATCTCCCAGGCCGGGATCTTGGTCGCGCCGTCATGGCTGCCGGCCTCGTCCGCATAGCGCGGGTGCGGGCTGCGCGCATAGGGCAGGTCGAACACCATGTCCATCTCGGCCGTGGTCAGCGGGATCGGCGGCGGGTTGATCCACACATCACGCGCGGTCGCGCCCTCGCCATGTGCCTGCACCAGCGCGCGGGCGTTACCGGGGTTGGTTTCCAGGTGCAGCACGCGGTTGGCGTGGGCATACAGCACGGCGTCAGACTTCACCTGCTCATAGCTGGGCAGCCGGATCACCGAGCGGTCGCGCGGCGGCACCTTCAGCTGCACACGCGGGTTGGGCACGAACTGCAGCGGCTTGACGCTGGCGCCGCCGGCGTTGGCCTGGTCGGCCACAGCCTGGGCTTCGTCGTCGCGGCTGCAGGTGGCGCCGTTGGCCTTGGCCTGCTCGGACACCATCAGGTACGGGTTGACATGCGCCTCGACGCGGCCCGGCGCGTCCACGCTGGTCGAATCGATCTCGAACCAGCCCTCGATCGACTCGCGGCGCACGAAGGCAGTGCCGCGCACGTCGGTGATCTGCGCCACCGGCTCGCGTGCGGCCAGCCGGTGTGCCACCTCGACGATGGCGCGCTCGGCGTTGCCATACAGCAGCAAGTCGCACTTGGCATCGACCACGATGGAGCGGCGCACCTTGTCGGACCAATAGTCGTAGTGCGCGATGCGCCGCAGGCTGCCCTCGATGCCACCGAGCACGATGGGCACGTCGTTCCAGGCCTCGCGGCAACGCTGCGAATAGACGATGGCAGCGCGATCGGGCCGGGCACCGCCAACGTCGCCCGGCGTGTAGGCGTCATCGCTGCGGATCTTGCGGTCCGCCGTGTAGCGGTTGATCATCGAATCCATGTTGCCGGCGGTCACGCCGAAGAACAGGTTCGGCTTGCCGAGCGCGCGGAATGGCTCGGCGCTCTGCCAGTCAGGCTGCGCGATGATGCCGACGCGAAAGCCCTGCGCCTCCAGCATGCGGCCGATCACGGCCATGCCGAAGCTGGGGTGGTCGACATACGCATCGCCGGTCACCAGCACGATGTCGCAGCTGTCCCAGCCGAGCGCGACCATTTCCTCGCGCGAGGTGGGCAAAAATTTGGCCGTGCCGAAGCGGGCCGCCCAGTACTTGCGGTAGCTGGCGAGCGGTTTTGCGGCGCGCGCGAAAAAGGAGACGTCGACCGGGGCATTCATCGGGGATGTGTCCTGGGCGAAGGACGAAAGGCGGGGGATGCGCGATTTTAGGTGGCATGGCCCCGTCCGCGTCGCGCCGGGGGCATTCGGCTGTCCGTCTGCAAGCCGGATGTGACAACCAATTCGTAAACCCTGTGATACAACCAACAGATGCCCCTGCCGAGCGTCTCGCCCAATTTTCAGCAAGCCGTCCAGCAGCTCACCGACCAGCGCCCCCCCAAGGCGACCACGGCCATCTACAGCTCGCAAGGCGTCAAGCTGATCGAGCAAGGCGTCACTGTTGACCCCGGCCTCTACGAACGTTTGATGCGCCACCAGCTGGCCGTGCCGCTGGAAGACAGCCTGCTGGCCGAAGACAGCGTGAACGGCAAGGCACTGCGGGCGGCCGGTGAAGACTTGATCAGCCGCCGCCCGGTGCTGGCCTATCTGCTGGGTTCACCTGCGGCGCAGGCCCAACTGCTCGATGCATTGGAGGCGGTGCCGTTGCCACCACCCGTGGCCTTCCAGCTGAGCGTGGCGCGCGATGTGCATCCCGCGCTGTTCCACTACGCCGTGTGCACCGCCCTGTTGGCCGGCTGGCTGGCGCGCGGCGGCAACGGCCTGCGCTATGACGTCGTGATGCTGGCCGCCGCCGGGCTGGTGCAAGACCTGGGCATGCTGCACATCGACCCGGCGCTGCTGAACACCGAAGGCCCGTTGACCAGCGCGCAACGGCGCCAGCTGTATTCGCACCCGCTGATCTCGGGCCTGCTGCTGGAGCGCCACCACGAATATCCGCGCGAGTTGATCCGCGCGGTGCGTGAACACCATGAACTGCTGGATGGTTCGGGCTACCCCGCCGGGCTGGCCGGCGACAAGATCAGCGCCTGGGGCCGCACGGTGTCGCTGGCGCAGGTGATGTCCGCGCTGCTGCGGCCTGGGCGTGGCCTGTCGGCGCTGCGGCTGTCGCTGTTGCTGCGCACGAATCGCCACCGGTACGACCCGGCGCTGTGCGACCAGGTGATGGCCGTGCTGCGCCAGTTGAGCCAAGACGGCGTGGCCGCGTCGCCCACCGAGCTGGCCTCGCTGGAGCCGGTGGCCTCACCCGCGCAGCGGCTGATTGCCATGGACGGCCTGCTGGCCGACTGGCCGGCCGCACTGGCGCAGGCCAGGAATCTACCGCCAGCCCGCAGCGCCGGCATGGTGCCGATCACGCAACAGTGCGAGCAGATGCGCCGCCTGCTGGCCGGAGCTGGCGCCAGCGCTGATCAGTTGCGCATGCTCGGCAGCGAGGACGGTGACGACGAGGTGCTGATGAGCGAACTCTCACTCATCGCCCAGGAGATGGCCTGGCAGCTGCGTACGCTGACACGCAACGTGGGCCGGCGCTGGGCCGGCGCGCAAGCCGAACCGTTGCCGCCCTCCGTGTTGGACTGGCTGCGCCGCGTCGACGACTGCATCGCCGACCTCGTACAGGTCTGAGAGCCCCGACGCACCACGGCATGGAACCGGGAGAGCACGCGCAGGCGGTCGACGCCACGGCGCCATCGATGCTGCGCAGGCTGCTGCCGCTGATGGCCGTTCTGGTGCTGGTGCACCTGGCCTTCACCGGCGGGCGGGTATCGCTGACGCTCTACGCCATCACGCTGCAGGCATCCACCTTCATCGTCGGACTGCAGGTGAGCCTGCTGTCCATCCTGCCGATGCTGCTGTCGGTGCGGCTGGGCCGCTGGATCGACCGCGTCGGCATGCAACGCCCGGCGCGCATCGCCACCATCCTCACGGTGCTGGGCGTCGCGCTGCCCGTGCTGTGGCCCAGCGTGCCGGTGCTGTGCGTGGCCAGCATGCTGCTGGGCAGCGGCTTCATGCTGCTGCACATGACGATCTACAACGAGGTCGGGCACTCGACGACAGCGGCCATGCGCGTGCGCGCCTTCACCATGCTGTCGCTGGCGTTCTCAGTCTCCACCGTGCTGGGCCCGGTGATCGCCGGCATCAGCATCGACGCGCTGGGCCACCGGGCCACGTTCGGCGTGCTGGTGCTCTTCCCGCTGCTGGCGCTGGCCACGCTAGTGCTGCTGCGCATCCGGCTGGTGCCGCGCACCGGGCCGGGCGGGGCCGCCAGCACGGGCCGTGTGATGGAGCTGCTGCGCGCGCCGCGCATGCGCGCCGTGTTCATCATCAGCGGGCTGCTGTCGATGAGCTGGGACATGTTCACCTTCATGGTGCCGGTGCAGGGCACGCGCATCGGGCTGTCGGCCTCGACCATCGGGCTGATCATGGGCTGCTTCGGCGTGGCGACCTTCGTCGTGCGCCTGGGCATGCCGGTGCTGCAGCGGCACCTGGACGAATGGCAGACGCTGTGCCTGTCGCTGGGTGTGACGGCGGTGGTCTACCTGCTGTTCCCGCTGTTCACGGCGGTGCCGGTGCTGCTGGTGCTGGCCTTCGTGATCGGCCTCAGCCTGGGCTGCACGCAGCCCATGGTGATGAGCCTGGTGCACGCGGTGGCGCCGCCCGGCCGCGCGGGCGAGGCCCTGGGCGTGCGCAGCACGGTGATGAACGCCAGCCAGGTGTTCCTGCCAATTCTGTTCGGTGGCCTGGGCGCGGCGGCCGGCATGGTGCCGGCCTTCTGGACGCTGGCGCTGATCCTGGGCGGGGGCACGGTGTTCGCGCGCGGCCATGTTGCCAAGCGCTGAGGCTGGACGGCGCCTTCCTACGCGACGCGGCGCCCGGCAACGATAGCCCGCAGGGCGCGCAGCCCTTATAAACGCCGGCATGAACGATCTGCAACATTGGTTCTCCACCACCACCTTTCTCGGCATCGGCCTGCACAACTGGGCGTTCGCGCTGGTCAGCGCGCTGGTCTCCCACTTGATCCTGACGACGGTGCTGCGTCTGGCCCGCACGCGCCTGCAGGCACGGGCCCCGGCTGCGCCGACGGTCAGCGGGGTGGCAGCGGTGCGGCCCATGCTGGCGCAGATGCTGGAGCGCACCAACGGCGTGCTGCTGCTCGTGGGGGCCGTGCTGGTCGGCCTGAACGTGCTGGACCTGCCGCCGCGCTGGTCCGGCCGCGTGGCGCAGCTGTGGTATGTGACGGTGGCGCTGCAGATCGCGCTGTGGGGGGCCAAGCTGATCGAGTTGTCCATGCACAACTACCTGCTGCGCCAAAGCGCGCCCGGCAGCACGCCGCAGGCCAGCGTCTCCAGCACGCTGATCGGCTGGGGGCTGAACACCGCCCTGTGGACCATCGTGGCGCTGGCGGTGCTGAGCAACCTGGGGTTCAACATCACGGCCTTCGTGGCCAGCCTGGGCATCGGCGGCATCGCGGTGGCGCTGGCGGCGCAGAACATCCTGGGCGATCTGTTTGCCTCGATCGCCATCGCGCTGGACAAGCCGTTCGAGGTCGGCGATGCGATCAACAACGGCACCGTGGCGGGCACTGTGGAACACGTGGGGCTGAAGACCACGCGCGTGCGCAGCCTGGCGGGCGAGCAGATCGTGGTCTCCAACACCGAGATGCTCAAGGGCTCGCTGCGCAACTTCAAGCGCATGCAGACGCGGCGCGTCGAGTTCAAGTTCGGCGTGACCTACGACACCACGCCCGAGCAGGCCGAGGCCATCCCCGGCGTCGTCCGGCGTGTGATCGAGGCGCAGCCGCAGGTGGTGTTCGACCGCGCGCACCTGGCCGGCCTGGGCGAAAGTTCGCTGGACTATGTGGTCATCTACATCATGCAGACCGCCGACTACAAGCTCTACATGGACAACCAGCAGGCCATCTACATCGGCCTGATGCGCGAACTGGCAGCCATGGACGTGGGCTTCGCCTTTCCCACGCGCACGCTGGTGCTGGCGCCGGGGGCCGCGCCGGGGCTGCAGTACGTGGCGGGCGACGGGTCGGCACCGGCCACGGCGCCGACGGCTTGACCGCGCGACGTTGGACGGGCGCCCGCCGCCCGCGATAATCCGCGCCCATGCCCGCCCCCTCCCCCGCGGCCGCGCCGGCCAGCCCCGGCGCCACGTCGCAGCCCTCGTCCAAGACCGATCTTTTCCTCTCGTTCACCTGGCTCGCGCTGCAGGGCTTCGGCGGCGTGCTGGCAGTCGTGCAGCGCGAGCTGGTCGAAAAAAAGCGCTGGATGACACGCGAGGAGTTCGTGGAGGAATGGGCGGTCGCGCAGATCATGCCGGGGCCCAACGTGGTCAACCTGTCGTTGATGATCGGCGCGCGCTACTTCGGCCTGGCCGGCGCCATGGCGGCGCTGGCCGGCATGCTGGTGGCGCCGATGTGCGTGGTGCTGCTGCTGGCCATCGGCTACACCCGTCTTGCCGACGATCCGCACATGGCGGGCGCGCTGCGGGGCATGGGCGCCGTGGCCGCCGGCCTGATCGCGGCCACCGGCATCAAGCTGCTGACCGCGCTGCAAGCCAATGTGCTGGGGCGCCACCTGTGCCTGGTGCTCGGCCTGGCCTGCTTTGCCGGCGTCGCGCTGCTGCGCTGGCCCCTGGTGGTCGTGCTGTTGGGCCTGGGCACCGTGGGCTGCGTGCTGGCCTACCGCAGGTTGCCGGCATGAGCGCCGCCCGGCTGCCCCGGATGCGCTCGTGGCTGGTGAAGTGCGCGGCATGGAGGCACACCGCATGACGGGCGGCCTGCAGCTGACCCTTGGCGCGGCCGACTGGCTGACGCTGTTCCTGCACTTCGCCTCGCTGTCGCTGCTGGCCGTGGGCGGCGCCATCACGACGGCGCCGGACATGCACCGCTTCCTGGTCGACCAGCAGGGCTGGTTGACCGACCCGCAGTTCAACGCATCGATCGCCATTGCCCAGGCCGCGCCCGGGCCGAACGTGCTGTTCGTGGCACTGATGGGCTGGAACGTGGGCCTGAATGCCGGCGGCTACCCCACGGCTGCGTTGGGCCTTTTGGCCACCATGTTCGGCATCCTGTTGCCCAGCACCACGCTGACCTACTTCAGCGCGCAGTGGGGCCACCGCAACCGCCACCTGCGCAGCGTGCGGGCCTTCAAGCAGGGCATGGCGCCCATCGTCGTGGCGCTGCTGATCGCCACCGGCTGGGTGCTGACCGCCACGCACGACGTGCCGGCGCGCGACTGGAAGCTGTGGGCGCTGACGGCGGTCACCGCGCTCGTGGTCTGGCGCACGCGGCTGCACCTGCTGTGGCTGCTGGGGGCAGGCGCTGTGATGGGCGCCTTCGGCTGGGTATGACTCAGGCGCCGCTGTAACGCTGCCAGCCCTGCGCCCGCAGGCTGCAGGCCGGGCACGCGCCGCAGCCATATCCCCAGAGGTGGCGTGCGCCGCGCTCGCCCAGGTAGCAGGTGTGGGTGTGCTCCAGCACCAGCTCGACCAGCGCCGGGCCGCCCAGCGATGCGGCCAGCGCCCAGGTCTCGGCCTTGTCGATCCACATCAGCGGGGTGTCGATGAGGATGCGGCGGTCCATGCCGAGCGACAGGGCGATCTGCATGGCCTTCATGGTGTCGTCGCGGCAATCCGGGTAGCCCGAAAAGTCAGTCTCGCAGACGCCGGTGACCAGCACGTCCAGCCCGCGCCGGTAGGCCAGTGCGGCGGCCAGCGTCAGGAACAGCAGGTTGCGCCCCGGCACGAAGGTGTTGGGCAGGCCCGAGCCCTCCATCTCCAGGACGATCTCGCGCGTCAGCGCCGTCTCGCTGATCTCGCCCAGCACCGGCACGGCCAGCAGGTGGTCATCACCCAGCCGTGGCGCCCAGAGCGCGAACTGCGCGCGCAGCTGGCGCAGCACGACCAGGCGGGCGTCCAGCTCGATGCGGTGGCGTTGGCCGTAGTCGAAGGCGATCGTCTCCACATGCGCGTAGCGCGTCAGCGCATGGGCCAGGCAGGTGGTGGAGTCCTGGCCGCCGGAGAACAGGACGAGGGCACGGCGTTGCATGGTGGGCTCAGGAGAATCGAAAGCGCGATTCTCCCGCCAGCGTGCTCAAGTCGGCGGGAACAGCGGGCGCAACGCCTGGTAGATGGCCTGGAAGCGCGCGAAGCGCGGGCCATGCAGCGTGGCCGCGGCCGTGTCGGGGTTGAAGCGCTGGCGCTCCTCGGGCTGCACGCAGACGCTGGCGAGGCTGCCGCCGTCACAGAGCCAGCCCAGCCGGGCGGCGCCGAGCGCGCCGCCGGCCTCGCCGCCTGCGCCCAGCGCCAACGGCGTTTGCAGGATGTCGGCCAGCAGCTGCGACCACCAGGGGCTGCGCGAACCGCCGCCGACCAGGGCCAGCGGCGCAGCAGTATCCGGCCGCGTCAAGGTGTCCAGGCCGTCGCGCACCGCATGGCCCACGCCTTCGGCCACGGCATAGGCCATGTCGGCACGCGAATGCACCTGCGTCAGCCCGAACAGCACCCCCTTGGCGTGGGCGTCGTTGTGCGGCGAGCGCTCGCCCGACAGGTAGGGCAGGAACAGCGGCGCGCGGGCGCGGGCCGCGTTGTCCAACGCTGCCGCAGCGCCGAAGAAGCCGGGCACGTCGGTGAAGCCAAAGCAGCGCATGGCCCAGTCGATCGCGCTGGAGGCCGACAGCATCACCGACATCTGGTGCCAGCTGTCCGGCACCGCATGGCAGAAGGCGTGGACGGCGCGCGCCGGGTTGGGCGCAAAGCCGGCCGTGCAGACGAAGATCACGCCCGAGGTGCCCAGCGACAGAAAGCCCTGGCCGGGCCGCACCAGCCCCATGCCGACAGCGCTGGCCGCGTTGTCGCCGCCGCCGCCGGCGATCTTCACCGCAGGCCCCATGCCCCAGCGCGCGGCCAGCGACGGGCGCAGCATGGCCGATAGCGTGCTGCCCTCGACCAGACGCGGCATGTGCGCGCGCGTCAGGCCGCTGGCGGCCAGCAGTTCGTCGGACCAGTCACGCCGCGCCACGTCCAGCCACAGCGTGCCGGACGCGTCGGACATGTCGCTCACGGCCTCGCCGCTCAACACCAGCCGCAGCCAATCCTTGGGCAGCAGCACGCGGCGCGTGCGTGCGAAGACGGCGGGCTCGTGTTCGCGCACCCACATCATCTTGGGCGCCGTGAAGCCGGGCATGGCCAGGTTGCCGCTGATCTGCGCCAGGCGCGGCACGTCGCGTGTCAGCGCCTCGCACTGCTCGCTGCTGCGCCCGTCGTTCCACAGGATGGCCGGACGCAGCACGGCGTCGGCCTCGTCCAGCAACACGGCGCCGTGCATGTGGCCGGACAAGCCGATGGCGCTTACCCGGCGCATGGCGTCCGGATGACGCGCGCGCAGCGCCTCCATGACGGTGTTCAAGGCCTCGACCCAGGTGGCCGGGTCCTGCTCGGACCACAGGGGGTGCGGCCGCTCGACCACCAGCGGCGCATGGGCCACGCCGACGACCCCGTGGTCATCGGCCAGCAGCAAGGCCTTCAGCTCGGAGGTGCCAAGATCCAATCCCAGGTACATGCGCAGTTTTCAATGTGAACCGCCGAAGCGCGAATCTGCTTGGCGGCGAAACTCGGTCGGGGTGACCCCCTTCAACTCCAGGAAACGCCGGTTGAAGTTTGCCACGTTGTTGAATCCGACCTGGTAGCAGATGTCGGTGACGTAGTGGTCGGTTTGCATGAGCAGCCGGCAGGCACTGTTGATGCGCACCATGTTGACGAAGTCGGTGAAGCTGTTGCCGGTGGCGCGCCGGAAGAAACGCGAAAAGCGCGATTCGCTCATGCCCAGGTCGGCCGCCAGATCGGCCAGGCTCACCGGCTCGGTCAGGTTGCCCGTGATGCGGTCGACGATGCGGTTGATCTGGTCCAGCTCTCCGGCACCCTCGGCGCCCTGGATCTGCACCGTGGACAGCAGCCGGTAATCGCCACACTGCGCCAGATCGGCCAGGTAGGCGCAGAAATGGCTGAAACGGCGCACCCCGCGCGTCGACTTGACGGCCTGCCAATGTTCACGCGCCCGGCCGGACAGGCCGAAGAACTCGATCCCGTGGCGTGCCCGCTGCAACAGCAGCATGACCTCGCGCAGCTCGGGCAGATCGTGGGCGGCCCGCTCCAGCGGCGCATGCTCGAACTGGATCACCAGGTCGCGCTCGGCGACGCCGCCCTCCCCGGCGTCCAGCGAGATCCAGTTGTGCGGCAGCCGCGGCCCGCATAGCACCAGGTGGCCCGGCTCGAAATGCCCGATCCAGTCACCGACGAAGGCCTTGCCCGAGGTGCAGGTGATCAGGTGCAGCTCGTACTCGTCGTGAAAATGCCAACGCGCCAGTGGTGTCGGAAAACCGTGGGCCAGGCAGCGCACCACGCCGACTTCGTCCTGCGACTCGTAGCCCAGCGCCTGCAGCCGTGCGAAGGCACCCTCCAGCTCAGGCTGGCGCTGGCGGGGCCGCTGGCGCGTGGTCATGGAGGACATGGCTTCAGGATACAACCGTGCGGCGGCCCGGCCGGCTCACGCCGCCTGCCCGGCCACGAACGCCTGCACGCGCTGGTCGGCCGCGCGCAACCCGGCCAGCAGCCGTGCATCGCCGGCCAGCTCGGCCCACAGCGAACGGTCGGCGGCCAGCGCGGCGACAGGGTCCGGCGCGGCGCAGATGGCGTGCGCGACGGCCGGGTCCATGCCCTGGTCCTGGTAGGTGTAGGCCAGCTCGCCGCGGTGCCAGCGCTGCAGGAACGCCAGGAACAGCGCTGGCAGCATGGCCACGGCCGCGATCGACTGGCCCGCCGCCAACCGTTCACGCACGGTGGGCGCGATGAAGCCGGGAATCTTGGCGAAGCCGTCGGCCGCCACGCGTTGGTTGGTGTCGCGGATGGCGGGGTTGGAGAAGCGGTCCAGCACCACGTCGCGGTAGGCCGGCAGGTCCACCGGGCTGCCGGAACGCCCGGCCGCCCCAAGTTCGGGCGCCCCCCCCGGGGGGCTGGCCGCGCGGAGCCCGGCCGTGGGGGCCTCAGGACTGCCCGGCCGGTCCAGGCAAGGGATCACGTCGTCCGTCACATAGTCGTACGCCATCTGGCGGATGGCAGGCGTCAGCGTGCCCTCGTGGATGTACTGCAGGCCTGCCAGCGTGCCGGCCCAGGCGATGGCGCTGTGGGTGGCGTTGAGGATGCGGATCTTGGCCTCTTCATATGGCTGGACGGACTTCACCAGTTCCACGCCCACCCGCTCCCAGGCGGGCCGCCCGGCAATGAAGTTGTCTTCGATCACCCACTGGATGAAGCTCTCGCCGGTGACGGGCGCGGCATCGTCCTGGCCGGTGGCCACGCGCACGCGCTCGCGCAGCTCTGGCGGCGGGCGCGGCGTGATGCGGTCGACCATGGTGTTGGGAAAACTGGTGTTCGCGTGTGTCCACTCGAACAGCGGCAGGTCGTTGGCGGCCTGCAGAAAGGCCAGCAGAGCGGCCCGGAAGCGGTCGCCGTTGTGGCGCAGGTTGTCGCAGTTGAGCAGCGTCACCGGGCCGGAGCCGGCCGCGCGGCGCGCGCGCAGGATGGCGGCGACCGCGCCGTAGATCGTCTGGCCGGCCAGGCCACGGCGCGCCAGCGCGATGTCGGCCGCCAGCTCCGGCAGCGTCGGGTCCAGCCGGTGCAAAGGGTCCACGTAGTAGCCGGCCTCGGTCACGGTGAACGAGACGATGCGCGTGGCCGGGTGGGCGCCGCGCGCCACCATTGCCGCCAGGCCGGGCGCGTGGGGGATCACCTCGCGGATGGCGGTGATGCGCTGGTACGCGTAGTGGCCCGCCGGCGAGATGGTCTCCATCGTGTAGGCGCCGCCCTGAGCGGCCAGCGCCTGCACGACCGGCTCCATGTCAGGCCGCAGGTTGGTGCCGGCCAGCGTCCAGCGGGTGTCGCCCGCGTCGATCAGGCGTTGCAGGTAAACGGCCTGGTGGGCGCGGTGGAACGAGCCCAGGCCCAGGTGCAGGATGACCGAGCCGGGCGCGGAAGACAGGGGGTTCACAGTGGTGTGCTCCTTGCGTCAGCGGTGGCCAGCGTGCGGCCATCCTTGGTGAACATGTGCAGCACGCTGGGGTCGATCTCCACGCCCACGGCATCGCCCTCCTCCAGGGTGGTGCGCTCGTTCTGGCGCGCGATCATGGTCACGCCCTGCACGTCCACGTGGATCAGCGTGTCCGAGCCCAGCGCCTCGATCAGGTCCACGCGCCCGGTCATGCCGGTCTTGGCGCCCGGATGCACCCGCACGCCTTCGGGCCGCACGCCCAGGAAGCCGTCGGCAGGCAGCCTGCCGCCGGTCACGCGCGAGACCTCGGGCAGCGCGTTGGCCGGCAGCATGTTCATGGACGGCATGCCGATGAACTGCGCGACGAACTGGTTGGCCGGCCGGTCGTACAGATCCAGCGGCGCGCCGACCTGCTCGATCAGGCCGTCCTTGAGCACCACCACCCGGTCGGCCAGGGTCATGGCCTCGACCTGGTCGTGCGTCACGTAGATCGTGGTGGCGCCCAGCGACTCGTGCAGCTTCTTGATCTCCACACGGGTGTTGCCGCGCAGCGCTGCATCCAGGTTGGACAACGGCTCGTCGAACAGAAACACCTTGGGCGCGCGCACGATGGCGCGGCCGATGGCCACGCGCTGCCGCTGGCCGCCGGACAGCTCCTTGGGCGTGCGATGCAGGTAGTTCGCCAGGTTCAGCTGGGTGGCGGCGCGCTCGACCTTGGTCTTGATGACGGCCCGGTCGACCTTGGCCAACTTCAGCGCGAAGGACATGTTGTCGTACACGCTCATGTGCGGATACAGCGCGTAGCTTTGGAACACCATCGCCAGGTCGCGCTGGCCCGAGGGTGTGTAGGTGATGTCGCGCCCGTCCAGCATCATCTGGCCGCTGGTGATGGGCTCCAGCCCGGCGATCAGCCGCAGCAAGGTGGACTTGCCGCAGCCCGACGGGCCGACGAAGACGATGAACTCGCCCTTGTTGATCTGCAGGTCCACACCTTTGATGATGTGGGCGTCGCCGAAGCTTTTCTTGACGTTCTTGAGTTCCAGGTAGGACATGGTGGTCTCCCTTGCTTGATTACTTCACGGCGCCGAAGGTCAGGCCTTGGACGAGTTGTTTTTGCGAGAACCAGCCGAACACGACGATGGGCGCAATCGCCATCAGCGAGGCGGCCGACAGCTTGGCCCAGAACAGGCCTTCGGGGCTGGAGTAGGAGGCGATCAGCGTGGCCAGGGTGCCGGCCTTGGCCGAGGTCAGGTTCAAGGCCCAGAAGGCTTCGTTCCAGCTCAGCACCAGGCACAGCAGACCGCACGAGGCCATGCCGCCGACGGACAGCGGCATCACCACTTCACGGAACTCGGTCCACAGGTTGGCGCCGTCCATGCGGGCGGCCTCCAGGATCTCGGGCGGAATGTCCTTGTAGTTGGTGTAGAGCATCCAGACCATGATGGGCAGGTTGGACAGCGTGAACACGATGATCAGCGCAGGCAGCGAATCGAGCATGCCGGCGGTCTGCGCCAGCACGTAGATCGGCACCAGCGCACCAACGGCCGGCATCATCTTGGTGGAGAGCATCCACAGCAGGATGTCGCGCGTCGCAGGCGTGCGGAAGAACGCCATCGAGTACGCGGCAGGTGCCGCGATCAACAGGCCCAGGATGGTGGAGACCACGCTGGCGATCAGCGAGTTGGTGGCGTACAGCAGGTAGTCGCTGCGACGCTGCACTTCGCTGAAGTTCTCCAGCGTGGCGTCGAACACGAACAGCGGTGGCACAGCGATGGCCTGCAGTTCGGTCTTGAAGGCTGTGAGGAACAGCCAGCCGAGCGGGAAGAACAGCAACAGCGCGAGCGACCAGGCGGCGATGGTGCGCACCGCCGTGGGCAGCAGGGTGGAGGGGGGCTTGGTGGCCGTCATGGTCAGTCCAGGTTCTTGCCGATGATGCGGATGAGGAAGAAGGCCACGATGTTGGCCAGCACGACCGCGAACAAGGCGCCTGCGGAGGCCACACCGACGTCGAAGTTGAGCAGCGACTGCTTGAAGATCAGGTAAGTGAGGTTGGTGCTGGCGTTGCCCGGCCCACCGCCGGTGGTGATGGCGATCTCTGCGAACACCGAGAGCAGAAAGATCATCTCGATCATCACCACCACCGCCATGGCGCGCGCCAGGTGCGGCAGCGTCAGGTAGAAGAAGCGCTGCACGGCGGTGGCGCCGTCCATGCGTGCGGCCTCCATCTGCTCGCGGTCCAGCGACTGCAGCGAGGTGATGAAGATCAGGCAGGCGAACGGCAGCCACTGCCAGGCCACCATCACGATGATGGAGAACAGCGGCAGGTCGGTCAGCCAGTCCACGGGCTCGGCGCCGAAGAAACGCCAGACATGGGCCAGCACACCGTAGATCGGGTTCATCATCATGTGCTTCCACAGCAGCGCGTTGACTGCGGGCATGACGAAGAAGGGCGAGATCAGCAGCACGCGCACGATGCCCTGGCCAGGGAACGGCTCGTTGACCAGCAGGGCCAGGCCCACGCCGAAGACCAGGGTGATCAGGATCACGCTGCCGATCAGCACCAGCGTGTTCCACACGGCGGGCCAGAAGTCGGCGTCGGTATAGAAGTAGTTGAAGTTCTCCAGGCCTGCGAAGGGCCGGTCACCCGGTTGCATCAGGTTGTAGGTGACGAGGGAGAAGTACAGCGTCATCAGCAATGGCACGATCATCCAGAGGAAGAGCGTGACCACGGCAGGGGCCATCAAGGCCCGTGGCAGCAGTCGTTTCATGGCGGCTTTCGTGGAGGTGACGAAGGACGGGGCCGGCAAGGCTGCGGCCCCTTCGGCTTACTTGTAGTAGCCGCCCTTTTTCATTTCACGCTCGGCCAGCGTCTGCGAGGCCTTCAGCGCCGCGTCCACCGTCACGCGGCCGGACAGCGCCGCACTCATCTGCTGGCCCACGCCCAGGCCGATGGCCTGGAACTCGGGAATGGCCGCGTACTGCACGCCGACGTAGGGGGACTTGGCCAGCGTGCTGTCGTTCGGGTTGGCCGACTCGATGGCCTTCTTCTCGGCAGCAGCGAACTTGGCGACCTTCTGGAAGTCGGCGTTCGCGTAGGTGCTCTTGCGCGTGCCGGTGGGCACCGTGGCCCAGCCATGCTCCTTGGCGACCAGGTTCACGTAGTCCTTGGAGGTGGCCCACCGGATGAACGTCTGTGCGGCCGCGTCCTTGGTCGAGCTGGCGGGGATGGCCAGGTTCCACGACCACAGCCAGTTCGCACCCTTGGGCGTGACGGCGGTGGGGGCCTGCGCGAACGCGACCTTGTCGGCCACCTTGGACTGCTTGGGATCGGCGATGAACGAGGCGGCGATGGTGGCATCCACCCACATCGCGCACTTGCCTTCGTTGAACAGCGCCAGGTTCTCGTTGAAGCTGTTGGCCGATGCACCGGGCGGGCCGTAGTTCTTCAACAGGTCCACGTACAGAGTGATGGCATCCTTCCAGGGCTTGGTGTCGATCTGCGGCTTCCAGGCCATGTCGAACCACTGGCCGCCGTGCGTGTTGATCATCGTGGACAGGAACGCCATGTTGTCGCCCCAGCCAGGCTTGCCGCGCAGGCACATGCCGTAGACGCCGCCCTTGGGGTCGTGCGCCTTGGCCGCGAACTCCTTGACCTGGGCCCATGTAGGCTGCTCGGCAATCGTGATGCCGGCCTTGTCGGCCAAATCCTTGCGGTACATCAGCATCGAGCTTTCGCCGTAGAACGGTGCGGCGTAGAGCTTGCCCTCGTGCGTCAGACCTGAGCGGATGGCCGGCAGGATGTCGTCCACGTCATAGGCTGCGTCGGTCGTGATGGGCTTGAGCCAGCCCTTCTTGGACCAGATCGGCGCCTCGTACAGGCCGATGGTCATCACGTCGAACTGGCCGCCCTTGGTGGCGATGTCGGTCGTCACGCGCTGGCGCAGGGCGCCCTCCTCCAGCGTGACCCACTTGACCTTGATGTCGGGGTTGGCCTTCTCGAAATGCGGCGTGAGCTTTTGCATCTCGATCATGTGGCCGTTGTTCACGGTCGCAATCACGAGTTCGGTGGCGGCCTGGGCGCTGAGGCCGGTGAGGGCAAAAGCGAGCGCGAGGCCCGTCTTGGCGAAATGCTGCATGGTGTCTCCTTGACGTGAATCGGGTGCAACGACCGCGTGGCCGTTGCAACCAATTCTGGAGACTTCCACTTGCGGTGCGTGTACCCTTCCCAGGGTTATCAATACTCCTATGCGCGCATGGATTGGGAGAATCCCTAAACTACTACTGCAAAGTTCTATGGCATTCGGCTCAAAGTATCGGTCGCGCTACCCCGGGCTGCAGAAGAACAGCGCGACGCTGACGGCCAGCCCCAGCACCCACACCAGGCTGCGCAGCGCACTCTTGTCGCGGATGTAGAGCGACACGTAGACCACCCGCAACAATACGTACGACAGCGCCAGCGCATCCACGCGCGCCTGGGCCGCGCCGAGCTGGTGCGCCACGATCACGCCAGCCATGAACAGCGGCAGCCCTTCGAAGCCATTGGCCTGCGCCGCCAGCGCGCGGGCGCGCCAGCCGCTCTGGCGCGCCGCCCAGTCGCGCGGCGCGCTGTTGTCGGCCAGGCCGAAGGCGCCGGCCTTGGCGATCCAGGCGGTTCCGTAAGGCAGCACGGCGGCCAGCAGCAGACACCAGTAGGCCAGTGTGAGTTGACTCAGGTTCATCGAGATCGGTCCTTTCAAACCTGCCCTCCCCGAGAGGGCAGCAAGACGCCATTGAACCAGCGTTCACGCCGGATGGCGCCGCTGCGCCAATGAACAACCGTTGCAGCGACAGTGCTCGGCTGCACCACGCCGGGCTACGTTGTCGCGACGCCGCACCGACATCCAACGGCACAGCGGGCCACGGCAGGTGCATCGCGACGATGCCGCAGGACGATCCAGGTGCGGCCGACGCGACGTGCTACAAACCACGCCTTTGCTGATAGCGACACGTACGAGAACCGCATGAAACTGAAGATGGCCGAGAACTCGCTGTTCGCAATCCTGTTGCGCTCGCGCTGGTGGATCAGCTTCGCAGTAGCGCTGGCGTTCTTCGCCGTCAGCATGGCGCTGCTGCCCCCGGAGTACGCACTGTTTGGCGCGCTGGGCGCCGTGCCGTTCGCGGTCATTGGCGCCATCGCGCTGAAGCGGCAGTGGGGCACGCTGAGCGCCAGCGAGGTCGAGGCCCTGCTGAACCGGGCCGCCGCGATGAGCTGGACGGAGTTTGCCGCCGCGCTGGAGACGGCCTACCGCAGCGCCGGCTACACCGTCACGCGCACCAGCGGCGGCGCCGACTTCCTCTTGGACAAGGGCGGACGCACCACGCTGGTGGGCGCCAAGCGCTGGAAGGCCGCGCGCCAGGGCGTCGAGCCACTGCGTGAACTGGATGCCGCACGCCGCGCGCAGGACGCCGATGCTGCGGTGTTCCTGACGCTGAGCCCGCTCAGCGACAACGCCCAGGCCTTCGCCCGGCAGGCGCCGATCCGCGTGCTGCAGGGCGCTGATCTGGCGGTGCTGCTGCGCGCTCAGTAACGGGCCAGGCTCAGGCCTTCGGTGTCGATCTTGGGCGCTTTGCCGCCCAGCCAGTCGGCCAGCAGCTGGCCACTGCCGGCGGCCATCGTCCAACCCAGCGTGCCGTGCCCGGTGGACAGCCACAGCTTGGCGTAGCGCGTCGGGCCGATCAGTGGCGTGCCGTCGGGCGTCATCGGCCGCAGGCCGGTCCAGAACTTCGCCTGTGCCAGGTCGCCGCCACGCGGAAACAGGTCGGTCACCACGTGGTCCAACGTGCGCCGGCGCGCGTCCTTGAGCGACACGTCATAACCGGTCAGCTCCGCCGTGCCGCCCACGCGGATGCGATCGCCCAGGCGTGTGACGGCCACCTTGTGGGTCTCGTCCATGACGGTCGATTCCGGCGCGCCGCTGGCATCCGTGATCGGCAGCGTCAGCGAATAGCCCTTGACCGGGTACACCGGCAGATGCAGGCCGAGGGGCCGGGCCAGCAGCGGTGAGTAGCTGCCCAGCGCCAGCACGTAACGGTCGGCCTGCAGCAGCCCGGCGTCGGTGCGCACGCCGGTGATGTCGCCGCCGGCGTGCTCGATGGCCTGGATGTTCACGCCGTGGCGAAACGCGACGCCCAGCCCTTTGGCCAGCTGCGCCAGGCGCTGCGTGAACAGGAAACAGTCCCCGGTCTCGTCGCCCGGCAGCAGCAGGCCGCCAGTGAACTTCTCGCGCACGCCGGCCAGCGCGGGCTCATGGCGCACGCAGCCATCCATGTCCAGCACCTCGTACGGCACGCCGTATTCCTTGAGCACCGCGATGTCGCCGGCCGTGCCATCCACCTGTTGTTGCGTGCGGAACAGTTGCAGCGTGCCCTGCATGCGCTGGTCGTAGGCGATGCCGGTGTCGGCCCGCAGCGCCTGCAGGCAGTCACGGCTGTACTCGGCCAGGCGCACCATGCGCGCCTTGTTGATGCGGTAGCGCTCGGCGGTGCAGTTGCGCAGCATGGACAGGCCCCAGCGCCACATGCGCGGGTCGGTCAACGGCTGGATCACCAGCGGGCTGTGCTGCATCAGCAGCCATTTGATGGCCTTGACCGGCACCCCCGGGCCAGCCCAGGGTGCCGAGTAGCCCGGCGACACCTCGCCGGCATTGGCGAAGCTGGTCTCCATGCCCGCCGCTGGCTGGCGGTCGACCACCGTCACCGTGTGGCCGGCGCGTGCCAGATACCAGGCGGCCGTGGTGCCGATCACGCCGCTGCCAAGAATCACGATCTTCATGCCCTGCCCTCATGCGGCTGATTGCCGTGGGCGCGATTGTGCGAGCGAAGGGTGCGCGCAAGGTGCCTGCAGCGCCTGCGGCGTGCCGATTGCATCGGCGATCAGCGCCGCTGATGGACGCGGCGCGAAGGCGCGCTAGACCCCGCCGTGCGGATGCGTCGGGTCGACCCACAGCACGGTGTCGGGCTGCTCGACCGGCGCGATGTCCAGGTTCACGGCGACAGCCTCGCCGTCGCTGCGACACAGCACGCATTCCAGCGACTCGGTGGGGCTGGCGTTGATCTCCTGGTGCGGCACATACGGCGGGACGTAGATGAAGTCGCCCGGGCCGGCCTCGGCGGTGAATTCCAGCTGCTCGCCCCAGCGCATGCGGGCACGGCCACGCACGACGTAGATCACACTTTCCAGGTGGCCGTGGTGGTGGGCACCGGTCTTGGCGTTGGCATGGATGGTGACGGTGCCGGCCCACAGCTTCTGCGCGCCGACACGTGCGAAGTTGATCGCTGCCTTGCGGTCCATGCCGGGGGTCTGCGCGGTATTGCCGTCCAACTGGCCAGCGGGGATGACACGCACGCCGTCGTGCTTCCACGCGGGCGCTTCGGACTCTGGCGCGTGGTCGTGCGAACGGTTGTTTGAATGGTCGTGCGAATCGTCGTGTGGATGGTGGTCGTGTGCGGACATGCGCGTCTCCTCGTCATTCCTGCGGGTGGCAAAGGGCCGATGGCCGGCGGTGGTCGCGTGGCGCGGGCGACGGCCCGCGCGGCGTCATTCGAACGCGAACGGTGTGAACGCCCGGCGCTGGTGCTTCACGCGGTACATGGCGGCGTCGGCGTCCATCAGGATCTGCTCGGCGCTATCCTGGCTGCCCAGCAGCAGGCGGATGCCGATGCTGGCCGAGCACTGGTGCCGCACGCCACGCAGGTGGAAGTCGCGCTCGATGGCGTCGAGCAGCTTGTCGGCCACGGTGTTCACGTGATCGGCTGCGGCCTTCTCTTCGCGGCCCAGCTCCTGCAGCAGCACGACGAACTCGTCGCCGCCCAGCCGCGCCACGGTGTCGTGCTGACGCACGGCCGATTGCAGGCGCCGCGACACCTCCATCAGCAACTGGTCGCCGATGTCATGGCCGAAGTTGTCGTTGACCTGCTTGAAGCGGTCCAGGTCGATGAACAGCACGCCGAAGTAGGTACGCTGGCGCGCGCTGGCGAGCTGGGCCTGGCGCAGCCGGTCCATCAGCAGACGCCGATTGGGCAGGCGCGTCAGCGGGTCGTTGAAGGCCATGGCGCGGATCTCCGCCTCCAGCGCCTTGTGGCGCGTGATGTCGCGCGCGATGGTGGTCGCGCCGACGATGGCGCCACCGCTGTCCAGGATCGGCGAGACCGCAATCGACACGTGGACCATCGAGCCATCCTTGCGCATGCGCACGGTCTCGAATGGCTCGACGCGCTCGCCGCGCTGCACCCGCGCCAGCATGCCCGGCTCCTCGGCGCGCCGGTCCGGGGGCGTCAGCCGCGTGACCGGCTGGCCGAGCATCTCCGCCTCGGTGAAGCCGAACATCTGGTGCGCGCCGCGGTTCCAGTTGGTGATGGTGCCGCCGATGGTCTTGCCGACCACTGCGTCCGACGACGTCTGCACCATGGCCTCGAAGCGGTTGTAGATGGCGTCGATCTGCCGGCGCGACCAGCGGTACTGCGTGAAGCAGGCAAACAGCGTGAGCGCCACGGTGACGCCTGCCAGCGCCAGGAACAGGAAGGCGTTGGCCCGCCAACCCTCCAGGAAATCGTGCGTCGACTGCCCCACGATCAGATAGAACGGATAGTTGCGCACCTTGCGGAAGACGTTGTTGCGCTCCATCTGGTCGAACGCGGTGGAGGCCACGTACTGGCCCTCGGCCGGCTCGGCGGCCACGGCATCGCGCAGCTCGCTCGAGACATGGCTGGTGCCCACGGCGTCACGCACATCGGCGGTATAGGGGTGGCGGTGCACCAGCGTCAGATCCTGCGTGCGCAACGAGGCTGCACCGTTGGGGCCGAGTTCGACGCCGACGAAGAGGTTCTCGAACTGCGCCGCCCCCAGCCGTGCGTACACCACGCCGAGGAAACCGCCACCCACATCGCGCACGGCCCGCGCCAGCACCAGGTGCGGCGGCCGCCCCGTCGTTGCGGGGTAGGGGCCGCTGACCACCATGGCGCCCTGTGCGCCGCCTTCGTCGCGCGCACGGGTGAAGAAATCCGCATCGGCCACGCGCGGGCCGTCGCCCTGGGCGGCGCCATCCTCGTAGCGCACGATGCCCTGCGCATCGGCCACGCGTACCGATTCGAGGCTCAACAGCGGCAGGCTGCGCAGCTGGAGCGCACGCGCGCCCGCCGCTGGCGCCGCAGGCGCGCCCCGCAACCGCTCCGTGTGTTGCACGGCCAGCACCTGCAAATACATGTCGATCTTGTCGAAACCATCGGCCAGGCGCGCCTCGATCAGACGCGTGACGTTGTGCGTGGCGACGGTGGCGCGGTCGCGGTATCGCTGGTATTCCGTCCAGATCGCCATGCCCGCCAGCAAACCCACCAATACGGTGATGACGACAGGCCCCAGCGCATAAGCCAGCCAGGGCACGCTGGAGCCGCGCAGTGCAGGCCGCGCGGCAAAGCGCGGATCGTCAGAGGTTCGTGCCATGGCGGACGATTCTAAGACGCATGTTGCGGCTCAAACGGCCCCGGATTGTTGCCAAAAAATGGACGGATCGCCCCGGCAGCGCACGATCGACCGTTCCTGCCAGCGGAGTGGGTGCGGTGGGCGCGACCACAGGGAAATCGCTGGGCCCAGGAGTGCCAGTCACCAGTCCGGTGCATGCCAACTGCCACCCGCAGGCACGGAAGCTGCTCGACAGCGCCCATGACCAACGCTGGCGCTTGGCTCTTCGCAAAAACTGCAACACGCATGGCGGGGTTTGGCCCAGGTATCGCCAGCCGTGCGACCGCCCCTGGCGGACGGCTCGCTCACGCAGCCAAAAAAAAGTGCCAACGCCTGTAGGCAAGACTGAGGCACAAGTCTTGCCTACAAGATTCGTGCAACGCGCTCCGGGCCACCAGGACGCACCAACCCCGGGCACTGGGCCCGACCACTCTCACCCACCTTGGAGCCTTGACATGAACATGACGCAACTGACCCACCACCTAGGCCGCCGCATCGCCTTGGTCGGCGCCGCTGCTGCTGCCCTTGCCTGCCTGGCACCAGCCGCGCACGCCCAAAACGCGCTGGACAACGTCATGAAGGCGAAGAAGATCACGATCGCCATTCCGACCGACTTCCCGCCCTACGGCTTCGTCGGCACCGACCTCAAGCCGCAGGGCCTGGACATCGACATGGCCAACTACATCGCCGGCAAACTGGGCGTGGGCGTCGAGCTGACGCCGGTCACCAGCACCAACCGCATCCCCTATCTGCAGAGCGGCAAGGCAGAGCTGGTCATCTCCACGTTGGGCAAAAACCCTGAGCGCGAGGCCGTCATCGATTTCACGGTGGCCTATTCGCCGTTCTTCCAGGCCGTCTTTGCACCCAAGACGCTGGCCATCAAGGGCTTTGCCGATCTGGCGGGCAAGAGCGTGGGCGTGACGCGCGGCGCCATCGAAGACCAGGAGCTGAGCAAGCTGGCACCGCCCAGCGCCGATATCAAGCGCTTCGAGGACAACAACGCCACCGTCTCCTCGTTCGTGGCCGGCCAGGTGCAACTGATCGCCACTGGCGCATCGGTGGCCGGCAACCTGATCGCCAAGAACCCGCAGCTGGGCACCGAATACAAGCTGCTGCTGAAGGATTCGCCGAACTTCATCGGCGTGGCCAAGGGCGAGGACAAACTGCGCCTGAAGGTCAACGAGATCCTGGTGGCGGCCAAGGCCTCGGGCGACCTGGACAAGATGGCGCAGCGCTGGCTGGGCCGCCCGGCCGGCAACCTGCCCCAGTAATCCCGCGCCCCACGCCATCGCGCCATGCGTGTTCAACTCGATTTCGGCGCCGTCCTGGCGCAATGGCCGATGCTGCTGACCGGCATCGCCTGGACGCTGGCCTTGACCGCCATCTCGGCGGTGATCGGCGTGGCGATCGGCATCGCGTTCGCCTGGGTGCGTTCGCACGGCGCGCCGTGGCTGAAGTGGGTCGTCGGCAGCTATGTGGAGCTGATCCGCAACACGCCCTTCATCGTGCAGCTGTTCTTCATCTACTTCGGCCTGCCGGCAGCGGGCGTGAAGCTGACGCCGGAGACCGCCTCGGTCATCGCGATGGTCGTGAACCTGTCGGCCTATGCGACCGAGATCATCCGCGCCGGTATCGACGCCACACCCCGGGGCCAGATCGAGGCGGCCCACAGTCTGGCGCTGGACCGCATGCAGACCTTCACGCGCGTGGTGCTGCCACCTGCGCTGAAGAAGGTCTGGCCCTCGTTGGTCAGCCAGATCATCATCGTGATGCTGGGCTCAGCCGTGTGCGGGCAGATCTCCACGCCCGAGCTGAGCTTCGCCGCCAACGTGATCCAGAGCCGCAACTTCCGCGCGTTCGAGGCTTTCATCATCGCCACGGCCTTGTACCTGGTGCTGTCGATCGCGATGCGCCGGCTGCTGAACTGGCTCGGCCCGCGCTTCATCTACGGCCGCTGAGGAGCACACCCCATGGTCGATTTCTCCTTGTGGGACATCCTTCGCAACCTGCTGCTGGCGCTGCGCTGGACGGTCGTGCTCTCGCTGATCGCGTTCGTCGGCGGTGGTCTGGTGGGCCTGGCGCTGCTGGTCGCCCGTCTGTCGCAAAAGCCCGGCACTGAGCCCTTTGTCGCCGGCTACGTGCAGTTGTTCCAGGGCACGCCACTGCTGATGCAGCTGTTCCTGGCCTACTTCGGCCTGGCGCTGCTGGGCGTGCAGACTTCGGCCTGGGTGGCGGCCTCGGCCGCGCTGACGCTCTACACCAGCGCCTTTCTCGCCGAGATCTGGCGCGGCTGCGTCGCTGCCATTCCCAAAGGCCAATGGGAGGCGGCCGACAGCCTGGCACTTTCGTTCGGCGAGAAGCTGCGCCATGTGGTCTTGCCGCAGGCGCTGAAGATCGCGATCCCGCCAACCGTGGGCTTTCTGGTGCAGGTGGTCAAAGGGACGGCGCTGGCGTCGGTGATCGGCTTCATCGAGCTGACCAAGGCCGGCACCATGATCACCAACGCCACCTTCAAGCCCTTCGTGGTCTACAGCTGCGTGGCGCTGCTGTATTTCGCGCTGTGCTTCCCGATCAGCCTGTATGCCAAGACCCTGGAAAGGAAGATGAATGTCCTCCGTGCTTGAGCGCCCCGGCGCATCCGCCCCTGCGGCCACCACCGGCCAGCCCATCGTCGAGATCAAGGGGCTGCGCAAGTCCTATGGCACGAACGAGGTCTTGAAGGGAATCGACCTGCAGGTGCAGCCGGGCGAGGTGATTGCCATCATCGGCAAGAGCGGCTCGGGCAAGAGCACTCTGTTGCGCTGCATCAACGGGCTGGAAGTGTTCCAGGCCGGCAACCTGACGGTGGACGGCAAGCCACTGCTGCACGATGACGCTGGCGCCATGCGCACGCTGCGCCAGCGGGTGGGCATGATCTTCCAGGGGTTCAATCTGTTCCCGCACCTGACGGTGGGCAAGAACGTGATGCTGGCGCCCAGCCTGGTCAAGAAGAAGGACCCTGCGGCCGGTGCCGATCAGGCCCGCAAGCTGCTGGCCCGCGTCGGCCTGGCCGAAAAGTTCGATGCCTGGCCCGACCAGCTTTCCGGTGGCCAGCAGCAGCGCGTGGCGATCGCCCGCGCGCTGGCGATGGAGCCGGCCGTGCTGCTGTGCGACGAGATCACGAGCGCGCTCGACCCGGAGTTGGTAGGCGAGGTGCTGCGGGTGGTCGAGAGCCTGGCCGATGAGGGCATGACGCTCTTGATGGTCACGCACGAGATGAGCTTTGCACGCAAGGTCAGCGACCGGCTGATCTTCATGCACCAGGGCCGCGTGCACGAGATGGGGCCGCCGGCGCAGCTCTTTGCGAACCCGCAGACGGCGGAGCTCAAGCAGTTTTTGTCGTCATTGCACGATTGAAGCTCGACGCCCGCAGCCGCGGCGCGGTCGCGGTCGACGCCGTCGGGAGGGCACGAGCGGCTCACACTGCGCCAGGGCCAGCTTTAGCAGCCGCCACGCCGCCCGTTGGCTGGGTCGCATGGCCGGGCGTCCCTGGGTTCGGCCAGCGCCACCTGGATGAACTTCGTCAGCGCCAGGGGCGCGGCTACATCCAGGAGCGTTCGCCCTGCAGCCTGAAGCCGCGCGACGGCCGCCAGCGCCCTACCCCGCGGCTACCATGGCTCGCAGATGACCGACAGCCTGAATTCCCTGAACCTGCACGACCTGCGCCTCCTGGCGCTGCTGTTGTCCGAGCGCAGCGTGACGCGGGCGGCCGAGGCCAGTGGCCAAGCCCAGCCAGCCGTCAGCCGCAAGCTGCAACGCCTGCGCGAACTGTTGGCGGACCCATTGCTGGTACGCAGCGGCGCGCGCATGGTGTTGACCGAGCGCGCCCAGACCCTGCGTGAGCCACTGCGCGAAATCATGGCTCAGGCCGCGCGCTTGGAGGCTGGCGGCCAGTTCAACCCGTCAAACGCTGAGCGCGCTTTTCACATCGTCTGCTCTGACTGCCTGCCACCGGATTTTCTTCCTGGCATCGTGACGCGACTGACAGGTGCCGGACCACGGATCGCGGCCCATGTGCGGCCGGCCGACGCCGCTTTCGACCTGGCCCAGGCGCTGGACGACGGAAGCGTCGATCTGGTCATCAACAACGACCCACGCCCGCGTGAAGACCTGCGCATGGCCGCGCTGTTCACCGACGAGGTGGTCTGCCTGATGCGCGAAGGCCACCCACTCTCGCAGGAGCGCCGCATCCCGCTGGCGCGCTATCTGCGCATGCGGCATCTGGCCCCGCACACCGGCGCGCAGCCGCGTACCGGCCCGATCGACGGCGAACTGGCCAAGACCGGTTACCAACGGCAGATCGTGGCCACGGTACCTGAGTTCAACCTCGCGCCGTACGCGCTGCTGCAGAGCGACCTGGTCTTCACCACAGCCAGACGTTTCGCCGAGCACTACGCGGAACGGCTGCCGCTGGTGATGGCGCCGGCACCCTCGGAGATCCCGCCGATGCGCTTCTATCAGCTGTGGCATGAACGCAGTCACGCCAGTGCAGCAAGCCGCTGGTTGCGGGCGCAGGTGCAAGGGCAGGCGGCCGGCTGAAGGCACTGCGGGGCCGCGCCGCCTGCCACCGCGCGGTGGCTATTTGGCGGTGCCACGCACCTTGGCCAGCTCGCCCATCATTTCGCTGGTGGTGTCTTCGCCGAAATCCTTGGCGAACTTGGCCAGCACCGGTTGCAGCTTTGTACGCAGCTTGGCTTGCTCGGCGGCCGGTAGCTCGGTGACCTGCATGCCGACCTTCTTCAGCTCGCCCAGCGCCTTGTCGCCGAACGCGCGAATGGTCTTGCGCTCGAACACAGTAGCCTCCCGCACGGCCTCTTGCACGATCTTCTGTTCCTGCTCCGACAAGCCATCCCAGGTCTTCTTGGACATCAGCACCACCCAGGCGCTGTACATGTGGCGCGACAGCACCAGGTGCTTCTGGACTTCGTAGAACTTGCTGGCCAGGATGGTGGCGGTCGGGTTCTCCTGGCCGTCCACGGCGGCCGACTCCATCGCGGTGTACAGCTCGGTGAAGGCCATCGGCGTGGCGTTGGCGCCCAACGCGTTGAAGGTTTCCAGAAACAGCGGGTTCTGGATCACGCGCAACTTGAGGCCGGTGATGTCGTCCGCCTTGGTGATCGGGCGGCGCGAGTTGGTGACGTGGCGAAAGCCGTTTTCCCAGTAGCCCAGCCCGATCAGGCCCTTTTCGGGCAGCTTGGCGAGCAGCTTCTGACCAACCGGGCCGTCCAGCACCGCGTCGGCTTCCGCCTCGTTGTTGAAGGTCAGCGGCAGGTTGATGACCCCGAAAGGCCGGACGAGGGAGACCAGCGTGGAGCTGTCGGGCACCGTCATCTCCAGCGTGCCCCCGCGCAGGGCCGAGGTCATGGTCACGTCGTTGCCAAGTGCACCGCTGGCAAACAGCTTGGCCGTCATCTTGCCGCCGCTTTTGGCCGAGAGCTGTTCGGCGAAGTACTTGACGGCCAGGGCCTGGGGATGATCGTCACTCAGACCGATGCCGACCTTGAACATGCGGTCCTTGACCTGCGCAGTGGCAGGGCCGGTCAACGCAGCCATCACCGTTGCGGCGATGACAAGGGATTTCAACTTCATGAGGGTCTCCAATGGATTGACTTGCCTGCGATGGAATGCCCATCGACGCCTCGCTCGTCCGGTGCAGGAGCTCTGGCGCCAGCCGAGGTTAACCGTCCTTTGGATTGACCTACTCAATGTTGCAGCCATCGCGCCGAATGCCGATGGCTTGTGGAAGTTTTCCGGGCGAAACCGCAAACGTCGACCCGGGCAGAGATGCTTCGCGGGCTGTGCAGATCGTGGTCAGCTGAGATCGCAGCCAGGTCGGCGCTGACCACGAGCAGGTGGAACACCACCCAGCGAAACAGTAGCTTTCCTGCTGTGCGCTGGATGGGTTGGCAGGTCGCTCAGGCCGCCTGCGACTTGCGGCGACGTGCGACGCCGCCCATCACACCGACCGCGCCCAGGACCAGCGCGAGGGTTCCTGGTTCCGGGACGGTGTTGGTGATGTTGCTCAGGACCAGGTAGTCTTGGTAGGTCGGATTGCGATAGACGCTGACCTCATACTGGCTGTCCACGCTTCCAAAGTTATCGAGCCAGCTCTGCGCAAGAGCGGCCGTACCGACACCGCTGGAAGTCTGGGTGAAGACGCCGGAGGACAGCGCGTAGTCGAATGCTCCGTTGACCGTGGCCGTCTCCTGCACGATTTCCCAGATGGCCATCTGCACTGCGCCGGTCTCCTGCGCAGTGATGGAGGTGGTGCCGTTCCACTGACCGAACAGGGTCATCAAACGACCAAGGTCATCGGCTTTTTCCGCGCCAAAGTAGCTAGTACCGTCCACCAGGGTGTACACATTTTGGCTTGCACTACGGTATTGGAAGATGTCGACACAGTAAGCCTCGAACAGGCTTGTGACGCCGTCTTCGTTCTTCAGAAACTTCGACTCGCCTGCGTTGTAGGTGTCGACATGGGCGGGGTCGAGGCTGACGAAATCCACGCTCTGGCTGCCTTGCACGTAGCCCTGGTAGGCAAGCGTGACAGCAGCGTGAGACTGGCCTGCGGCAAGGCAGCACACGGCCGCTGCGGCACCGGCCAACCGCGTTGAAATGGAAACGAGACGGGGAGAAATCTTGCGCATGGATAGTTCCTTAGAAAGTGTCGTCCTGGCATCAGGCATGCCCGAACTGTTTGCATACTATGTAACTTCGATGAATCAAGTAGTGAGCTTGTTCACAACTTGTGATTAGAAAACTGTCCTATTCGACATAGTATGCAAACTATCTACGCGTGTTGATCGAAAACCCCGCGGGCGCTCGTGTGCCGAACCTTCGGCGCGCAGCTGGAGGTCGGCTAGGCAACCGAAGATTGAACAGCCCGCAGCGTCATGGCGGCTGGGCCATGTCCGCCATGGCTCTCACATGGCTATTGCCGTTCCCTGTCCATTCCTAGACTCCAGCCTACCCGTACACCTGGAGCTTCACGATGCACCGCCGCCACTTCCTCTCCCTGGGCACCGGCCTCGCCGCAATGTCCGCAGCCCCCCTTGCACAGGCCCAGCGCGAGCTGACACCACTGAAATTCACGCTGGACTTTCGGATCAGCGGCCAGGTCGCGCCATTTTTGCTGGCGCTGTCCAAGGGCTACTACGCCCACGAGGGCATCGCGCCCACCTTCGACGTCGGCAGCGGCTCAGTGGCGGCGATTACCCGCGTGGCCAGCGGCGCCTACGACATGGGCTTCGGCGACACCGGTGCGCTGGTCGAGTTCCACGCCGTGCAGGGCCCGCTCGTACAGGCCGTCTACCAGTACTACAACCGCGCGCCCTTCGTCATCATCGGCCGCAAGGACCGGGGCGTCACTGACTTCAAGAGCTTGGCCGGCAAGCGCATTGCCGCTGCGGCCGTGGAGTCCACACGACGGGCATGGCCGATCGCCGCCAAGCACGCCGGCATGCCGGCCAACGCCTTCGAATGGGTGACGACCGACTTTTCGCAGCGCGACAACGTGATCGTGCGCGGCGATGTCGATGGCGCGACCTACTTCCACGATTCGGCGTTGTCGCTGTTTCAGCGCATCGCGCCCGAACAGCTGGCCGTCCTGTCGTACGCCGACATCGGCGCAAGCCTCTATGGCAATGCCATCCTGGCCTCGACCGCGTTCGCCACGAAGAAGCCGGAGCTGGTGCGCGCCTTTCTGCGGGCCACCAACCGCGGCGTGCAGGAGGCCCTGGCCAACCCTGGCGCCGCCGCCGCTTTTGTGAAACAGCGCGAGCCGATGCTGGACGAGAAGCTGGAAGGCCAGCGCTTTGCCATCACTGCGCAGTACATGGTGACCGCAGACACACGCGCGCACGGCCTGGGCGCCGTGCGGCCCGAGCTGGTGAACAAGCAGATCGACGAGCTGCAGCAGACCTTCAGCCTGAAATCACGACCTGCAGCCGATGCGGTGTTCAACGCAGCGTTCCTGCCGGCTGCAGCCGAGCGTGCCGTCAAGGCCTGATCGCCATGCTGAACGACATGCTTTCCGACGCCGACGCGCGCTACCTGCGCCAGGCGATCGCGCTCTCTGCCACCGGCGGCACCCAGGGCAATCGGCCCTTCGGATCGGTGGTGGTCGCGGCGACGGGCGAAGTGCTGGCCGAGGCCTTCAACGACAACGCTGCCACGGGCGACTGCACGGCCCATGCCGAGGTCAATGCACTGCGCATCGCGACCACCGGCCAGCCGCGCGCTGCACTGAGTGGCGCCACCTTGTACGCCTCGGGCGAGCCCTGCGTCATGTGCGCAGGCGCCATCTTCTGGAGCGGCATCCGCCGCGTCGTGTTCGGCATCGACGCCGTCCGCCTGCGCGCATTCCGCGCTACGCAGGCCGGCGCGGCAGATCTGCCACTGTCCTGCCGCGACGTTTTCGCCACCAGCGCGGAGCCGTTCACCGTGGTCGGCCCCGCACTCATCGACGAAGCGGCCGCGCCGCACCACGCGTACTGGGGAACCCAATGAACACCGTCCGGCCACCAGCAGGCGCCCGCGTCGATGGCCCTCACTCTGAAGGAATCCACATGCCCTATGCACTGCATGAACTGAACAAGGAATCACGCATGGGCGCCGTCGGCGTCGAGGCGGCACGCGAGGTCCGTGTGATCGACCTGTCGGATTTCGAGACGCGCCATGCGCAGATTGCAGACCAGCTGTGGGATGCGGCGGTGGACGTCGGCTTCTTCCAGCTGTCCCACCACGGCATTGCGCTGGGCGACGTGCGCGAAGCCTTCGCGATGACCGAGCGCTTTTTCGCGTTGCCGGATGCCGTGAAGGCGCGGCACCCGCTCAAGAAGGGTCTGAACGCGGGCTGGGAAAGCCGCGCCCAGGTCCGCCCTTCCACCGGCACGCCCGACCAGAAGGAGTCCTACCAGATCACGCGACCGCACATGGACGGGCTATGGCCTGAAGATGAAGCGCTGCCCGGCTTTCAGGCCACCATGCTGGCCTTCGAGGCGCAGGCCCGCACCGTGGCCATGCGCGTGCTGTCGTGCTTTGCCGTGAAGCTGGGCCTGGCGCGCGACTTCTTCACCAGGGCGCATGACCCGGCGCAGCCCAGCTACCAAAGCACGCTGCGCATGCTGCACTACTACGCCATCGACCCTGCCGAGCGCGACCGCATCGGCCTGTGGCGCGCTGGCGCGCACACCGATTTCGACTGCCTCACGCTGCTGTTCCAGCGCACAGGCCAGGGCGGGTTGCAGCTGCTGCCGGGCAGGGATATGGACTCGCAGGCCTGGACCTCGATCACGCCGACGGACGACCTGATCACCTGCAACATCGGCGACATGCTGATGCGTTGGAGCGATGACCAATTGCCCAGCAACTTCCACCGCGTCAAGAACCCCGACCAGCATGAGTACCAAGGCGCGCGCTACAGCTTGGCATTTTTTGCCCAGGCCAATCGCGATGTGCTGATCGAGAGTCCCACAGGCAAGTACCCGGCGATCACGGCGGGCGATTATCTGAACCAGCGGATTGCAGCCAACTTCAAATCGCAATGACCGGCAGGCACGCCAGGCCAACCAGCGGCCAGAGGCCGTCAGTTGCGGTGGATCAGCAGCGTCTCGTAGACGTAGTTCTGCAAGATGGCCTGGTGTGCCGGGTCAATGTCCAGGAAGTTGATACCGTAGGTGTAGACGGTATAGAACGCGCCGCCGCCAGGCGCTGAACCGACCGCCTGCTGCACGCTGCGGATCGAGGCACTGGTGCCGATCGAGACATCGGCGTTCTGTGACTGCACGGTGATCGAAAACTCGATGTGGATCGTCTCACCGGCCATGCCCAGCGGCGTGGAGGTGGACACCAGCGCACCCGACAAGCTGATGTCCGACAGCGTGGCCTCCTTCAACACCGCGCGATCGGCCGCGTCGACGATGCGCACAGGAATGTTCGCCTTGACGCGGACCGCCTTGCGCAGACCCACCTTCTGGATGTTGTCGGGGAACGAAAGCACCAGAAAGGGCCGCGGCGTCTTCGCGACGGTTTCCATGCGCGCCTCGAATGTGAACACCGAGACGCCCGAGAACACCCGCATCGCGACATCAGAGCCCTCCGCGATGTCGACCACCTCGCCCTCGTGCTGTGGCATCTGCAGCAGCAGATACTCATCTTTGACGAAGCCGATCAGCGAGGTGTACAGCACCGTCGGGCTGTTCGTCCTCTTGGGCATGATCTGCAGCCGTACGCCGACCTGCAAATTCATGTCTTCAAATTCGATCTTGGCTTTTTTGTTCATACTGGTTCAGGCGGCGGCTGTCAAGCCGCCGTGGAAAAAGTCCGTTTCAGATTCAACTGCTCACAAAACGAACGATTCAGGGTGTCAACCTGAGTGTATGCGGAATAGTTTGCGGATCCATCTGTAAAGGACGATACCGTCCCTGTGCCCATTCCTGTGCCATGTCGCGGTAACGGTCTGAAAAGACCAACCCGCTTTGCCCGGTCTGGAAGATAAACCGCGAGCGTTCCAGGTCGGCCAGATCGTAGATGGCGCGCAGCGAGGCGGCATGCCGGTTGGCAAACGGAGCTTTGGCGTCGTTCGGCCAGTACTGTCCGACATTGACAGTGAAGGTATCGCCGCCAGAGGCGACGCGCACATCGAACCACCGGGCCAGCAAGGGTACGTTGCCGAAGGGCTTGTGCGCGCTCAGCGCCGGGTGCGCATCGCCCCAGCGCCACTGGGCCACATCGGCGCCGTGCAGGGCCTGGATGCGCTCCAGCGCGCGCGTGAGCGCGTCGGCGCTGTGCGCGGCGCATCCTCCGGGTGCGCACCACCAGGCGTCGTTGGTCTCCAGGGCCAGCTCGACCGTGCCACGAAACTGGCGCTTGCCGTACAGCGCGGCAAAGCGTGCTGCGCCCAGGCGCGGCACCAGCATGCCGCGCGTGAGCTCGTCCACCCAGACTGCGAACACCAATGCCGCCGCGCTGTCGCCCGCTGTATCGCCGCTATAGCCCTGCAACTGCCGCTGCACGGGCGCGGCCAGCGGGTGCGGGGAACGGGCGGCTTGCAGAAACGGCAAGAGCCGGCGAGTGGCCAGGGACAGCTGGTCGGCCTGCAGCCGGGCCATGCTGTCGGCGTCGTGCTTGGGCGTGGCGGACAGCAGCGCCACGATGCGGTCGAACCGATACGGCACGGCCCAGTCCTGCCCCATGAAATGGGGATACCCCGGCGGTGTGATGCGCTGGTTGGCATTGGCCACCCAGGCGGGCGTGCCCTCGGGGCCGGGCGAGAGGCCATGCTCTGGCGTCTGCGCGTACGGTATCCAGCCGACCCAGTCGTAGCGCGCTTCCCACCCCGGCGCCGGTGCGATGCCGCGGATGTCGTTGTCCGCGGCGCGCAACGGCACCCGGCCCACGGCCTTGAAGCCCATGCGGCCGGCGGTGTCGGCCATGACGACGTTCTGCATCGGCGAGTGGTAGTGGGCGAATGCGTCGACCAGGTCCTGCACGCTGGCGGCCTCGTTCACCTTGCGCATGGCCATGGGCGTGGTGTTGTCGGTGTCCAGCGCGCTCCAGCGCAATGCGATGACGTGGCGGTCCAGATCGAGCAGTTCGCCATGCGCGCGCTGTGCGTCGCTGAGCACCGGGCCATGGCGCGTGCTGCGCACGGTGAACACGACGTCGGGCTTGTCCTTGACGCGGATGACTTCGCGCCGTTGCCCGAACGCGGCCCAGGTGGGCAGTGTGCCGTCGGGCCCTGGCACACGGTACTGGCCTCGGTCCATGGGGTTGAGCTGCTCCAGGTACAAGTCCTGGACGTCGGGGCCGGTGTTGGTGAATCCCCAGGCCACCTGCCGGGTGCGCCCCAGCACGACGAACGGCAGGCCAGGCAGCGTCGCGCCCATCACATCCAGCGCCGGCATGCCCGCGGCAGCTGGCGCCTGCAAGCGGGCAAAGTACCAGATGGCCGGTGCACTCAGTCCCAGGTGCGGGTCGTTGGCCAGCAGTGGCTTGCCACTCGCAGTGCGCGAACCATCGACGACCCACGTGTTGCTGCCCTTGCCCTCCACCGTGCCGACATCGCGCACGAAGGCCGAAGACCAGGCCCAGGCCGCCGCATCCAGTCCGGCGCGCAGATTGCCCTGCACGCCCGATGTCTGGGCCGGCAGCGCACCGGGGGCCTTGTAGACGCCCAGTTGCCGGTACAGCGACGTGAAGTCGACGGCCGAAGCGGGCGCCTCCCCGGGATACGGTGGGAAGAGTTCCCACAGACGGCGCGTATCGACCACCTGCGCGGCAGACAAGCGCGCGAACTCGGTGCCCCAGTTGCCACCCAGGTCCAACGCCATCATGAGCGACCAGCCTACGCTGTCCACCGGTTCCCACGCCTGGCTGCCGTCATCGCCAGGGCGCGCGCCCAGCACCAGGAACTCGGGCGAGAGCGCCTGGCGGCGGTCGCGGTAGAAGGACTGCACACCTTCACTGTAGGCCTGCAGCGCGTCCCGCGTCTGCGGTTCCATGCGTGCAAGCTGCCGCTCGGCAGCTTGCACGATGCCCAGCGTGCGCAGCAGCTTGTCGGTCTCCAGCGTGGCCTCGCCCAGCAGCTCGGACAAGGTGCCGCGCAGCACGCGCCGGTTGAATTCCATCTGCCAGCCACGCTCCTGCGCGTGTGCAAAGCCCAGCGCAAACCAGGCGTCGCGCGCGCTCTGCGCCTTGATGTGGGTGACGTCGGCGCCGTCGCGCTCCAGTGTGACGGCTGCGCGCAGACCATCGGCCCGCAGTTCACCGTCCAATGCGGGAAAGCTGCGCCAGGCGTACAGGCCACCCGCCACCAGCGCGGCCAGCAACAGCAGCAGCACCAGCCAGGCCAGGCGTTTGAACCAGATCACAGGGGCCTCCCGGCTGCGGCCTTCACCGCAGCGTCTGGCCAGTGACGACCGTGAAGGTCACGGTGGGCGCGCTGAGGTCGCCCAGTGGCACGCCCAGTGCGATCTCGCCGGAGCCATGCAGCACACAGTCTTCGCGCCGCAGCGGCACGTCGGTCTCGCTGCCGGCGAACCGGATCCAGGTGCCGAAGCTGCTCAGATCGACCAGCACGAAGCTGCCGTTGCGCCACTCGACACGGGCATGCAGGCGCGACACGCGCGGGTCGTTGACGACCACCTCCGCATGGTCGGCACGCCCCAGGTGCACCGGCAGCTCGTCGGCCGCATAGTCACGCGCGAGGTCCAGGTGGCCGAGCTGGATGCGGGCGCGCGCGCCGATGTCGGGCTCGGTATGGGCCAGCATGGCCTGCTGCGTAAAAAAATCAGACACCACGGCGTCGTCCCACTCGACCTTGTACAAGGCGACTGGCTCGGCCTTGCCGCGCAACACCACCGGCCCCAGGCTGATGAAGCGCAGACCGAGACGATCGTCGATTTCGTCGACCGCCGATTCGGTCAGCCAGATCTGCCGCGCGCCGGAGAGGTCACTCAGCCGTGCGGCCACGTTGACGGCGTCGCCATAACAGTCGCCGTTGACCTCGACGACCTCACCGCGTGCGATGCCGGACTTGATCTCCATGCGGATGGCTTCAGGCCATTTCTCCAGCCGTTCGCGGTGGCCGCGCTGCATCTGGATGGTGGCGTCGATGGCGTCGACCGCTCGCTCGAACACAGCCAGCACGCCGTCACCCAGCTTCTTGACGACACGGCCATGGTGCGCTTCGCAGACTTCACCGATCCACTGCGTCAAGCGCGTGATCGCCGTCGTCGCTTTCTCGTTGCCCAGCGCCTCGAAGAACGCCGTGCTGTCGGTGAGATCTGCAAATACAACTGTGGCCTGCACACCCATGCTGCTGATGTTGGAAAGCGATCGGAGTTTGAGTGTAGGGGAAGTCGTTCGCGCGGCGCAGTGATTGCAGGTTAGCCAACACCAGGGCGCGCAGGGTCATCGTGACCGTGCGCGCGGCCGTGGGCGTGGCGTGCATCGGCACCAAGATGGCCCCAGAACAGCAGCGCCTCGCGGTCCTCCACGGCGAACTGCACCGGCGCGCCCACCGGCAGCAACACCTTGGTCGCCACATGGCCGAACGGCAACTGGGTGAACAGGGGTGTCTTGACTTGGCTGCGCAGCCAGGCCACCACGGTCGCCAGGCGGAAGTTGCGGTCGTGCGCGGTGGTCTTGTAGTTGGTGAACTGGCCTAGCACGATGGCCTTTTGCCGCCCAAGAATGCCGGCGTGCAGCAGTTGCGTCAGCATGCGCTCGACCCGGTAGGGATGTTCGTGCACGTCCTCGAGAAACAGCACGCCGCCCCGCACGCCGGGCAGGTAGGGCGTGCCCACCAGCGACGCCAGCACCGCCAGGTTGCCGCCCCACAGCACCGCGTTGCGCACCGACCAGGCCTGCGCCGGCTCACCGGGCTGGCCACGCTTGGCCGGCATTGGATCGTCGCGCCCCAGACGCCAGCCGGCGCCCTCGCCCACGCCCTGCAGCAAGTCGTCGAAGCAGGCTTCCATGATGTCGTCCGGCGGGTCTTCGGTGCCGAAGTCTTCGCCCAACGCCGGGCCAGCCCAGCTGATGGCGCCGGTGCGGGCGAGGAGCGCCATCTGCAGCGCCGTGAAATCGCTGTGCCCCACGAAGCGCAAGCCACGGGTGACGGCGCGGGCCAGAGCGGGGTAACGGATGCGGTCGAGGATGCGCGTCAGTCCATAGCCGCCGCGGGTGATCAGCGCGATGTCGGCGCCGCTGGCCGCTGCCCGGTGCACGGCGGCCAACCTGGTGTCGTCATCGCCGGCAAAGCGCATGTGGCTTTTCAGCGCGGCCTCGTCGACTTCAACAGCGTGCCCCAACGCGCGCAGGCGCGCCAGCCCGCGCTTGAACGCGGCCTTGTCCCGCACTGCGCCCGAAGGCGAATAGATGTAGATGTGCTTGTTCACCCGCGGGAGTATCACGCACGCCGCACGGCGATCAGCCCAGGAGCGTGTGGATGAGGTGCGCCAGTGCGTGCGGGTCGGCCGGTGCGGCCAGCCGCCAGGCCGTGGGGGCCGGGCCGGGCCCGGGCGGCACGGCGACATCGGCTGACGACAGCCCGGCCAGTGCCAATGGGCCGGCGCGGTGGCCCCGGTCGGGGAATGGTGCCGACCGGGCAGCGTCTTCGCCCAGGTCCACGGCCACGTCTGTGCGGCCGTCCAGCACGTCCAGCACATCGGCGGTGTCGGCCCGCACCCAGCCGTCAGTGCGCGCTGGGGGGCCAGCGCAGGATGCGGCCGCATGGCTCAGCGTCGCGTTCACCGCCACCAGCGCACGTATGCCGTCGCGCGCGGCAAGCGACCAGCCCAGCAGACCGCCAACGCCCTGCCCCACCAGCGCGACATTGCGCAAACACAGTTGCGCAACGAACTCCTGCAGCACCTGCTGATGCCACTCTGGCCGGTGCGCGCTGGCCTTCTTGGGCTTGTCGCTGCGGCCAAAGCCGGGCAGATCGGGTGCGACGACACGGTGCCTCGCAGCCACCCAGATCGGCACCATCGCGCGGAACGCATGGCTCCAGGTCTGCAAGCCGTGTACGCACAGCACAGTGGCCTGCCCGGGCTGGCCGTTGCCGCCGACATCCACGTAGTGCAGCCGCAGACCCGCCAGCGCGGGAAGGTCACTGAGGTAGTGGCCGACGCCCGTGTCGCCCAGCAGGCCCGCAAAGCACGCGTCGGGTGTGCGCAGCGCATCGTCGCGCAGCGGGTGCAGCGCCCGGCCCTCGACACGCCGCGCATGGAAGAACCCGCGTAAGAGTGCGGCGCACGCCTCTGACTGCACACCGCCGCGCAAGCTAGTCTGGTGGTTCAACGGTGCTATCGCGAACAGGTCGAGCACCGATCCGGCGGCACCGGTCTTGGGGTCGGCCGCGCCGTAAACCACGCGCGCAAGCCGCGCATGCAGCATGGCGCCGCTGCACATGGCGCAGGGCTCCAGCGTGACGAACAGTTCGCAGCCGTCAAGACGGTAGTTGCCCAACGCCGCTGCCGCAGCACGCAGCGCGAGGATCTCGGCATGCGCCGTCGGGTCGTGCGCCCCGATCGGCGCGTTGCGCCCGCTGCCGATCACCACGCCTTCGCGCACCACGACGGCCCCCACCGGCACCTCGCCCGCCTGCAGTGCCAAGCGCGCCTGCGCCAGCGCCAGGCCCATGGCCTCGTCGTCTGTCATGCGAACGATGGGGCACTCATCGCGCCTCGTCCCCGGTCGGGCGCGGCTGGCGCATGGCATCTTCGATGGCTTGCTTGTAATCCTGCTGCAGCTGCCGGGCCTGCTGCGCTTGCGAATTGGCCGGCATGGGGGCCGCCGCCGAGGACGCTGGGCGCGTGCCGCCAGGCACGGTCGGCACCGGCGCCATGCTGGCCAGCTGACGCGTGCTGAGCCAGCCGACGATGGCCACCACCATCAGCAGTCCGAGCACGCTCAGCAGCAGCCGCATGATCGGCTGACCGGTGATGGCCGGCACACGCACCGCCAGGATGCAGGAAAGGGGAAGAACAACCTGCCGGGACAGGAACAGAGCCCGCAGGGCGCCGTGGCGAAGGGCTGTTCAGACATGGCAGTGGAACTCCGCATGCCAGGAAAGGGTGGTAGGACGTACTGGGGTCGAACCAGTGACAAACGGATTAAAAGTCCGCTGCTCTACCAACTGAGCTAACGTCCCGCTGTGGTGCAGCAAAGCCGGCGATTATAGCCCGCGGGCAAGAGCATCCAGCACCCACCCGGCCGCACAGTGGCCGAATGTCGCGGTCACGCTCACGACCGATCCGTAGCCGTGGCAATTGAGCGAGCCATCGCCCTCGATCGCGCACGACGCGTCGGGTGGCGCCACCGGTTCGCGCGAGAACACCGTCTGCACCCGCATGCGTTTGCCGCTCTGCGGCGCGTCGTGGAATTTGCGCAGCCGCTGGCGCACCTGGGCCAGCAGCGGATCGTGGGTCACCTGGCTCAAGTCGTCGATCTCGACCCGATGCGCCAACCGCTTGCCGCCCGCCGCGCCGACCGTGATGAAGCGCCGCTTGCCCGCCACGGCCCAGGCCGCCATGGCGGTCTTGGCCTGCACCTGGTCACAGGCGTCGACCACGGCATCGACGTCCTGCGGCACCAGTGCCAGCCAGTTGTCGGCCGTGACGAAATCGTCGATGCACACCACCTCGCAGCCGGGGTGGATCAGCGCGATGCGTTCGCGCATCGCCAGCACCTTGGACTGCCCGAGCGTGGTGCTAAGCGCGTGGATCTGCCGATTGATGTTCGACTCGGACACGTGGTCCATGTCGACCAGCGTCAAGCGCCCCACCCCGCTGCGTGCCAACGCCTCCACCGTCCACGAGCCCACCCCGCCAACGCCCACGACGACGACGTGCGCGCTGCGGATCGCCGCGGCGCCGGCCACGCCGTAGAGCCGCGCAAGACCGCCGAAGCGCCGCTCCAGATCCACCTCGTCCGTGGCTTGCGTTGCCGCGTTCATGCACTGCGCTCCATCCGCCAAACCTGATATTTGAATGCCAACACGGCGCCCCCCACGATGGCAGCCACGGCGACGAAGCTGGTGAGGCTCAACGTCGACAGGCCGCTCAGCCCCTGGCCCACGGTGCACCCCATGGCCGTCACGCCACCAACGCCCATCAGCACGGCGCCCAGCAGGTGATTGGCGACGTCCTCGGTGCCGCCGAACCCTTCCCAATGGAAGCGGCGCGTGGCCAGCGCCATCAACGCTGAGCCGACCACGACACCGACCACCGAGACAATCCCCACCGTCAGCAGCTTGCTTTTGTCGCTGAAGAACATGAGCCAGTCCAGCGCATAGGCGAACGGCGCCACGAAGCTCAGTGACTCGATGCGGCCGGAGTTGGTCGCCAGATAGATCTCCTCCAGCGTTTCCGGGTGCTCGGCCACATGGCCCAGGTGGCCGCTGACCCACCACATCGCCACGACCAGCGCACCGATGCCCAGGCCGGCGAGCAGGTTGTCGGCGTGCAGAAAGCCGCGCCCTGCCAAGGCCCAGGCCACCAGCGCGCCACCCAGCAATATCGCCAGAGCCAGACCCGCAACCGGCGTCGGCCAGTCCAGCACCGGCGCCAGCAGTTGCGGCAGCGACGCGACAGTGGCGAACGGCACCGCCGCCCGGTCCACCGTCTCCACCCGCAGCACCGCTGTGATGCCCTTGAGCGTGGCGAACGCGGCCACACCCATCACCACGAACACGATCAGCGACTTCAAGCTGCCACCACCGATGCGCACCAGCGTCTTGCTGCCGCAACCGGACGCCAGCACCATGCCGAACCCGAAGAGCGCGCCACCCACCAACGCGGACAGCCAGATCCAACGCGTCGATGCGTAGAGTGTCTTGCTCGGGTCGATCTGCCCCGTCTGGACCAGCACGGCGAAGCACACGACGGCCACGCCGGCCGCGAGTGCCCACTGGCGCATGCGGGTCCAGTCGCCCATGTGCACGACGTCGCTGATGGCCCCCATGGTGCAGAAGTGGGTGCGCTGGGCGATGGCGCCAAAGGCCAGCGACAGCGCAAAAGACGCCCACAGCACCTGCTGCGCGAGCGCCTGGAGATCATCGAGAGACGGCATCGCCGGATTCTATGAACCGCGCCGCCGGCCCGGACCGGTCGGCGTGGCTCTGCGCGCTCAGCGCATCTTGGCCAGGCGTTCCTTGGCGGCCACGGCCGCCTCGGACTGCGGATAGACCTTGATCAGGTCTTCCAAGGTCTTGCGTGCGCCCGCGACGGCCTTCAGCTCGGTCTGGCAGTTGGCGATCGACAGCGCAGCCTCGGGCGCACGCGGGTGATCCGGCGCCACGCTCAGCAGGTTGCGAAAGTTGACGATCGCCTCCTTGTACTCGCGCGTCGCGTACTGCGCATTGCCCAGCCAGAACAAGGCCGAGGGCGTGTAGCCGCTCTTGGGGTAGCTCTTGCCGAAGTTGGCGAACGCGGTCTGCGCGGCGGCGAAATCGCCCTTGCGGAACACCGCCAGCGCGCCCTCGTAGTCGCGCGTCTCGGCCGGATCGGCCAGGAACTCGCGGCCATCGACTGTCACCTTGCCGGGCTCGAATTTGCGCAGCCGCTCGTCCACGCCCTGGGCGATGTCCTTCTGACGGCGCTGCAATTCGGCGACGTCGCGCGCAATCTGCTCGTCCTGACCGCGGCCGCGCGCCAGGTCAGAGCGCAGGCCGTCGATCTGCGTCTGCAGCTCCAGCAGGCTGCGGCGCATCTGCGCGTTCTCTTCGCTGACCCGCCGCAGGTCTTCCGCCAGCTTCTGGTTCGTCGCCTCGGATGCCGCGCGCGCGGCATCGAAGCGCTGGCGCAGATCCAGGATGGCGCGGCGCGCCTCGGCGTCGTCGAAGAGCTGCGCCTGCGCGCTGCCCCACCAGCCGCCACCGCTCAGCGCCAGGACCAGCGCCGCCCGCGCAAACGGGCGCATCAAGCCTGTCCGCATGGTGTTCAGCGGTAGGTGATTTCTGCGCGACGGTTCTTGGCGAAGCTCGCCTCGTCAGCGCCCTGCGCCGCAGGCTTTTCCTTGCCAAAGCTGACGGCTTCGACCTGGCCGTCGGACACGCCGAGCAGACCCAGCGCACGCCGCACGGCCTCGGAACGCTTCTGACCCAGCGCCAGGTTGTATTCGCGGCCGCCACGCTCGTCGGTGTGGCCTTCGACCACGGCCTTGCGGTTGCGGTCGGCACGCAGGTAGCGCGCGTTGTTCTCGACCGTGGCCTGTTCTTCGGAGCGGATGCTGTAGCTGTCGTAGTCGAAATAGACCACGCGCGCACCCGTCGGGCCGCCTGCCATGTCAGCCGGCTTGCTCAGGTCCACCGGCGTGACACCGCTTTGCCCGACGCTGCCGGCCCCGGCGCCGGCACTGCCGCTGCCAATCGCGCCGGCGGCCGTGCCCGAACGGTCCTGCACCGGCACGTCGTCCAGCTTCACGGGGGAACTGCAGCCGGCAAGCGCCGCTGCCACGATGACCGTCAAAAGAAATTGCTTCATGCCCATACTCCCTGTTGTAAAAAATGCTGCCCGATTGCGTATCAGGACTTCAGGAACGGACCCCAGTCCGGCTCCCGGATGTCGCCGCCCTGACCGGCCAGGCGGGCCTTGATCTTGCCATCCAGCGTGGTCGTCATCAGCGCCTCGCGGCCCTGCTGCACGGTGGCGTAGACCAGCAGCTTGCTGTTGGGCGCAAAGCTGGGCCGCTCGTCGGCCGTGGTCTCGGTGATCGAGGTCACGGTGGACGTGGCCAGCTCCATGACTTGCAGCTTGAACGCCCCGCCGATGCGCGACACGTAGGCCAGCCAGCGCCCATCGGCGCTGAGCGACGGCGAGATGTTGTAGCTGCCGGTGAAGGTGGCGCGCTCGACAGCGCCGCCCGACGCGTTCATGCGGTAGATCTGCGGTGCGCCGCCACGGTCGCTGACGAAATACAGGCTCCTGCCATCGGGCGAGAAACAGGGCTCGGTGTCGATGCTGCTGGACTGCGTCAAGCGGCGCGGCTCGCCCCCGCCATTGGCGTCGATGGTGTAGAGCTGTGAACCACCGTCGCGCGTCAGCGTGACGGCCAGCGTGCGGCCGTCCGGCGCCCAGGCGGGTGCGCTGTTGGAGCCACGAAAGTTGGCGACCAACCGACGGCGACCCGAGGCGACGTCGTGCACGTACACCACCGGTTTGCGCGACTCAAAAGACACATATGCCAACTGCTGGCCCGTCGGCGACCAGGCCGGCGAGATGATGGATTCGGGGCTGGCCAGCGCGGTCTGGCTGTTTTCGCCATCGGCATCGGCCACCCACAGGGTGTAGCGTGCGCCGGCCCGCGTCACATAGGCGATGCGGGTGGAGAACACGCCGCGCTCGCCGGTCAGCTTCTCATAGACGTAATCGGCAATGCGGTGGGCCGACAAGCGCAGATCGGCCGTGACCACGCTGTAGCTCTGGCCGCCCAGATCCTGGCCGCGCACCACATCCCACAGGCGAAAGCGCACGTCATAGCGGCCATCGGCCAGCCGGGTGACGCTGCCGGTCAGCAGCGAATCGGCTGCGCGCTGGCGCCACATCGCCACGTCGGGTCGCGAGGCTTCGTCCAGTGCGACACCATTGGCATCGACGCTGCGGAACTGACCGCTGCGTTCGAGGTCGGCACGCACGATGGCGGCGATCTTCTGAGGGGACTGGTCTTCGCCACGAAAGCCGGCGATGGCAATGGGCAGCTGGGTCAGGCCAACGCCGGTGATTTCGACACGGAACTGGGCAAAGGCCGGCAGCGCAGCCATGCCCACCAAGCCAGCGATGCACTGCCTGCGGGCCGGAGAAAAATCAAGTTGCATGGGGGAAGTAGAGTGAGTGCCCGTCATGGGTTCGGATCAATCCGAGAAGTTCCCGGCATCGTTTCAAAACGTTTTATCTGCGTTCGCACATCGCCCAACCGATCCGACGCCTCGGCCCGCGCTGTGCGCAGACGCCAAAGGCGCATCGCCGCGTATTGTGGCCAGAAGCTTTGGCAATCCTTGAACGTCAACAGCCAGATCGCTTGTCAGCGTTGGCCGACGGCTGCACTGACGGAGGGTACGGCGTGCAGAGCAGGCGCTGCGGCCTGGAGGCTGGTAAGCATAGCAGAGGGTCATGCACAAAGGAGCCGATTGCACGGCCGTGCGGGCCGGCCGCACCGCATGCCGATAATCCACCGCCCACTTATGAACACACCGGTCGAACTGCCCAAAGAATCCGTCCGCCAGCGCCTGGGCCGCGTCTGGCCCTACTTTCGCGACGCCCGCGCCGGCTGGGTGCTACTGGTGCTCGCCACGATGGTCGTGGCCGCCACCGAGCCCATGATCCCGGCCCTGCTCAAGCCGTTGCTGGACCGCGGCTTCCAGCGCGACGGCCTGGCGCTGTGGATGGTGCCGGTGGCGCTGCTGGGCCTGTTCGGCCTGCGTGGCCTGGCCGCGTTCACCGCCAACTATGCGCTGGGCCGCATCGCCAACCACGGGCTGCTGCGGCTGCGCCGCGAGATGTTCGGCAAGATCCTCTCCGGCGACCTGCGCATGTTCGGCAGCCAGTCCGCCAGTTCGCTGGCCAACACCGTCGTGTATGAGGTGCAGACCGGCTCGCAGACGCTGGTGGGCGCCATCATGGGTTTCTCGCGCGACAGCATGACGCTGCTGGCACTGGTCGGCTACCTGCTGTATCTGAACTGGAAACTGACGTTGATCGTCACGCTCCTGATCCCGGCCGTGGCCTGGGTCATGGGCGTGCTGTCGCGCCGGCTCTACAAGCTCACCCGCTCCAGCCAGACCTCGACCGACGCGCTGGCCTACGTGGTGGAAGAGAACGTGCTCGCCCACCGCGATATCCGCCTGCACGCCGCCCAGCCGCTGCAGGAGGCGCGCTTCGCCGAACTCAGCAACCGGCTGCGCCAGCTGTCGATGAAGTCCGTCGTCGCCCAGTCCGTCATGTCGCCCATCACCCAGATGCTGGTGGCCACGGCCTTGTCGGCGGTGATCACCATCGCGCTGTGGCAGAGCGCCGACGGCGGCACCTCGGTCGGCAGCTTCGTGGCCTTTATCACGGCCATGCTGTTGCTGGTGGCGCCGATCAAGCACTTGTCCGAAGTGGCCAGCCCCATCACGCGCGGGCTGGCGGCGATCGAACGCGGGCTGGAGCTGATGCGGCACACCGAGGACGAGCGCGGCGGCACGTTCAGCCTGCCCCGCGCGCGGGGTGACATTGCGTTGCAGGGCGTCTCGGTGCGCTTTGCCGACGCCACCCAGCCGGCGCTGGACGATCTCACCCTGTCGATCGCCGCCGGCGAGACCGTGGCCCTGGTGGGCGCCTCTGGGGCCGGCAAGACCACGCTGGTGAACCTGCTGCCGCGCTTTCTGGAGGCGACGTCCGGCTACATCGCACTCGACGGCCACCCGGTGCGCGACTGGGAGCTGAACGCGCTGCGGCGCCAGTTCGCACTGGTCAGCCAGCACGTCGTGATGCTCAACGACAGCATCGCCGCCAACGTGGCGCTGGGCCAGACCATCGACCGCACGCGGGTGCTGCAGTGCCTGGCCGATGCCAACCTGGACCGCATGGTGGCCGAGCTGCCGCAGGGCATCGACAGCATCGGCGGCCACAACGCCACCCAGCTCTCGGGCGGGCAGCGCCAGCGTCTTGCGATTGCGCGTGCGCTGTACAAGGATGCGCCGGTGCTGATCCTGGACGAGGCCACCTCGGCGCTCGACACCGAATCCGAACGCGCGGTACAGAGCGCGCTGCAGCGCCTCATGCAGGGCCGCACCACGGTGGTCATCGCGCACCGGCTGTCCACTGTGCAGCACGCGGACCGCATCGTCGTGATGGACGCGGGCCGCATCGTGGAGATCGGCTCGCATGCCGAGTTGCTGGCGCAGGACGGCGCCTATGCCCGCCTCTACGGGCTGGGCCTGCAGGGGGGTTGAGCTTGATCGGCGACACCAGCGCCGCAACCGGCCCGCACCGAGGCCTCGACCCGGCGCTGGTCATCGTCCTGGCCGGCGTCTCCGCCGCCCTGCACATCGGCAAACTGCCGCCCGCGCTGCCGCTGCTGCAGGCCGAGCTGGGCGTGACGCTGGTGCAGTCTGGCTTTCTGCTGTCGCTGGTGCAGCTGGCCGGCATGGCCCTGGGCCTGCTGGTCGGCCTGGCCAGCGACGGGCTGGGCCTGCGGCGCTGCATGCTGGCAGGCCTGCTGACGCTGAGTGCGGCCAGCGCCATCGGCGGCCTGGCGCAGGACGCGGCCAGCCTGCTGGCACTGCGGGCGGTGGAGGGCTTCGGCTTTCTGCTGGCGGTGACGCCCGGGCCCAGCCTGATCCGCCGCACGGTGGCGGCTGGCGATATCGACGCCAAGCTCGGCCTGTGGGGCAGCTACATGCCTTTCGGTACCGCGCTGGCGCTGCTCGCCGGGCCATGGCTGTTGCCGCTGGGCGGCTGGCGCGGCTGGTGCTGGCTGCTGGCGGCCGGCTCGCTGGGGATGGCGGCGTGGGTGCGCAGCGCCGTGCCGGCCGATGGCACCACGGGACTGGCCAGCCGCACTGTGTGGGCGCAGCGCGCGGGGCGCACGCTGGCCGCGCCGGGGCCGTGGCTGCTGGGCTTGAGCTTCGCGGTGTACTCGGGCCAGTGGCTGGCCGTCATCGGCTTTCTGCCCACGGTCTACGCGCAGGCGCAGGTCTCCGGCGTTGCGGCGGGTGCGCTGACGGCGCTGGCCGCGGCCGTCAACGTGCTGGGCAACATCACCGCCGGGCGCATGCTGCGCCGTGACTGGGCGCCGCGCACACTCCTGTGCACCGGCTTCGTGGCCATGGCCATCGGGGCGGCGGGTGCCTTCATGCCGGCGCTGGATGGCGGCGCCGTGGCCCGCTACGCCGCCATCTTGTTGTTCTCGCTGGTCGGAGGGCTGGTGCCGGCCACCTTGTTTGCGCTGTGCCTGCGGCTGGCGCCGGGCGGCGACACGGTGTCCACCACGGTCGGCTGGATGCAGCAGTGCTCGGCCGTCGGCCAGTTCGTCGGCCCGCCGCTGGTGGCCTGGGTGGCGGGGCAGGCGGGTGGTTGGCATTGGACCTGGGCCGCCACCGGCGCCTGCTGCGTGGCCGGCATCGTGCTGGCGCAGGCCATCGGCCGATTGCTGCAAGCCCGGGGCGCCAACAATGGCGTCAACCATTGAGGACCGACGCATGACCACCCCCCCTGTCCAGACCCGCCAGCTGCTGCAGCGCCTGGGCGTGCCCGACACCGCCTACGCCGAGGGTGCGCTCACCGTGCGCTCGCCCATCGACGGCAGCACGCTGGGCCACGTCGCCACGCACGCACGCGTCGAGGTAGACCGTCGCATCGCGCTTGCGCATTCGGCCTTCCACGCCTGGCGCAGCGTGCCGGCGCCGCGCCGTGGCGAGTTGGTCCGCCTGCTGGGCGAAGAGCTGCGCGCCGAGAAGGAATCGCTGGGGCTGCTGGTCTCGCTGGAGGCCGGCAAGATCACGAGCGAAGGCCAGGGCGAGGTGCAGGAGATGGTCGACATCTGCGACTTCGCGGTAGGCCTGTCGCGCCAACTGCACGGGCTGACGATCGCGTCCGAGCGGCCCGGCCACCGCATGATGGAAACCTGGCACCCGCTGGGCGTGGTGGGCGTCATCAGCGCCTTCAACTTCCCGGTGGCGGTGTGGTCCTGGAACTTCGCGCTGGCCATCGTGTGTGGCGACCCGGTGCTGTGGAAGCCGTCGGAGAAAACGCCGCTGACGGCGCTGGCCTGCCAGGCCTTGTTCGAGCGCGCGGCAGCGCGTTTCGGTGACGCACCAGAAGGTTTGTCGCAGCTGCTGCTGGGCGGACGCGACGTGGGCGAACAACTGGTGGACGACCCGCGCGTGGCCCTGGTCAGCGCCACCGGCAGCACACGCATGGGCCGCGCAGTGGGCCCGCGCGTTGCGCAACGCTTCGGCCGCAGCCTGCTGGAGCTGGGCGGCAACAACGCCGTGATCGTCACACCCTCTGCCGACCTGGACCTGGCGGTGCGCGGCGTCGTGTTCGCGGCCGTCGGCACCGCCGGGCAGCGCTGCACCAGCACGCGCCGGCTGATCGTGCACGAGAGCCTGCGCGGCACGCTGGTGGAACGGCTGCGCAAGGCCTATGGCGCGCTGCCCATCGGCGACCCGCGCACGGCCGGCACGCTGGTGGGCCCGCTCATCGACCAAGGCAGCTTCGACGCCATGCAGCAGGCGCTGGCTGCGGCCCGCGCCGAGGGCGGCACGGTGCACGGCGGCGAGCGCGTGCCCGTGGCCAGCTGCCCCGAGGCCTGGTATGTGCGGCCCGCCATCGTGGAGATGCCGGCGCAGACCGCCACCGTCTGCCATGAGACCTTCGCGCCCATCCTCTACGTGCTGGGCTACACCGAGCTGGCCGACGCCATCGCCCTGCACAACGCCGTGCCCCAGGGCCTGTCGTCCGCCATCTTCGGCAACGACCTGCGGGAGACCGAGCTGTTCCTGTCCAGCGCCGGTTCGGACTGCGGGATCGCCAACGTCAACCTGGGCACCTCGGGCGCCGAGATCGGCGGCGCCTTCGGCGGCGAGAAGGAAACTGGCGGCGGCCGCGAATCGGGCTCGGACGCCTGGCGCAACTACATGCGGCGGGCGACCAACACCATCAACTACTCGCGCGAGTTGCCGCTGGCGCAAGGGGTGCGGTTCGACGTGTAGCAGACGCCCGCGAACGGTCGGCATCGTGCACACCCAACAGGCGGTCAGCGCCGCATCCGCACCCTGACGGATACCACCCGCCCCGCCCGCCCTCACCCGGTGGCATGATCGTCGCCAGGAGGGCGGCGCATGGGAACGCACGGCTTGGTGCAGGACTTGGTGCAGAACGTGGACGTGGCCATGCACACCAGCGTGCCTGCCGCCTGCCCCCTGTGCGGCACCGCGTTCCAGGCCCTGCGCTGGCAGGTCGTCGATGTCGACCGCGACCCCTTGCGGCTGCTGCACGCCTGCGATGGCAGCCTGCAGCGCAGCTTTTGCCCGCAGTGCATCGGCCCCGGCGTGGACACCGGCGGCGCCGTGTTGCTGGCGCGCCGTGTGGCCGGCGGCGTGCAGTTGGTCTACTTGATTCCCTGGGGCACGCCCGACGTTGCCGACGTGGCCGGCGCCTTGCACGGCGCGCTGCGCGCACAGCTGGACCGCCAGCAGGCCGGCATCGCGCTGGAGCCGGTCGGCAGCCGCCTGTTCGACCGGCCTGACCAGGTCGAAGAATTCGTGGAGGAGTGCTGGCCCGATCTGCCGCCCCCTCTGGCCCTGCTGGACCGCCCGATGTTCGACATCGTGCTGGCGCCCGATGGCGCCAGCCGCGCTGCCCTGCTGCGTGCCTGCCCCGACCTGGCGCGGCCCCACATCGAGGTGCGCCTGGGGTATCTCGCCGTGCATGGCGACAAGCTGGTGCCGCTGGCCGTACAGGCGCGCCAGTTCCTGGACCGCGCGCGCCGCCAGGGCGTGGACGCCGCGCAGCAGGCCGAGGACCAGGCAACCGCCCCAATCGAAGACCTGCGCCAGATGGCGCCCGACCTGGACGACACCGTGCTCGCCTTTCTGAGCGCCGAGCCCGACGCGCTGGACGACGCCGCCCTGGCACGGGCCGGCCAGCTCGCCCACACGCTGCAGGCGCGCGATCTGCCGGTGTCGGCGTCCGAAGTGTGGGGCCGGCTGGGCGACCTGTACCGCAAGCGCAATGGCGCGGCGCGTGCCGACTACCTGGAAGGCGCCGTCGACGCCTACAACCGATCCCTGGCGCTGACGCCCGCCACCGACGCGCTGCCGCGCTGGCGCACGCTGCTGAACCTGTGCGCCTGCCTGGACATGCGCGTCGCCGGCACGCGCATGGCCAACATCGACCAGGCCCTGGTGCTGGCGCAGGAGGCAGAACGGCTCGCCGCCGACCTGCCAGCCGAAGAGCGCGCCGAATCGGCGATGGAGGTCGGGTTGCTGCACACCCGCAGCATCAGCGGCGACGCGGCTTCGCACCTGGCCGACGCGCGCGAGGCGCTGGACCGCGCGGTCGAGCTGGCGCGCGGCACTTCGCTGGCCCTGATCACCCAGTTCAACCGCGCGCTGGTCGACGTGGAAGACCTGCTGGACACCAGCGGCCGACGCCTGGCCGCTGGTATCGCCACGCTGCGCGTCCTCGAACATCCGGACCACATCGGCGCGCTGGAGCCCGCGCACCAGCAAAACCTGCTGCAGACGCTGGCCGTCGCGCTGGCCCGCCAGGCCAAGATGGCGGGTCACGCCCAACCGGCCGACACGCTGGACGAGGCGCTCGCCCTGGCCGCGCGCGCCCACGCCATGGCGCAGGCCGCCGACAGCCCGTACGAAGCTGCGCTGCTGGCCCGGCTGCGCGCCCGCATGGCGGCCGACCGGCTGCACCACGGCGGCGCCACGCTGGGCCTGCGCGCCGTCCTCGCCCTGCTGGAAGAAGCCGGCGCCGTGTTCACGGCCGACGTGGCGCCGTTCGAATACGCCCGCAACGAGATGATGCGAGCCGGTGTGCTGCGCGAATGGCAACCCACGCCGGCCGGCCGGGCCGGGGCCATCCGCAGCCTGCGCAACGCCGGTCGCATCCTCACGCCCGACGCCGACCCCGACAACTGTCGCCATGTGCACGCCAATCTGGGCCGGCTGCTGGCGCAGGCGGGCCGCTGGAGCCAGGCCGCCAGCGCGTTCGGTATCGCGTGCGAGGCGTCGGAGCGCCTGCTGACGCGCACCGAGACCAGCGCCCGCCGCCACGCCGAGACCGAGCCGAACGCCGAGGTCCACGCGCTGCACATCGACGCGCTCAGTCGCCAGCAGCCCCCACCCGGCAGCCCCGCCACCGCCCGCCAGGGCTGGGCCGTACTGCAGGCCATGGAGCGCGGGCGCGCCCGGCTGTTCCTGGACATGATGGGCCTGCGCCCGCTGGCGCCGCAGCCAGGCATGGACAACGCCGAACTGGCGCAGGAACAGGCGCTGATCGACGCGCTGCAATGGACGCTCGCCGGCGCCACGGCCGACCCGCAGCCCTCCGCCGACCGGCTGCGCGCGCAGCGCGAGGCGCGCCAGGCACTGGACGCGCTATGGGACGACTGGGCCGCGGCCAGCGACGCCGGCCGCCGGCATGTGGCGCTGCGCCGCACCCAGGTGCCCGACCGCCGCGCCCTGCGCCGCCTGGCCGCCAGCCTGGGGCCACGGCGCGCCTGCCTGAGCCTGTTCGCGACCAGCACGCGCCTGGTGGCAGCCTGGCTGGCCCATGGCAGCGCGCCCGAGGTGCATGCGCTGGAGCTGGATGCGGCGCAACTGCGCGCGCGCCTGCTGGCCCCCTTCGAGCGCGCAGTGCTGGGCGATGACGACACCTCCCGGGCCGACCACGGGTGGATGGACTTCGGCGAGACCCTGTTCGCCCCGTTCGCCGCGCGGCTGCAGGGGCTGGACGAGCTGGTGCTGCTGCCGCACGGCCCGTTGCACGGCTTGCCGCTGCATGCGCTGCACCTGCACGGGCAGCCGTTGATCGCCCATGTGGCCGTGTCGGTCGCGCCCTCTCTGGCCGTGCTGGCGTCGCTGCGCGAGCGGCCTCCCGCCATCACCCTGCCGGGCAGCCCATTCATCGGCAGCCATGCCGACGATTTGCACGAGCGGGCCGAGTTCGAAGCCGAGGCGCAGGCCGTGGCCCGGCTGCACCGCGCGGCGCCGCGCCGGCAGGTGGGCCGCGCGCAGTTCCTGCGCGGTATCCAAGCCGCGCCGCTGGTGCACCTGGCCTGCCATGGCGCCTACGACGCGGCCGATCCGCTGCAGTCGCGCCTGCTGCTGGCCGATGGCCCGCTGACGGCGGCCGATCTGCTGCCCGTGCCGCTGCGCTGCGAGCTGGCCACGCTCAGCGCCTGCGAAACCGGCCGCCAATCGGCCCCGCACGGCGACGAGATGCTAGGCCTGGCGCGCGTGCTGCTGCAGGCCGGCGCTGCCAGCGTGCTGGTGGCGTTGTGGCGGGTGTATTCGGACAGCACGCTGCGCTGGATGACCCAGTTCTACGCCGCCTGGGTGCCACGGGCCGGCCAGGCGCCCCCATCGCGCGCCGCCGCTTTTCGCGCCGCCACCTTGGCACTGCGGGCCGAAGACGCCGACCCGCGCGCCTGGGCCGCCTTCCTGCTGACCGGTGACGCGCGCTGAGCGCCAGGAGCACGCCATGCCACCTGCACCTCCCAATCCCGCGCCGGCAAAGGCACTCGCCGCCTTGCTGCGGACGCTGGCCGGGGAGCAGCAAAGCCCCGCGCGCGAAGCCTTGCTGCGCGCCGCGGCCGACGTGGACCTGCTGCCCGCCGCGCGCCGCCCCAGCCCTGCGGCCTCAGTGCAGGAGCGGCTGGAGGCCGAGCTGCTCGCCGTGCAACTGGAGCAAGGACTCTGGCACGCCGGCGCGCTCGCCTTGCCATGGCACGACCTGGAGATGCTGCGCGCGCTGGACCCGCCCACCGCCCAGCGCTTGTTCGCCGCAGCGCTGGCGCAGTGGCCGGCCGCTGCCGCCGCCGAGCTGGCCAGCCAGCGGCCGCTGGACCCGCTGCGCGAGGCGCTGGTGCAGTTGACGACCTTGCTGCAGTGGCAGCTGCAGGCGCTGGATGAGGGGCCGTCTCTGGCCGCCGAGAGCGCCAGCACGGCCGTGCCGCGCGACCGCGACGCGCGCGAACAAGCGGGCAATGCCTTCGACCTTGCGGAGCGCCGCCGCAAGGCCGAGGCCGAGGCCGCCGCCGTCCGCTCCATGATGGGCGAGCCCAAGAAGGTGTGGGTCGGCAAGCCCGTGAACCCCGGGCTGGGTGAACAGGTCGAGAAGAACGGCGCCCCGAAACGGGGCGCGGCGCAGGCCGTGGAGCCTTCGCCCGCCCGTCCGCGGCGCACGCGCTCCGCACCCGGGCTCGACCCGCACGTCGCCACACCCGCGCCCGCCCCGCAGCCCGCCTGTTTCCACTTCCTCCTGCAAGGCGACCACGCCCAGGGCCAGCAGATGCGCGAGCACACCGAGGCCGATCTGCACTTCCGCTACGACGCACCGCCGGTGGACGCGCTCGCCACCGTGCAGCACGACGCGCTGGACACCGCCCGGGCGCAGGACCTGGACGTGGCCCTGCAGCTGACCCCGTGCGGCGCGGTCACCATCGTCGGCGAGCGCCGCGCCACGGTGCAGCTGCGCGGAGGCCGCATCGCCACGCCGGTGCAGTTCCGGCTGCGCGCGCTGGCGGTGCCTGCGGGGCCCGACGCGCAGGAGGACCACGGCGTGCATGTGCAGTTCGTGGTGCGCGGCGAGACCGTGCACCAGCAGATGCTCGGCATCGAGGTGCAGCCCGCGCAGACACGCTCTCGCAGTGCTGTGCGGACGCCGGTGCCGGCCGAGGCCACCCCGGTGCCCGGCCCCACTGCCGGCCTGCTGGCTGCGGCCGCCAGTGCAGCTCCGCCGGAACGCCACACCCTGCGGCTGAGCCTGTCGGTCGACGGCGCCAGCCTGCGCATGGAGCTGGATCACCACGTGGACGGCGAGCTCTGGTGGTCCGGCGACGCGACCTCGCAGGCCTACGACGCCGCCGGCGTCGCGGCCCTGGCCATGCGCGCGCGCAGCGAGTTGGCCGACTGCTACAGCCAACAGGTCGCGTTCTGGCGGCGCTTCGACGGCACGCTTGCCGCCAGTGACCCGACGGATGGCCTGCAATACGCGCTGTGGTGCGCCGCCGCCGCCGGCGCCACGCTGAACCAGGAACTGCGCCAGGACGCAGGCATCGCCGCCCTGCTCGATGTCGTTGAACAGGTACCCGACGGCGCCGTGCTGACCATCACCACCGACCGTGTGTTCCTGCCCTGGGAACTGCTGACGCCGCAGAAGTGGGGCAAGCGCTGGACCCAGGCCCAGCGCGACAAGCAGCCACTGGACGCGCAACGCTTCTGGGGCGCGCGCTTCGCCATCGAGACCACACCGCGCCGCCTGCCGGTGGGCGAGCGGGCGCTGGCGCACCTGCGCGCCGCGCCCCGGCGCATCAGCGTCAACGTCAACCCCGACATCGAGCTCGACGGCCTGGACGACGCGCGCCAGCCGCAGCAGTTGCACCAGCAGTGGGCCGCGCGTCTGGCCCAGGCCAGCACACTGGACGGCGCGCTGAACGCCACCTGCGACCCCATGCGCGAGGTGCTGCAGAACGCGCAGCACCAGGCCTCGCTGATCTACCTGTACTGCCATGGCCAGTCGGCCCAGCCCTTCGGCGGCAGCGACGAACGCCTGGTGCTGGACGAAGGCTGCCCGCTGGCCCCTGGCGATCTGGCCGGCGACGCCGACTACCGCGGCGCGCCGCTGGTGTTCCTGAACGCCTGCGATTCGGGCATGCCATCGCCGCTGGCGTTCGCCAGCTTCCTGCGCGAGTTCTGCCAGCGCGGCGCCATCGGGCTGATCGCCACCACCAATGCCGTGCCCATCAGCTTTGCCGCCCACTTCGGCCCGCAGCTGGTGGACCGCTACCTGCAGTGCGAAGGCCCGCTGTCCGAGATGCTGCGCCAGCTGCGGCGCGCACACCTGGCGCAGGGCAACCCCGTGCCCTTGTTCTACACGCTGCAGTGCAAGCTGAACTTTCCCCGCATCGCAGCCGTCGCACCCTCCAATCCCGCGGCAGCCCCTCCATGAGCCTCGTCCGGCAGCCCGAACAGCTTGCAACGCAGCGCGCCAGCGCGAAGGAGATCCCATGACCACACCCCGCATCACGCTCGTACTGAGTGACCTGCACCTGGGCGGCGGCCCCGCCGATCCGGGCGACGACCACATCCATCAGGGTGCACCGCTGGCCCGGCTGATCGCCGAGCAGGCGGCCACGCCCGAGGGCCGGGCCGGTGAAGTGGAGCTGTTCTTCAACGGCGATTTCCTGGAGTTCGCGCAAGTCAACACGCGCGCCTTCGGACACGCCAGCGACAAGTTCTGGTGCAACGAATCCGAGTCGTTGGCCAAGCTGGAGACCATCCTCGCAGGCCACGCCAACATCTTTGCGGCGTTGCGCGATTTCCAGGCCGCAGGCAACCGCGTGACGATCGCCGCCGGCAACCATGACGTCGACATCGCGTGGCCCCAGGTGCAGGCGCGGCTGCGCGAGGTGGCCGGTGCGGCCACGCGCTTTGAGATCGGGCAGGACTGGATCACGCGGCACGGCGGCAAGTTGCAGATCGGCCACGGCCACCAGCAGGACGTGGCCAACCGCTTCGAGCACTGGGCCGACCCGATCCGCCCCGGCGCCGGCGGCGTGGCGCAGCTGGAGATGTGCCCCGGCACGCTGTTCATGGTCAAGTTCGTCAACCGGCTGGAAGCGCGCTACCCGTTCGCCGACAACCTGCTGCCCGTCACCAAGCTGCTGCCCGTGCTGGCGCGTGAGGACAAGGGCGGCCTGGCCTCGGTCGCCTGGCTGGGGCTGAAGCTGGCGGCCACCACCAGCCTCAGCACGCTGGGCGCAGACGGCGCGCCCGACCTGGCCGCCGCGCTGCTGCAGCGCGTGCGCGACGAGCCCGCCTACCGCGCCGAGATCGGCACGGCCCTGAGCGCCGCCGGCCAGCACGACCTGGCGCAGCGCTGGCAGGCCGGTCCCTGGAAACAGGCCCTTCTGGCGCAGGCGATGGAGGCGCTGCTGGACCAGCTCGACGAGGCCGCGTGGGACCGCTTGTTCGCCCCGCCCCCGGGGGTGACGCTGTCGGCCGGCGGCGAGCCCGGCGCGGTCGACGGCGTGACCCTGGGCGCGCTGCGCAAGGCCGCCTTCGAAGACGGCAAGGCCCTCTTGCGCAAGAGCGCCCGCGAGCGCGCCGACGAGACCGGCGCGCCCGTCATCGTGATGGGCCATACGCACCAGGCGGACGAGGTGCACGATGGCGCGCTGCACTACTTCAACCCCGGCAGCTGGACGCGCTACCTGGAGCTGGCCAAGGGCCAGAACGTGCGCATGGCCGACCTGCGCGATGAGAGCCGTTTCCCCTACGCGCTGAACTATGTGCGCGTGCAGGCTGGCGCTGACGGGACGCTGGCCGCGCAGATGGTCTGCTTCGAGCGCAGCGCGCCGGTGGCCGGCCTGCCCTGAACGGGCGCGCACGGCGCAAGACATGCCCTCGTCATGGGCCGGCGCCACTATGATCGACGGTAGAGATGGTATGCACTACGATCATCTCGTCGTCATTGAGGGAAATCTCGTGATCACGTGGGCCGGTATGCAATGGATGCGGTTGCGCAGATGTTGGGCCCTGCCGGATGCCAGCGTGCAGGTGCGCGCCATCCTTCTGAACGGGCAGCTGCGCAACCTGCTGCGCGTGGTGCCCTGGTATGCGGCGACCATCGTCGGCACCGGCAGCGCAGTCTTCCACGAGTTGTGGCCATTCGTGCGTGATCAGACGTGGCAACCCTGGCTGACGGCCTTTGTGCTGGTCCACACCGCCTGGGCCGGCCATGCCGTGCTGTCCGTGCGCCGCGCAGACCGCGCTGGCAGGCGCCTGCTGGGGATGGCCGACCTGCGCATGTCTGCGCTCTGGTGTGTCTTGAGCGCTCTCGTCTGCGGCCTGGGCATCTACTTCGGCGGCTTGCTGGCAGGCGACGAGCGCAGCCGCGTGCTGTTCACCGCCTACACGCCGGGCCTCATCGCCACCGGGGTGCTGGTGGGGATCACCACCCCGCTGCTGTCCGTCACCTGGCTGGGCGTGCTCACGGTGGCGGCCTGCCTGATGGTCGCGCAGCACGACTTCGTGGCCCAGGGCACGACCATCGGCCTCCTGTGCAGCTATGCGCTCATGCTGACGGTGTCGCTGCTGTTTGCATCGCGCCTGTTCGTCAAGCGCATCGAAGCCGAGCAGGCCACCGAACAGGAGCGCCAGATCGTCGGCCTGCTGCTGCGCGACTTCGAAGCCGACGCCCGTGACTGGCTGTGGGAGAGCGACCGCGAGGGCGCCCTGACGCGCGTGGGGCTGCGCTTGTGCGAACTGCTCGGGCGCAGCCAGACCGAATTGCTGGGCCGGCCGCTGGACACCTTGTTCGCCCAGCAGCGCCTGCTGAAGGTCACCAGCGATGGCGAGGTCGGCCCCAACGCACTGCGCCGGTTGATGGGCGTGTGCGAGCCCTTTGGCGGTGTGGTGATGGAGGCGCACATGGGGGGTGATCTGCGCAGCTGGACCGTCAGCGCCAAGCCGCTGGTGGCCGCCCACGGTGGGTGGACCGGTTGGCGCGGTGTGGGGGTCGACGTGTCCGATGCGCGGGCCCGCGAGGCCGAAAGCATCGTGCGCGAGCAGCTGTATTACCTCGCCCACCAGGACCCGCTGACCGGCCTGCCCAACCGGCGCGCCTTTCTGGAAGTGGCCGAGCAGCAGCAGGCCGCCGGGGGCCGATGGGCCGTGGCCTTGCTGGATCTGGACCATTTCAAGACGGTCAACGACAGTCTCGGCCACGCCGCCGGTGACGAGCTGTTGTGCTCGGTGGCGCGCCGCCTGCGCCAGGCCGCCCAGGAGAAAGACGCCCTGGCGCGATTGGGCGGTGACGAGTTCGCGATGCTGTTGCGCGGGCTGCCCGCACACGGCTGGGAAAGCGAGATCGAGCGACGCATGCTGGGCCTGCTCGATGCGCTGCGGGTGCAGGAGCGCATCGGCGACTACCGCGTCGACGTGCGCGCGAGCATCGGCGCCTCGTGGACCGATGGCACGCTCGGCGCAGGCGACCTGCTGCGCCAGGCGGACACGGCCTTGTACGTGGCCAAGAGCGAGGGGCGTGACACCGTGCGCCTGCATGCACCCGGCATGAGCGACCGCGTGCGCGCGCGCCTGGCCATGGCCAGCGACCTGTCGTTGGCCCTTGAAGACCGCCAGTTCGACCTCGAGTACATGTCACTGCGCGAAGCCGGTTCCCTGCGCGTGCAAGGCTATGAAGCCCTGGTGCGCTGGCGCCATCCGCGACACGGCCGCCTGTCCCCCGCCCATTTCATTCCGATGGCCGAGGAATCCGGCACCGTGGTGCAGATCGGCATGTGGGTGCTGGAGCAGGCCTGCCGGGACGCCATGGCGTGGCCGCAGGACATGCTGGTGGCGGTCAACGTCTCTGCCGTCCAGCTGGCCACCCCGACGTTTGTCGAAGATGTCATGGACGTGCTGCAGCGTGTCGGCCTGTCGCCGGCCCGGCTGGAGCTGGAAGTCACCGAAACCGCGCTGACGCGGGATGCGAGCCGGGCGCGCACCGCGCTGCAGCGGCTGCGGGCCTTGGGGGTGCGCACCGCCATCGACGACTTCGGCGTCGGGTACTCGTCCATGGCGCAACTGCGCGAACTGCCGTTCGACCGCATCAAGCTGGACCAGTCGTTTGCCGCCGCGCTGCTGCGCGAGCCGACCGGCGGCATGACCCAGTCGATCATCGCCTCCGTCGTGCTGCTGGCCAACACCATGCGCCTGGACATCACCGCCGAAGGTGTCGAGCAGGCCGAGCAGTTGCAGATGCTGCGCGCGCTCGGCTGCCCCACGGTGCAGGGCTATCTGTTCGGCTCGCCCGCAGGCGCCGAGTACGTGGGCCTGGGCCACGCGCGCTCCGTAGTCTGAACGGTGCGCGCGGGGCCGTGTCGTCAGCCCGCCGCGACCACCGTGCCCCGCGCCTCGCCCAGGCCGATGCGCACCGCACCCGCACGCTCGCACCAGCCGCGCAGGATCAGCGTGTCGCCGTCTTCCAGGAAGGTGCGCGTCTCGCCGTTGGCCAAGGTCATGGGCTGCTTGCCGCCCAGCGTCAGCTCCAGCAGCGAGCCGGCCTCCGACTGCGCAGGGCCGGACAGCGTGCCCGAACCCAGCAGATCGCCCGGCTGCAGGTTGCAGCCGTTCACCGTGTGGTGCGCGATCAGCTGCGCGGCCGTCCAGTAGGCCGCCTGCGACGTGTTGCCGCGGGTCAGGCGCACGCCCTCCTCGCCGGCTGCGCGCATCTTCGCGGTCTGCAGCCAGACCTCCAGCGTGATGTCGAGCGCGCCACGTTCGCGGTTGCTGGCGGCGTCCAGGTAGGGCAGCGGCTGCGGGTCGCCCTCGGGCCGCGTGAAGGCCGCGCGGAAAGGGGCCAGGGCTTCGGTGGTCACGATCCAGGGCGACACGGTGGAGGCAAAGTTCTTGGCCAGAAACGGCCCCAGCGGCTGGTACTCCCAGGCCTGCAGGTCGCGCGCCGACCAGTCGTTGAACAGCCCCACGCCGAACAGGTGCTGCTCGGCATCCGCCATGGCGATCGGCTCGCCCAGCGCATTGCCCTGTGCCACGTAGAAGCCCAGTTCCAGCTCGTAGTCCAGCCGCTTGCTGGGGCCGAAGCTGGGCTCGGTGGCACCGGGGGCGAGGGTCTGGCCCTTGGGGCGTTTGAACTGCTGGCCGCTCACGCCGATCGACGAGGCGCGGCCGTGGTAGCCGATGGGCACCCACTTGTAGTTGGGCATCAAGGGCTGGTCGGGGCGGAACAGCTTGCCGACGGTGGTCGCGTGGTGGATGCCGGTGTAGAAGTCGGTGTAGTCGCCGATGCGGCAGGGCACGGTGTACTCGGCATCGGCTTGCGGCAGCAGCGCGGCGGCCCATGCGGTTTGCTGGGCGCTGCCTTCGCGCAGGCCTTTAGACAAGCGCGCGCGCAAGGCCTGGCGCTCGGCCGGCGATGCGGCCATCAGCGCATTCATGTCGTCGTGGTCGATGACGCCTGCAGCCTTCAGGCCCAGCACCTGGTCGCCGATGGCCACACCGATGCGGAAGGCATCCGGGCTGCCGGCCTTGCGGAAGCGGCCGAACGGCAGGTTCTGGATGGGGAAATCCGCGCCAGCGGCGTTGGCGGAGACAACCCAGCTGCGCAGCGCGGGATCGTGGGTGGCGTTCAGAGTGGTCATGGCTTGAATTGGTCCTTGAGGCCGGCCCAGCAGTCGGCGTAGTCCTGATCGAGCGCCGGGCTTTGCAGCGCGAACGCAGTCGGCACGAAACAGAAACGGCTCTCGAACATGAAGGCCAGTGTGTTGTCGAGCTTCTGCGGTTTCAGGTCCATGGACGAGGCTTTCTCGAAGGCTTCCTCGTCCGGCCCGTGCGGCACCATGGCATTGTGCAGGCTGGCGCCACCGGGCTTGAAGCCGCCCGGCTTGGCGTCGTACTCGCCATAGACCAGGCCCATGAACTCGCTCATCAGGTTGCGGTGGTACCACGGCGGGCGGAAGGTGTCTTCCATCACCAGCCAGCGCGGCGGGAAGATCACGAAGTCGCAGTTGGCCGTGCCCGGCGTGTCGCTGGGCGAGGTCAGCACTGTGAAGATCGATGGGTCCGGGTGGTCGTAGCTGATCGAGCCGATGGTCATGAAGTTCTTGGTGTCGTACTTCACGGGCGCCAGGTTGCCGTGCCAGGCCACGACGTTGAAGGGTGACTGCTTCAAGGGTGCCGTCCAGAAGCGGCCACCGAATTTCTTGACCACTTCATACGGGCCTGCGGTTTCTTCAAACGCGGCAACAGGCGCCAGGAAGTCGCGCGCATTGGCCAGTCCGTTGGAGCCGATGGGCCCCAGCTCAGGCAGCCTGAACTGCGCGCCGTAGTTCTCGCACACATAGCCGCGCGAGGGGCCATCGGGCAAGGCCACCTTGAACGCCACGCCGCGTGGCAGCAGCGCGATTTCGCCTGGCGCCACTTCCAGCACCCCCATCTCGGTGGTGATGACCAGCCGGCCCTGCTGCGGCAGCAGCAGCAGCTCGCCATCGGCGTTGACGAACGCGCGCCGGTCCATGGACTTGTTGGCCAGGTAGACCAGCGAGCCGATGCCGGCCTGCGCCGCCGCGTCGCCATTGGCCGCCAGGGTGACCATGCCGTCGACGAAGTCGGCGTCTCCCGCGAACGGGATCGGGTGCCAGCGCATGGGCTCGGGCGCCAGCGCCGTCTCGCGGTCGGCGCCGGTGGTCCAGCGCGCCTGGGCGTAGGGCTGGTAGCGGCCCGAGGCCACCGAGGGCTGGCGCCGGTACAGCCAGCTGCGCCGGTTCTCATGGCGCGGCGCGGTGAAGGCCGTGCCCGAGATCAGCTCGGGGTACAGGTTCATGGGTGCGCGCTGCGGGCTGTTGCGGCCCTGGGGCAGGCTGCCTGCCACGGCCTCGCTCGCGTATTCGTTGCCGAAGCCGCTCTGGTAGCGCAAGGTGTCTGGGCTCATGGTTGTGCCTCTTCAGTCGATCTTGATGTTGTTGGCACGGATGAGGCGGCCCCAGCGCTCGCGTTCCTGCTTCACATAGGCGGCCATCTGCTCGGACGTGCCGGGCAATGCCTCCACACCCAGCGCGTCATAGCGCGCCTTCACGGCGGGGGAGGCCAACGCCTCCTGCAAGGCCTTGCTGTAGCGCGCGACCGTCGCGTCGGTCGCGCCCGCCGGCACCGTGAGTCCCTGCCAGGCATAGGCCTCGTAGCCGGCCAGGCCCTGCTCCATCAACGTGGGCACGTTGGGCAGGCTGGCGATGCGCTTGGCACTGGCGACGCCAAGGGCCTTGAGCTTGCCGGAGAGAACGAACTGGTTGCCGCTGGCCGTGTCCACCAGCATGAACGGCACCTGGCCGCCCAGCACGTCCGCCACCGCCGGCGCCGCGCCCTTGTAGGCCACGTGCGTCATCTTCAGGCCGCTCTGCTCGGCCAGCAGTTCGGTGGCCAGATGGTGCGGGCTGCCGATGCCGGCCGATGCGTAGTTGATGCCACCGGGCTGCGCCTTTGCCCAGGCCAGGAACTCGGTCCAGTTGCTGGCCGGCACCTGCGGGCCGACCACCAGCACGAGGGGGAAGCGTGCCAGCAGGCCGACGGGCTTCAAGTCCTTTTCAGCGCTGTAGGAAAGCTTGGGAAACAGCGCGGGGTTGACCGCCAGCGTGGCGAAGTCGGCCGTGAACACGGTGTTCTCCAGGTCCTTGGCGCGCACCGCGTATTCAGCGGCGATGTTGGTTGCCGCGCCGGGCTTGTTGTTGATGACGATGGAGGCGCCCAGCGTCTTGGACATGGCCTCGGCCGTGGCGCGGGCCACAGCGTCGGAGCCACCGCCGGCGGCATAGCCCACCACCCATTCGATGGGCTTGCCGGACTGCGCCGACGCGGGCAGGGACACAGTGAACGAGAGGCTGGCGGCGGCCAGCAGGGGCAGGAAGGTCTTGATCATGGGGTTGTCTCCAGGGGTCGTGTAAACGTCACGGTGATTCATGGTGCGTCGCGCCAACTACCAGCCCACGAACAAACGGGTCCAGGCCAGGGCACCCGCGGAACTGGCTCTGCCAGGCCGCTGGGTGCGCCCCCCTCGCGCAGCAGAGGGGGGTTGGCGGAGCGCGCAGCGCGCAGACTGGGGGGTGATTCATTTCATGCAGCGCGCGCGGCGGCCAGGGCTTCGCGCAGCACCGGCATCGTGCCGATGTGGTTGGCCAATAGCAGCACGAGGCGTGCATTGAAGGCATGGCTTTCGTCGGTGGACAAGCCCTGGTGCGCATCGATCAGGGCTTCGTAGAAGTCGTCGGGCACGGCCAGGTTCGGGGCGGTGTTGAGGTGCTGTTCTTGGACAGTCATGTGGGGCTCCTTCAGTTGTTCTTCGCCAGGGCGCGGCCATGCGCGGCGCGCACGGCGGCGGCCGTGGGTTGGCGCCAGCGCGCGCAGACATGCTGGTCGGGCCGCAGCAGGTAGGTGCTGCCGTCCTGTGCGTCATAGCGCTCGGCCGCCAGCGCATGCGCGGCATCCAGCGGTACGCGCACGACTTCGAGCGGCAGGTCGGCATCGGCCAGCGCACGCAGGCTGGCCTGTGCGCCCGCCCCGTCGCCGAACACCAGCGCGGCGAAGCGCGTGCTGCCCAGTTGCTGCAGCAGCCAGCCGCCCGCCACCGGCGCATCGGTGGCCACGGCGCCCGGCACCATGCGGCCGGCGAAGGGCTCGACGTCGGCCGTGTTCAGCGTCGAGTCGTGCAGGGTGGCCGGCACCGACAGGCGCCCGCTGTTGACCATGCGCCGCGCAAAGTCGTGCCGGCGCGCCAGGTGCAGCACGGCGTCGCGGAACAAGCGGCTGATCTCGCTCTTGGGCGTGATGAAGTCGGTGGCGCGCGTGGAGTTGAGGATGTTTTCGTCGGCCGCCATCTCGCGTTCGCGGGCATAGCTGTCCAAGAGCGCATCCCGGGCTTGGCGGCGCAGCACGGCGGCCAGCTTCCAGGCCAGGTTCTCGGCGTCCTGCAGGCCCGAGTTGGCGCCACGCGCGCCGAAGGGCGACACGCCGTGGGCCGAGTCACCCGCAAACAGCACGCGGCCATGGCGAAAGGCGTCCATCCGCAGGCACGAGAAGGTGTAGACGCTGGCCCATTCCAGCGTGACTTCGGCGCCCTTGAACGGCGAGGCGTCCAGCAGCGCCTGCACGCGCGGCATGATGTTCTCGGGCTTCTTTTCTTCCTCGGGATCGGCGTCCCAGCCAAGCTGGAAGTCGATGCGCCAGACACCATCGGGCTGGCTGTGCAGCAGCACGCTCTGGTTGCGGTGGAAGTCGGGGTCGAACCAGAACCAGCGCTCGGCCGGGAAGTCCACCGCCATCTTCACGTCGGCGATCAGGAACCGGTCCTTGAACTGGCGGCCGTGACTCTCCTGGCCGATCAGCTGGCGCACCGGCGAGCGCGAACCGTCGCAGGCAGCCACCCAGTCGGCTTGCAGCTGGTAATTGCCGTCCGGCGTCTCGATGGTCAAGAGCGCGTGGTCGGCGTGCTGCTCCACGCCCACGACCTTGTTCTGCCAGCGGATGTCGATCAGCGGCAGCTGCCCCGCGCGCTCGGCCAGAAAGCCTTCGACGTAGTACTGCTGCAGGTTCACGAACGCCGGGCGGGCGTGCCCTTCTTCGGGCAGCAGGTTGAAGCTGTAGACCTCTTCGCCGCGCAGGAACACGCGGCCGAGGTTCCACGACACCCCTTTGTGCACCATGGGTTCGCCGCAGCCCAGGCGGTCGAAGATCTCCAGCGAGCGCTTGGAAAAGCAGATGGCGCGCGAGCCGCTGGACAGGCGGTGGTCGTTGTCCAGCAGCACCACGGGCACCTGCTGCTGGGCCAGGTCGATGGCCAGCGCCAGGCCCACGGGGCCGGCGCCGACGATGACGACCGGGTGGCGGGCAGGCGTGGCGGCCCGCTGGTCGGCGTGCGCGACATAGTCGAACACGACGTTCTGGTAGTCCACGGCGCCGGTGGACTTGGCAAGGTCTTGCACATGCATGTCTTGTCTCCTCGATGGGTGCGGCCGTGCCTTACTGGCCTTCGAGCGTCTTCCACATCTGCACATCGCGCTCGGCCGTCCAGATGCGCGGGTCGGTGTATTGCGTCGCCTCGTCGTAGCAACGCGTCACGTCGAAGGGCATGCAGTGGTCGAAGATGACCCAGTGGCCGTACTTGGGCTTCATGGCCGCGAAGGTGTCTTTGTAGACGGCGTTCAGGTCCTTGCCGGCAGCCACGCCCTTTTGCACGTTGGCGTACACGTCGGCGATGAAGTCGCGCGTCTCCTGCAGGCCCTTGGCCACGTCTTCGGGGGTGGTCAGTGCGGCGCCGCGGCCGGGCACCAGGGCCTTGGGCTGCAGGGCGGCGATGTTGTCCAGGGTCTGCGGCCAATCCTTGAAGTAGGCGTCGCCGGCATACGGCGTGGCGCCGAACTCGACCAGGTCGCCCGAGAGCAGCGCCTTCTCGCCCGGCAGCCAGACGACCGTATCGCCCTTGGTGTGGCCACGGCCCAGCTGCAGCAGTTGCACCTCGAGCTTGCCCAGCCACAGCGTCATCTTGCCGGTGAAGGTCATGGTCGGCCAGGTCAGGCCCGGGGGCACGGTCTCCACGTTCTGGAACAGGCGCGGAAAGCGGCCGATTTCGCTGGCCTTGTCCTGCTCACCGCGCTCGACGATCAGGTCATAGGTGTCCTGGCTGGCCAGGATGTGCTGCGGCTGGTAGGCGCTGGCGCCCAGCACGCGCACGGCGTGGTAGTGGGTGAGCACCACGTATTGGATGGGCTTGTCGGTCACTTCGCGGATGCGGCGGATCACGTCGGCCGCCATGGCCGGCGTGGCCTGGGTGTCGGCCACCAGCACGGCGTCGTCGCCAATGATGATGCCGGTGTTGGGGTCGCCCTCGGCCGTGTAGGCCCAGGCGTGTTCAGAGATCTGGCTGAAGGTGACCTTCTTTTCTTCCAGGTCGGCTTGCGAGGCGAATTTTTTCTCGGTGTTCATGGGGTGCGTCTCCGTGGGTTGCGGCGAATCAATTCGCCATTGACAAACTGGTTTGCATTATTTCGCCTGAATTCGTTCTTGTCAAAAGAATTTGCGTAAGACAAACTCATACGCTCTCGACACCACCACCAGCGACATGCAGAACAAACACGACGGGCCGGAAGACAGCGGCCAGCGCGGCGTCCAGTCAGCGGAGGTCGGGGGCCGGCTGCTGCTGGCACTGGCCGGACAGCCGGGCGCGATGACGCTGAAAGATCTGGCCGCCGCGGCCGACATGCCGCCATCGCGCGCCCACCCGTATCTGGTCAGCTTCGGCAAGCTCGCCTTGATCGAACAAGACTCGGCCGGCCATTACGCGCTGGGGCCGGCGGCCTTGCAACTGGGGTTGACCTGCCTGTACCAGCTGGACCCGCTCAAGGCGGCGCTGCCGGTGGCCGAGACCCTGGCCCGCAGCACCGGTTACGCGGTGGCGCTGTCGGTGTGGGGCAACTTCGGCGCCACCATCGTGCGCATGATCGACGCGCGCCAACCGCTGCATGTGTCGATGCGCGCGGGCACGGTGATGTCGCTGCTGGGCACGGCGACGGGGCGTGCATTCGCAGCGGTGCTGCCCATCGAGAAGCTGGAACACGCCCTGGGTGGCCCACTGGGCGAGCCCGAGGCCCAGGGCCGGCCACTGAGCGCAGCGCAACGCGACGAGTTGGGCGCGGCGATGGCCGAGATGCAGGCCCACGGCGTGGCGCGCGCCATGGGCCGGCCGATGCCGGGCGTCAATGCGTTCAGCGCAGCGGCCTTCGACCACGAGGGCGTGCCATCGCTGGTGATCACCGCGCTGGGGCACCAGGACCACTTTCCTTCGGAATGGGACAGCAGCGCCGCGCTGGCCGTGCGCGCAGCGGCGGCGGAGATCTCGCGCCGGCTCGGCTTCAGCGCCCCATCAGCAGCATGACCGCCGGCACGGTGGCCAGCGCCATCACGGTGGAGACCGCGACGGCCGCCGTGCTCAGGTCTTCGGCGGTGTCGTAACGCTGCGCGAAGATGAAGACGTTGGCGCCCATCGGCAGCGCCGCCGCCACCACCATGATCACCAACGGCAGGCCCGACAGGCCGAGCGCCCAGCCCAGGCCCGCGACCAGGGCCGGGTGCACCAGGTTCTTGATCGCGGCCATGCCCAGCGCGGCGCGCAGGTGCGCTCCGATGGCGGTGGTCGCCAGCGTGATGCCCACCATGATCAGTGCCAGCGGCGCGAAGGCCCCGCCCAGCACCTGCAGCGTCTTGTCCACCGGCTCGGGCAGCACCCAGCCGGTCTGGCCAAAGAGCAGGCCCAGCACGATGGGGATCGGCACCGGGTGGATCAAGGCGCTGCGCAGCGCCGGCGCCACCACCTTCAGCAGGCCGGGCCGCTCGCCGCCGTGCGCCCCGGCTTCGCGCGCGATGGCCAACTCGACCGACAGCGTGGCCGTGCTCAGCAGCACCAGCGCGTGCAGCGAGATCAGCGTCAGCAGCGTGACCATGCCGGCCGGGCCATACGCCAGGCCGATCAGCGGGATGCCGATCATCACGGAGTTGCTGTAGGTGTTGGCCATGGCGATCACGCTGGCCCGGCGTGTGAACCGGCCGCGCCAGATGGTCAGCGCGAAGATCAGGCCAGCGGCGATGAAATACGCCGCCACCGGCCGCAGGTCCAGATCCTGCACGCGCACCGCGCTCATCGAGCGGAACAGCAGCGCTGGCGACAGCAGGTAGAACACCAACGCCGACAAGTCCTTGACCGAGCGCGCGGCGATCAGGCCGCGCCGGCCGGCATAAAAGCCCAGCGCGATCATCAGCACGACCGGGAACAGCGAGGAGACGACGGGGTGGTTCACGGGCAGGATTGTCTGCGCCGACCCCACCCCGTCGCTCAGAACGCGACCTGTAGGCCGACCTTCAGGCTGCGCCCCGGCAGTGGCGCTTTCGGGAACGCTGTCGTCGTCAGCACCGAACTGGCGCTGTAGGCCAGCTGGTTCGTGAGGTTGTCCACGCGGGCGAACCACAGCAACTGCGAGGCGCCGGCCTGCTGCTTGTACGTCAGCGCGGCATTCCACAGGGTGTAGGCGCCGGTGGTGCGTTGGCCGGTGGCCGGCACGCGGCGCTGCGCCAGCGCGTGGTCGAAGCCCAGGCGTGCGCCGAACGCGCCCTGGCCCCAGATCCACGTGACCCCCAGCCGCGCCGGGGCGATGCGCGGCAACGGCTCGCCACTGTCCAGGTTGGTGGCGCGCACCACGTCGGCCCGCCACTGCACGTCGAGCGACGCGCCGCCCGGCGCCCGCGCCCAACCTGCCGGGCCGAGCACGCGCACATTGCCGCTGGCCTCGGCCCCGATGAAGCGCGCGCGCACGCCGGCATAGCGCAGCTCGGTCAGCGCCTCTTCGCCGCTGGCCGGGTCGGGGTTCAGCGTGCCGGCCGGGCTGCGCGTGTTGCCGGTGTCCATGAGGCCGATGTAGTTGGCAAAGCGTGTGACATAGCCGTTCACCGCAAAGCGATCGTGCTCGCGCGCCCAGGCCAGGCCCACATCCAGGCTGTTCGACTTTTCCTTGCGCAGCGTGGCGTCGCCGGTCTCCCAGGCGACGGTCGCCAGGTGCGGGCCGTTGGCGTACAGCTCGTAGTCCTTGGGTGCGCGCTGCGTGTGCGCCAGGTGCGAGGTGAATTGCCAGCCCGGGGCCAGCGGCATCTGCGCGCCCAGTGCCAGGCTGTGCGGGTGAAAGCGCCGGGTGCCGGTGGCAAAGCGGGTCACCGCCGGGTCGCTGCTGCCTTGCGATTGCATCTCGACGCGCTCGGTGCGCACGCCGAAGCTGAGCTTGCCCCAGGCCATCGGCCATTCTTCATAGGCGAACAGCGCCAGTTGCTGCGTGCGGCTGGCCGGCGCAAAGGCTTCCTCGCCCTCGGCCGAGAAGCGGTTCGATTCGCCCTGCAGGCCGATGACGCCCTCCAGCGGGCCGAGCCTGGCGTGCCGCGCCTCGACCCGCAGGTCGTTGCCGCGGTTGGCGAAGCGGGTGCCGGCGTCCAGGCCCTCGAACTCGGTGTGGGCGTAATCGGTGTGGCTGAACTGGGCCTTCACCCCGGTGATCCAGCCTGGCAGGTTGCGCCACTCGCCCTGCAGCGCATAGCGGGTCGAGCGCATGCCGATGGTGACCTCGTCCTCGGCCACGGTGCCGTAGTCGCTCTGGTAGCGGCTGACGGACGCACCGATGCTGCCGTGGTCGAAGAACAGCGATCCGCCGACCGCCCCGCCCTCGGTCTCGCTGGCCGAGTTGCAGATGCGCCGCGCCAGCGCCGGTGCGCCGGGCCGCGTGCAGGCCAGGTCGAGGGGCACGGCCGCATCGCCGGTGCGGCGCTTGAACACATCGGCATGCAGCGCATAACGGTCATTGCCGCCTTCGATCAGCAAGCCGCCACCGCGCTCCTTGTTGCCCGTGGCAGCGTTCAGGTCGGCCTTGCCGGTCACGCCGCCGGCCGCGTCGAACAGCGGCTGGCGCGGGATGCGGTTGTCGATCACGTTGACCACGCCGCCCACAGCGCTGCCGCCATAGAGCAGCGCGCCGGGGCCGCGCAGCACCTCGATGCGCTCGATGGCGAGCGGGTCGGACGGCACCGCGTGGTCGAAGCTCAGGCCCGAGGCGTCGAGGCTGGCGCCGCTGTTGTGCAGCACGCGGATGCGGTCACCGTCCAGCCCGCGGATGACGGGCCGGCTGGCGTTGGGGCCGAAGTAGGTGCTGCTGACGCCGGGCAGGCCGTCCAGCGTCTCGCCCAGCGTCGGCTTGGCGCGCAGCGTCAGCGCATCGCCCTCCAGGCGGGAGGTGGGCGTGGCGATGCCAGTCGTGCCCAAAGGATTGCCTGTGACGGTGACCGCCTGCAGGCTCGGCGGGGCGCTCTGGGCAACGGCGCTCAGGGATGCGAACGACAGGCTTGCGAGTTGGACGGCAGCGGCGATGGCGCTGCGGGAAAAGCGTGGAGACATAGGACCTTCGATGAATCGGACAAGGGCGCGGCCGCGCCGGGCGGCAAGCCCGGAGCGGTCCAACGGCGATGAGGGAGTTCAGCGAAGAGAAGGCGGTGCGCGGGCCTGGAAGGCCAGCGTGCGGCGCACCACCACGCCTGCCTGTGCGCCGGCCCGGGCAGTCGGCACACGCAGCGTCGCCACGGCCAGCATGGGCACGCCGGCCAGCAGTTCGGCCACGCCCAGGTGGTCGAACAGCTGGCAGTCCGACCGATCGACATGGCCGGCAAACAGGTGCAGATGCCCGTCGGCGTGCGGCCCCGCGCTGGCCGCCGACAGCTGCGCCGGTGCGCCCGCGCCGCCATGCTGCACGCGGTGCACCAGCCCCAGCGTCTGTGCCAGCAGGCAGGCGCACAGCAGCAGGCCGAGCAGCCATGACTGCCGGGGTGTACGGTGGGTGCGCAGGCGCAGGTTCAAGGGATGCAGAGACGGCGAGCGGGGGTGGATGGGCCGGGCGGGTGACCGCACCGACGGCCCGCAAAACCGGGCCGGTACACTGGAAAAGTGAGTGTAAACGTCCGCCTGCGCGACAGCGCCCCGGGTCAAGTGCCCACCCAACCCCTCCCCCACATGACCCCCTGCGAGGCCCGCCATGGACAGCGCTGAGTGGCGTCCCATCCTCTCCGGCCTGGTGCTGCCGCCGACCGGCCCGCTGCTGCTGGCGCTGCTTGGCTGGCTGGTCGCGCGCAGGTGGCGCACGGCAGGCCGCACGCTGGGGCTGGCGGGCCTGGCCACGCTGTGGCTGCTGTGCTGCAACGGCACGGCGATCTGGCTGTCGCACACGCTGCTGCCCGCCGTGCAGCACCTGCCGCCCGCCACGGCGGCACAGCTGCTGGCGCAACAGCAGGTGCAGGCCATCGTCGTCCTGGGCGGTGGCGTGCAGCGCCATGTGCCCGAGTTCGATGGCCCGCTGCCGGGCAGCATGACAGCCGCGCGCGTGCAGTACGGCGCCTGGTTGTCGCGCCAGAGCGGCCTGCCGCTGGCCTTCGCCGGTGGGTTGGGCTGGGCCAGTGCGGGCGACGCCGACCACCCCAGCGAGGCCGCATCCATCCGCGCGCTGCTGGAGCGCGCCGGCGCGCCCACGCCGCGCTGGCTGGACGACCGCTCGCGCGACACCGCCGAGAACGGCCGCAACATCGCCCGGCAGTTGCAGCCCGAGGGCATCGGCCGGGTGGCCCTTGTCACCCACGCCTGGCACATGCCGCGCGCGGTGCGGGCGTTCGAGGCGGCCGGCCTCTCGGTGCTGCCCGCGCCCATGGGCTTCGTCGTGCCGCACCAGCGGCCACTGCTCGAGTGGCTGCCCAGCAGCTATGGGCTGGACGCCTCTTACCTGGTGATGCGCGAATGGCTGGCCTGGCGCATGGGGCGATGACGCCCGCGCCTTGACACGCCAAAGCCCCGCTGGCTACATTAATAACCCGCCAGTCATTAGCAACTCCCTTCCTCCGTGCCAACCCTCTCCTCGCGTTCATCGCAGCCCAAGCGCGCGCGACGCAAGGACGCGCGCCCGGGCGAGCTGTTGGACGCGGCGTTGGATCTGTTTGTCGAAAAGGGCTTTGCCGCCACCCGGTCCGAAGAAGTGGCCGCGCTTGCCGGCGTGTCCAAGGGCACGCTGTTCCTGTACTTCCCCACCAAGCAAGACCTGTTCAAGGCCGTGGTGCACGAGAACCTGGCGACACGCTTCGTGGCCTGGAACGCCGAGTACGACAGCTTCACCGGCAGCACCGCCGAGATGCTGCGCTACTGCCTGGCCGCCTGGTGGACGCACGTGGGCAAGACCAAAGCGTCGGGCATCAGCAAATTGATCATGACCGAGGCCCACAACTTCCCCGAGGTCGCGGCCTACTACCAGGCCAAGGTCATCGATCCGGCAGCCGTCCTGGTGCGGCGGATACTGCAGCGCGGCATCGACCGCGGCGAATTCGAACCCGTCGACCCCGACTACGCCGTGTTCAGCATCCTGGGCACCTTCGCCTACCTCATTGCCTGGAAGCATTCCATGGATACCTGCCTGCCACCCGGGCTCCCGTTCGATCCCGAGCGCTACCTGGCCTCGCAGGCCGACATCATTCTGAACGGCCTGCAGCGCCGCGGTGCATGACGGCTGGTCGTCGCGCAATCGGTTGGGGGGTTGCCCTGGTGGTGCTGGCACTGCTGCTGGCGGGCGGGTGGCGTTGGCAGCAAAAGCGCGTGGCCCAGCGCACCGCCGCCGCCACGGTGCAGGCGACGCCCGCACTGGAACTCGTGTCCTCCGATGTCGCCGAGGTGCGCGAACGCACGCTGGTGCAGGGCCTGCCGATCTCCGGCACGCTCAAGGCGACGCGCTCGGCCCTGCTCAAGGCCCGGGTGGCAGGCGAGCTGCAGGAGCTGCGCGTGCGCGAGGGCGACAGCGTGCAGGCCGGCCAGCTGATCGCGCGCATCGACCCGGCCGAGGTCAATGCCCGGTTGCGCCAGGCGCAGGAGCAGGCCGACGCGGCGCGTACGCAGATCGACATCGCCCAGCGCCAGTACCGCAACAACCAGGCGTTGGTAGACCAGGGCTTCATTTCGCGCACGGCGCTGGAGACGTCCGAATCCAGCCTGCGCTCGGCCCAGGCCACGCACCGCGCAGCGCTGGCGGCGGTGGACCTGGCGCGCAAGGGGCTGGACGATACCCAGATGCGCGCGCCGATTGCCGGCCAGATCGCGCAGCGCCTGGCACAGAGCGGCGAGCGCGTGGCCGTGGACGCGCGCATCGTCGAGATCGTCGACCTGCGCCAGATGGAGATGGAGGCCATGCTGGCTGCGGCCGATGCGCTGCAGGTGCAGGTGGGTCAGCACGCCAACGTGCAGATGGAAGGTGTGGCGCAGCCGTTCAAGGCGCGCGTGCAGCGCATCAACCCCAGCGTGCAGGCCGACAGCCGCAGCGTGCTGGTCTACCTGCTGCTGGACCCGGCCCCCGGCCTGCGCCAGGGCCTGTTCGTGCAAGGCTTGCTGGACACCGGCCAGCAGGCCGCGCTGAGCGTGCCGCTCGCGGCCGTGCGCACCGACAAGCCTGCGCCCTATCTGCAGCTGGTGCAGGACGGGCGCGTCGTCCACCGCACCGTGCAGCCCGGCCTGCGCGGGCAGGACGGTGGCGAGACGCTGGTGGCCGTGAGCGGCATCGAGGCCGGCACGGTGGTGCTGCGCGGCAGCGTGGGCACCTTGCCCGAGGGCGCCGCCGTGCGCTTGCCCATCACCAAACCCTGACGGACCCAGGCACACCGCGCATGTGGTTCACCCGCGTCAGTCTGCGCAACCCGGTCTTCGCCACCATGGTGATGTTGGCCATCGTGGTGCTGGGGGCCTTCTCCTACCAACGGCTGCAGGTCGACCAGTTTCCCAACATCGACTTCCCGGTCGTGGTGGTGACCACCGAGTACCCCGGCGCTTCGCCCGAGATCGTCGAGGCCGAGGTCAGCCGCAAGATCGAGGAAGGCGTCAATTCGATCGCCGGCATCAACTCGCTGACCTCACGCAGCTACGAGGGCATGTCGGTGGTGATCATCGAATTCCAGCTGCACATTGATGGCCGCAAGGGCGCAGAGGACACGCGCGAGAAGGTGGCCGCCATGCGCCCGCTGCTGCGCGACGAAGTGAAAGAGCCGCGCGTGCTGCGCTTCGACCCGGCCAGCCGGGCGGTGTGGTCGGTTGCCGTGCTGCCGGACGCCGGCCCCGGCGCCACCGCGCCCACGCCAGTGGAGATGACCAACTGGGCCGACCAGGTTCTCAAGAAGCGGCTGGAGAACGTGCGCGGCGTCGGCTCGGTCACCCTGGTGGGCGGCACGCGGCGCGAGATCAACCTCTACCTGAACCCGCAGGCCATGGAGTCGCTGGGCGTGACCACCGCCCAGGTGGTGGACGCGGTGCGCGGCGAGAACCAGAACCTGCCCCTGGGAGCCGTGCGCTCGCTGCAGTCGGACCGCGTGCTGCAGATCGACGGCCGCGTGCAGCGGCCCGAAGACATGGGCCGCATCATCGTGGCGCGCAGAAGCGGCGGCCCGATCCGCCTGGAGCAGGTGGCCCGCGTGCAGGACGGCGCGCAGGAGCTGGACAGCCTGGCGCTCTACAACGGCCAGCGCACGCTGCTGCTCACGGTGCAAAAGGCGCAGGACGAGAACACCATCGCCACGGTGGACGGCCTGGCGCGCACGGTCGCCGCCATGGCCGGCGAGCTGCCGCCCGGCGTGCGGCTGGAGCCGGTGATCGACGCCTCGCGCGCGATCCGCGTCGGGGTCTCCAACGTGCGCCGAACTCTGGTGGAGGGCGCGCTGCTCACCGTGCTGATCGTCTTCCTGTTCCTGAACTCGTGGCGCTCCACGGTGATCACCGGCCTGACGCTGCCGATCGCCCTGATCGGCACCTTTCTGTTCATGTACCTGTTCGGCTTCACCATCAACATGATCACGTTGATGGCGCTGTCACTGTGTGTGGGGCTGTTGATCGACGATGCCATCGTCGTGCGCGAGAACATCGTGCGCCATGTGCAGATGGGCAAGAGCGCCTACCGCGCCGCCATGGAGGGCACGCAGGAGATCGGGCTGGCGGTGCTGGCGACCACGCTGTCCATCGTCGCCGTGTTCCTGCCGATCGGCTTCATGGGCGGCATCATCGGCAAGTTCTTCCACGAGTTCGGCGTCACCATCGTGGCGGCCGTGCTGATCTCCATGTTCGTCAGCTTCACGCTGGACCCGATGCTCTCCAGCATCTGGGAGGACCCGAGCATCCACGGCGCGCGCTCGGACCGGCCCCGCACGCTCTACGACAAGACCATCGGCCGCGTGACCGGATGGTTCGACCGGGCGACCGAGCGCATGTCGGATGTCTACCAGCGCATCCTGCGTTGGTCGTTGGTGCACAAGCTCAAGACACTGGCCCTGGCGCTGGCGATCTTCGTCACCAGCGTGCTGCTGCTGCCACTCCTGGGTACCGAGTTTGTGCCGCAGGCCGACTTCTCGGAGACCTCGATCAGCTTCTACACGCCGGTCGGCTCGTCGCTGGAGGTGACCGAGGCCAAGGCCCGGCAGGTCGAGGCCCTCGTGCGCGAGCTGCCCGAGGTGCGCACCACCGTCGCCACCCTGAACACCGGCAACGCACAGGGCAAGATGTTCGCGTCCATCTACGTACGGCTGGTCGACCGCAAGGACCGCAGCCGCAGCGTCGGCCAGCTCTCGGCGGTGCTGCGCGAGCGGCTGCAGCGCGTGGCCGGCATCACCGTGACGCACGTGGGCCAGGCCGATGCGGTGGGCGGCGGCAAGCAGGTCGAATTTTCACTGCAGGGGCCGGACCTGGCCGAGTTGCAGCGCATCACGCGCCAGGTCGAAGCGCGGCTGCGCACCATCCCCGGCCTGGTCGACCTGGACACCAGCCTGAAGGCGGACAAGCCCACGCTGAACGTGGAGATCCGGCGCGAGGCGGCGTCCGACCTGGGCCTGTCGGTGGCTGGCATCGCCACGCAGCTGCGCACCATGGTCGCCGGCCAGACCGTGGGCAACTGGCGCGCGCCGGACGACCAGACCTATGACGTCATCGTGCGGCTGGAGCCCGACGCGCGCAACACGCCGCAGGATCTGGAACGCCTGCCTTTGACGACAGGCCCCAACGGTGAGATCGTGCGGCTGAACCAGGTGGCCAGCATCGGCGAGACCACGGGCCCCAACCAGATCAACCGCCGCGCGCTGGCGCGCGAGGTGGCGATCAATGCCAACGTGTCGGGCCGCTCGGCCGGTGAAGTGTCGGCCGACGTGCGCCAGGTGCTGGACAGCATCGCCCTGCCGCCCGGCTACCGCACGCAGTTCGGCGGCGCCACGCGCAACATGCAGGAAAGCTTCGGCTACGCCGTGTCGGCCCTGGTGCTGGCCATCCTGTTCATCTACATGATCCTGGCCAGCCAGTTCAAGAGCTTTGTGCAGCCGCTGGCACTGATGACCTCGCTGCCACTGACGCTGATCGGCGTGGTGCTGACGCTGATGCTGTTCGGCTCCACGCTGTCGATGTTCTCCATCATCGGCATCGTCATGCTGATGGGGCTGGTGACCAAGAACGCGATTCTGCTGGTCGATTTCGCGATCCGCGCGCGCGAGGGCGTGCGGGCCGACGACGGCGCCGTGATCGAGCCCGGCATCGGGCGCAGCGAGGCGCTGCTGCTGGCCGCCCGCGTGCGGCTGCGCCCCATCCTGATGACCACGCTGGCCATGGTGTTCGGCATGGTGCCGCTGGCCTTCGCGCTGACCGAGGGCTCGGAGCAGCGCGCGCCCATGGGGCAGGCCGTGATCGGCGGCGTCATCACCTCCTCGCTGCTGACGCTGGTCGTGGTGCCGGTGGTGTATTGCTACATGGACGACCTGGCCGCCTGGTGCAAGCGTCGTTTTTCCCCCGCACGGGGGCCGTGAGCAGCAGCAAGCCCCCCTAAAATCCTCGCCGTGTCGTGACTTCCACGCTTGCACCTACCTCCCCATCATGACCCCCGCCGAAATCGAACTCAGCCGCTTCAACATGATCGAGCAGCAGATCCGCCCCTGGGATGTGCTGGACACCACCGTGCTGGCGCTGCTCGGGCAGGTGCGCCGCGAGCAGTTCGCGCCTGCGGCCTTGCAGTCGCTGGCCTTCATGGACACCGAAATCCCGCTGCGCGCCCCGCACGACGAAGCCCTGCGCAGCGGCCAGTGCATGCTGGCGCCGCGTGTCGAGGCCCGCACCGTGCAGGACTTGAACCTTCGCATCACCGACACGGTGCTGGAGATCGGCACCGGCTCGGGCTACACCGCAGCGCTGATGTCGCACCTGGCGGCCCAGGTGCTGACCCTGGAGATCGACGCAGCGCTGGCCGACACCGCCCGCGCCAACCTGCGCCAGGCCGGCGTCACGAATGTCGAGGTGCGCCACGCCGACGGCGCCAACGGCGCACCCGGCCAGGGCCCGTTCGACGCCATCGTGCTGAGTGGCTCCGTGGCTGCCGTGCCCCCGGCGCTGCTGCAGCAGCTCAAACCCGGTGGCCGGCTGTTCGCCATCGTCGGCCAGGAACCGATGATGCGCGCCACTGTGGTCACCCGCGTCGGCGAAGGCCGCTTCGAGACCGCCCAGCCCTGGGACGCCATCACGCCGCGCCTGCGCAATTTCCCCGAGCCCTCGCCCTTCCAGTTCTGACGCCCCGACCGGAGCCCATTGCCCACCATGATCGAGCACATCACGCCCACCGGCCTGGCCCACTGGAACCCCACATCAGCCGCCGCCGGGCAGGGGCCTGGTGTCGTCGTGCTGGACGTGCGCGAACCGGGCGAGCTGGCCACGGCCAGCGTGCAGCCCGACGGCTTCACCCTCCTGGCCATCCCCATGGGCGAGATCCCGGCGCGGCTGGACGAGCTCGACCGCGACCAGCCCATCGCCTGCCTGTGCCACCACGGCGCGCGCAGCATGCGGGTGGCGCAATACCTGGCGCAGAACGGCTTTGTGCACCTGGCCAACATCACGGGCGGCATCGACGCCTGGTCACAGCAACGCGACCCCGCAGTTCCCCGGTACTGACCGCCTTCCACTGCGCATTGCAAGGACACCCATGACCTCTCACCACCGTCTCGCGTCGATCTGTCTTGCGGTTCTGGCCCTGGGTGCCGCACCACTTCAGGCGCAGACGCTGGTCGAGTTGTACGAATCGGCCCGTGCCAGCGATGCCACCTATCAGTCGGCGCGCGCGCAATACGACGCCAACCTGGCCAAGGCTGACCAGTCGCGGGCATTGATCCTGCCCAGCGCCAACCTGTCCACCGGCGTGACGCGCAACGTGTTCGACAACACGGCGCCGCCGATCGACCGCACCTACACCGCGGTCACCGCGTCCATCGGCGCCTCGCAGCCCTTGTACCGGCCGGGCAACTGGGCCGGCTACGAGCAGGGCATGCGGTCGGTCGATGCAGCGCAGGCACAGTTGCTGGTGGCTGAGCAGGACTTGGTGGTGCGGGTCGGGCAAGCCTATTTCGACGTGCTGGCCGCGCAGGACACGCTGGCCTTCGTACGGGCGCAGAAGACCTCCGTGGCCGAGCAGCTGGCCTCGGCCCGGCGCAATTTCGAGGTCGGCACCGCCACCATCACCGACACCCGCGAGGCGCAGGCGCGCTACGACCTGGTGCTGGCCCAGGAGATTGCCGCCGAGAACGATCTGCGCGTGAAAAAGCTGGCCCTGGACACCGTGGTCAGCCGTACCGACACGCAACCGGCCCCGCTGGCTCTGCCCATGGCGCCGCCGCCGCTGCCGGGCGACATCGACAGCCTGGCGCGGCTGGCCGAGACGCAGCACCCCGTGCTGCAGCAGGCCCAGGTCGCGCTGGACATCGCCCGGCTGGAAACGGTGAAGGCCCGCGCCGGCCACAAGCCCACCGTTGACCTGACCGCCAGTTACGCCATCAACCGCAACCCGCAAGGCAGCCCGACCTCGCCGCTCAGCACGCGCAGCAACCTCGCCAGCGTGGGCGTGCAGCTGAACCTGCCGCTGTTCGCCGGCTTCTCAGTGCAAAACCGCATACGCGAAACGCTGGCGCTGGAAGACAAGGCCGCAGCCGACGTGGAAGCTGCGCGCCGCACCGTCGTGCAGAACACGCGCACCGCCTATCTGGGCGTGGTATCGGGCCAGGGCCAGATCAAGGCGCTGGAAGCCGCCGAAGCCTCCAGCCAGATCGCGCTGGACGCCAACAAGCTGGGCTACCAGGTCGGCGTGCGCATCAACATCGACGTGCTGAACTCGCAGAGCCAGCTGTTCCAGACCAAGCGTGATCTGGCCCAGGCGCGCTACAACGTGCTGATGGGCGGCCTGCGCCTGCGCCAGGCCAACGGCACCCTGCGCGCCGAAGATCTGCAGTCGGTCAACGCGCTGCTGGCGCGCTGAGGGCCCGGCCCTTCGGGATCTTGGGGCCGGAGCGTGGCCCGGTGTGCCCGGTGTGCCCGGTGTGCCCGGTGTGCCCGGTGTGCCCGGTGTGCCCGGTGTGCTCGGTGGGTTGGTGGGACGCGGCCCGGGGGCCGCCCGGCATGGGGCACCCCCAGGGCCGGCCCGGCTCCGCGCCCCTCGCCCAGGGGCTCGGGGTCCCCTGCGGTGCTCGCGGCATGGGCGCATTGCACAACTCGCACCACTCACTTCGTTCGTTCACCTCGAACAGGTGCAATGAGTCAGTTCACGAAGCGTGCTGCGCCGCCGCCCCTGCCACTGCGCTCCTCGGCGCGTCTGCAGGGCCGGCCCTGGGGGTACCCCATGCCGGGCTCGGTGCGGCTGAACCCGATGCGCGGTGCGTGCTGGTAGTCCCGAGGGTGGGCCGCTGTCGTCCGGAGGGCGAGCCCGCGTCACGCGAGCCTGTCCCCGGTTCCCCCGACAGCGCTTCAGCCACCAGCAACGTAGCCCGGCCTGGGGTGCCCGCCGTGGCCAACCTGTGGCCGCGCCGAGGAGCGCAGGACTGCGGGCGGCGGCGCAGCACGCCTCAATGACTGACTCATTGCACTTGTCCGTATCCGTCCGCCCAAGTCATCTTGAATCGCCCGCGTGCAGCGGCAAGGATCGCGTCCACGTAACTTAGGTGGACACGATGACAAGCGAGAAGACAGAGACACGGCGGCGGTACAGCGCGGCAATGAAGGCCCAGGTCGTGGCCGAGTGCGGCAAGGCCGGTGCGTCAGTGGCCAAGGTCGCGATGGCGAATGGCATCAATGCCAACGTCGTGCACCGATGGCGGCAACTGGCCCGTGAGGCCAAGTTCCAGGTACCTGCCACGACAGGCGAGTTCATCGCGTTGCCGCTTGCCATGCCGGCAGTTCCCGCAGTGACACCAGCGGACATCCGCGTCGAGCTGCGCCGCGGCGCGGTCACGATGAACGTCACTTGGCCTGCCAGCGCAGCGGCAGACTTCGCCATGTGGACCCGCGAGCTGCTGCGGTGATCCGGGTGGACGCGATCTGGCTCGCCTGTGAGCCCATGGACATGCGTGCCGGCACGCAGACCGCGCTGGGCCGCGTGGTCCAGGTCTTCGGCCAGGCGCGGCCCCACCACGCCTACCTGTTTGCCAACCGGCGGGCCAACCGCATGAAGGCGTTGGTGCACGACGGCATTGGCATGTGGCTGGCGGCCAGACAGCTGAACGTGGGCCGCTTCGTCTGGCCCAAGGACGGCAACACGCTGGCCCTGACACGGGCGCAGATGGACGCGCTGGTGCTGGGTTTGCCTTGGCAGCGCATTGGCGAGGCCGGTGTGATCACGCTGGTGTGAGCCGTCCATTGCGGACAGTGCTGATGGCACCCTGCAGGTGGCGCTGGCAGCATCACCGCCGTGATGGACAGCAGCAACAACCACGTCATCGATCCAGCCTTCGCGGGCATGAGCTTCGCCGACGTATGCGCGCTGGCTCAGAGGCAGCAAGCGCAGATCAAGCACATCAGCGCCCTGAACGCCAAGATGGCCCACGAGATGGCCGTGCTCAAGCGGCTGAAGTTCGCCGCCACGTCGGAACGCTTCGGCCCTGAGCAAAAGAGCCTGCTGGAGGAAGCCGTCGACGAGGATTTGGAGGCGCTGGACCGGGAGATCGGCAAGCTCCAGCGGCCGGCCAACAAGCCGGGCGAGAAGCACAAGCCCAAGCGCCAGGCACTGCCGGCCAACCTGCCGCGCCGAGATGTCCAGCACGAACCGCAAAGCACCACCTGCACCACGCCGGGCTGCGGCTGCCAGATGAAGCGCATCGGCGAAGACGTGTCCGAGAAGCTCGACTACGAGCCGGGCCGCTTCAGCGTGGAGCGCCATGTGCGTGGCAAGTGGGCCTGCGCCCAGTGCCAGACCTTGGTCCAGGCGGCCGTGCCGGCCTGCGTCATCGACAAAGGAATCGCCACGGCCGCGCTGATGGCGCATGTGGTGGTGGCCAAGTACATCGACCACCAGCCGCTGTACCGCCAAGAAGGCATCCTCGGACGCGCGGGCTTCGCCGTGCCACGCTCCACGCAGGCCGAGTGGATCGGCGCCATCGGTGTCGAGCTGGCGCCCCTGGTGCAGGCGATGCGCGACGATCTGCTGAGCCGCAGCGTGCTGCACGCCGACGAGACGCCGGTGGCCATGCTCAAGCCGGCCAGCCAACGCGATGGCAAGACCCACCGGGCCTACCTGTGGAGCTACTGCACCACGGCCTGGGACGACATCAACGCCGTGGTCTTTGACTTCGCCGAGAGCCGGGCCGGGCACAACGCGCGGCGCTTCCTGGGCATCACCGAGGACGGCAGCGGATGTTGGCGCGGCACGCTGATCTGTGACGACTACGCCGGCTACAAGCAACTCATGAGCGCCGGCGTGACCGAGGCCGGTTGCCTGGCGCACGCCCGGCGTAAGTTCCACGAGCTGTGGGCCAACCACAGCAGCACATTGGCCGAGCAAGCGCTCCAGCTGTTCGGCGCCCTGTACGACATCGAGCGCGAGATCAAGGACTTGGACCGCGACGAGCGGCTTCGCATTCGGCAACTCAAGTCCAAGCCGGTGGCCGACTTGCTGCATGCCTGGTTGCTGGCCAACCGCCAGAAGGTACCCGATGGCACAGCAACGGCCCGGGCCATCGACTACAGCCTCAAGCGCTGGGCGGCGCTCACGCGCTTCATCGACAACGCCGAGCTGGCAGCCGACAACAACCGCATCGAGAACCTGATCCGGCCCATCGCGCTGGGCAGGAAGAACTGGCTGTTCGCCGGCAGCTTGCGCGCTGGTCAACGGGCCGCGGCCATCATGAGCTTGCTGCACACCGCGCGGCTCAACGGGCATGAGCCTTACGCGTACCTCAAGGACGTGCTCGAACGACTGCCTACGCAACCAGCCTCGGCACTAGCGGACCTGCTGCCGTATCGCTGGAAGCCGGCGGCCTGACTGGCCAATCCTCCGGCGTCAAGATGCCTTGACCGGACGGATACACTTGTCCGAATGCAGCGAACGCAGTGAGTAGCATGAGTTGTGCAATGCGCCCGCACCGCGCCGGGCACCCCAGGCCGGGCGGCCTTGCCCAGCCCGCGTCGCCTCCAATCCGACCATGCGCTGCGCTCTTACTTTCCCAGGCTGTGGCCAGAGGCCGAGGCGCAGTAGGTGGTCAGCGCACGGTCCGCGGCCCTGCGGTGGCAGCTCGGGTTGCTGCGTCCGGCAGCGCTGAGCTCAAACGCGTGGCACCAACGCCAGCACCGCATCGGCCGTGCGGCCCGCTGCACCACGGTGCGCTTGTGCAAAGGCCAGGCCGGCCTCGGCGGCCTGCGTGCGGGCCGCGTCGTCGCCGGCCAGGCGCAGTGCGGTGGCGGCTGCGGCGGCCAGGTCGCCCACCCGCAGCGCTGCACCTGCCTCCTCCGCCAGCGCAGACGCTTCGGCGAAGTTGAAGGTGTGCGGGCCCATCACCACCGGGCAGCCGCAGGCGGCGGCCTCGATCAGGTTCTGGCCACCCAGCGGCTCGAAGCTGCCGCCCAGCAAGGCGAGGTCGGCCAGGCCGTAGTACAGCGCCATTTCGCCGAGTGAATCGCCCAGCCATACGGCGCCCTGGGGGGGCGGGCCGTCGGCCCAGGTGCTGCGGCGCGACACGGCAAAGCCATGCGTCTGCGCCAGCGCGGCGACGGCATCGAAGCGCTGCGGATGGCGCGGCACGATCAGCCACTGCAGGCCATCGACCAGCGCGGGTTGCGTGCGCAGCAACTGCAGCAAGGCGTCTTCCTCGCCTTCGCGCGAACTGGCGAACAGCGCGATGCGCCGCCCGGCCTGGGCGCGCCACTGCTGGCCCCGCACCAGCTGCGCCGCATCGGGCGTGGCATCGAACTTGAGGTTGCCGAAGACGCCAGCCACCGGCGCACCCGCCTCACGCAGGCGCGCGGCGTCGGCCTCGGTCTGCGCGTAGGCTGCCGCCAGCGCCGCATAGGCCGGCGGCAGCAGCGGCACGCGCTGGGCGCCCCGCAGCGATTTGTCAGAGAGCCGCGCATTGGCCAGCGCCAGCGGCACGCCGGCCTGCGCGCAGGCGGCGATCAGCCAGGGCCAGATCTCAGTTTCCATCAGCACGCCCACTGCCGGGCGATGCTGCGCCAGGAAGCGGCCCACGGCGCCCGGCGTGTCCCAGGGCTGCCAGACCTGCAGGTCGCCCTCGCGCAGCAGCCGTGCGCCCTCGGCGCGGCCGGTGGCGGTGCCATGCGTCAGCAGCAGGCGCATGCCCGGTCGGCGATCGCGCAGCGCGGCGATCAGCACGGCGGCGGCGCGCGTCTCGCCCAGCGAGACGGCATGCACCCAGACCCAGCCGGCCGATGGCATCTGCGTGTAGCGGCCAAAGCGCTCGTCCACCCACTGGCCGTAGCCGGGCTCGGCGACGGCGCGGCGCGCCAGCTTGCGCCGCAGCAGTGGCTGCACCAGCCACATCAGCCAACCGTACAGGCGCAACATCATGGTGTGCGCGTGGCGTCGGGCGTGAACACCTGCTGCATGCGCCGAACCTGCGGCGCGGCGCTCAATGCGCGGCCGCCTGGATCTGCGCGTCGGCCTTGACGGTACGCAGCAGCGCCATCATCTGCGCCTCGATGCGGGCCAGAGCGTCCTGCGTGTGGCCTTCGAAGCGCAGCACCAGCACCGGTGTGGTGTTGCTGGCGCGGATCAGGCCGAAGCCGTCCGGCCAGTCCACGCGCAGGCCGTCGATGGTGTTGACTGTTGCCGGTGCATCGAACCGGGCCGCGGCGACCAACTGGGCCACCAGCGCATGCGGCTCGCCCTCGGCGCAGCCGACGTTCAGCTCGGGCGTGGAGAAGCTGGTCGGCAGCCCATCCAGCACGGCGCTGGCATCGGGCGATTTGCTGAGGATCTCCAGCAGCCGCGCGCCCGCGTAGGTGCCGTCGTCGAAGCCGAACCAGCGCTCCTTGAAGAAGATGTGGCCGCTCATCTCGCCACCCAGAGGCGCCTGCCCGCCCTCGGCCTCGATGGCCTTCATCTTGGCCTTGATCAGCGAGTGGCCGGTCTTGAACATCAGCGCCTTGCCGCCTGCGGCCTCGATCGCCGGCGCCAGGCGCTGCGAGCATTTCACGTCGAACAGGATGGTGCCGCCGGGCACGCGGCTCAACACATCCTGCGCGAACAAGGCCATCTGACGGTCGGGGTAGATGTTGTTGCCCTCGCGCGTGACGATGCCCAGGCGGTCGCCGTCGCCGTCGAAGGCCAGGCCCAGTTCGGCGCCGGTGGTCTTCAGCGCGGCGATCAGGTCGGTGAGGTTCTCGGGCTTGCTCGGGTCGGGGTGGTGGTTGGGAAAGTTGCCGTCGACTTCGCTGAACAGCTCGGTCACCTCGCAGCCCAGCGCGCGCAGGATGGCCGGTGCCGAGGCGCCCGCGATGCCGTTGCCCGAATCGACCACGATCTTCATTGGCCGGGCCAGCTTCACGTCGGCGACGATGCGCTCGCGGTAGGCTGGCAGCACGTCGGCCTGGCGCACGCTGCCGCCTTCGGCCAGCAGCCACGTTTCGGCCTCGATCATCTTGCGCAGGGCCTGGATCTCCTCGCCATAGATGGCGCGCCCGCCCATGATCATCTTGAAGCCGTTGTAGTCCCTGGGGTTGTGGCTGCCGGTGATCTGGATGCCGCTCTTGCACAGCGTGTGCGCGGCGAAATACAGGATCGGCGTGGTCACCATGCCGACGTCGATCACCTCGACACCGCTGGCCACCAGCCCGCGGATCAGCGCGGCCGACAGCGCCGGGCCGGACAGCCGGCCGTCGCGCCCCACCGCCACCGTGGTCTCTCCCTCTTGCCGGGCGATGCTGCCGAAGGCCCGGCCCAGGCCTTCGGCCACGGCCTCGTTCAGGCTGGCCGGCACGATGCCGCGGATGTCATAGGCCTTGAAGATGGAAGCTGCAAGCTGCATGGATGTCCTTGTGCGCTGGCCGGGGCGGCCGCAATGCGCGGGGATTATCGGGTAAGCCCTGATGTGCGGCGGCGACCTTGGGCAGCTGAAGATCCACTCCCCAGCCGCGTTCCACGCCACGTCCCCCGCGACAGCCCGCGCCACATCCCCGCCACCTACCGCACATCCCCCGCCACCCTCCGCGTCACATTCCGCCGCCTTGCGCGCCCTCCTACCCGCCGTCTGCCGCGAGAGCCGAGGGAGGATGGCAGCGCGGTGGCGCGGATTCAGCCCGCCAGTTGGTCCAGCGTTCGTGCATTGGCCAGCGCCACCTGCCGGAACGCGTCCGACACACGGCTGTCCGCCGCCGCTGCCTGCCAGAAGACACGCGCCAGATCCAGCGCCCGTGCCCACTCGGGCAGCGTGGCGGCGGCGGGTTGCAGCGGCCGGGCCGCGAAATCGCGCGGCACGATTTCACCGGCCACCGGCGCATACAGCATGGGCAGCATGTCGTAGGCAGGCGCCAGCGCCCAATCGTCGCCCTGCAGCAGCAGCGAGATGTTGCCGTAGTGCCGATCGGTGTTGGCGATCAGCACGCCATACGCCTCCAGCAGGCGCAGCGTGCGGGCGTCGCCCTCGGGCAGCAGCTGGCGGGCGGCCATGCGGTTGGCGGTGGCGGCCCAGTTGTCCATCTCGCCCACGTACTCGGCGTCATAGACCTGCAGCGACACCATGCCAATGCGGCCCTGGGCGGTGCGGTCGAAGCGCTCGGATTCCAGGAACACGCGCCCTGCGGCCTCGAAGATCTGCGACCGCGCCGCAGCGACACCCGCGCCCGCCAGCGTCTGCAGCGCCAGGTGCTCGCACACCAGCAGGTCGCGCATGCGCTGGTCGGCCGGGGCGCTGCCTGCGGGCGAGAACTTGACGATGACGTGCCGCCCTGCCGTGATCGTGCAGAACTTGGGCTGCTCACCTCCGGCCAATGACCCTGGATGCGTGCCCTGCATGGCCTGCTTGGCCAGGCGCGGGTAGTCGGCCGCCGACGCCACGCGCGAAGCCCGCAGCGCCAGCGTGTGAAACCGCTCGAACGCCACCGCCCCGGCGATCAGATTGCCGGGCAGGTCTTCGCCGAACGTGGCCAGCGCACGCAGCACCTCGTCATCGCTCCAGTTGCGCGGGTCGGCACTCAATTGCAACTCAGGGTGCGCGTGGCCAAACGTGCGGCCGATGAACCCCTGCGGTCGCATGTCGTCCAGAAACCAGGGCAGCCCGCCATGCCGGGCGCTGACGCCATCGGCCTCATCGACCCAGAACGCGCCGCCCTCCAGCGGCACCATGCGGCCGAACGGCGAAGCGCGGCCTTGTGCGTCGACCCGCATGACGGGTACCTCGGCACCGACGCCGGCCACAGCGCGCGGCACGATGTAGCGCTGCGAACGTGCCGCGCCCACCTTGCGCACCGCGCCGGACTGGACCAACGGCGCCAGCACCCGCGACACCGTGGGTTGGCTGACGCCCAGGCGCTGCTGCAACTCAGCGCTGGTCATGACGCCGCCTTGCTGGCGCAATGCGTCCAGGGCCGTGGCGGCGAGAGCATGCATGGACTGATTACTGAATAGTTAAATTCTCGACATTATTCAATCAAATCAACATCAGACCGCATAAATTGAATAGATAAACGCGGCCAGCAGTCTCAAGGGTTGCCCAAGAAGTCCCGCTTGCCGATCTCCACGCCGTTGTGCCGCAGGATGGCGTAGGTGGTGGTGACGTGGAAGTAGAAGTTGGGCACGGCGTGGCCCAGCAAGAACTGCATGCCCTTGTAGTGTGTCTCCTTCTCGCCGCGCTTGGTGACGATGGCCTTGTCCTCGGTGCCGTCGATCTTGTCGGCCGGCACGCTCTCGATGAAGGCGATGGTCTTGGCAATGCGCTCCTTCAACTCGGCCAGTGTCGTCTCCTTGTCGTCGAAGACGGGGGCCTCGACGCCCGACAGACGGGCCACGACGCCCTTGGCCGAATCGCAGGCGATCTGCACCTGCGTGGAAAGCGGCAGCATGTCGGGGAACAAGCGGGCGCCCGTCAGCGTGGCGTCGGCGATCTTCTTCGCGTCGATGTGGGCCTGGGTCTTGTCCAGGATGCGGAAGAGGTTGCCCAGGATGTTGACGAAGCGCGGCACGCTGGCCTGGTACATGGAAATGGTCATGGGGTGTCCTGAAAAGTGGTGCGCGCACGGAGCGTGGCGCGCCCGCATCTTATGCAGGCCGCGCGTAGCGTGTGCGCCGCGCACCACCCGCGGCGCAACCCGCCCCTCCATCAGCCCACGCCGGCCGCGCTGCGGTACAGCGCCAGGTACTGCTCGGCCACCGGTCCCCATGAGAAGTTTTGCGCCATGCCGCGCTGCACCAGTTGCCCCCACACAGCCGGCTGATGAAAAGCCTGGATGGTGCGCAGCAGCGTGCGGCCCAGCCCCTCGACCGAGGCCGGGCCGAATTGAAAGCCGGTGGCGGTGTCGCGCCGCAGGGCGTCCTCGGTCGCATCGACCACCGTGTCGGCCAGCCCGCCCACGCGGCGCACCACCGGCACGGTGCCATAGCGCAACGCATACAACTGGGTCAGGCCGCAGGGCTCGAAGCGCGAGGGCACCAACATGGCGTCTGCACCGGCCATCATCTGGTGCGCGAACGCTTCGTCGTAGCCCAGATGCACCGCCACGCGGCCAGGGTGCTGCGCCTGGGCCTGACGCAGCGCCTGCTCGAGCGGCACATCGCCAGAGCCCTGCACCGCCAGTTGACCCCCACGGGCCAGCAGTTCGGGCAAAGCGCCCAGCACCAGGTCCAGCCCCTTCTGCGCCGTCAGGCGGCTGACCAGGGCGAACAGCGGGGCCGCCGGGTCGGCCGCCAGCCCCAAGGTCTGCTGCAGCGCCGCCTTGCAACGCGCCTTGCCAGAAAGATCAGCCGCGCTGAAGTGCGCGGCGATGCCGTCATCGGTGGCCGGGTCCCACACCAGCGGGTCGACGCCGTTCAGGATGCCCGACACGTGGGCACCCCGCGCGCGGATCACGCCGTCCAGACCGCTGCCGTACTCGGGCGTGCAGATCTCCCGCGCGTACGTGGGGCTGACGGTGGTGACGCGCGAGGCGAACTTCAGCCCCGCCTTCATGAACGAGAACTGGCCGTGGAACTCCAGCGCGTTGGAGGCCATGAAGCGCGACGGCAGGTTCAGCAGAAAAAAATCCGCCGGGTCGTGCAAGCCCTGGAACGCCAGGTTGTGCACCGTGAACACGGTGGTCACGCTGCGCACCGGCCGCGCGGCCACGTAGGCACACGACATGGCTGCGTGCCAGTCGTGCGCGTGCATCACATCGGGGCGCCAGTGCGTGTCGAGCTCGCCGGCCGCCACGTGCGCTGCGGCCCAGCCCAGCAACGCGAAGCGCTGCAGGTTGTCTGCCCATTCGCTGCCGTCGGCGGCCAGGTAGGGGCCGCCGGCTCGCTCGTACAGATAGGGCGCGTCGACCACATACGCCAAAAGTCCGGATGCCAACTCGCCGCGCAGCAGCCGCACGCGGCCGGCGCCGAACAGCGGCCCCAGCTCGCAGACCACGCTGGCCCGCTGCAAACCGGCGACGATGGCCGGCAGCCCCGGAAGCATCAACCGCACATCGGCACCTGCCGCCGCCAGCGCCTGCGGCAAGGCACCCACCACATCCGCCAGCCCACCCGTCTTGACCAGCGGAAACACTTCCGCTGCGACCTGCAACACCTTCATGCGTATTCGAGCTTTGCGAGCATGGGCGCGGTCACCAGCACGATGCCGTTCTCGCTGCGGTAGAAGCGCGCGGCATCCAGCGCAGCATCTTCGCCAATGACCATGCCGTCGGGGATGATGCAGCCGCGGTCGACGATGGCCCGGTTCACGCGGGCGCGCCGGCCGATCTGCACGCCGGGCAACAACACCGACCAGCTCACGCTGGCGTAGGAGTTCACGCGCACGCTGCTGAACAGCACCGAGCGCAGCACATGACCCGAGACGATGCAGCCGCCCGAGACCAGCGTCTCGACCGCCATGCCGCGCCGGTCATCCGTGTTGTGCACGAACTTGGCCGGCGGCAGCTGCGACTGGTACGTCCAGATCGGCCAGCGGGTGTCGTACAGGTTCAGCTGCGGGTCGGTGGCGGTGAGGTCGATGTTCGCGTCCCAGTACGCGTCGATGGTGCCGACATCGCGCCAGTAGGCCTCTTCGCCCAGCCGCATGTTCACGCACGACAGCTCGTACGGGTGGGCGGCGGCGTGGCCGTTTCGCACGGCGCGCGGGATGATGTCCTTGCCGAAATCGTGGCTGGAATCGGGGTCGTTCACATCGCGCTCCAGCTCCTTGTAGAGGTAGCGCGCATTGAAGATGTAGATGCCCATGCTGGCCAGCGCCATGTCGGGGCGGCCGGGCATCGGCGGTGGGTCGGCCGGCTTCTCCAGGAAGTCGGTGATCATGCTGTTCTCGTCCACCGCCATCACGCCGAAGGCCGTGGCCTGCGCGCGCGGCACGGCGATGCAGCCGACCGTGCAATCGCGGCCCTTGGCCACATGGTCGGCCAGCATGATGGCGTAGTTCATCTTGTAGATGTGGTCGCCGGCCAGCACCACGATGTAGTCGGCCCGGTAGCTGGCCAGGATGTCCTGGTTCTGGTAGACGGCGTCCGCCGTGCCGCGGTACCAGCTCTCGTCGTCGTTGCGCTGCTGCGCCGGCATCAGGTCGACGAACTCGTTCATCTCGCTTTTGAGGAACGCCCAGCCGCGCTGCAGGTGGCGCAGCAGGCTGTGGCTCTTGTACTGCGTGATCACGCCGATGCGGCGGATGCCGGAGTTCAGGCAATTCGACAGCGCGAAATCGATGATGCGGAACTTGCCGCCGAAGTACACGGCCGGCTTGGCGCGTCGGTCGGTCAGGTGCATCAGGCGGCTGCCGCGCCCGCCGGCCAGCACCAGCGCGATGGCGCGCTTGGGCAAGTCCAATTGTTGTGCCAGATCGGTCGATTTCATGGGTTGCCCCTGCCTCCGTGCTCTCTCGTCAAACAGAAACCATCGAGCATCTAGGATAGCCGCGTTCGACCGGCCGGCCGGAGGGTGCGTGCGAGAATTCGCGCGCTCCTTGGCATGGACCCTGCTTGGTCCGACAAGCGACAAGACGCCCTGCGCCGCGGTTGTGCAGATGGCGTCGACCCCCACAAGAAAAGGATTTGCCGTGAGCCCCACTCAGACCAACCGCGCGATCGTTGCCAGCGTGGAAGACCACCTGCTGCACACCGTCGGCGCAGCCCCCGCCAAGGCCACCCGGACCGAGCTGATGCACGCCGTCTCGCAGGTCGCGCGGGCACAGCTTTCGGCACGCTGGGTCCAGACCCAGGCCGCCGACCGTGGCGCCCGCGCACGCCGCGTCTACTACCTGTCGATGGAGTTCCTGATCGGCCGCACGCTGTCCAACGCACTGGCCGCGCTGGGCCAGCAGGCCGGCGCCACCGAGGCCCTGGGCGCCCACGCCCAGGCCATGGAAGACGTGGCCGACCGCGAGCCCGACGCCGCGCTGGGCAACGGTGGCCTCGGCCGCCTGGCCGCGTGTTTTCTCGACTCCATGGCCTCGCTGGGCCTGCCCTCCTTCGGTTACGGCATCCGCTACGAGTACGGCATGTTCGCGCAGGAGATCCATGCCGGCGCCCAGATCGAGCACCCCGACCCGTGGCTGCAGGACGGCACGCCCTGGGAGTTCCCGCGCTGGGGCGTGACGTACCCGGTGCGCTTTGGCGGCTGGGTCGAGCATGTGGACGGCAAGGCCGTCTGGCGCGCTGCTGCCGAGGTGGCGGCCAAGGCCTACGACATGGTGATCCCGGGCCACGGCACCGACAAGGTCAGCACGCTGCGCCTGTGGAAGGCAGCCGCGCCCGCGCACATCGACCTGAACGCCTTCAACACCGGCGACTACCAGCGCGCCGCCACGGCCAAGAACGAGTACGAGAACATCTCCTGGGTGCTCTACCCCAACGACAGCACGCCGGCCGGTCGCGAGCTGCGCCTGAAGCAGGAATACTTCTTTGTCGCCGCCTCGGTGCAAGACCTGCTCAAGCGCCACATGGACGAGCACGGCACCTTGTCCAACCTGGCCGACCACGTCGCCATCCACCTGAACGACACGCACCCGGCCATTGGCGTGGCCGAGCTGATGCGCGTGCTGGTCGACGAGCAGGGCATGGCCTGGACGCAAGCCTGGGCGATTTGCAGACGCACCTTCAGCTACACCAACCACACCCTGATGCCCGAGGCGCTGGAGACCTGGCCGGTGGGCCTGATGCAGCATGTGCTGCCGCGCCACCTGGAGATCATCTTCCGCATCAACAAGGAGTTCCTGGAGTTCGCGGCTGCCTTCCGGCCCGGCGACGACGGCTTCCTCGCGCGGCTGTCGCTGATCGACGAGCAGGGCGAGCGCCGCGTGCGCATGGCCAACCTGTCCATCGTTGGCAGCCACAAGGTCAACGGTGTGTCCAAGCTGCATTCGGACCTGCTGGTGCAGACCATCTTTGCCGACTTCGCCGCGCTGTGGCCCGAGCGCTTCACCAACATGACCAACGGCGTCACGCCCAGGCGTTGGCTGGCGCAGGCCAACCCGGGCCTGTCCGGCCTGCTGGATCGCCACATCGGCCAGGGCTGGCGCAAGGATCTGGACGAGCTGAAGAAGGTGCACGCGCTGAAAGATAACAAGGCCTTCCAGGCCGAGTTCATGGACGTGAAGCGCGCCAACAAGGCCCGCCTGGCCGCGCTGATCGCCCGCACGACCGGCGTGCACGTGAGCCCCGACAGCCTGTTCGACGTGCAGGTCAAGCGCATCCACGAATACAAGCGCCAGCTGCTCAACGTGCTGCACGTGATCACGCGCTACCAGGCCATCCTGGCCCACCCCAAAGGCCCGGATGGCAAGGGTTGGGTGCCGCGCGTGGTGCTGTTCGCCGGCAAGGCGGCCTCCAGCTACCACACGGCCAAAAACATCATCCGGCTGATCCACGACGCCGGCCGCGTCATCAACAACGACCCGCGCGTGGGGGACCTGCTCAAGCTGGTGTTCATCCCGAACTACGGCGTCTCGGTGGCCGAGACCATCATGCCGGGCGCCGATCTGTCCGAGCAGATCTCCACCGCCGGCACGGAAGCATCGGGCACCGGCAACATGAAGCTGGCGCTGAACGGCGCGCTGACCATCGGCACCGACGACGGCGCCAACATCGAAATCCGCGAAGCCGTGGGTGATGAGAACATCTTCATCTTCGGCCTGAAGACGCCCGAGGTGCAGGCCATGAAGATGGGCGGCTACCAGCCCATGCGCTACTACGAGAGCGAGCCGGGCCTGAAGGCCGTGCTCGATGCGATCGCCGGCGGCCAGTTCTCGCCCGACGAGCCCGGCCGCTACCGTGGGCTGATCGACTCGCTGCTGTGGGGCGGCGACCACTACATGCTGCTGGCCGACTACACCTCTTACGTGCAGACGCAGGCCGAGGTGGACGCGCTCTACCGCAAGCCCTCGGAGTGGTGCGCCAAGGCCATCACCAACGTCTCGGGCATGGGCGTGTTCTCGGCCGACCGCACGATCCGCGAGTACGCACGGCAGATCTGGCGCATCGAACCCAGGGCTTGAGCGCTTGAGACCACGGGCAGTGCCACACTGCGCCCTGCGATGGGACTGCCGGCCTCCAACTTGATCTCCGACTCCGACCTGCGGCTGCTGGCCGAGGGTGCGCACCTTCGGCCCTACGCCGTGCTGGGCGCGCACCCGCTGTGCCAGGGCGGCGTCCACGGCACGCGCTTTGCCGTCTGGGCGCCCCATGCGGGTCGTGTCAGCGTGGTGGGGCCGTTCAACAACTGGGACGGGCAGCGCCACCCCCTGCAGCGGCTGCCACATGCCAGCGTCTGGGTGCTGTTCGTGCCCGGCATAGGCGTCGGCACTCTCTACCAATACGAGATCGAGGACAGCCAGGGCCAACTGCTGCCGCGCAAGGCCGACCCCTACGCGCTAGCCTGCGAACGGTGGCCCGGCACGGCCAGCGAGGTGGCAGAGCTGCTGCCGGTCGTGCAGGCCCGCGAGGATCGCCACCAGGCCAATGCGCACGCCGCGCCGATGGCCATCTACGAGGTGCACCTGGCCAGCTGGCGCCGCAAGCCCGAGGAAGGTGACCGCTGGCTGCACTGGGACGAGCTGGCCGACACGCTGATCCCCTACGCGCTGGACCTGGGCTTCACCCACCTGCAGTTGATGCCAATCGGCGAGTGCGCAGCCGACGGCGCCAGCGGCCCCATGCCGAACGGCCTGTACGCGCTGACCGCGCGCCACGGCGACGCGGCCGGGTTTCGCCGCTTCGTCGCCAGCGCCCACGCGCAAGGGCTGGGCGTGCTGCTGGACTGGATGGCCGCGCACTTCCCGAACAGCGCGCATGCGCTGGCCCGCTTCGACGGCACGGCGCTGTACGAGCACACCGACCCGCGCGACAGCCGCCATGCGGACGGGCGCCCGCAGATCTTCCACTACGGCGGCGCCGCGGTGCACAGCTACCTGCTCGGCAACGCGCTGTACTGGCTGGAGCGCTTTGGCGTGGATGGGCTGCATGTGGGCGCCGTGGCCACCATGCTCTACCGCGATGACAGCCGCCAGGACGGCACGTGGACGCCCAGCGCACAGAGCGACCGCGAGAACGTCGACGCAGTCGCTTTCCTCAAGCGATTGAACGAGGTGGTGGCCGCCGAGCGGCCAGGCGCCATCGTGCTGGCCGAGGAAGCCACGGCCTTCCCCGGCGTCACGCGGCCCGCATTCACCGGCGGCCTGGGCTTCGACTACCAATGGAACCTGGGCTGGCTGCACGACACACTGCGCTACTTCGCGCGCGATCCGCTGCACCGCCAGCACCACCACCATGAGCTGACGTTCAGCCTGTCCCATGCGTTCAGCGAGCAGTTCGTGCTGGCGCTGCCGCATGACGCGGTGGCACACGGCAAGGGCTCTCTGCTGGCGCGCATGCCGGGTGACCCCTGGCAGCGTTTCGCCAACCTGCGCGCGCTGTACGGCGCCATGTGGGGCCACCCCGGCAAGAAGCTGTTGTTCATGGGCGGCGAGTTCGCGCAGGAGCGCGGGTGGAACCAAGCGCAAAGCCTGGACTGGCATTTGCTCGCCGAGCCGCTGCACACCGGCATGCAACAGCTGGTGCGCGACCTGAACCGCGTGATGCGCTCCTACCCGGCGCTGCACCAGCGCGACCGCGACGGCAGCAGCTTCGACTGGCTGGAGGCCGAGGACGCGAGCCAGTCCGTGCTGGCCTTTGCCCGCTACGGCCAGCAGGAGGGCCAGCTGATGCTGGTCGTCTGCAACCTCACGCCGCAGGTGCACGCCAGCTACCGCCTGGGCGTGCCCCGCCCCGGCCGCTACTACGAGCGGCTGAACACCGATTCCGTCTACTACGGTGGCAGCAACGCCGGCACGCCCTGGGGCGTCGCCGGCACCGAGCCCGTGCCCAGCCATGGCCGCACGCATTCCGTGTTGCTCACCCTCCCGCCACTGGCCACGGTCTTTCTGGAATGGAAGACATGACATGAAACAACCAGACCCCCACGCACTGCAAAGCGGCCATCCCTGGCCCCTGGGCGCCAGCTTCGACGGCACCGGCATCAACTTCGCCATCGTCTCCGAGCACGCGCAGGCGATCGAGCTGTGCCTGTACGACGACACTGGCGAGACCGAGATCGCCCGCGTCGCCCTGCCCGGCCGCAGCGCCGATGTGTTCCACGGCTACCTGCCCGGCGCCATGCCCGGCCTGGTCTACGGCCTGCGCGCGCACGGCCCCTGGCGGCCAGACCGCGGCCACCGCTTCAACCCCTTCAAGCTGCTGCTGGACCCGTACGCGCGCGAGATCGTCGGCAGCTTCGCCTGGCGGGACGAGCACTTCGCTGCCGACCTGCGCCACCCGCTGCACATGGACACGGCCGACAACGGCGCCCACGCGCTGAAGGCCCGCGTGGTGCACGACGACGTGGACTGGGGCGGCGACCAGGCCCCGCGCACGCCACTGGCCAACAGCGTGATCTACGAGCTGCACGTGCGCGGCTTCTCGATGTGCAACCCGGCCGTGCCGGACACGCTGCGCGGCAGCTACGCGGGCCTGGCGCACCCCGCCTCCATCGCGCATCTGCAAAAGCTGGGCGTCACCGCCGTCAGCCTGCTGCCGGTGCACTATGCGCTGGACGAGCAGCGCCTGGTCGAGATGAACCTCTCGAACTACTGGGGCTACAACACGCTGGGCTTTTTTTGCCCGGCGCCACGGCTGGCAGCCAGCGACTCGGGCACGGGCCAGCGCGACGAGTTCCGCGCCATGGTGCGCGCGCTACACACCGCCGGCATCGAGGTGCTGCTGGACGTGGTCTACAACCACACGGCCGAGACCGATGAGAACGGCCCCACGCTCAGCTTTCGCGGGCTGGACAACGCGCTCTACTACCGCCTGCCGCCCGACCACAAGGCGCTGTATGAGAACCACACCGGCTGCGGCAACACGCTGGACATCCGCCAGCCGCGCGTGCTGCAACTGGTGATGGACAGCCTGCGCTACTGGGTGGAGCACCTGCATGTGGACGGTTTTCGCTTCGACCTGGCGCCGGTGCTGGGCCGCGGCGACCACGGCTTTGAGCGCGGCGGCGCGTTCTTCACCGCCGTGGCGCAGGACCCGGTGCTCTCGCGCGTGAAGATGATCGCCGAGCCCTGGGACATCGGCCCCGGTGGCTACCAGGTCGGCGGCTTCGCGCGCGGCTGGCTGGAATGGAACGACCACTTCCGCGACGCGATGCGCGCCTTCTGGGTGCTGCCCGCCGCCGGCCGCGAGGGCGCCACCTCGCGCGGCGATTTCGCGCTGCGGCTGTGCGGCTCCTCCGATCTGTTCCAGCCGCGCCAGCGCGAGCCGGCCGAATCGGTGAACTACGTCGTCTCGCACGACGGCTTCAGCCTGCGCGACCTGCTCAGCTACGACCAGCGCCACAACGAGGCCAACGGCGAGCACAACCGTGACGGCCACGGCCACAACATCAGCTTCAACTGCGGCGTCGAGGGCCCCAGCATCGAGCCGGCCGTGCTGGCGCTGCGTGCCCGCCTGGCGCGCGCCCTGCTGGCCACCACGCTGCTGGCGCAAGGCACGCCGATGCTGGCCGCCGGCGACGAGCTGGGCCACACCCAGGGCGGCAACAACAACCCGTATTGCCAGAACAACCCGACGACCTGGATCGACTGGTCCAAGGCCGACACCGATCTGATCGACTTCACCGCGCGTGTCCTGTCGCTGCGCCGCCAGGCCCTGCCCTTCGGCAACCACTGGTACAGCGGCCTGTCGGACCCACTGGGCCTGCACGACCTGACGTGGCTACAAGCCGACGGCACGCCGCTGGCCGGTGACGCGTGGAACGACCCGGGCCAGCGCGTGCTGGGCTGCCTGATCGGCAAGCCCGGCCGCGCCCGCGCACCGCTGCTGCTGCTGGTCAACGCGGGCAAGGTGGACAGCGCCTTCATGCTGCCGGCAGGCGTCTGGCGCGGCCTGCTGGACACCAGCCACCCGCGCGGCCTCACGCGTTGGTACGACCAGGGCGAGCAGCCGTTTGCGCTTGCAGCGCATGCGTTGGCTTTCTTGGCAGCCGAAGGCGCTGGGATCAAGGTCGACTGAACAGCGCAGCTGGACTGATTTCGGTCGGCATCCACTGCCGAGTGCACCGGTCGCGGACTGGCATCTGACTCAGATCTCCCAGTCCTCCACGCGGATTTGCGCCACGCGCTGGAACTCGCGTGTGTTGTGCGTGACCACCGTCAGATCGCGCGCCCAAGCCTGGCCTGCAATCAACACGTCATAGGGGCCGATCGGTGTCCCCGCCGCGGCCAGCAGCGCGCGCAATTCGCCAGCGCAGCGCGCATCCTCGCGCTCGAAGGCCAGCACTTCGAACTGCAGCGCATCCAGCCGCGCCAGATTCTCGGTCTGGCGCTGGCTACGGCAGGCGCCGTAGAACAGTTCGTGGGCCACGATGGCTGGCAGGCCAAAATCGGTCGGCCGGTGCGCGCGCAACCGATCCAGGAACCCGGCGTGTCCCTTCATCAACGCGACGAGCGCGTTGGTATCGAGCAGGTACTTCACCCGAAGCAGTCCAGCGCCGGACGCGCCTGATCCCGCACTGGCTCCGTTGCGGCCTGTTCGAAGTCTTCATCGACCGGTGCCACGACCTGTTCCAGCCACGCCCAGTCCTGGGCCATCGGCTCCAGGATCACTGACCGGCCTTGGCGCCGGATGCGGACCTCTTCACCCTCAAATCGAAACTCCCGTGGAAGCCGTACCGCCTGGGAGCGTCCCGACCAGAAAATCTTCGCTGTGTCCATGCCACTCTCCAGCAATGCTATATAGCAAAAGAATGTAGCATCCGGCGTCATCTCTGGTCCAGCCCGATCGGGTTTGGCCCGAAGACTGCTTGCGACCACCCCTTCCAACTTTCACTCTTCCCACCGCATGCGACTCCCCCGCGCCAGCGGCATCCTGCTGCACCCCACCGCCCTGCCCGGCCCCCACGGCTCGGGCGACTTCGGCCCTGAGGCCTACCGCTTCGTCGACTGGCTGCAGGAGGCCGGGCAGAAGCTCTGGCAGATCCTGCCGCTGACCGGCATCGGCCCGGGCAACTCGCCCTACATGAGCCCCTCGGCCTTTGCCGGCAACGTGCTGCTGATCGACCTCGGCGAACTGGCCGCGCGTGGCTGGCTGCGCCAGGACGACCTGCTGCCCGGGAGCGCCTTCCCACAGACACGCATCGACTACGCAGCCGTCGTGCCCTGGCGCATGGAGCGCCTGGCGCTTGCGGCGGCCGCTTTCGCCCGCCAGGCCGATGGCGACGACCGCACCGCCTACGACGCCTTCTGCGTGGCGCACCAGCACTGGCTGGAGGACTACGCCCTGTTCATGGTGCTGGCCGAGGCGCACCCGGGCTGCGACTGGGCCGACTGGCCGGCCATGCTGGCGCGGCGCGAGCCCGCCGCGCTGCGCAGCGCGGCCATCGCGCACGCCGATCGCATCGCCTTCTGGCGCTTCGTGCAGTGGTGCTTCTTTCGCCAGTGGCAGCAGCTGCGCGCGTATGCGAACGCGCGCGGCGTCGCGATCGTGGGCGACGCGCCGATCTTCATCGCGCCGCAAAGCGCCGACGTGTGGGCGCGCCAGCACCTGTTCGAGCTGGGCAGCGATGGCCACCAGCGCGTGGTGGCCGGCGTGCCGCCGGACTACTTCAGCGCCACCGGCCAGCGCTGGGGCAACCCGCTGTACCGCTGGAGCGCGCACGCCGCCGACGGCTACGCCTGGTGGACCGAGCGCATCCGCCACACCTTCGCGCTGGTGGACATCGTGCGCATCGACCACTTTCGCGGCTTCGCGGCGTACTGGGAAGTGCCGGCCACCGAGCCCACGGCCATGCACGGCCGCTGGATGCCAGGGCCGGGCAAGGCCCTGTTCGACACCATCGCCGGCGCGCTGGGCCCGCTGCCCATCATTGCGGAGGACCTGGGCATCATCACCCCCGACGTGGACGCGCTGCGCCGCGACTGTGACCTGCCGGGCATGCGCATCCTTCACTTCGCCTTCGGCGGCGAAGCAGACAACCCGTACCTTCCGCACCACCACGAAGCCGCCACCGTCGTCTATACCGGCACGCACGACAACGACACCAGCCAGGGCTGGTGGGCCAGCGCCACGCAGGCCGAGCGCGAGCACGTGGCCCGCTACCTGGGGCAACCCGTCGAGGGCCTGGCCGACGACATCCACTGGACGCTGGTCCGCATGGCCTGGGCCAGCGTGGCCGACACGGCGATCGCGCCGATGCAGGATGTGCTGGGCCTGGCAACCGAGCACCGCATGAACCTGCCGGGGCAAGGCGATGGGCACTGGGCCTGGCGCTTCGCGTGGGATCAGGTGGCGCCGCAACATGCGCAGCAGCTGGTGGCGCTGACGCGCCTGTACGGGCGCGGGTGACGCCCCCGTCCACACGGCCCACATCCACACCCTACGCCGGCACGGCATGAAGGCCAGCACACCCTCTCCCACCAAGCTGCTCAAGATTTCGGCAGCGGTGGCGGTGGTCACCATTGCGCTGAAGACCGCCGCCTGGTGGCTGACCGGCTCGGTGGGCCTGCTGTCGGACGCGATGGAGTCCGTCGTGAATCTGGCTGGTGCGCTGTTCGCGCTGTGGATGGTCAGCGTGGCGCAGCGCCCGGCCGACGCGGGCCACCCCTATGGCCACCACAAGGCCGAGTACTTCTCGGCCGGCTTCGAGGGCCTGCTGGTCATGGCGGCAGCCGTCGGCATCGTCTGGGTCTCGGTGCTGCGACTGATCGAGCCGCAGCCCTTGGCGCAGCTGGACATCGGGCTGGGCCTGTCCGTGCTCAGCTCGGTGCTGAACGGTGTACTGGCCTGGGCGCTGTTTCGCGGGGCGCGTGCGGCCCGTTCCATGGCACTGGAAGCTGACGCGCGACACTTGGTCACGGACGTCTGGACCACGGCCGGCGTCGTCTTCGGCCTGCTCGCCGTGGCCGCCACCGGCTGGCTCTGGCTGGACCCGCTGATCGGCATCGCCGTGGCGCTGAACATCCTGCGCGAAGGCGCGCACCTGGTGTGGAGGTCGTCGCAAGGGTTGATGGACTCGGCGCTGGACCCGGCCCTGGAACAAGACATCGCCCGCGTGCTGGCCGACTTCGTCGCGCGCGAGCAGGCATCCGGTATCCGCATCGACCACGTGTCCACGCGCGGCGCCGGCAATCGCCGCTATGCCGACCTGCATGTGCACCTGCCAGGCGACTGGCGCCTGGCACGCGCTGCGGCTTTGCGCGACGAGATCGAATCCGCGCTCATGGAGGCTGTGCCTGGCCTGCACACCACGATTCAGCTGCTGCCGTTGGGCATGGAGGCGCGCGCCGTCACTGCCGCGTGAATGCGGCGATGGGCCTCCCGAGACAGGCGCCGCTAGGCCGCCATCGCCTCGAGCACGCGCGGCGCGATGGGCACGACGACATGGAACTCGGCGGCCACCTGGGCCTCGATGCGCGCGAACAGTGCGGGGATGCAGCACGTGCCCATGGCATCGGCATCACGCAGATGCCCGGCAATTCGCCGTCGGGGTAGAGCTTGAATTCCATGCCTTCGCTGAACTGTGGATCGGCCCACAACCGCTGGTTCAGTTCGGCCAGGTACTGCACATGGTTCAAAGGTTTGCGTGACATGGCCATGCTCCTCAAAAGCGCTCCAGATCGGACAACTCCAGACAGTCGGTGGGCGCGTTGTCCAGCGCCACTGAGCGTTCGCCCTGCTCGCTGGTGACCACCTTCAGCTGCGGTCCCTCCTCGACCTGATGGTCGGCGCGCAGCAATGCGCGCACGGTGGCGCCCGCGTCGATCTGGTCTACGACAAAGGCCACCTCGACCGCATGCGGCTCCTGCACCCACTGGCCGGGGCCTTCACCTTCGCCAAGTTGCAGGGCCGTCAGCCGCTGGTTCTGGTAGCGCACGGCAGTCACGCGGTACTGGGTCATGGGGCTCTTTCTGAACGCGGTGGTTGCACTCCCTAGATGGTGCTGCGCGTCGACCCGACACATTGTCGGCCGAGTGCCCGGCTGCGCGTGGGAAGCCTGTGGAACAGCTTTTCCCGTGCCCCGAAGCACAGGTCCGGAAACGGCCAGCTGCGGCCCGGGGCCGGCCTATCATCCCGCCCATGGCCCCCGCCCCCACACCAGCTGCCCCCGCTCTCGCCAATCCGCAGGACGACGCGCACTACCGTGCCCTGGCCTCGCGCGACGCACGCTTCGATGGCCGCTTCTTCACCGGCGTGACGAGCACCGGCATCTACTGCCGGCCGGTCTGCAGCGTGAAGACGCCCCGACGCGAGAACTGCCGCTTTTTCGAGCTCGCGGCCCAGGCGGAACGCGCCGGCTTTAGGCCCTGCCTGCGCTGCCGACCCGAGCTGGCGCCACAGGCACTGGCCTGGTCAACGCAGGACGCCAGCCACATCCTCGCGCGTCAGGCCGCGCGTTTGCTCGACGAGCCCGAGGTCTGGCCCGAAGAGGGGCCGACGGTGCAGGCGCTGGCCGATCGGCTGGGCGTCTCGGACCGCCACGTGCGCCGCATCTTCGAGGCGCAGTACGGTGTCTCGCCGCTGCAGTATCTTCAGACCCGCAGGCTGCTGACGGCCAAGCAGTTGCTGGCCGATACCGATCTGCCGATGGCGCAGGTGGCGGCCAGCAGCGGCTTTCACAGCCTGCGGCGTTTCAACGCGGCCTTCGTTGCGCACTACGGTCTGAACCCGAGCACCTTGCGCCGCGCCGGCGGCCGGCCCGAGGGCCAGGCCAGCGCGGTGCGGCTGGGCTACCGGCCGCCGTACGACTGGCAGGCCATGCTCGACTTTTTCGCGGCGCGGCAGATCCCGGGCATGGAGCAGATCGCCGCCAGCGACCAGCCCATGCCATCGCTCGCGCGCACCTGGCGCTTGCAGGCGGGCGGCCAGATGCACGCCGGCTGGCTGCAGCTGCAGTTCGTGCCGGAGCGCCACCAGGTGATGCTGCAGGTGTCCGACAGCCTGCGCGGCGTGCTGCCGCAGCTGATCCGCCGCGTGCGCGTGTTGCTGGATCTGGACGCCGAACCCGAGGCCATCCACGACGTGCTGGGCGAAAGCTTCCCCGCCGGCGCTGGGCTGCGCGTGCCGGGCTGCATGGACGGTTTCGAACTGGCCGTGCGCGCCGTACTGGGCCAGCAGATCACGGTGGCGGCGGCGCGCACGCTGGCATCGCGCCTGGTCACGCGGCTGGGCGGGCCGATCGAGACACCGGTGGCCGGGCTCACGCATCTGTTCCCCAGTGCCGACGAGGTGGCCGCGCTGGGCGATGACGCTGGCGAGGCGCTGGGGCAGCTGGGCATCGTGCGCCAGCGCCAGGCCGCCATCGTGGCGTTGGCGCGCGCCGTGGCCGGTGGGCTGGCGCTGCACCCGGGCGTCGACGTGCCGACCACCATCACGGCGCTGAAGGCCCTGCCCGGCATCGGCGACTGGACGGCCCAGTACATCGCCATGCGCGCGCTGCGCTGGCCCGATGCCTTCCCGGCCGGCGACGTGGCGCTGCACAACGCGCTGCACCTGCGCGATGAACGCCAGCCGGCGCGCGCGGCCGAAGCGGCATCGCAGGCCTGGAAGCCCTGGCGCAGCTATGCCGTGCTGCGCGCCTGGGCCACCTTGCCGCCACGGCCGGCCAAGACCTCAACCTCCGCAGGAGCATCGCCATGAAATTTCACACCTCGACGCAGCAATGCCGCATCGACACCCCCCTCGGCCCCATGGTGCTGGCCGCCTCCGACAACGGCCTGTGCGGCGCGTGGTTCGACGGCCAACGCCACCAGCCTGACGCCAGCGCATGGCCGCATGCAGCAGCGCGGCACGCCGTGCTGCTGGAAGCGCAGCAGCAGCTGGCTGCGTATTTCGCCGGCACGCTGCGCCGCTTCACGCTGCCGCTGGACCTGGCCGGCGGCACGGCCTTTCAGCGTGCGGTGTGGCAGGGGCTGCTGGGCATTGCGCCCGGCGAGACGACCAGCTATGGCGCGCTGTCGCGTCAGATTGGCCACGCCGCTGCCGTGCGCGCCGTGGGCGCCGCCGTCGGGCGTAACCCGCTCTCGGTCATCGTCCCGTGCCACCGCGTGGTCGGAGCGGGCGGCGCGCTGACGGGCTACGCCGGTGGCCTGCCGCGCAAGACGTTTCTGCTGTCGCTGGAGGCCGGCGCGTCCCAGGCGCCCGGCGCGAACGGTGCGCTCGGCTCGGGCTCGGGTTCGGGTTCGGGCTCGGGCGTGGGCGTGGGCGTGGGCGTGGGCGCGGGCGCGGGCGCGGGCGTGGGCGTGGGCGTGGGCGTGGGCGTGGGCGTGGGCGAACGATGGCGGAGGGCGGCTTGAGTTCCGTCGCCCCGGCGGCGGCCGGCCGCGCCGCGCCCTGGATGCTCGACTTTGCGCTGCTGTCGGCGCTGTGGGGCTCGTCGTTCCTGTTCATGCGCATGGCGGCGCTGGAGTTCGGCCCGCTGCCCACGGCGGCCGGCCGCGTCACGATCGCCGCGGCCTGCCTGCTGCCGCTGCTCTGGGCGCGCGGCCTGGCACCACAGCTGCGTCAACACTTGCGGCCGGTGCTGTTCGTGGGCCTCTTGAACTCGGGCATTCCGTTCGCGCTGTTCGCGTTCGCGGTGCTGTCGATCAGCACCGGGCTGTCGTCCATCCTGAACGCGACGGTGCCGCTGTTCGGCGCCATCGTTGCCTGGGTGTGGCTGGGCGACCGGCCCGGTGCCTCGCGCTCGGCCGGGCTGGCGCTGGGCTTCATCGGCGTGGCGCTCCTGGCCGGGAGCAAGGCCAGCTTCACGCCCACGGCCGGCGCGGCGGCCACCGGCTGGGCCGTGCTGGCCTGCCTGGCAGCCTGCGTTTGCTACGCCATTGCCGCCAGCTTCACCAAGCGCTATCTGACCGGGGTGCCCTCACTGGTGCTGGCCGCCGGCAGCCAGCTGGGCGCGACGCTGGGGCTGGCGCTGCCCGCTCTGTTGTTCTGGCCCACCACGATGCCCGGCCTTGGCGCCTGGATCGGGCTGGCAGTGGCCGGCGTGCTGTGCACGGCGCTCGCCTACATCCTGTTCTTCCGCCTGATTGCGCGCATGGGGCCGGCGCGCACGCTGACGGTCACTTTCGTGGTGCCGGTGTTCGCGGTGCTGTACGGCACGCTGCTGCTGGGTGAGGAACTGACGCCGTGGATGCTGGGCTGCGGCGTGGTGATCGTCTGCGGGACGGCGTTGGCCGCGGGGCTGGTGCGGTTGCCGGGAACGGCACCAAGGTAGGAGCGTCGGCGCCGAACCTCGGCTACCCGGTGGTGGTGGGTGGCACCAGTTGCCGGTCAAGCTCCGCGCGTTCGCGCCAGCCCAGCAGCTCATTGCCCACCAGCGCCGCGATCACCAGCGAGCCGCCCGCCAGCACCGTCGGCCCGGGCTCTTCACCTGCGCCCAGCCAGGCCAGGGCGATGCCGAAGATCACCTCCAGCAGCGCCAGCAGTGACACCTCGGGCGCCTTCAGCACGCGCGCGCAGCGCACCGCCAACACGCAGGGGATGGCCAGCTGCACCACGCCCAGCAGCGCCAGCAGGCCGATGTCGTGCCGGGTCGCCTGCCAGGGCAAGGACAGCGGCAGCGTCAGCAGCGTGGACAGCAGCGCGCCGACCATCACGGCAGGCACCAGGTCGATGTTGCGCCCGGTGGCGTTGCTGCGCTGCACCACCGTCCAGTTGATGGCGCCGGCAATCGGCACGCAGACCGCCACCAGCGTGCCGGCCAGCTGACCGCCCGCCCCCAGGCGGAACTGCGTGCCGTACATCCAGGCGATGCCGACGCCCGCCACCGCGATGGCGCCCCAGGTGCGCCTGGCCAACCGCTGGCCAATGACGACGCGCGCCACCAGCGCCGTGAACAAGGGCCCCAGCGCCATGGTGACCAGCACGTTGGCCACGCTGGTCATCGTCAGCGCGACCATGAAGGCGGTGAACATCACGCTCCAGCACAGACCCGAAATCCACAGCGCCGAGCCGCTGGCGCGCATGCGCCCCCACAGCGCCCGGCCCTGCATCAGCGGCAACAGCACCAGCAGCGTGACCAGCGTGAAGAAGCTGCGCCAGAACGTGATCTCGAAGCCCTGCGCCGACTGCAGGTGCCGCGTGACGACGCCGGCGATCGACCACATCAGGGTGGCCAGCAGCATCAGCAAGAGGGCGCGCGCGTGGGTGAGTTGCATGGACGGCGGTTCGGTAGGGCGGAGCCGCGCATTCTCCCTGCAACCGCACCGCGTCAGAGCACCGGCGATGCGCCCTGCTCCGCCTGATTGGCCAGCCCCAAGCGCATCCGTTTCCACGCCAGCCTGCCGTGCTCCCGGTCGGTAAGGTGCACACGACCGCCGCGCGCGAACTCGCGATGGCGCCCCAGAACCCGAAGGAGACCGCATGACCGCCAGGCCGCCAACACTCCCGAAGCCCGCTTGTGCACGCACTCGCTGACCAGCCTGCCTACGGCGCTGCCGACCTGGTCCAGGACCTGATGGGCCAGCGCAGCTTCACCGAGGTGATGCTGATGCAGATCCTGCAGCGCCCGCCGCGCCCACTGGACAGGCGCATCTGCGACGTGGTGCTGCTCGTGCTGATGGAGCACGGCCCTGACGCCCAGCGCGATTGCCACGCGCCTGGTCATATAAGCGCGCCCGAGAATCTGCAGGGCGCGGTGTCGGCCGATCGCGATCCACGCAACCGGCGCCGTGGCCGCGCTGCTGGCCGAGATCGGCGTGCCCACCAACGTGATGCGCGGCTTCGCTGTGGCCTCTTGCTGGCGCTGCTCCAGCCGCAGCTTGGCCGCCGTGATCGCCGCCAGCCGGTCTTCTCTGCGCTTGATCTCGCCGGGGATGTCCAGCTCGGGCTCGTTCTTCTCCAGGTCGTCGGCAGCCTTGGCGCGGTTGAGCAATCCGTCGATCTGCTCCTTCAGTTCGGCCTCGGCCTTGACCATGCGCTCGTAGCTCATGGCCTTGTGGCTGCTGGCGTTGGCCTTGAGCTTGGTGCCATCGACGGCACCGGTGCCCAGCTTGACCAGGCCGCATTCACGCGCCAGGCGCAACACCTGCACGAACAAGTCCGCCAACTCCTGCAGGTGCAGCGCACGGAAATCCGACAGCGTGCGATGCGCCGGATAGTTCTCCGCGGCCGGAACGCGCAGGGCCACGTCTTCGTGCAGCTTGGCGGCCAGCTTGCGCGAACTGAACGTGCCCGTGGCGTAGCCATAGATGAGCACCTTGACCATCATGGCCGGGTGGAAGGGTTGGTTGCGCGGGCCGCCCTTGGCATACCGGGCGTGGAAGGCGCGCAGGTCCAGGCTGTCTACCCTGTCGCTGATGAAGTACGCCAGGTGCCCCTCGGGCAACCAGTCTTGCAGTGCGTCGGGCAGCAGGCGTTGTTGTTGGGGCTCGTAGGGGAGGTAGCTGGCGGGCATGCCTGAATTCATCAAGCCCGCCCTCGGGCGTCACGCTCTGCCGCGCACACTCCTAGCTGTCTAGCGAGGCGCCACAGTGATGAACTGTGAAATATCCCGTCCAACGGAAATAACCGGCGTTGACAACGGAGTCAAAGCGCCATCTGCACCGATAGCGAACTGCGAGATAGTGCTCTGCACATCATCATTGCCGACGTACAGATACTGTCCGAAGGGGCTGATCTTCATGGTCACAGACGATGGCAAGGTTGCCACTGTGTGCGGGGTCAGGGGTTGCAGTTCACCGAACGCCCCGACACGGTACTGCAAGATGTGGCCAGGTGCCCCATCGGCGCCCAAGGCCAGCACATAAAGAAACGGCAAATGTCGGTTCACGGCGATAGCTACCGGGAACCCTAAGTGGCTGGGCACTGTCGTCACCGCACTCGTTGGGGTCAAAGCTCCATTGGAGGACAGGGAAAATTGCGAAATAGACCGGTCGCCGTCGTTCAAAACGTACACCGATTCCACACCGAGCGTCGGTGGCGTGTAGTGGACAACCATGCTGGGCCACCGTCCGGTACTCGTCACGAAAGTCGCAGGCTGCGTCAACCCAGTGCTCGAGAGAGGATAGGTGGTAACGGTGTTGGCAAAATAGTCTGTCACGTACAAGAAACGGCCCAACGCATCGGTGACAACGCCACTCTGGCTCCCGTTTGGGTAAGAGTATGGCGCAGCAGTGAAGGCGCCATCCCGAACGACGATTTCCACCATGCTTTGGCCGGTCGACCTGGCCGCGAACAGGACGCGATCGTGCGGATCCACAACCGCAGATGTAACCCATGGGCTCACCTTGAGATGCTCATTCGGCAAAGGTGATGAAACCTGTTGCAATGCGCCGTTCGCGTCAACAGCAAACTTGGTTACGTCCCAATCGCCCCCCTTGAAGGCATAAACGTTCGTACCGCGGGTGTTCGCGACGATGGCGCTGGGCGCTGAAACGGGCACCGATCCGATCGACTGCAGGTTTCCGTCAGAGCCGATCCGAAACTGATAGATCGAGTTAGCTCCTGGGGATCTGGCATAGACAAATTGCGGCGCAGGTGCGCAACTGATCGCGATCGCATTCACGTCGGCAGAGGTCACCGCCCCCGACCCATCTGAAACTGTGCAAAGCTGTGCAAGCGGCTGCGCTTGCACCGTGACGTTATAGGTGGCACCCGACGGAACTGGCGTTGTGAACTGAAAGCCTCCATTTGCAGAAACTGGGAGAGCGCTGCCGGCATTGCTCTGCAGAACTAACGTGCCGCCCGTCAGGCCAGTGACGTGACCGCCAACCCTATACGCGTTTGTTGCACACGAGACTGAAATGGACGCTACGTTGTCTCTGATGGCTGAGCCCGCGTTCTGGCTGGCTGAACACGTCTGGCCGACGGGCTGGGTTGAAACAGAAGCGGCATAGCTCCCACCAAATGGGACGGTCGTCGGGAAAGTGAAGGTGCCGTTCGCGACGATGGTGATGGCGTCGCCGGCGTTGTTGACCATGGAAAGTTGTTTTCCGGCTTTCAGGCCTGACACCGTTCCGCCGACAGTGAAGGTCCTGACCGAACAGATCACCAGGACATCGGTGACTGCCTGCGTCACCCCAAGGCCCGTGTGGTTCGTCACGGCGCACGACTGGCCTGCAGGCTGACTCAGGACCGTAACACTGTAGCTGCCCCCGAATGCCGTTGAAGCTGGGAACATGAAAACGCCGTCCGCGCCGACCGTCACGGTGTCTCCCCCATTCTGCAGAACGAGGTTGCCACCTGAAAGGCCATTGACGCGGCCGCCCACGGGGTAGGCGTTGGGTGCGCACGTGACACTGACGCTTGAGACATTTGCCGTCATGCCCGTACCGCTGTGCTGGGCTGCGGAGCATGTCTGGCCGAGTGGTTGTGCCCCAACCGTAACCGAATAGCTTCCACCGTAGGGTATGTGACCTGGAAACTCAAAGGCACCGTTGGCCGAGATGTCTATCCGATTGCCCCCGCTATTCTCCAGCACCAGAGTCGTGTTTGGTTTCAGTCCTGAAACGGTGCCCCCGACCGTGTAGGTCACCGAGGAACAGGTGACACGAACATCCATGACAGATGCGGAAATGCTGATGCCTCGGTAGTTGGAGATCGAGCATGCGCGACCCCGCGGCTGCTGTCCAACGGTTAATTCGAAGCTGCCGCCATAGGCGACAGGCACGGTGAACGCGAACGGCCCATCGGCGGAAACCAACACGGGATCAGTGCCGTTGTTCAGCAGTGTCAAACCGACTGCGGCAGCCAGACCGGTCACCAACCCACCGACGGAAAAGCTTGTTGCAGAGCACACGACTTGGACGTTCGACACGTCGGATGCGACCACCGTCCCCGTGGAGCCGCCGACCGTGCAGGTGCGGCCTGCTGGCTGTGTGCCGACCGCAACGACGTAACTTGTACTTGCCGGGAGCAGACCGGCAAACTGAAACTGCCCGTCAGAAGCGATCGCTGCGACGTCACTGTCGTTGTTGCGCAGCACTAGACCGGTCGCGCCTTCCAATCCTCTGACCGTACCTCCGATGGAGAAGGCTGGCGATTCGAGAGTGGGTGCGTTGGGTTCTTGCACCCCCTCATCGCCGCCGGCTCCACCGCCGCAGGAGATCGCGGAGAGGAGTACGCAACTGGTCATAAAGATGCGGGCGTTCAGGAAAAGTGATGAACTCATGGCAAGCGGGCCGATGCAATAGAGGAGCAGAAGTTTACATGCAAAATACATCCTCTTCATTTATTGCATACACAATGTCAAAATGTGACCCTGTGGTGGGCAAACCAACCAGCGCCCTGGCTTTGGAGCCGTGCTATCTGAAGCCTATGTCGTTGAGCGCGATACGCCCTTTCATCATTCCGCAACCGCTCGAGCTGGTCATATCGTCAGCACCCAGCGGGGTAGCTGGGGTTATCCGTTTTCCGTGCCGGTCAGCTTGACCTTGACCGTGGTCAGCCCGCGAAATGTGCCGGCGGCCGGCAGCGCAAACGACAGGTAGCAGCCGGCGCGCGCACTGGTCACGCCCACGCCGTAGAAGCGGCCACGCCCGGTCGCCAGGGCATCGACCACACAGGGCCGGTACGAGAGGTCGCGCCCCACCGGGGTGCCGGGCGAGGCGTAGTGGGCTGCGGCCAGCGCGTCGCCTCGGCGCTCCATGACGTACAGGCTGGCTGCAACGGCGATGCCGGTCAACGACAACAGGTACTGGTTTACTGCGACCGCAGGCTCGGCATCGTCCGGCGTGTGCCAAAGAAGCGCATGACCTCCAACGAGGTCTGCAGCAGGGGACGAAGTCAAAACGCGCCAGTTGCGCGGCGCTTCGGGTGGCGGCCAACCCCAGCCGGTGGGCGCCGGCCTCTCGCAAGACCTGCAGGAGACACTGCAGGGTTAGTCATATACCGCCCCAGGCAGCGAATGCGATCAAGGCGATGGCGACGCTGGCGAAGCACGCGGCGGCCGGTCGACGACCGGGGCCGCAGCGACGCCCGGCCCTGGTCAGCGGCTCTTGCGTGCCGCCGCAGGCGCCGCCTTGGCCCCGGCGCCCGACGACATGGCCTCGGACATGCCGATCAGCACGCCGCTGACCAGCGTGGCGTACTGGTCGATGAAGACCTGGGCAGCGCGTTGGTTGAACTCGCGGCCCTCGCGCGTGGCAGTGCGAGCCCGCTCCATCAGCGCGTCGACAGCGGTGCTGGCGGCCTGGCCGGTGGCGCTGTCACCCTGGCCGAAGAGCTTGAGCGCTTGGTCCAACGCGCCCTGCAGGGGCGCCATGTTGGCGCCGGCGGTGGCCTTCTTCATGGTGTCGAAGACCATGTCTTCCATCTTCTCGATGTCGGCAAGGGCCTTCTTCACGTGCTTCTCGCGCAGGTCGGCGCCCTGGTCCAGCAGCTGCTGCAACGCGCGCTGGCTGGCCTGCACGGCCTGCTGTACGGCGCTGTCCACGCCGGCCACGGCCTGGCCCAGCATGGCCTCGGCATCCACACCCTGGGTGTTGCGCGCGGTGCCCGTGGCGGCCGCCTGCGTGACGACCTTGACCACGTCCTTGATGGCCTTGATCGTCAGCTCGCGCTGCTGCAGCGCCTGCAGTGTCGCGTCGTGCACGGCCTTGCGCAGGGCTGCGCCCTGCTTGGAAGTCGCCTGCTCGTACTGCGAAATCAGTGCGTCGGTGTCGATGCCGAGTTTGCCTGCCATGTGGTGTCTCCTGGAGCTGATGGATTGGTGCGGGCGCCCCCGTGACGCCCGGGCGCCATCTTGCACGAATGCGGCCGGACGGCGATGGTTTTTCACGCGAGCGGATCCGGCTTTGACTCTGGACAACCAGACGGCCCCATGCAAAACGGGCCGCGCCAGCCCATGCAGCGAAGCCCGTTCGGCACATACCGCGACCTGGCTGTGCCAGGCCGCACACCCTGATCAGCTGTCCCGCGATGCGCGCTTGCGCTCGTGTTCCTTCAGATGGCGCTTGCGCAAACGGATGCTCTTGGGCGTGATCTCAACCAGCTCGTCGTCCTCGATGAACTCAACGCCGTATTCCAGCGTGCAGTCGATCGGCGGCGTGATCTTGATTGCGTCTTCCTTGCCGCTGACGCGGAAGTTGGTCAGCTGCTTGGTGCGCGTGGCGTTGACCACGAGGTCGTTGTCACGGCTGTGGATGCCGACGATCATGCCCTCATACACCGGGTCGTTCGGGCGCACGAACATGCGGCCACGGTCGTCCAGTTTGCCCAGGGCGTAGGTGAAAATTTCACCGTCGTCCATGGAGATCAGCACACCGTTCTTGCGGCCGCCGATGTCGCCCTTGTGCGGCTCGTAGCTGTCGAAGATGTTGCTGATGAGGCCCGTGCCGCGCGTGAGGTTCAGGAACTCGTTCGAGAAGCCGATCAGGCCCCGCGCAGGGATGCGGTATTCCAGGCGCACGCGGCCACGGCCGTCCGGTTCCATGTTGACCAGCTCGCCCTTGCGCTCGCCCAGCGCCTGCATCACGCCACCCTGGTGCTGGTCTTCGATGTCGGCCGTCACCATCTCGATGGGCTCGTGGCGCTCGCCGTCGACGGTGCGGAACACCACGCGCGGCTTGGACACGGCCAGCTCATAGCCCTCACGGCGCATGTTTTCCAACAGGATGGTCAGGTGCAGTTCGCCGCGGCCCATCACCTCGAAGATGCCTTCTTCGTCGGTTTCCTTCACGCGCAGAGCCACGTTGTGTTGCAGCTCCTTTTGCAGGCGGTCCCAGATCTGGCGGCTGGTGACGAACTTGCCTTCGCGGCCGGCCAGCGGGCTGGTGTTCACGCAGAAATTCATCGTCAGCGTCGGCTCGTCGACCTTGAGCATGGGCAGCGGCGCGGGGCTGGTCGGGTCGGTGATGGTGACGCCGATGCCGACATCCGTGATGCCGTTGATCAGCACGATCTCGCCCGGGCCGGCCTCCAGGGCCTGCACGCGCTCAAGGCCCTGGAAGGTCAACACCTGGTTGACGCGGCCCTTCACGGCCTTGCCATCGGGGCCTTCCATGACGACGACGTCCATCATGGGCTTGATCGTGCCCTGGCTGATGCGGCCCACACCGATGCGGCCGACGAAGGTGGAGAAGTCCAGCGCCGAGATCTGCAGTTGCAGCGGCGCGGCCGGGTCACCCATTTGTGCCGGCACGTGTTGCAGCACGGTATCGAACAGGGCCGACATGTCCGGGCCCCACTGCTCGTTGGGCTCACCCTCGACCAGCGACGACCAGCCGTTGATGCCGGAGGCATAGACCACGGGGAAGTCGAGCTGCTCGTCGGTGGCGCCGAGCTTGTCGAACAGGTCGAACGCGGCGTTGACGACGTAGTCCGGGCGGGCGCCTGGCTTGTCCACCTTGTTCACGACCAGGATGGGTTTCAAGCCCAGGGCCAGCGCCTTCTTGGTCACGAAGCGGGTCTGGGGCATGGGACCCTCTTGCGCATCGATCAGCAGCACCACGCCGTCGACCATGGACAGCGCGCGCTCGACTTCACCGCCGAAGTCCGCGTGGCCCGGGGTGTCGACGATGTTGATGTGCGTGCCCTTCCAGGTCACGGCGCAGTTCTTGGCCAGGATGGTGATGCCGCGCTCTTTCTCGATCGCGTTGTTGTCCATCACCGTGTCGACCACTTTTTCGTGCTCGGCGAAGGTGCCCGACTGGCGCAGCAGCTGGTCGACCAGCGTGGTCTTGCCATGGTCGACGTGGGCGATGATGGCGATGTTGCGGATTTGTTTGCTCATATGGGGCTTCCTAGGATCTGTTGAATTTCGGGGGGGCTGAGCAGCCGGGATGGAATCAGTTCGCCGGCCTTGGCGTGGGCGGTGCCGAGCAAGGCGGAGGGTTCAGCGCCGAACACCGCGACGCGATCCGCATCGGGCCAGGCACCGCGCCGGCGCAGGCCGGACAGGAAACGGCCAGCATCTTCAACGCCCAGCGTGACGCAGGTGTGATCGCCCAGCAGCGCCTGCGTGGGCAGGATGGCCGCCTCGCGCTCGGGCTCGGCCATCGCCGTGAGCGCCTCCAGCGTGACGCACTGCGCGATGTCGAACGGGCCGGTGGCCACGCGGCGCAGCGCCACCAGGTGGCCGCCGCAGCCCAGCGCCTCGGCGATGTCTTCGCCCAGCGTGCGGATGTAGGTGCCTTTGGAACAGTGCACCTGCAAGCGCAGGAACGGTGCATCGCCCTGCAGCTGCATGTCCAGCAGCTCCAGGTCGTGGATGACGACGTGGCGCGCCGCCCGCTCCACCGTCTGGCCGGCGCGGGCATATTCGTAAAGGGCCTTGCCGTCCTTCTTGAGCGCGCTGTGCATGGGCGGCACCTGGGCGATGGGGCCCATGAACCGGTCCAGCACGGAGACGACCTGGCCAGGCGTGCAGGCCACGGGCCGCTCGCGCAGCACCTCGCCCTCGGCGTCGGCCGTGGTGGTTGTGCGGCCCAGGCGCACGGTGGTCTCATACGTCTTGTCGGCGTCCAGATGCAACTGGCTGAACTTGGTGGCCGCGCCGAAGCACAGCGGCAGCACGCCGGTGGCCAATGGGTCCAGCGTGCCGGTGTGGCCGGCCTTTTCGGCGCGCAGCAGCCACTTGGCCTTTTGCAAGGCGTCATTGCTGGAGAGGCCCAGCGGCTTGTCGAGCAGCAATACCCCATGCACAGGGCGCCGCTGCACCCTGGTGCGTGGTGGCGCTGGCATGTCTAGTCTTCTTTCGCCCGCGACGCGACCGCCTTGGCGATCAAGGCATTCATGTCGGCCGCGCGCTCGGTGGTGCGGTCGAACTGGAAGTGCAGCGTGGGCACCGTGTGGATGTGCAGCCGCTTGAACAGGTGGCTGCGCAGAAAGCCGGCCGCCTGGTTCAACGCGGCCTCGGTCTCCACCGGGTCGCCCACCAGCACGCTGAAGAACACCTTGGCGTGGGCGTAGTCGGGCGTGACCTCGATGCCTTGCACCGTGACCATGCCCACGCGCGGGTCCTTCAGCTCGCGCGCGAGGATCTCCGTCAGATCGCGCTGGATCTGATCGGCCACCTTCAGGCTGCGGTTGGGCGTGGCGGACTTCTTGGCGGGCATGGTGTTGGCTCCTCGCGCTTACAGCGTCCGGGCGATTTCCTTGACTTCGAAGATCTCCAGCTGATCGCCTTCGTGGATATCGTTGTAGTTCTTGAGCTTGATACCGCACTCGAAGCCTTCGCGCACTTCGCGGACATCGTCCTTCATGCGCTTGACCGACTCAATCTCGCCCGTGTAGATGACAACGTTCTCGCGCAGCAGGCGGAAGTGCGCATTGCGCTGCACCACACCGTCCAGCACGTAAGAGCCCGCGATCGTGCCGATCTTGGTCGCCACGAACACCGTGCGGATCTCGGCATGGCCGATGATTTCTTCGCGCTTCTCGGGTGCCAGCATGCCGGCCATCGCGGTCTTCAGCTCGTCCACGGCGTCATAGATGATGCTGTAGTACTTGATGTCGACGTCGTTGCCCTCGGCCAGCTTGCGCGCGCCGACATCGGCCCGCACATTGAAGCCGATCACGATGCCCTTGGACGCAATCGCCAGGTTGATGTCGGATTCGCTGACGCCACCGACGCCCGCGTACACCACCTGCACCTTGACCTCTTCGGTCGAGAGCTTGAGCAGCGACTGCGACAGCGCTTCCTGCGAACCCTGCACGTCGGCCTTGATGATGATGGGCAGGGTCTTGACCTCGCCCGCCGACATGTCGGAGAACATGTTCTCCAGCTTGGCGGCTTGCATCTTGGCCAACTTGGTGTTGCGGAACCGGCCGGCACGGTAGGTCGCGATCTCGCGCGCACGGCGCTCGTCGGCCATGACCATGAACTCGTCGCCGGCCTGCGGCACTTCCGTCAGGCCCTGGATCTCGACCGGGATCGACGGGCCGGCAGACTTGGCCGGCTTGCCGTCCTCGTCCACCATGGCGCGCACGCGGCCCGAGGTCGAACCGGCCAGCACCACGTCGCCCACCTTCAGCGTGCCAGACTGCACCAGCACCGTGGCCACCGGGCCGCGGCCCTTGTCCAGTCGCGCTTCGATGACCAGGCCCCGGGCAGAGGCCTCGACCGGAGCACGCAGCTCCAGCACTTCGGCCTGCAGCAGCACTTGCTCCAACAGTGCGTCGATGCCGACGCCGGTCTTGGCCGAGACTTCGACGAACGGCGAATCGCCGCCGAATTCCTCAGGCACGACCTGCTCGACCACCAACTCGTTGCGCACACGCTCGCTGTTGGCACCGGGCTTGTCGATCTTGTTGATCGCCACCACGATCGGCACCTTGGCCGCCCGTGCGTGCTTGATAGCTTCGCGCGTCTGCGGCATGACGCCGTCGTCGGCCGCCACCACCAGAATCACGATGTCGGTTGCCTGCGCGCCGCGGGCCCGCATGGCCGTGAACGCCTCGTGGCCGGGGGTGTCCAGGAAGGACACCATGCCGCGCGCGGTCTGGACATGGTAGGCACCGATGTGCTGTGTGATGCCGCCGGCTTCGCCCGCCGCCACCTTGGCACGGCGGATGTAGTCCAGCAGCGAAGTCTTGCCGTGGTCCACGTGGCCCATGACGGTGACCACCGGTGCGCGCGGCAGGGACTCGGCCTGCTGCGTCTGCACTTCTTCCTCCGTGAACGCTTCCGGATCGTCCAGCGAGGCGATGACGGCGGTGTGGCCCATCTCCTCGACCACGATCATGGCGGTGTCCTGGTCCAGCGGCTGGTTCATGGTGACCATCTGGCCCAGCTTGATCAGGTGCTTGATGACCTCGGACGCCTTGATCGACATCTTGTGCGCCAGCTCGGCCACGGTGATGGTCTCGGGCACGTGCACTTCCAGAATGCGCGCCTCGGCCTGCGCCGCCGGCATCTGCTCGTCGCGGTGATCGCGGTGGTCGCCACGGCGGCCACGCGGGCCACCACGCCAGTTGCTGCGGCCCACGCCGCCGCTGGTATCGCCACGCGTCGGGATCGCCTTCTTCTTGGCCGGATCACCCGCCCAGCTGGAGGACAGCTTGGCAGACTTGACTTCCTTGCCAGGGCCTGCAGGTGCGGCAGCGGGCGCACCGGGGCGCGCCACGGTGCTGCCGGCGGCCGGCTTGTGCAGCGTGCCCTTGACACCAGGCTTGGCGACTTCCGGCGGCTTGACGACGGGCTTGGGCTCTTCCTTCTTGGCGACCAGCACCTTCTTGGGTGCGGCCATCATGGAACGGATGGCGGCGGCTTCGGCTTCGGCCTTGCGGCGGCGCTCGCCCAGGTCGCGGGCACGTGCGGCTTCATCTTCGGCACGGGCTTTGGATTCCGCAGCAGCGGCAGCGGCCTTCTCGCGCTTGGCCTCGTCGGCCTTGAGCTGCGCGTCCGACACTGCAGGTACGGGGGCGGCTGCGGCAGGCACTGGCTCAGCCGCACGGCTGGCGCCGGCGGCGGCTTGCGCCTGCGCCTGCTGATCCAGCCGGCGCGCCTCGGCAGCGGCGGCCAGCTCGGCGGCTGCGGCTTCACGCGCGGCCTTCTCGGCGGCCTCGCGCTCGCGCTGCTCCTGGGCTTCGCGCTGGCGGCGCTGCTCTGCCAGCTCTTCCTCCTGGCGGCGGATCAGCTCGGCCTGCTCACGCGCCATTTCCTCGCGCCGTGCCAATTCGGCGTCTTCGGCGCCGGTGTCGGCCTGGCCTTCGTCGACCACACCTTCCTGGCCTTCGTCGGACGCGTCATCGCGCTTGATGAACGTGCGCTTCTTGCGCACTTCCACCTGGATGGTGCGGGCGCGGCCGGAGGCATCGGCCTGCTTGATCTCGGTGGTCGACTTCTTGACCAACGTGATCTTCTTGCGCTCGGCCGACAGCGTGCCATGGCTGGCCTGCAGGTAGCTCAGGAGCTTTTGCTTGTCCGACTCCGACAGGACATCGGAGGAAGAGTTCTTGGCGACACCCGCACCCTTGAGCTGCTCGAGCAAGGTTTCGGCGGGCTTCTTCAGTTCGGTGGCGAATTCAGCGACGGTAGTGGTGGACATGTGTAGTGCGACCTTTCATGACCATTACTCTTGAGAAGCGGCGTCACTGGCAAACCAGTGTTCGCGCGCCTTCATGATCAGGGCCGTGGCCTCGTCCGCAGACTGGCCGGTAATTTCGGTGAGTTCATCGACGGCCAGATCGGCCAAATCGTCGCGGGTGTTCACCCCGTTCGCCTGCAGCTTGGCAATGAGGTCGGCCTCCAGACCGTCCAGGTCGCGCAAGTCCTGCGAAACCCCATCCACGCCTTCTTCTCTGGCAATTTCCATGGTCAACAGCGCATCCTTGGCGCGCGACCGCAACTCGTTGACGGTGTCCTCGTCGAAGCTTTCGATCTCCAGCATTTCCTGCAGCGGCACATAGGCCACTTCTTCCAGGCTGGTGAACCCCTCGGAGATCAGGATGTCGGCGATTTCTTCGTCGACGTCGAGCTTTTCCATGAACAGCTTGCGGCTGGAATCCGTCTCGTCGGCCTGCTTCTGCGCCGACTCGGCCGCGTCCATGATGTTGATCTTCCAGCCGGTCAGCTCGGACGCCAGGCGCACGTTCTGGCCACCGCGGCCGATCGCGATGGCGAGGTTTTCCTCGTCCACCACCACATCCATGGCATGACGCTCCTCGTCGACGACGATGGAAGACACGTTGGCCGGCGCCAGTGCACCGATCACGAACTGCGCCGGGTCTTCGCTCCACAGCACGATATCCACCCGCTCGCCGGCCAACTCGTTGGTGACGCCGTTCACACGCGTGCCGCGCACGCCGACGCAGGTGCCGATCGGGTCGACGCGCTTGTCATGCGAGAGCACCGCGATCTTGGCGCGCGAGCCAGGGTCGCGGGCGCAGGACTTGATCTCCAGCAGGCCCTGCTCGATCTCGGGCACTTCCTGGCGGAACAGTTCGATCATGTACTCGGGCGCGGAGCGCGACAGGATGATGGGCGCGCCGCGCAGCGTCAGGTCCACCTCCATGATCATGGCCCGCACGCGGTCGCCGGTGCGCAGGTTTTCCTTGGGGATCATCTCGCTGCGGCGCAGCCGGCCTTCGACGCGGCCGCTCTCCACGATGATGTCGCCCTTGTCCATGCGCTTGACGGTGCCGACGAAGATCTTGTCGCCGCGCGACATGAAGTCGTTCAGCAGCATCTCGCGCTCGGCGTCGCGGATTTTCTGCAGGATCACCTGCTTGGCGGCCATGGCACCGATGCGGCCGATCGGCACGGAATCGACCGGCTTTTCGATGAAGTCGCCTTCCTCGATGTCGGAGATGTCCTCCTTGACGTCGGTGAACAGCTCCTCGGCCTCGGGGTTCTGCAGGCCGGCCGCATCGGGCACGACCAACCAGCGGCGGAAGGTCTCGTAGTCGCCGCTGTCGCGGTCGACGGCGACACGAATGTCCACCTCGCCCTGGTAGAGCTTTTTCGTGGCCTGGGCCAGCGCAGCCTCGACCGCGCCGAACACGACATCGCGCTCCACGTTCTTCTCACGCGAGATCGCGTCGACCAACATCAACATTTCGCGATTCATGTCACGAATCTCCTGCTTGCATCCACACCAAAAAACCTGGGCGCCGAACACCGGGCCCGCCACCCCGTCAGTCCGACTCGGCGCCAGTGCCCCCCCGGCCCTTGAAGTTCACCACGGGCGCCAGGCGCGCGTCGCGCAACTCGTCCAGCGCAAAGCCCAGCACGTTGACCGGCGGCGGCACGCTGTTCTTGCTGACCTTGCGGCCCGGCTTGACGGTAGGCGTCTGCCCGGGCTTGGGCGCGGGCGGCTCCTCGATCCACAGCAGCTGCCACTGGGCAGGACCACCGGGCTCGACCGGCGCAACACGCGCCAGCGTGCCGCGAAATTTCTTGCGGCTGGCATGCACCTGGCCAGCTGCGGCCGCGCCCAGCGGCGCCTTCAGCGTCAAATCGACCAGTTGACCGACAAAGCGTTCGAAATCCGATTCGCGGCGCAACGGCCGGTCGATGCCGGGCGACGACACCTCCAGGCGCTGGTACTCCACGCCCTCGACTTCCAGGCCGAACTGCAGCTGGCGCGTGACCTTTTCGCAGTCCTCGACCGTGATGAACTGGTCGGTGCCCGGCACCCAGGGATGGTCGATCGTGATGCGCAGCAACCCGCCAGCGGAGCGCTCGATGTCCACCAACTCGTACCCCAGACCTTGCACGGTCTTGTCCACCAGGTCCTGCAGCGCCACGGCTCTCCTTCAAACTTGCCGAATCCTCAAAAGCGTTCGACCAAAAAAAACGGGCGGTAAATACCCGCCCGTTTGGTCGTGAAGCAGCGATTGTAGCGCAGATCGAGGCTTATTGCCTTGGTTTCACACGCCCCTGAACGTATGCGGCGCCGTCACCGCGCGGCCGCTTCGACGAGGCGGCGCGTGTAGGGATGGCTCGGCGCTTCCAGGATGTCGTCGACCGTGCCGGATTCGACGACGGCTCCGTCTTTCATGACGATGACCCGGTGCGCCATGGCGCGCACCACATCGACATCGTGGGTGATCAACAGGTAGGCCAGGCCGCGTTCGCGCTGCAGAGACTGCAGCAGTTGCAGCACCTGCTTCTGGATCGTCACGTCCAGCGCGCTGGTAGGCTCGTCCAGCACCAGCAGGCGCGGCTCGACGATCAGCGCCCGGGCGATCGCCAGACGCTGGCGCTGCCCGCCCGAGAACTCGTGCGGATAGCGCTGCAGCAGCGCGGGGTAGCGTTCGGGCGTGATGCCCACGCTGGCCAGCGTCTGCAGCACCCGCTGGCGCCGCTGGTCGACGCTCAGGCCCGGTGCATGCACGCGCAAGCCCTCGCCCACGATGTCTTCCACGGTCATCCGCGGCGACAGCGAGGAGAACGGGTCCTGAAACACCACCTGCACGGCACGGCGCAGCGCCAGGTTGGCTTGCCGGTCAGCGCTCCAGTGGCCGCCGGTCACGTCCAACCCGCCCTCGAACGGCAGCAGGCCCAGCGCTGCCAGCGCCAGCGTCGACTTGCCCGAGCCCGATTCGCCGATCACACCCAGCGTCTGCCCTGCCGGCACCTGGAAATCGGCGTTCTGCACGGCAACGAAAGACCCTCGGCGGAACCAGCCCCGCATGCCGGCGATCGGCACCGGGTAGGAGACGCGCACGCCGTGACCTTGCATCAGCACAGGACTGTCGGGCACGACGGCCGGAACGTCACGGCCCGGCCGGCTGTCGATCAGTCGGCGGGTGTAAGCATGGCGCGGTCGTTCGAATACGTCGACCACACGGCCCTGCTCCACGATGTGGCCGGCCTCCATGACCGCCACGCGGTCGGCGAAGCTGCGCACCAGGTTCAGGTCGTGCGTGATCAGCAGCACTGCCATGCCGTTCTTGCGCTGCAGATCGGCCAGCAGTTCGAGGATCTGCGCACGCAGCGTCACGTCCAGCGCGGTGGTGGGCTCGTCGGCCAGCAGCAGCGCCGGCTTGCACGCCAGGGCCATGGCGATCATGGCGCGCTGGCGCTGCCCGCCGGACAGCTGGTGCGGATAGGAAGCCGCCCGGCGCTCGGGCTCGGGGATGCCGGTATCGCCAAGCAGGCGTACCGCCTGCGACCAGGCTTCGCCGCGCAACAGGCCCTGCTTGAGCTGCAAGACCTCGGCGATCTGCTCACCGACCGGAAACAGCGGGTTCAGAGCCGTCATCGGCTCCTGGAAGATCATCGCGATCTCCTGCCCACGGATGGCACGCAGTTCGCGCAGCGGCAGCGTCGCCAGGTCGACCCAGCCTTGGCGGCTCTGGAACAACTGCTGGCCGCTGACAGTGGCGTCGGCCACCAGGCGCAGCAGGCTGAGCGCAGTCACCGTCTTGCCGGAACCCGATTCGCCCACCAGCGCCAGCTTTTCGCCCGGCGAGATCGTGAAGTCGGCGCCGTGCACGACCACGGTGGCGCCGAAGGCCACGCGCAGTTGCTTGACGTCCAGCAGCAAGCCGTGTTCCGCCTGGTTCATTTGTCGGCCTTGCGCGGATCCAGCGCGTCGCGCAGCGCATCGCCCATGAAGGTCAGCAACAGCAGCGTGACCATCAACACGCCGAAGGTGGACATGGAAATCCACCAGGCATCGATGTTGGCCTTGCCCTGGTTCAGCAGCTCGCCAAGCGACGGTGTGCCCGGCGGCACGCCGAGGCCCAGAAAGTCAAGCGATGTCAGCGCCAGGATGGCCGCGCTCATGCGAAACGGCAGGAAGGTCACCACCGGCACCATGCTGTTGGGCAGGATGTGGCGCCACATGATCTGCAGGTTGGACACGCCGAGAGCGCGCGCGGCCCGCACATAGTCCATCTGCCGGTTGCGCAGGAACTCGGCCCGCACGTAGTCCGACAGGCCCATCCACCCGAACAGCGACAGCAGCACCAGCAGCAACGCCACGCTGGGCGCGAAGATGGCGCTGAAGATGATGAGCAGGTACAGCTCGGGCATGGAGCCCCAGATCTCGATCAGCCGCTGGAACACCAGGTCCGTGCGCCCACCGGCATAGCCCTGGATGGCGCCGGCCACCACGCCCAGCACCACGCCGATGGCCGTGAGCGCCAGGGCGAACAACACGCTGACGCGGAAGCCGTAGATCAGCAGTGCCAGCAGGTCGCGCCCGCGGTCGTCCGTGCCGAAGTAGTTCTCCGACGAGGGCGCAGCCGGGTTGGGCGAGGTCGCGAAGTAGTTCAACGTGCGCGGCCCATACGGGTTCGGCGCATAGACGGCCCAGTTGCCGCCCTGCGTGATGCGCTCGCGGATGAACGGGTCCAGGTAGTCGGCCGGCGTCTCGAAATCGCCACCGAAGGTCTTCTCCGAATAGTCGCGCAGCACGGGGAAATAGGTCTGGCCCTCGTAGTGCACGACCAGCGGCTTGTCGGTGGACAGCACCTCGGCGAACAGGCTCAGCACCACCAGCGTGCTGAAGATGACCAGACTCCAGAAGCCCAGGCGGTTGCGTCGGAAGCGCTGCCAGGCGCGGCGGCCGGGCGAGAGATGGGCGGCGAGAGGAGCGATGTCCGTCATCAGTCGAACCTGACCCGTGGGTCGACCCACACGTAACACAGGTCCGAAATCAGCTTGGTCACGAGGCCGATCAGCGTGAACAGGTAGAGCGTTCCGAGCACCACCGGGTAGTCGCGCCGGATCACGCTCTCATAGCTGAGCAGCCCCACCCCATCGAGCGAAAACAGCGTCTCGATCAGCAGAGACCCCGTGAAGAAGGCGCCGATGAACGCCGCCGGAAAGCCCGTGATGATGGGAATCAGCGCGTTGCGGAACACGTGCTTCCACAGCACCTTGCGCTCGTCCAGGCCCTTGGCCCTCGCTGTCAACACGTACTGCTTGCGGATCTCTTCGAGGAACGAGTTCTTGGTCAACATGGCCGTCACCGCAAAGCTGCCGAGCACCATGGCCGTGACCGGCAGCGTGATGTGCCACAGGTAGTCGACGATGCGCGCGCCCCAGCTCAGCTGCTCCCAGTTCGACGATGTCAACCCGCGCAGCGGAAACCACTGCAGTTGCCCGCCGAAGATCACCAGCAGCGCCACACCCAGCACGAACCCCGGAATCGCGTAGCCGACCAGCACGATCAGCGTCGTCAGAAAATCGAAGCGCGAGCCCGCCCGCACCGCCTTGGCCACGCCCAGCGGCACGGCGATCAGGTAGCTGATGAAGAAGGTCCACAGCCCCAGGCTGATGGACACGGGCAACTTCTCCTTGACCAGTTCCCACACGGCCTTGCGCTGGTAGAAGCTCTGGCCGAGGTCCAGCTTGGCAAACGACTTCAGCATCAGCCAGAAGCGCTCGTGCGCCGGCTTGTCGAAGCCGTAGAGCGTGCGAATTTCCTCCACGCGCTGCGGGTCGAGCCCCTGGCGGCCACGGTAGCCGGCGCCACTGGCAGCGGCCCCCTCGCCGCCCGAATCACGCCCTTGCAACTGCGCCACCATCTGCTCGACCGGCCCGCCCGGCACGAACTGGATCACCGCAAAGGTCAGCAGCAGCACGCCGAACAGCGTGGGCACCATGAGCAGCAGGCGTTTGAGGATGTAGGCGGCCATGGTGTCGTGCTACTTATTCGACGCAGACGCCCACCACGTGGCGGCGGCCCAGGTACCGGCGTCGTAGTACGGCGGAATCACATCCGGCAGCACAAAGCGCTGCGGCCGATAGCCGATCAGGAACGCACTGCCGTAGTACTGGGGCACCGAATAGTGGCCGTGCGACAGCAAGCGGTCCAGCACGCGCATGGCGGTGGCCAACTCGGGCCGCGTGGTGGCGCCGACCACCTTGCGCACCACGGCATCGATCGCCGGGTCGCTGATGCCCCAGATGTTGGACGAGCCATTCGTGGCTGCCGCCTCCGAGCCGAAGCGCTCCAGCAGCTCACCCCCCGGCGCCGCGCTGCCCGGCAGCCGCACCGAGGTCATCTCGAAGTCGAAAGTGTCCATGCGCTGCTGCGACAGCGAGAAATCCACCGTCCGAAAACTGAGCGCGATGCCCAGCTTGCGCAGCGCCGACTGGTAGGGCGTGGCCACGCGGATCAGGGACGGCTGGTCGTTGAGGAACTCGATGGTGAACGCCTCGCCTTGCGCGTTGCGCAGCGCGCCGTCGCGGTAGGTCCAGCCCGCTTCGGCCAGCAGTGCGCGCGCCTTGCGCAGGTTCTCGCGCAGGCTGGCGGGCGGGGCCGTGCTGGCGGACAGCAGCGCGGGGCCGAACACCTCGGCCCGCAGTTGGGCACGCAACGGTTCCATCACCGCCAGCTCATCGGCCTTGGGCAAGCCTTCGGCCTGGAACTCGCTGTTCGGAAAGTAGCCGTTCACGCGCTGGTACAGGTTGTAGAACAGCTGGCGGTTCAGCCATTCGAAGTCGTAGGCCAGTGCCAGCGCCTGGCGCACGCGCACATCCTTGAACTTGTCCTTGCGCACGTTGATCACGTAGCCTTGGAAGTCGCCGGGGTTGCGGTTCGGAAACGCGCGCTTGACCACCTCGCCGCGCTCGAAGACCTTGCCGTAGTACTGGCGCGCCCAGTTGCGCGAGGTGAACTCGCGCATGAAGTCGTACTCGCCGGCCTTCAATCCTTCGAAGCGCGAGGTGTCGTCCAAGTAGATCTTGTAGGTGACGCGCTCGAAGTTGTAGTGCCCGCGCCGCACCGGCAGCTGCGCGCCCCAGTAGTCGGGATCGCGCTCGTAGGTGATGTCACGCCCCAGCCGCGGGTTGGCAATCTTGTAAGGCCCCGACGCGATCGGCACCTCCGTCGTGATCTGGTCGAACGGCTTGCCCGCGCCCCACTGCCGGCCGAACACCGCCATGCCACCCACCACCAGCGGCAGCTCCGGGTTGGGGGTCTTGAAGTCGAAACGCACGGTGCGCTCGTCCAGTACGCGTGCGCTGCGCACTTCGGCGTAGATGCTGCGGAACTGGGGCGCTGCCAGCTTGCCGATCAGCGTCTCGAACGAGTGCACGACGTCAGCCGCCAGCACCGGTGAGCCATCGTGAAAGCGTGCCTTGGGGTTCAGGCGGAAGGTGGCCGAGAGCTTGTCCGGCGCCACGCTCACGTCTTCTGCCAGCAGCCCGTAGGCCGTGGTCGCCTCCTCCAGGTTGCCGGTGAGCAGGCTTTCGAACACGAGCCCACCCATCCCGTACGGCGCCGTGCCCTTCAACGTGAACGGGTTGAACTTGTCGAAGTTCGTCGGCCGCGTCGGCGGCACCATGCGGATCTCGCCTCCCTTGGGGGCATTCGGGTTCACGTAGGCGAAGTGGGTGAAGTCCGGGCCGTACTTGATGTCGCCGAACTGGGCGTATGCGTGGGCGGCCCAAGCCGGTGACATCACCAGCAGGACCAGCCAACAACACAAAATCCGCATGCGACAATTCTGCATCAATCCTCCAGCGCCTTCGGAGCAAGCCCTGTTCAGATGGGTGTGTTCCGCCGCTTCGTGATCGGCTCGGAGCAGCAAGGCGCGGACTTCACACAGCCGCGCGAGACACGACACCATGGGTTTTCTTACCGGCAAGAAGCTGCTGATCACGGGCGTCCTGAGCAACCGCTCCATCGCCTACGGCATCGCCAAAGCCTGCCACGCGCAGGGCGCCGAGTTGGCCTTCAGCTACGTGGGCGAGCGCTTCAAGGACCGCATCACCGAGTTCGCCGCCGACTTCGATTCCAAGCTGATCTTCGACTGTGACGTGGGCGACGACGCGCAGATCGAAAAGCTGTTCACCGACCTGGCGCAGACCTGGCCAAAGATCGATGGCTTCGTGCACAGCATCGGCTTTGCGCCGCGCGAGGCCATTGCCGGCGACTTCCTCGAAGGCCTGTCGCGCGAGTCCTTCCGCATCGCGCACGACATCAGCGCCTACAGCTTTCCGGCCATGGCCAAGGCCGCCCTGCCCTACCTCAACGACAAGTCCGCGCTGATCACGCTGACCTACCTGGGCGCCGTGCGCACCGTGCCCAACTACAACACCATGGGCCTGGCCAAGGCATCGCTCGAAGCGTCGGTGCGCTACTTGGCCGGCGCGCTCGGCCCCAAGGGCATACGCGTCAACGGCGTGAGTGCCGGCCCCATCAAGACGCTGGCCGCCAGCGGCATCAAGGGCTTTGGCAAACTGCTGCCGGCCGTGGCTGCGGTCTCGCCGATCCGGCGCAACGTGACGATCGAAGACGTCGGCAACGTCGCGGCCTTCCTGCTGTCCGACCTGGCCGGCGGCGTGACGGCCGAGATCACCTATGTCGACGGCGGGTTCAGCCAGGTCGTCGGCGGGCTCGAAGAGTAACCGGCTGACCACCATGCTGCAGCGGCGCTCCATCCTGTTGGCGGCGCTGCTGGCAGCCATTGCGCCAGCGCGCGCCGCAGCGCCCAAGCTGATGCTGGCCAACGTCTACCGGCGCGGGATGCCGCTTGCGGACTATTGGGTCAGCGAAAAGTACGACGGCGTGCGTGGCTACTGGGACGGGCGCCAGCTGTGGACGCGTGGCGGCGAAGCCATCGTGCCGCCGGCCTGGTTCACGGCACCGCTGCCCGACCAACCGCTGGATGGCGAACTGTGGGCCGGGCGTGGCCGCTTCGAGCAAGCGCTGTCCACCGTGCGCAGCCAGACGCCGAGCGAAACGGCCTGGCGCGCGCTGCGCTTCATGGTGTTCGATCTGCCGGCCGAGCCTGGCGACTTCGACCAGCGCTTGGCCGCACTGCGCCGGCTGCTCCCGCTCGCCGCCGCGCCCTGGGTCGTGCCCGTGCCGCAACAGCGCGCCACTACGCATGCGGCGCTGCAGGCGCAACTGGACAGCACCGTGCGCGCAGGCGGTGAAGGCCTGATGCTGCACCGGGGCACATCCCCTTACCGCAGCGAGCGCAATGACGATCTTCTGAAGTTCAAGCCGCATGACGACGCCGAGGCGCGCGTCATCGCGCACATTGCCGGCAAAGGCAAGCACGCCGGCCGCATGGGGGCGCTGCTTGTGGAGACCGGCGAGGGCCTGCGCTTCCGAGTGGGCAGCGGCTTCAGCGACGCCCAGCGCGCCGCCCCGCCACCCATCGGCAGCCTGGTCACCTACCGCTACAACGGGCTCAACGAGAGCGGCGTGCCGCGCTTTGCGCGCTTCGTGCGTGTACGCGAAGCGCCCTGACAAACGTCAGATCGTGCGGCCGTACGGCCCGCTGCTGCCGACCTGCACAAAGTCCTCGATCTGCGAGACGACTTCGGATTCGGGCATGGGCGTGCCATCGGCCACGCAGTCGGCAAAGTAGCTGATTTTGCCGTTCTCGTCCGCGGTTTCCACCAGGCCGTGGATGTCGGTCTCAAAGCCCGGGCACAGCACGTTGAACTCGCGCGAGAACTTCAGGTAATCGACGATCTTCTTGTTGAAGACCTCGCCCGGAATCAGCAGCGGGATGCCCGGCGGGTACGGCGTCACCAGACTCGTGGTGATGCGCCCTTCCAGCTCGTCGATCGGCACGCGCTGGGTCTTGCGGTGCGCGATGTGGGCATAGGCGTCGCTGGGCTTCATCGCGGGCGTCAGGTCCGACAGGTACATCTCCGTCGTCAGCCGCGCGATGTCGTACTTGGCGTACAGCGTGTGCACGTGCTGGCACAGGTCGCGCAGGCCCATGCGTTCGTAGCGCTTGTACTGCTGGCAGAACTCCGGAAGGATGCGCCACATCGGCTGGTTCTTCGCGTAGTCGTCCTTGAACTGCTGCAGCGCGGCCAGCATGGTGTTCCAACGGCCCTTGGTGATGCCGATCGTGAACATGATGAAGAAGCTGTAGAGCCCCGTCTTCTCCACGATGATGCCGTGCTCGGCCAGGTACTTGGTGACGATGCTGGCCGGGATGCCCTCGTCGGCGAACTTGCCGTCCAGGTCCAGGCCAGGCGTCACCACGGTCGACTTGATCGGGTCCAGCATGTTGAAGCCGTCGGCCAACTCGCCGAAGCCATGCCACTTGGCAGTGCGCTCGTCGCCCTTGATGATCCAGTCGTCCGCGCGGCCGATGCCCTCATCGACCAGATGCTCCGGCCCCCAGACCGTGAACCACCATTCGTCGGGGCCGAACTCCTCCTGCACCTTGCGCATGGCGCGGCGAAAGTCCAGCGCCTCCAGGATGCTCTCTTCCACCAGCGCCGTGCCGCCGGGCGGCTCCATCATGGCGGCCGCCACGTCGCAGCTGGCGATGATGGCGTACTGCGGGCTGGTCGAGGTGTGCATCAGGAACGCCTCGTTGAACAGGTGGCGGTCCAGCTTGCGGTTCTGCGAATCCTGCACCAGCACATGGCTGGCCTGGCTGATGCCGGCCAGGAGCTTGTGCGTGGACTGCGTGGCAAACACCAGCGCTTCCTTGGGCCGCGCGCGGCGCTTGCCCATGGCGTGGTAGGCACCATAGAACGGGTGGAAGGCCGCATGCGGCAGCCAGGCCTCGTCGAAGTGCAGCGTGTCGACGTAGCCGTCCAGCATGCCCTTGATGGTCTCGGTGTTGTAGAGCACGCCGTCGTAGGTCGACTGCGTCACCGTCATCACGCGCGGCTTCACCGTGTCCGCATTCACGCCCGCCAGCAGCGGGTTGGCGCGGATCTTGGCCTTGATCGCTTCGGGCTCGAACTCGCTTTGCGGGATCGGCCCGATGATGCCGAAGTGGTTGCGCGTCGGCTTCATGAACACGGGGATCGAGCCGGTCATGATGATGGCGTGCAGGATGGACTTGTGGCAGTTGCGGTCCACCACCACCACATCGCCCGGCGCCACCGTGTGGTGCCAGACCATCTTGTTCGAGGTGCTGGTGCCGTTGGTCACGAAGAAGCAGTGGTCCGCGTTGAAGATGCGCGCCGCGTTGCGCTCGCTGTCGGCCACCGGGCCGGTGTGGTCGAGAAGCTGGCCCAGCTCCTCGACCGCGTTGCAGACGTCTGCTCGCAGCATGTTCTCGCCGAAGAACTGGTGGAACATCTGGCCGACCGGGCTTTTCAGAAAGGCCACACCCCCAGAGTGACCGGGGCAGTGCCACGAGTACGAGCCATCCTCGGCGTAATCGAGCAGCGCCTTGAAGAACGGCGGCTGCACGCTTTCCAGATAGCTCCTGGCTTCGCGGATGATGTGGCGAGCCACGAACTCCGGCGTGTCCTCGAACATGTGGATGAAGCCGTGCAGCTCACGCAGGATGTCGTTCGGAATGTGGCGCGACGTCTTGGTCTCGCCATAGACGTAGATCGGCACTTCCAGGTTCTTGCGCCGCACCTCTTCGATGAACTTGCGCAGGTTCAGCACGGCTGGATCGAGATCCGGTCCGGGCGAGAACTCTTCGTCGTCGATCGACAGGATGAAGGCACTTGCCCGGCTCTGCTGCTGCGCGAACTGCGATAGGTCGCCATAGCTGGTGACGCCCAGCACTTCCAGCCCTTCGCTCTCGATGGCCTGGGCCAGCGCACGAATGCCGAGACCCGACGTGTTCTCGGAGCGGAAATCCTCGTCGATGATGACGATGGGAAAACGAAACTTCATGCGGGACTCCGGCCCATCGGGGCGTGGTGAAAAACGACAGGCGCGAAGTGTAAGGACATTGGATGACAGAGCGTTTGGCGGCCGCTGCTTTTGTCCCACAATCAACGCGGATCAACGCAAGGGGCATGGGCATGGGCATCGCGGACTCGACCTTCTGGTGGCTGTTGGCCGGCACCTGCGTCGTGCTGGAACTGGTCACCGGCACCTTCTACCTGCTGATGCTGGCCATCGCCGCCGCCGCCGCCGCCCTGGCGGCCAGCTTCGGCCTGGCGATGACAGGGCAGATCGTGACGGCCGCACTGGTCGGCGGCGGTGGGGTCGCACTCTGGTATGCGCTGCGCGGCCGCCAGTCGGATGCTGCGTCCCGGGCCAACGCCGACATGAATCTGGACATTGGCGAGACTTTGTCAGTGGAGCAGTGGAATGCCGACGGAACCGCCTCCGTACACTACCGAGGCGCCCGCTGGACCGCGGTCCAGCACGGCTCCTCGCCACCGCAGGCCGGCCTGCACCGGGTGGTGGCGGTGGTCGGCAACCGCTTGATGGTCGACAAGGCCTGAGCAGCCGGGCGCGTCTTCACAACAAATCAAACGGAGGTCAGGATGGAAATTGCGCTCGTGCTGCTGGTGATCGCGGTGGTGTTCGTCTCGCGGTCGGTCAAGGTTGTGCCGCAACAGAACGCCTGGGTGGTGGAGCGCCTGGGCAAGTACCACGGCATCCTCACACCGGGCCTGAACTTCCTGATCCCTTTCATCGACAAGGTGGCCTACAAGCACAACCTGAAGGAGATCCCGCTGGACGTGCCCAGCCAGGTCTGCATCACGCGCGACAACACGCAGCTGCAGGTGGACGGCATCCTGTACTTCCAGGTCACCGACCCGATGCGCGCCAGCTACGGCTCGTCCAACTACATCATGGCCGTCACGCAACTGGCGCAGACGTCGCTGCGCAGCGTCATCGGCAAGCTGGAGCTGGACAAGACCTTCGAGGAGCGCGACATCATCAACGCGCAGATCGTCGCGGCCATCGACGAGGCCGCGCTGAACTGGGGCGTCAAGGTGTTGCGCTACGAGATCAAGGACCTGACACCGCCCAAGGAGATCCTGCACGCCATGCAGGCGCAGATCACGGCCGAGCGTGAAAAGCGCGCGCTGATTGCCGCCTCCGAAGGCCGGCGCCAGGAACAGATCAACATCGCCACCGGCGAGCGCGAGGCCTTCATCGCGCGCTCCGAAGGCGAGAAGCAGGCCGCCATCAACGAAGCCCAGGGCGAGGCCGCAGCCCTGACCGCCGTGGCCGAAGCCACGGCCCAGGCCATCGAGCGCGTGGCGGCCGCCATCCGCCAGCCCGGCGGCGCCGAGGCGGTGCAGCTCAAGGTGGCGGAACGTGCGGTGGACGCCTATGCCAAGGTCGCGGCCGACGCCAACACGACGCTGATCGTGCCGAGCAACATGACGGACACGGCCGCACTGATTGCCTCGGCCATGAAGATGGTGCAGCTGCCCCGGGCCTGATCGATGGAGGACGGCGTCATGGACCACAACGTGCTGGGCTCCGAGCTGGTGCCATGCTCCTATGCGCCGCTCACTGGTTACTTTCGCGACGGCTGCTGCCGCACGGACGAGACCGACGGCGGCACCCACGTCGTGTGCGCGCGTGTCACGGCCGAGTTCCTGGCCTTCTCGCGGCGCCGTGGCAACGATCTGACGACGCCGCGCCCTGACCTGCGCTTCGCCGGCCTCGAACCCGGCGACCGCTGGTGCCTGTGCGCGAACCGGTGGAAAGAGGCGCATGAAGCCGGCTGCGCGCCCCACGTGGTGCTGGAGTCGACGCACATCAGCGCGCTGGAATTCGTGCTGCTCGAAGACCTGCAGCGCCACGCCTGGCCACAGCGCAGCGCGTCGACCTGACGCTGATATACTCGCGGGCTTCGCGGAGCGGTGGATGAGTGGTTTAAGTCGCACGCCTGGAAAGCGTGTGTGGGTTAATAGCCCACCGCGGGTTCGAATCCCGCCTGCTCCGCCAAAATCACATTTCTGAGCATTTCATCAAGGCTCAGCAAGTCTCAAGAAAGCCCTGTAGAACATTGTTTCTACAGGGCTTTTTCTTTTTTTAGGCTATTCCCAAGCAAATGCCGGTTGCATGTCGCCTCATCCAAGCGCACACTTTTATGGGGGGTCCTATGGGGGGTCTGCGATGCCCGTACATGCCAAACCACTCAGCGCCATCGAGATCAAGCGGCTCATCACACCTGGATTGCATCCTGTCGGGACGGTCGCCGGCCTGCGCCTGCAGGTCAAGAATTCTGGCGCCAAGTCGTGGATCCTGCGCACCACGATAGGCACCCGGCGCGCTGAACTTGGGCTGGGCGGCTACCCGGCCGTGACCCTGGCCCAGGCCACCCAACGTGCGCGTGAATCGTTGAACAAGATCCGCACAGGCGTTGACCCCCTGGCCGAGCGTCGCACAAAGCGGGCAGTCATGGCGTGGACGTTCCAGCGCAGCGCCGAGGCCTACATCGAGGCGCACAAGGCAGGCTGGAAGAACGCCAAGCACCTGAGCCAGTGGAAGAACACACTCGCCGCCTACGTCTATCCGAAGATCGGCGCCAAGCATGTGCGGGACGTCACCAAGTCCGATGTGCTGGACGTCATCGAGCCGTGCTGGTCCACCAAGAACGAGACGATGGTCCGGGTGCGCAGCCGCGTCGAGTTGGTGCTGGCCTATGCCATGCAGCGTGGGTACCGCCCGGAGGGACTGAACCCTGCGCGCTGGCGTGGCAACCTGGACGGCGCGCTGCCGAAACCATCGAAGGTCAACGAACGCGTGCATTTCGAAGCTTTGCCGATCGACGGCATGCCGGGGTTCATGCGCCGCCTGCGTGGTGCCGCCGGTGCCAGCGCCAGAGCCCTGGAGTTCAGCATCCTGACCGCCAGTCGTACCGGCAGTGTGCGCATGGCCACATGGAGCGAGGTCAGCTTGGACAAAGGGATCTGGACCATTCCCAAGCAGCACATGAAGTCCGGGCGGGCACACCGTGTCCCGTTGTCCCGCGATGCCGTTTGCCTGCTACGCGACCGCCCACGAAGCCACGACGTGGACCTCATCTTCCCTGGCGCGTCGGGTCGGATGCCCCTTTCCGACATGTCGCTGACTGCGGTGATGCGTCGGTTCAAGTTGAGTGCCGTGCCGCACGGTTTTCGCAGCACGTTTTCGGACTGGTGCGCGGAGCGCACCAGCACGCCCCCAGAAGTGCGCGAGATGGCGCTTGCCCACGCCATCGGCGATGAGACCGAAGAAGCCTATCGCCGCGGCGACCTGTTCGACAAGCGGCGGCATCTGATGGAGCTATGGGCCAATTTCATTTCGGGGCGACCCTAGGCGTTCTGAATGTCAGGGCACCGACCAGATCACGCGCCCAGCTGCACCAGGCCGCGTTGCCGCCGACGTGGACACGTCGACCGAAATCCGCAGGCCCCAGGCATGCGGTCTGTGTCCGGCCCCCTGGGCGTGTAGCCGACTGTCGAAACCATGGGCCCGCTTCTCCCGTGCTGCGGGGGCAGGCCGCCACCGCGCCGGCGGCAAAGTCTGTCCTGCGATCTGGAAGGCGCACACGTTGTCGAACAGCGGCTCCTTGACCTCGTGATTGCGGTGCTCCGCGACCGCCGCCTTGACCGCTTTCTTGAACAGCAAGGAGCCGCCGCCCACCAGAACGATGTTCTGCAGGCTTTCCGGGTTCGATCCACTGGCGCATGGTCGAGACGGCCTGCTGCGCCACGCTTTCGGCGAGCGGCAGGTGCTTGCGGATGTCATCGGGCCTCTGGAAGACCTGCGGCGATTTGCCGGTGCGCAGCGCGAGGTCGATCGCGTCGAAATCCCGGTCAGGCATGCCGATGTCTTTGGAGATCTCCTGGGCCACCAGCCGCAGCACGTCGGACATGCCCCGGTTGATGGAACTCGATTGCTTCTGCGCCAAGCGCATGCCTCGCATCACCAGCCCGTCGAAGGTCCGCGACCCGGGTCGATGACCAGGCTCTGCTCGGCGCCGATGGTGGCCATCTTCTCGTGGGCCGCCGCGTAGTGCACCAGTGCGCCTGCAGCGGGTCGCATCCGTCCGACCCATTGGTGGCTTCGGGTTGGAAGGTGATTGCCATGCGGCGAAACGCTCTCCGAGGCAGGTGCTGATCGCGTCCAGCCGGGCCTATCGCGCGTGGCGGCTTGCGCCGATGGCGCTGCACGAGAACCTGCTCCTCCACGGCGACTTGGCAGCGCTGGCGTCCGGCCGCCTCGGCCTGGGCGACCCGGTCGAGATGGTGGTCATGTTCGCGTGTGAGCCCTGCGGGCAAGCTGGAACGCGTACGGCCCGGCCAGGCGTCGACCATCGGTCGGGAGCGCGGGCTGCTGGCCCGGGTGACGCGCGGCGGCACGCTGGCCAGGGCGATGCGATGCCGTGGCGGCCTGCGCAGGGCGCGAGATCTTCTGCACTGCTGAGCGACCACTGGCGCGAGCGTGCGCAGGGGGTTTCCCGTGAGGTTCCACCGGGGCGCTGGGTCACGTATGGCCGCCTTGCCGAGCTGGCCGGAGTCGCGCCGGGGTACTGCCGCGCATTTCCCCGCGTGTTGGCACCGCTTCGAGAAGGCGCGCGCGCCGGAGTCGCCGCCGAAGAAAGCAGGCACGGGCCGCCTTGGGATGGGGACGGTCTGTACGACGGGCTCGAGCGCGTCGCGGGGGCCGACGCGAGGAACTGATCGGCCTCCTGCAATGGCCCGCCATGGTGGCGTCGCTGGCGGTCGCGCGGCTGGTAGCGTCCAGTTCTGAACGGCGGCGCGCCAACGGCCTCTACGTTTTCCTGCCCAGCAACGTGCTCTGGGTTGTCTGGGGTCTCCACGCAAGGGTGGACGCTGGTCGGACTGCAGATGGGCCTTGCGGTGATGAACATCCGTCGCCTGAAAAAGAACGACGCGGACGCGCCAGGGCGCTGACGCGCGCCGTGCCGGGGCCCGTGGCGAACGCCACGACGTCGGTTCAAGAGGTAGCCGTCAAGACCCCCGGTCGCGTACGTACACGATCGCCTCAGCACGCGTGCGCACGCCCAGCTTGTCGAAGATGCTGGACATCTGGTTGCGCACCGTCTTCTCGCTTTTTTGCAACTGCTGTGCGATGGCCTGGTTGTCCAGGCCGAGGGCCACGAGGCGCAACACCTCGCGCTCGGCCGGCGTCAGCGCCGCATCGACGGCGCTGACGGTGGCGCCGGCCTGCGCGGCGCCCAGAAAGCCGCGCAGTTCGGCCAGGAAGGTGGACCACGCCGGTTCGGTCTCCAGCAGCACATGGTTGTCGCTGTGCAGCGGCACGAAGCGCGCGCCCGGGATCAGCGCCGCCAGACGCAGCCCTTCGTCGAACGGCACGCGCGCATCGCCGCGCGCATGCAGCACCAGTGTGGGCAGCTGCAGCTGGCGCGCCAGGTCGGTCACGTCGATACGGTGGAACGCATCGAGCGTGCGCGCTGCGTTCTCGGGGCTTGCGGTCAGACGCTCCAGTTCGTTCCACCACTGGTGCTGCGCCGGCGTACCACCGGGGATGAACTGGTTGGTGAACACCTGGCGGAAGGCGGCGTTGTCGCGGCCCCAGCCCAGGCGGATCAGGTTGACCAGCGTCTCGGCCTCCAGCAGCTCGGCGTCGCTGGTGGCACGCCGCCGCGCGCCGCGGGCGTAGGCGCCGTGCAGGACCAGGTGCGATACCTTGTCGGGGTGGCGTTGCGCATAGGCCATCGCCACCGCGCCGCCCTGCGACATGCCGATCAGCGGAAAGCGGCGCAGCCCCAGGCTGTCGACCACGGCCTCCAGGTCGCCGACCCAGGCGTCGAGCGAGAAGTCGGCCACCGCGCTGTCGGACAGGCCGCAGCCGCGCTGGTCGTAGCGGATGTACTGGTGGTCGCGCGCGAGCTCGGCCAGCCAGGGGCGCCAGACGGGGCTGTGCAGATCGTGCTCGACATGGCTCAGCCAGTGCGCGGCACGCAGCAGCGGCGGGCCGGAGCCGATCGACGCCATCGCGATGCGCGTGCCGTCGGCCGCGATGCAAAAGCGCAGGCTCTGGCGCGGCGGCGGCGGCGGACTCTGGGCAGCGGGCATGCACGATTGTCTCGCGCCTGGGCCGTGCGTCCCATGCCTGGACACCAGCGCCCTGCCCCGCTGCGGCGCATGGGACAAGCGCCCCATGCGCCAGCGCCCGCACCGATGGATTCTTGGGACACGTCGACAAGACGGATCCAAGCCGAAAGGAAACACCATGCCCACCAGCTCCGCGACCCTGGACATTCCGCGCTACGCCAAGACCATCGAAGTCTCCAAGCGCATCCGCTGGGACATCGAACGCGACGTGATCCGCAGCCGCCGCTTCGACCTGGCCCACACCTTCCTGCCGGACGGGCTGTCGCTGGCCGATGAGCTGCCGTTCCTGAGCCCGGCAGAGCGCCGCTTCCTGAGCCAGGTCCAGGGCCGCACCTACGCCAACATGTTCGGCCTGGTCGAGCGGTTCATCGGCGCCAAGATGCTGGAGGTGAGCCGCGACCACTGGCTGGGCGACCAGACCGCACTGGAAGCCATCGTGCGCTTCACTGACGAGGAGCTCAAGCACCAGGAGCTGTTCCGCCGCATCGAGCTCCTGGTGGGCAGCGACATGCCGGCCGGCTACCGCTTCGACATCTCGCCCAACGACGTGGCCGCGTTCGTGCTGGGCAAGTGCACCTGGGCAGTGCTGGCGTTGACCTGCCACATCGAGCTGTTTTCGCAGGCGCACTACCGCGCCAGCATTGGATTGGCCAGCGACCTGTCGCCGCTGTTCAAGGACGTGTTCTTGTTCCACTGGAGGGAGGAGTCCCAGCACGCGATCATCGACGAGCTGGAGTGGGAGCGTGAGGACGCCAAGCTGTCCTCCGACGCTGAGCGCGATGCGGCCGTGGACGACCTGATCTTGCTGGTCGGCGGCGTCGACGCCATCCTGCAGGCGCAGGCCAAAGCCGACGCAGCGTTCTTCATGGAAGTCAGCGGCATGGCGCAGGATGGTGTGCGCGTCGAGCAGGTGAACAGCGTGGTGCTCAAGGCCTACCGCTGGCAGTACATCGTCTCCGGCGCGCTGGAGCCGCGCTTCCTGCAGGTGCTGGGCAGGCTGGTCAGCGCGGCGCAGTTGGGGCGCATCCAGACCGCGCTGGCGCCGCTGAGCTATGCCGTGCCGGCGCGTCAACAGGCGATGACGGCGTAGCCCCGCGCCTTCAGCCCCCGTGATTTCGGTCCATTGACGCGGATGCCCAGGCACGCCTGGAAGCTGCCCAAGGGGGCAGGATGGACACGACGTCCGGGCTGATCGACACGCCCTTGCGCGTGGGGGCGGCCGAGCTGCTGCGCAGTTCGCGCGCGGCCAGCCGCGCAGTCGGTCGAGGTAGGTGAGCGTGCACGACCCGCCGCCGGAGCAGCGTCAACCCACCTTCTCGCGCGACAGCTGCCCGTGAACCTCAGGCGCCTCGAGGCGCTGCACACCCTGACCGCCCCCCGCCCTGACCTTGCGTCACGCACCAAGTTGCCCCACTGGCCGTCTCGCTGGCGATGGACTCGCGTGTCCGCCCCGGGTCGTGGGCCCCGAGGCCTCGACATCTGGTCCCCCACACTCGCCACTCGATTCTGAAGACGCCTGCAGCCGGCAGTCCCGTGCGAATGCGAGCTGGCCATCACCAGCCGGTCATAGCGGCCACGGGAGGTCGAACGGCAGCCTCGGCCTGCGGCCGGTGGCGGTCGTCAGAAATGGCCCCCCATATCGATGATATGATGCCTGTCATTCCGACCGCGGCACACTCACCGACCGCCGCGACCGCGCCCCCCTCGGTTGCTCGTTCACAGGGTGATCGCAACAGTGACCGGAGCCCGTGGCTGAAATATCCTGGCACGGCGCGACGTTGCCCACTTGATGCGGCGACCTCAAGCTAGCTGCGCACGACGGCACCTACGGACTGATGCGCTGCGACTGCAGGCCCCGTCAATCCTTGACAGTTGCTGTGGAATCACACCCAGCACTCTGCCTCCAACGCGCGTCATTCGCCGCGCACTTCATTCAGAAAGACTCCTTCCATGAGCGTGAAAATCTACGTGGGCAACCTTCCCTATTCCGTGACCGACGCCAGCCTGGAAAGCAACTTTGCCGAGTTCGGCAGCGTCTCTTCGGCCAAGGTCATGATGGACCGCGAAACCGGCCGTTCCAAAGGCTTTGGCTTTGTGGAAATGTCAACCGACGAATTCGCCCAAGCCGCCATCACCGGTCTCAACGGCGTGTCTGTCGATGGACGCGCGATCGTCGTGAACCTGGCCCGGCCCCGCGAAGCGGTCGGCGGCGCCGGTGGCTACAGTGCTTCTGGCTACAGCGCGGGCACACGCTCGGACGTCGGCTATGGCACCGGCGGCTACGGCGGTGGCCGCTACTAAAGCCCAGTCACTCCTTTCAATGACCGGCCCAGAGCCGGTTTTTCTCGGTCTTGGTTGGCTAAGTTCCATGCTCGGCCGTGGGCGTCTGCGTAGTCCGCACCACCGTGGGAACGATCCCAGGACGGCGGGCAGCTTGCCGAGAACAGCGATGGAGGCACCCCACCCTGTCAGCGCCGCGCACACGGACGCCACGCAACGATTGGGCCTGCTTTCGCTGACCCACCCGGACCGCCTTCACCCAGTGGCGTCGCGCAGGTTGCCCAGCCGCGGCCGTCGGCTACCGCTGCGTCCAACGCTACCGGAAATCCCGGCTGCCCGTGGTCAGCCGCCCCAGCAACGGCGTCAGGTCTGCGAGCTTGCGCGCAATCAGATTGCTGACGTCGCCCTGGCGCTGCCACTGCCCGTACACCGCGAGCAGCCGCGCGCGCAGCACCTCCGGGCGCTGCTGCTCCTTCAAGGTCTTCCAGACGATCACCTGCACATTGCCGGTCTCGTCCTCCAGCGAGATGAACACCGTGCCCTTGGCGGTTTCCGGCTGCTGGCGGATCGTGACGATGCCGGCGTAGCGCACGAACTGCCCGTCCGGCACGCGCGCGAGTTCCTCTGCCGTGGCCAGCCGGCGTTTGCGCAGCGCGGGCCGCAGCAGCGCCAGCGGATGGCTGCGCAGCGTGAGGCCGACCGTGTCGTAGTCGTGCACCACCTCCTCACCTTCGCGCGCGGCCGGTAGCTCTAAAAACTCCTCGTCCACAGACGCGTCGCGCAGCAGCTGCGGCGGTCGTCGCAGTGCCGACGCCTGCCAGACCTGCTGGCGCCGGTGCCCCGACAGGCTCCTCAGCGCATCCGCACCGGCCAGCAGTTGCATCTCGTGCTGCTCCAGCCCCGCGCGGCGCGACAGGTCCTCGGGGTCGTCGAACGGCGACTGCCAACGGGCCGCGACGACGCGCGCGGCCGAGGCTTCTTGCAGGCCCTTGACCAACCGCAGGCCCAGCCGCACGGCCGGTGGATCCGGTAGGTCCTCCAGCGTGCAGTCCCAGTCGCTGTCCATCACGTCCACAGCCCGCACCTGCACACCGTGGCGCTGCGCATCCTGCACCAGCTGCGACGGCGAGTAAAAGCCCAGCGGCTGGCTGTTCAGCATCGCCGCCAGGAACTCGGCCGGGTGGTGGTGCTTGATCCAACACGACGCGTAGACCAGCAAGGCGAACGAGGCGGCGTGGCTTTCCGGAAAGCCGTATTCGCTGAAGCCTTTGATCTGCTCGAAGATCTGTTCCGCGAAGGCCTGCTCGTAGCCGCGCGCGGTCATGCCGTGCACGATCTTGTCGTAGTAGTGCTGCAGCCCGCCCTTGCGTTTCCAGGCCGCCATCGAGCGGCGCAGCTGGTCCGCCTCGCCCGGCGTGAAGCCGGCGGCCAGCACCGCGATTTGCATGACCTGCTCCTGAAAAATCGGCACGCCGAGCGTGCGGCCCAGCGCCTCCTTCAGCGCCTCGCTCGGATAGTCGACGGGCTCCTTGCCCTGGCGCCGGTTCAGGTACGGGTGCACCATCTGACCCTGGATCGGCCCAGGCCGCACGATGGCCACCTCGATCACCAGGTCGTAGAAGCACTGCGGCTTCAAACGCGGCAACATCGCCATCTGCGCGCGGCTCTCGATCTGGAACACGCCCACCGTGTCGGCGCGCGAGATCATCGCGTAGGTGGCCGGGTCCTCGGCCGGAATGTCCTGCATCGAGAACGCATAGCGCTTGCGCTGGCTGATGAACTCCAGGGAGCGTCGGATCGCCGACAGCATGCCCAGGGCCAGCACATCGACCTTGAGCAAGCCCAGCGCATCCAGGTCGTCCTTGTCCCACTCGACGATGGTGCGGTCCTCCATCGCCGCGTTCTCGATCGGCACCAGGCGCTGCAGCGGCCCCTTGGTGAGCACGAAACCGCCGGGGTGCTGCGACATGTGCCGGGGCATGCCGATCAGCTGCCCGGTCAGGAGCATCAGCTGCTGCACGGCCAGGTCGTGAAAGTCGAGCCCGGCCTCCGCCACGCGCTGCGGCATGACCTCGCGGCCATCCCACCAGGCCAGGTTCGAGGCCAACGCGTCGAGCTTGGCCAGTTCGATGCCCAGGGCCTTCCCGACGTCCTTGAACGCCATCTTGGCCCGGTACTTGATGACCACGGCCGTCAGCGCCGCGCGGTCCCGGCCGTACTTGCGGTACAGGTACTGGATGACCTCCTCGCGGCGCTGGTGCTCGAAATCGACGTCGATGTCCGGCGGCTCGTTGCGCTCCTTGGAGATGAAGCGCTCGAACAGCACGCTCATGCGGGCCGGGTCGACTTCGGTCACGCCGATGCAGTAGCAGACCACGCTGTTGGCCGCGCTGCCGCGCCCCTGACACAGGATGTGCTGCGACTGCGCGAAGCGCACGATGTCCGCGACCGTCAGGAAGTAGTGCTCGTAGCCCAGCTCGGCGATCAGCGCCAGCTCGTGTTCGATCTGCGTCTGGATCTTGGCCGGCACGCCGGCGGGCCAGCGGCGCCCTGCCCCTTCGTACGCCAGCTGGCGCAGGTAGCCGGCGGGCGTCTGGCCGGCCGGCACCACCTCGTCCGGGTACTGGTAGCGCAGCTCGTCCAGCGAGAACTGGCAGCGGTCGGCGATCTGCAGGGTCTCGGCCAACAGCTCGGGTGTGAAGCGCTGCGCCAGCAACACCCGGCTGCGCATGTGCTGCTCCGAGTTCAGCGCCAGTTCGAAGCCACAGTCGGTCAGCGGCCGCCCCACGCGCGTGGCCGTCATCACATCGTGCAGCGGCTTGCGCGAGCGCACGTGCAGGCGCACGTCGCCCGACGCCACCAGCGGGATGGCGGTCAGCTGGCCGACCTGGCGCAGCCGGTGCAGCCACATCTCGTCGTCCAGCACGCGGTACAGCTCAACCCCCAGCCAGCAACGCCCCGTAAAGCGACTCAACAGCCAGCGGGCCACCCGTTCCAGCTGGGCATCGCAGGCGTCGCGGTCGGGCGACACGACGACCAGGCAGTCGGACAGGTCCTGCGGATCGACGGCCTCGAGCGTTAGCCGGTAGGTGCCCTTGGGCGAGGTCAGCCGCAGCCCCGTGATGAACTCGCACAGATTGCCGTAGCCGTTCAGGTTGCAGGCCAGCACGACGAGCGTGCACGGGGTGTCGCCCTGCACCGCGAACTGGCTACCGTGCAGCACCTTCAGGCCGTGCTCCTTACCGGCGACATGCGCGCGCACGGCGCCGGCCATCGAGCATTCATCGACCAGCGCCAGGGCGCTGTAGCCCAGGTGCTGGGCCCGCTCGACCAGTTCCTCGGGCCAGCTCGCCCCCTGCAAAAAGGAGAAGTTGCTCAGGCACCGCAACTCCGCATACGCCGGGATGCCCGCGCGCGCATCCACGCTCATGCGAACGATCCCTGCAGGTACCAGGTCGACCGGTCCCCGGCCAGCCGCTCCTGGAACACCCACAGCACGCCACTGTGCGCGCTGAACGCGACCCAGTAGTCGCGCACGACATTGCGCGTGGTCTGCGCGCCGTCCTCGCCGATACGGTGCCACCAGCCCCCCTCCACACGGTGTGGCCCGGCCACGAGCTGGAGCGGCCCTTGGTACAGCGGGCGGTGGTCGCGCACCGCCAGGCGCAAGGGCGCGGGCAGCACGAAGGTCGGCTGCGGAAACCGGCTGCGCCGCACCACCTTCTTGGGCATCGGCAATGGCGCCGCCTGCCACTGCTGCATCCACTCCGGGCGGTGGTCCTCCACCATGACCGGCCGCAGCACCCGCTGCGGACCCAACCGGGCGGCGATGCGCTCCAGCACCAGCGTCATCGACTCGCCCTGGCGCATCGCATCCGGCAGGAACGATGTGCTCAGCGCCGCCAAGGCCTGCACGTCGAGCGCCTCCAGTTCCAGTTCACCCGCAGGCGCCTTCAGCTGGACCTTCGCCAGGTTCTCCGCCAGCAGCCGGCACAGGTGCTCGACATCCCGCATCGGCGCGGCCGTGCGCACGGTGAGCTCGCCGCCGTCACCGGCATCACGCGCCCGCATGGCGTCGTGCCGCCAGCGCAGCGTGAACGCCGTCGTGCCGGCCTGCCGGGCCGCCAGCCAGCCGCCCAGCTGCACCAGCAAGCGGCGCGCGCCGAACAACAGTGCGGGCGCGGTATCGACGCGCGACACCATCTCGAGCCGGGCCTGGAAGGTGTCCGGCAGCGCGACCCAGGTGTGGGCTTCCGGACGCAGGCCGTAGGCCTGGTCGAGCGCCACCAGGAGCTGGGCGTCGAAGCGCCGGCTGAGGCCACCACGCGGCAGGGCTCGGATGTCGCCCAGGGTCTTGCAGCCGAGCTGGGTCAGCGTCGTGCGGTGCGGCCGCACGGCCGACAGCGTGTCCATCGGCAACCGGTCCAGCAAGCTGGCCAGCGGCGCCCGCACGCCGTTCTCCTGGCCCACCCTGGCCAGCGCGAGGGCGGCCAGGCTGGTGGGCGCCCAGGCGACGGCCGTCACGCCGGCCTCGGGCGCCTCCTGCACCACGCGGTCGCGCAACGCGCGCTTGCCGCCGAACAGACGCGCACTGGCCTCCACCTCGATGACCACCGCGTCCTCGACGACTGCGACGCGCGGCGTGAACTGCAGCGTCCAGAGCGCGAGGCCTCGCAGCGCGTCATCCGACGGTGGCGTGCCGTCGGGGCCGTTCGCGGACAGCAGCGCGGCCCACAGCATCGGCGGCCTCCTGAGACGGAATCAATCGGCTGGGCTGGCGCGTCCGGGGGGTCAGCACCGACGCCAGTCCCCCCGGCACCGAGGGCAGCACCAGGGGCACATCGTGCGACGGGCCGCGGCGCTTCAGGATCTGGACCGTCAGTTCCCAGTCCGCGCCGACCGACGCCTGCACGCGCAGTGGTGCCGCCGACGATTCATGGCGGGCCGCTTCAGGCCGGCACAAAAACACCAGGGCTTCGCAGGCCAGCGCGCACACCTGCAGGCGCCGCAATTGCTCGGGCCGCGCCTGGGGCAACCAGGCGACCACCGCCCCGGCCGCGTTGGACTTGATGAGTTGCTCGGTGGTCCACAAGCGTTCGGCCGGCAACGCGGCCTGGATCCAGATGAACTGGCGCTCCTGCACGCCGATGTGCTGCAGACCGGGCAGATGCGGATCGCGCGGTGGGGCCACCACGACGACCTGGCCGCCCGCGTCTGCCGTGCGGCGCAGGGCCGCACCCAACAGGCGCCATTCGAACACGGCCGGCTGGGCCGCCAGGACTTCGACAATGGCTTGCCGTGGCCAACCGCCGCCTGGCAGTTCGGCATCCAGGGCAGGCCAGCCGGTCGGGCACGTGTCGGCCTGGCGGGTACCCAGTGCGTCACCGCGCCAGACGGCCTGCGCCACGCGGCGCGGCAGCGCCAGCGCAGACAAGGCGCCTGCAGTCGCGGCGGCTGGTGGGTCGAAGATCGGGAGAGCGGACATGGCAGTCAATCTGTATATCCATACAGTACCACGAAAGAATCCGTGCGTCTGTCGGATCTTGGAGGCCCTCGCCGCGCCGCCCCCGGCCGCCGTCCTCAGCGACGCAGCGCCTGCGCGCGCCTCGATGGCAGCGGCAGTCTCATGCCGACTGTCCCGCATGGATGGCTGCGCTGCGGTCGGCAATCGCGTGCGCAAAGTAGGGCCGCATCCGCCGGTCCAGGATCGAATCCTGCGTCGCCAGGTCCGCGCGTGAAGGCCGCAACCAGGCGTCGAGGTCCTGCGGCTGGATCGGGCAAATGCAGCGGTCATGTCCGGCGGCCAGCACCTCCGGCGGCGGGTCCTCGGTGACCAGCGCGAAGGACAGCAGATCGGGCTCCCCCGGCCCCGACCAACGCGACCAGATGCAGGCCGCCAGCAAGTCCTGAGCCGGCTCCGGCCGAAACTCCACCTGTGTCGTGCGCGCGAGCGCACCGGGCGCCAGCGCCCGCCCTTCTGCCATGTGCAGCGGCACGTGCTCAAAGAACGCGCTCAGGATGACGACACCATGGTGGGTTCCGTACAGTTCTTTCCAGAACTGCCGAAGGCTGTCTCTGCGCGCGTTGTAGGTGCCGGGGTACTGGGCATCGAACGTCGCCGGCACGTGCCAAGGCCGGCACTGGTAGCGCATGGGTTTGAAGACGCGCTCGCCGTTCTCCACCACCATCACGGGCACGTAGCTGCCGGGGAAGAAGCGCGCGTCCGCAGCGCTGAGCTCGGTGCGCTCCAACTGGTCGAAGCGCTGCTGCAGCTCGGCGATCTTCTTGTGGGCGATGCGCCGTTCCTCGGTCGCCGTCTTCGTCGTCTTGACGAGCAGCTTCGCTTGCGCCTTGTCCAAGCGTTCTTGCTGCTTGGCCTGCTCCCCACGCAGCACTCGCGCGTGCGCGGCCGCGTGTTGCCCGATCAGGGCCTTGATCGCGCGCGCCTCGTCGGTCAGCGGTGACGCGAACGCTGACTCGACGGCCCGCGGGACTTGGATCTTGCGGTCGGTCAGGCGGCGCCAGAACACATCGTAAAAGTCGTGCAGGCTGAGCTGGGCGCCGTACTCCCTGGTGAAGCGCAGGTAGTCGGCCTTGATCTGGGCGGAGTAGCACATCGGCCGTTCAATCCTTCATGGCAGCGGGCGCAAGAGCGCACATCGTACGTGCTGTGCCTGGGGGCCAGCGCAGCATGGTGGAGGCCGATGTTCGCCCCGCCGTAGGGTACGGCGGCCATGGACAACCGCAGCCTCGAGGACACGACCGTCACCACGCGACACTGGGGGAGGAAGATGGGCAGCCGGGTCCTGCGACGCCCGGCGAATGCCCGCCTGGCACGGGCGGCGATCTGCGGGCACCCGGACGCTCCGGCCTGCGCACCTGTGGCGCGGCCATCTCGCGGGCCACTGCGCTGGTGCTGGCAGTGGCGCAGGCGCTTCGGGCACCGGTGTTCCATCGCCCCCTTCGCACCGGTACCTGCCTTCTAGGCTGTGTGGTTCAGGGCACCTGGATCTCAGCCGCCGAACCGTCTCGACTGGTGGCCGTCCAGCCGTCTAGAGGGCTTGAGCAGATGGTCAGGATCCACCGGCTTCGCCAGATGCGCATTGAATCCAGCGGCTGCGGTGGCGTCGCGATCGAGCTGCGTACCCCACCCGGTGGGGACGACGACACGCGCGTCGTGAAGCCCCAGATCGCCGCGCAAGCGCCTGGACACCTCGTCGCCATTCATCAAGGGCAGACCGAGCTCGAGGAGCACGACGTCCGGTGCCCACCGGGCAGCGATCCGCAGTGCTTGCGGCCCATCGGCCGCGCCTTCGGCTGCATGCCCTCCCGCTTCAATGAGCTCCACCGAGGTGGAGAGCCCGTCCAGGTTGTCCTCCACTACCAGCACACGGATCCGTCAGGCGCGGAGCTTGCGGGCCGCCACCGCAAAACCTTGGTTCGGTCGAAGTCGGCACCATGGACTTCCAAGTCCCCACCAGTACGTCAGGCGCGGCGGGTCGGTGGGGCCGACTTCGCCGCCGATCCGCGCGGCACGAGCGCCCCCTCGTGTTGACCATGGGCGCGTTGGGGTCGATCCTGTGGCCTTTCGGCTTGGACAGGCAAAATCCGCCGCCTCCACTGCGCGAGAAGACCATGCAACTCCGGCTGTTTGCTCCCGGCGCGACCGCCGCTCAACGCCAACGCGGCGAGGCCGCTGCAGCCGCATTCCTGGCACGGGCCGGCATCACCCCGGAGGAGGCCGAGCGCGGCGCCGATGCCCGCTCGACGTGGGGCGACAGTGGGATGTCGCCGCTGATGGCGCCGACGCCTGAAGAGGTGGCCGCCGCCGATGCGTGGGACAACGCCCTGGAATCGGCGCTGATGGCCTGCTACCGAGGCCAGAGCGTTCCGCTCGGCGCCGATCTGCAGTACGTCGACGAGGACAGCTGACTGCCCCAACGCGGACTACGCCAGGCCGAGCGCCGGCTCGGCCCGCTTGACCCGCGTCTCCAGGTGAAACGTATCCGGCCCATGCATGCGCAGCGCCTCGGCAAGCCGGGTCTTGAGGAACCAGCGGTTGGCCAGCGACGCCTCCATCCACTCAGACGCGAAGGGCCTGCCGTCAAATGTCGCAACGCCGTCGGCTTGCACGATCCTGATTTGATTCATGGCGCCAGCATAGGCGCACCAGCAGGACAAGGCGTGTGACCAGGATCACAAGATGCGCGGGAATTTCAACAGGCCTGCAGGAGCGAAACGCTGCGCCGTCCAAGGCGGCTGCCACACCCGCATCGCCCCCTTCAGGCGGCGTCGAACCCAGCGATGAGGCCGTGCGGCAGCAGGACCCCGAACTCTTCCGCAGTGAGCCCCTTTGACCGACGCGCGGCAGGTGGGGTAGTGCCCTGTGCGCGTCAGCGGCAACTTCTGCGGCGGGGCGCTTACTTCCACCCGGTGGGATGGCCATCGGGCGCTCCCTGGTGTGTGTTCTCGACACTGCGTAGCCGCGGCGCCAGCAAGCGCCAACCGACAGTAGGCGCGGGCGCCCGAAGGTGCCGACGCGGATGCCGTGCATCTCCCTCATGGCCAGACGTGCGCAGGGTTTCCCTAGCCCGCGGGCGCCACATATTTGTTACAAACGCTACCAGGAACAGCGTTCGCATCGTCTTGTCCGAAGACCGCCGACAGCTGCAGGAAGACTCTATGGCAAGTGCGCTGATGGCGGCCGTTGGGGCTGCACTGGACGGGATCGGGGTGGCCTACTGCGTTGTCGACCCCGACGGCCGGGTGCTGGCGTCGAACGCAGCCTATGTGGATCTGTTCCCTGAGCTCGAAGCCCAGCTGGCCGGGGGGTCCTCCCCTGAACAGCCAGGCCGGTGTGCCGCACGCGCGGGTTTGGAAGACGGCGGTCTGACGGCGGAAGCCTTCGAGGACGGCGTCGAACGGCGGCACATGGCGGGGCGCCCGCACGGGTACGCCCTCCGTGGGGTCCGTCCCGACATGTCATCGATCGACGTGGCGCAGCTTGGACGGGTACGCGTATGGCGCCAGGTGGATGTTCCGGCTGCTCCGACCGATACGCCGCCCGGTACGCCGGCGCTGGCACCGCTGGCTGACGCGTTGCGCCTGGACGCGGCGGCGGTGCTCGAGCGGCTCGCCGACGGCGTGCTGGTGGTGGACAGCGCCCACCAGGTCGTGTGGGCCAACAGCGCCTTCCTCCATCTCTATGGGCTCCGGTCCCTCGACCGCGCATGCGGTCAGCGCTTCGAGGGCATCTTCCGGGCGGCTTGGGCGGAGCAAGCTGAGAACCCAGCGTTCAGCACCAGCCTCGCGGCGCTGCTCGACCACGACCGACCTGCTGAGACGCCCTTCGAACTCGCCTTGCCAGGCGACCGGTTTGTCTGCGTGATCGAGCACCAAGGGGATCACGGGGGCCGCACCTACTGGGAGCATACGGACATCACACACCTGCGGCGCCAGCAGGCGGCACTTGCCGTGGCGGAGCAGCGCTACCGGCTCCTGGCTGAATACTCGAGCGACATCATCTTGTCGGTCGAGGGCGGTGCCATCACCTACGCGTCGCCTGCGGTGACCGAGCTGCTCGGTTGGCATGCGGACGAGGTTCTGGGGACAGCCGTCGTCGGCTACTGCCACCCAGCGGATGTCGGTCCGATCGCACAGGCGCTCCAAGCCACGGACGGCCGTCACAGTCAGATCGACTACCGCGTGCGGGTCCGGCACCGCGACGGCCGCCTGGTGTGGGTCGAGGCCAGAGCGCGCAATCTTCCCGGCGACACGGGAAGCTTGCTCACCCGCCGCGTCGTCAACCTGCGCGGCATCGATGCACGCAAAGCGGTTGAAGATGAGCTCGAGTTCGCCAAGGAGCGGCTCCTGGCGTTGGCCACCACGGACCCACTCACAGGATTGTCCAACCGCCGCCGGATGGACGACGTACTGTCACTGGAGTTCCGACGGTCCCAGCGCGAAGCCCTTCCCCTCTCGGCACTGCTCATCGACATCGATCACTTCAAGCTTCTGAACGACGCCCATGGGCACGCCGTGGGCGATCAGGTGCTCAAGCTCGTCGCGGCCTTGCTGCAGTCGTTTGCGCAGCGCGCCGGGGACCTGGTCGTGCGCCTGGGGGGAGACGAATTCCTGATCGTCTTGCCGGGCACGGACAGTGCGCAGGCGGTGTCCGTGGCGCACGAGCTGGTTCGGAAGGTGGAACAGGCTGCGTTCGCGGCCCCCATCCAGCAGGTCACCGTGAGTGTGGGGGTCTCGACGCTGGTCCCCTCGACGGCGCAGTCCAGCACGGATATGTTGCTCGTGCAGGCCGACAAGGCGCTGTACGAGGCCAAGCGCACGGGACGCAACCGGGTCGTCGCCGTGGACCCGGGCGGCACAGCCACTCCCTAGAACGACCGATGGCTGCTGCCTCAGCAAATCGTCTAAGGTGGAAATACCCAATCTCACAAGGACTCTCGCGCGAATCCGAATGCCTAGGAGGAAACGGTCAAAAGGGCTGTGGACAAACAATAGCTCCCCGTTCGGACCGGCCCGGCATGGAGAAAAAAAACGACGCCCTGAACACGACAGGGGCTTTGGAGGGGAGCGCGGGTGTTCGCCGTTCTCCGGTTCCCGATCAGCCGGGTCTGCGGCAAGGCGATGCAGCAGGAACCGCGCGCTGCCCCTGTTCCGCTGCACTGCCTTCGAACTCCACTCTCCCGGCCCTTGGCGCCGCGCACGCGGACCAGGAGATCGAGGAAGCTGGGTGAGAGCGTCGTGCAGTGGCGCTCAGCATGGCAATCGGAGGTCTGGTGGATTGCGCGCTTGGACATGTGATCGAGACGCTTGTGGCTCGGGTGCGCGCATCCCCTCAGCCGCGTCCAACGTCAGGTCAGATTCGGCAGCCGTGGACGCCCCTCGTACGTCGACCGGCGCCCCTTGCCAATGCCTTGAAGCGTGCTCTGCCCGCGACGTTTTTTTGGCCCTAGCTTGGGGTTGGGGTCGGACGCGCCGTCGGTCCACCACGGCGTGCCAAGCCCGCCAATTCGTGCTGGGCGACGCAACGCCAGAGCCACCCCGGCCAGAGGGACCGTGCTGTCGGGAAAGCCGACTGACAGGGTCACGTGCCACGCCCAGCGGTTCCGAGAAGCGCGTGAAACGCATCGGCCTCGCCACCCCTACCGCGCACAGGCCCGGCGGCCATCACATGGTCAGGCGGCGCAGCCCCTGGCGCGCCTTCTCCAGCAGCCCCAAAGGGGCGGGAAGCGGCCTCGGCTTGCCCTTGCGCGTGGTTGCTGCAACGAGCCCAACGCACCCGTCCCCCGCCAGCTGCGCATGGAATGGGTCGCCAGGCTTCAACGCATCGAACTGCTGTGCTGGCATCACGTGGGCCTGCACGTGTTGGCGAATCGCCCCGGTTTTCAGCAGCTTTTGCAAGGCACCAGCCAGAGCCGCCTTGTCGGGCTCTACATCACCGTACACGATCACCAGCACCAGTTCGCCGGCGCCATGTTTCTCACCCAACAAGAACGCCCTCATCACGGACCCGCGGAATTTGGTCCGCAGCATGTTGCGCAGTGGCTCGGCGGCTGCGACCGACTTGAGTGCGATGCGACGCAGCTCCGGGTAGAACACAAATGCGGTGTTGGCGCAGCAGAACGCAGGTTGGTCCCCCGATCCGTCGCGACCGACCAACACCCCACTGCCCAGCAGATGCGCAAGGGTGGCCTCTGCCTCGGCCACGTTCAGCTTGCACCGCTTGGACAACTCGGCCACGGAGAACTGCCGCGTGGGCTCGGCGAACGTGACCTGGAGCAGTCGCTGCACGGCGGGTGAAAAAAGAAAATCTGCGGCACTCATCGGGCGATTCTGCAGGACCGGCGCATCGACCTGCCCAACGGGCGCTGCACCGCCAAGCCGGCCACCCACAGATCGAAATGGCGTGCAATCCCACGCAGGCGTAGGAGCCGTCGCGCCACGCTCGCGGTTTTGTCTCACTGGTGCTGGCCGCGTTGAAAAAGCAGACTGCTGCTTCAGCCGTGAGCCGTCCACCAGGCCGAAGCCCAGGGTCGGGGCGACTATCGAGCGCACGGTGGCCATGTACTCGCCGCCGACATGTTCGCTTGTTGCCACTGACCGGGACGAGCACACCGCGCATTCCATAAGTGCTATACATTGATTTCTGTCAGATACCCTCAAGAAAGCCGCATGTCGCTCAAATCCATCATGAAATCCTCCGTGGCCGCCCTGGCGCTCGTCGCCGGTGGGTCGCTTCTTGCACAGGGCACGCCCATCAACACGGCGGCGTTCGACGCGCTGGTGGCGCAGGGCCCCGTCGCCGACGCTGCGGCCATCGCGTCCAGCACCTGGGCCAGCAAAGTCAAGCAGGCCGGCACGCTGCGCCTGGGCGGCACCCAGACCTCGAATCTTTTCTCGCTGCTGAACGAGAAGGACGGCAAGATCCGCGGCTTCGACGCCGGCCTGGCCCAGCTCCTCACGCGCTACATCCTGGGCGACGGGTCCAAGTACCGGTTCACGCAGGTGAACTCGTCCACGCGCGAACAGGTGCTCATCAACGACCAGGTGGACATGGTGTTCGCCACCTATTCCATCACCCCGGCGCGTGCCGAGAAAATCTCGTTCGCAGGGCCCTACTACAGCTCGCAGGCCGGGGTGCTGGTCAAGTCGAACAACAAGACGATCCAGTCGCACAACGATCTGGCCGGCAAGAAGACCGCCACGCAGGCCGGCTCCACCGGGCCTGCGATCCTGGCGCAGTTCGCGCCCAAGGCGGCCGTGCAGGAGTTCCAGACGCACCAGGAAGCCCTGGACGCCCTGCGCCAGGGACGCGTGGATGCCTACGTGACCGACCACACGCTGCTGCTCAATGCCCTGAGCCTGGGAACCGGCGACGCGAAACTGGCGGGCGCACCCTTCGGCGCGCAAGACCCCTACGGCGTCGGCCTGCCCAAGGGCTCGGACGGCGTGGCCTTCATCAACGCCTTCCTGAAGAAGATCCAGGCCGACGGCACCTGGGCCAAGCTGTGGACCGTGTCCATCGGGCAGCGCACCGGCAGCACGGACGTTCCCACGCCACCCGCCCTCCCGTAACCGATGGACGGTTTGTCCCGGCTCCTGGCCGACTACGGGCCTGCCTTCGGGCAGGCCCTTTTGCTGACATGGAAGCTCACCGCGGTGTCATTCGTCGCCGGCTTCGTGCTGGGCATGGTGGTGACGGTGCTGCGGCTCCTTCCGGTGCGGCCGCTGCGCTTCGTGCTGACCGTCTACGTCGAGATCTTCCGCAACATTCCCAGCGTGGCGCTACTGATCTTCATCGTGTTCGCGCTGCCCGATCTCAACGTCCTGATCGACTATCAGCCGAGCGTGATCCTCACCTTGACCCTGGTGTGTTCTGCGTTCACGGCGGACTACCTGCGTGCCGGCATCAACACCGTCGCCGGTGGCCAGGCGGAGGCTGCACTTAGCCTGGGCATGCGTCCGATGCGCGTCGTCACGGCCGTGGTCTTGCCACAGGCGCTGCGCGCCGTGGTGCAGCCGATGACCTCGTTGCTGATGGCGCTGATGTTGTCGACCTCGTTGGCCTCGCAGGTGCCGTTTCCGGGCCGCGAGCTCACCGCGCTGGTGTCCAAGATCGCCACCGACTCCGCCGCGGGCATGGCCGCGTTCGCGGTGGCAGCCGCGATGTACGTGGCGAGCGGCTTGCTCATCGCCTGGGCTGGCGCCACCCTGGAAAAGAAGGTGCGGATCCTGCGATGAGCCGCGCTCTGGAAGACATTCTGTTTGCGGCGCCCAGCGCGCAGGCCCGCCAGGTCACACGCGTAGTGAGCGCGGTCGCCGCGGCCGTGCTGCTGCTGATGGCTGCGGCGGTCGTGTTCCGGTTCCACTCCGCAGGGCAGCTCGAAGGGCGGCTCTGGGGATTCTTCACCCAGCCGACGACCTGGTCCTTCCTGGGCACAGGCCTGCTCGGCACGCTGGCATCGGCAGCGATGGCTGCCGTCATCGCGCTGACCCTGGGGCTGGTGCTGCTGGTCGGGCGCCTGGCGCAGCCGCGGCTCGTGCGCTGGCCGAGCATCGCGGTGATCGAGTTCCTACGTGGCACGCCGACGCTGCTGCTCATCTATGTGTGTTTTCTGGTACTGCCATCGGCCGGGATCAAGCTGAGCACCTACTGGATGCTGACCTTGCCCGTCGGCCTCAGCACCGCCGCCGTGGTGGCCGAGGTCTACCGCGCCGGCGTGCTCGCCGTTCCGCGCGGCCAGACCGATGCGGCGCGGAGCCTGGGGCTGACCGAAGCCCAGGTCTTTTTCCAGGTCGTGTTTCCGCAAGCCCTTCGCTACATCGTCCCGGCTCTGGTCGCGCAACTGGTCATCGTGGTCAAGGACACGACCTTCGGCTATGTCGTCACCTATGGCGAGCTCATGCAGAACGCCAAGGTGCTCATCGCCAACTACAACTCGCTGGTGCCCGTGTACCTCGTCGTCGCGGCGCTTTACTGCCTTGTGAACTACGCGATCTCCAGGGCGAGCAGACGGCTCGGCCAACCGATGCACTGACCGGGCCCGCCAGCATCCGCTGCACCGCCTCTGTCCAAGTTCACGCGGCCAGAGACAGCAATGGGCGTAAAACTTCCGCGATCGTGACCCGCTGTACCCGCCAGATGTCGACGTTTGTGAATGACCGGCTTCGGTAGTTCTATCGACAATCGCTACTTCGCGCGTCATGGACGTCGGGAAACTTGAGTTTTTCGCCTTCGTCTTCTAGTCCGCAAGCGCATTCGCCATGACTCCAGGACTTGCCGCCGCTCTTCGTCTGAGACACACGGGATGTGCCATCCAACGAAGGGCGCGAGGACGCCGATCACGGTGTAGGCCAGCGTGCCTTGCAGCAGGTGCTTCGGCATGTCGCCCAACGGGCCGTGGATGCCGCGTTCGCCAAGCATGAACGCCTGGCCGCCCAGTGTGACGCTCACCAAGGCGCGTTTGCCGCGCAAGCCCCGTGATCGCAAAAGCGCCTGCCGCCCTACGCGGTTCCTCAACGCCCGGGTTGGCGACCATTTTCGGTGGCTGTTGGCTCGACGATCCCCGGAACTTCGCAGAACCGCCAGTCGCCGCCCGGCGGCCTTGCGAATCACCCCACCCAGCGACAATGCGACCATGACTCAAAGCATGTGCTTTTCAGCACGCATCGCCGACGATGCCTGCAGGCGATCCCAGAGTCTGGGTTGTGGGCAAGTGAGACCCCTCGGCGACTGGCGAAGCTGTCGCGACCTTCACGCGCAATGCGGCTTCCGTGTCGGTCTGCGGCAGCTGAACCCGGCTGAGCATTGCTCCCGATGCGGGCAGAGCGCGTTCCCGTGACCCATCGCACGCTTGCAAATGGGGTCAGGCTGCTCGCCGTTTGCATGCCCCATGTGCAAAGCATCAGTGTGGGCGTTTTCCTGCGCGTCGGCTCCCGCGACGAGACGCCGGCCACCAACGGCATCGGCCATGTCCTGGAACACATGGCATTCAAGGGGACCACCACCCGCTCGATGCAGGCGATCAATCTGGATGCGGAGCGGCTGGGAGCGGACGTCAACGCGTTCACGGGCAAAGACATGACCGGGTACTTCATGACGGGTCTGGGCCGGCATGCCGAGCAACTGCTGCGCATGACGGCCGACATCGTGCTCAACAGCACCTTTCCCGAGGCCGAGTTGCAGCGCGAACGCGAGGTCATTCGACAGGAAGCCATCGAGTACGAAGAAGACCCCGAAGACAGTTCCAGCGATCTGCTGGACCGCGCCATCTGGGGCAACGACCCGATGGGCATGCCCGTGATCGGCACCGTGGAGAACATCGAAGGCTTCACACGCAATGACCTGTTGCGCCATGTGCAGTCCCACTACGCAGCGGAGAAGACAGTCGTCGTGGCGGCCGGCAATGTCGACGTTGAGCCCTGGATGGCGCTTGCCGGGGAGCTGTTTGCGACGATGCCCCAAGCGGCTGACCCGCCCGAGTGGCGACAGACATTGCCGGCGAAGTACACGGGCCATGCCATGGCGCGGCGCTTCACGCAGGTGTCCCAAGTGTTCCTGAATATCGCTTACCCACTGACGCCCGCGCGGCTGGAGGAGGTCCCACAGCAGCGCTGGCGCCTTGCGGCTTCCCTGGCGGCCACCCTGTTCGGAGGCGGAATGTCGGCGCCCCTGGTCGACACCGTCCGGGAGCAGCTGGGTTTGGCTTACACAGCCCATTCCACGATGGACAGCGGAGACATCTGGGCCAACTTCGTGGTGCATGCGGTCACGACGTCGGACAAGCTCGACGCATTGGTGGCGGCCACGGGCGACCTGCTACGCGCGCAGGCCGAGGCCATCGATCCGGTGCATTTGGAGCGGGCGAAGAACCAGCTGACCGTCTCTCGGGTACGCGCAGGAGAACGGACCTACGCGACCATGGAGCTGGCCGTCGAGGAGCTCTTCGCCAGCGGGACCGTGACACCAATGGCTGAAGCGATAGCGATGATCGAGGACATTGGAGCGGAAGAAGTGCGCGCCGTCTTCATGCGGATGCTTCTTAACCCCCCGGCACTCGCGCTGACCGGCAAAGGCGCCAGCGCGCGAACCGCGAGACGACTGGCAGCTTTGTTGGCCAACTGAATCCGGCGCCTGGTGACGGGCGTTTCGCGCGCGGTGTCGGCAACCTGCCTGCCGGCCTCAGCCCGGTTGTTTTGCTTGTGGCGTTGTCCGCGGGTCGTCGCTCACGCCCCGGCATGGGAACAAGGGACGGGACAGGAACGAAGCTGGCCAACAGCCGGTCTCGCCACACATCAGTGCGCGCCATGATGCGAGAGGCCGCTCCCGCGACGGGCTCCTCGGCCGCCTGCGACGCCTCTCCCCCGCGCAAAAAACCCGACTCAGCAGGCTTCCAATTCAGGTGCAACGCAGGTCACACACGCCCGGCTTGCGCCTGCGCAGCGCTGCCACCCCTGCAAGGCCCAGCCCCCATAGCGCGAGGGAACCGGGTTCCGGCACCGCCTGCGCCGTGGTCTGGAACGTGAAGTCCATGAAGGCAACCTCCGGCGTGTTCTGATTGACGATGGACACATGCAGGCTATCGCCCGTCCAAGAAAAGTCCACCCCGACAAAATTCGTCGAGTCCAGCGTCACGTCGGTGATCAAGCCCGTGGAGAAATCGAGACCGGTAAAGTCCCAGAGGACGGTATCGCCGATCGGAGAAAACGGCCCGCCAGAGAGCTGGATTCTCAGGCTGTCCGCTCCAAAGTCGGCCGTGTAGGTCCCCAGATACGTGACGGAGTATTCCGGGCCAGGCCCGACCACCGCGGAGATAGGCGTTCCTACGGGAGTGGCACCCGTGCTGTCCCACGTGTTCCTGCCGGGCAGATCGGACGGGAATGTCATCACACTGCCAATGCTGTCGCCGATCAGCGTGGCGGATGCCGAGCCGCAAATCAAGGCAGACGTGAACAGCGCGCTGCACACAGCGCGAACTTGCACTTTCATGGCTGTCTCCAGATGAGTCCGTGGACGGACTGCGTGTTGAGGTTGCTGCTCTTTGATCTGCAGTGCCACGGCACTGGTCCGCACCATGGTCGATCGTTTGACGAGCGTAAGACCGTGGGCCTACGTCTTACAAAGGTCGACACAGCATGATCCACACCAACCCTTGTCCATCAATCACTTACGCACCTACATGCGGATTGCTCGCATGCACCTGTAAACAACCGCGACAGTTGTGCGTCGAGGCGAGCGAGCCACCGCAGGTGGACCCGGTGGCACCACGTGCCCCGCGTGACGCTGAGATTTGCTTGTGGCGGCCAGAAACGCCTCTCCATGCTGGCGGGCGCCACGCACGCTCAGCAGCCCTGGTGCGCTGGCCATGCGGAGATCGGCGAACGCGCACCAAGGGAACCGGATACCAAAGGGTGTGCCTCCGCGTGCAAGTTCCCATTGCAGGAGATGCCCTTCTTGGCCATCGCCCTGGAGGGGGCGGTCGCGCTGCGTTCGCCTGAGAGACGTCCGCGCTTGCATCCACCGGGGATGTGCCGTCCGGCTTCAGCCCCTGATCCAAAAAACTGAACCGGTGACACGGGACGGACGGCCCGTGTCCAGCAACCGCTGCCCAGCAGCTATCGCTACGCGCGAACCGGCCGGCAGCAACGGTCGCAGCGCGCGCGTGCACATCGCGCAGGCAGCCGTTCGTAATTTCTCGACAGCCAGCTGCTGGTGGACCGGTTCGGTTGAACAGCGGACCTGACGCGCACTTCGAAACGCGATCGGGGGTTGCTGCCGCGGCGGTCGTTCCCTCACGCGCACACAATTGTCAGCAGGATTCCTTGCGCCACCAATGGCACTGAGGTGTCCGCCCGACGCCGCCAACGCGCAACCTACGGTTGTCCCTGCCCGATGTGGACAAGATTGGGGAAAACCGCAGGGAGATCGTCCAGAAACGTTGCGGGGCGCGGGTTGCGCCGGAGTGCCTACAGAACAGGCACGCCCACAGCCGGGGCCGTCCGGGCGCGGCCGGCGCGTCGTTCGCTGGAAGCGTCGTCGGCCCCGTGCGGATGCAGACCGCATGCTGCGGCAGCCCGCGCTGCTCGGCATGGAACGGCGGCCTGCGTCTCTCAATGCAGGTCTTCACCTAGTGCTAGCCGGGCCGCGAAGTGGTCCGGCGCTGCGGGGCAGTCGTCGGGACGGCGCGCGCATGGCGCTCGGTGACGCGCGTTACGACTGCCCGCCCAGCGAGGGATCGCATCCCGGACCGACGTCGTTCGATGGCTGCGGCCACGCCGCCGCGTGGGCCGGCGACGCGGGGGCACATGCCGTCCCAGGCTGCGCTGCAGGGCGCGAGTGATGCGGCCTACGCGACGGTCGATGCCGGTGCGGCGCCGCAGCAGTGGCCCAGTCGGCAGCCTTGGCAACGGAGCTCTGACGGCACATGGCTGTGTTGACGGCACGCGGACCCACGGCCTGTCGGCGCACGCCCCGAGAGCAGCGGGCTGGGCGACAGCCGACCTGCGGTGCTACGTCACCGCGTCTGGGCACGCCGCCAGGCCGCCGGCGGCTGGCCCACCAGGCGCTTGAACGCGCGGGCGAAGGCGGCTTCGGAGTCATAACCCACCTCCAGCGCCACGGCTGCGACCTTGGCGTGCCCCTGCCGCAGCAGCCCGGCGCCCAGTTGCATGCGCCAGTTCGTCAGGTATTGCATCGGCGCCTGGCCAGTCAGGTCGACGAAGCGGTCATGCAAGGCCGAACGCGACAGGCCGACTTTGCGTCCCAGCTCTTCAACGCTCCACGCTTGCGCCGGCTGCTCGTGCATCAACGCGATGGCGGGCCCTACGTGGCGATCGCGCAGCGCTCCGAGCCAGCCGTCCGAGCCGGGCGGCAGCGATTCAAGATAGCGCCGCGCCGCATCGACGAACACGAACTCACTGGCACGCTCCAGGACCGCGGCACTGCCGGCGCGCCGCTCACGCGACTCGGCCACCGCCTGGTCGAGCAGCTGCATCGTCCAGGGGCCCAGCGTGCCGGCGCGCAGGTGGAGCTGCGGCGGCAGGGCGTTGATCAGCGGGTTGAAGGGCTTCATGTCGCAGGCGACGAAGCCGCACACCACCACGGAGCGGGCCTCGTCCGCAGGGCCTGGCGTGCCGGGCCGCAGTACACCGCGGTGGTAGGCCACCGCGATCGGCTTGGGGTCGTCCCGGGTCACGTAGCGCCAGTCGCTTTCATCTGCGGTCGCGTGCATCCCCGGCGCGCTCGAAATCACGTGTCCATCCCCGCGCGGAAACATCACGATGTCGCCGGTCGCCATGCGCACCGGCGCCTGGCCGTCGGAGGCGGCCCAGCCCTCCCCTTTGGCCATCAGGTGGTAGGCGAGCACGTGGTCGGCGCCCGGCATGAGGGCGCCGGCCAGCGTCGGAGACGGCGGCGTCTCGGCCGCCCACTCGCCATCGAAGCTGACGTAGTAGAAGACCGCGCCGCGCAGCCGCACGCTGCGTAACACATCGGACAAGGGGTCGTGGCTCATCGCATGTCCTCAGTCGGGGGCGTCTTGATCAAATTGCCCGGACGCTCGGACAAGCCCGGCCGTTGCACGCCATCAACGGCGGACGCAGGAGCAAATCTGCACTACAGGCGGTGAAGCGTCAATGGCGCCGAGTTTCCAGAATGCCTGCATCGGCGTCACCCGCGTCGATCGCCGACATTCCCCAACCTCAGGAGCCACCACACCATGGACACCGTCCTCGACCAACCTGCCACCGATTTCAGCGCCATCAAGCTGCGTCAGCAAGCCACCTGGGCCAGCGGCGACTATGCCGCCGTTGGCACCACCCTGCAGATCGTCGGCGAGACGCTGGCCGAGGCCGCCGATGTGCGCGCTGACGAGACTGTGCTCGACGTCGCGGCCGGCAACGGCAACGCCTCACTGGCTGCCGCACGCCGCCACGCGGTGGTGACCTCGACCGACTACGTGCAGGCGCTGCTCGACAAAGGCCGCGCACGGGCTGAGGCCGAACACCTGCCGATCCACTTCCAACTCGCCGATGCGGAGTCCCTGCCCTTCGCCGAGGCGCGCTTCGATGTCGTGGTGTCCACCTTCGGCGTGATGTTCACGCCCGATCACCGCCGCGCCGCCAGCGAGATGCTGCGCGTGCTGCGCCCCGGCGGCCGCGTTGCGCTGGCAAACTGGACGCCTGCCGGCTTCATCGGCCGCCTGTTCAAGGTCGTCGGTGCGCATGTCGCTCCGCCCGCCGGCGTGCGGCCACCGTCGCTGTGGGGCACCGAACCGCACATCGTCGAGCTGTTCGGCGCGCAGGCCGCGCAGATCCGCTGCGAACGCCGACACTTCAACTTCCGCTACCGCTCCGCCGCGCACTTCGTCCAAGTCTTCCGTGATTCTTACGGACCCACGCACAAGGCATTCGCCGCGCTGGACAGCGCCGGTGCGCAGTCGCTGGACCGTGCCATCACCGCCTTGCTTGCTGAACTGAACGTGGCCGGGCCGGGTTCGCTGGTGGTGCCCAGCGAGTACCTCGAGATCGTCGTCACCAAGCACTGAAGCGCGCGAAGGAGCACCGCGATGCCCAACGCGATCCAACCGAAGGCGCGCGCCGCGTGGCGAGCCCGCCTCTGGACGACGGGCCGGGCGGGCGGCGCCACCGGCCCGACCGGCCGCGTGCCGCCAGGACTCGCACCCGACATGCCGGCGCTGGCGCTGACGACGGTGTCGGCCGTGTCGGTGCAGGTTGGCGCGTGCCGTCTCGCTGCCAGTGCATCGGCCCCGGGCGTGGCAGCCGCGTCGAGGGGCGGCATGCGCGCGCATGTCGCCGTCGACACCCGGCGCCTTTGCCTGGCAGCGGCTGGTGACCCGCAGCAGCGGCAGCACCGGTGTCCCCAGCTCGGGCACGTCCACCCATTGGCTGCGCACCGGGGTCTTGCCCCATGAACGCTTGTGACGCCGCAACCAACGGCCTAAGCGCGCGCGTGGGCGATCGCGCCGACGACCGCCTCCCTGTCCCCGCCTGAGCGCCGCACGCCGAAGGCGCCCTACCTTTGAAAGCATCATCATGAACAAGCAGATCCCTCGTGCCGCCCTTGCGGCAACCCTGGCCGCAGCCCTCCTGACGGCATGGGCCCCCACTGCGCAGGCCGACGCGATTACCGACTGGAACCAGCGTTCGGCGCAGATCCTCGGTGAAGCGCGCATCGGCACGCCGCCGGCCGTCCGTGTCATGGCGCTGGTGCAGACTGCTGCCTACGAGGCAGTGCACGATGCGGCGCGCACACCTTCGGCAGCCCCCCACGCCATCGACGCCGCGGTCGCCGGGGCACACCGCGCAGCGCTGACGCAACTGCTGCCGGCGCAGCGCACCGCCATCGAGGCCGCCTACCAAGCCGCGCTGGCGACCATCACGGACGACGCGCCGCGGGCCCGGCACCTGGCAGCGGGCGAACAAGCCGCGCAGCGCGTGCTGGCCCGCCATGGCGCGGACATGCCCGGCGCGCCCGACACCTACCGTCCGACGACCGCCGCTGGCGTGTACGTGCCCACGGTGCAACCCGCGGCGCTGCAGTGGCCGAGGCGCACGCCCTGGCTGCTGCGGAGCCCCGACCAGTTTCGCCCCGAGCCGCCGCCGGCACTGACCAGCGCGCGCTGGGAACGCGACTACAACGAGGTGAAGTCCCTGGGCGGCAAGGACAGCAGGCAGCGCAGCGTGGAGCAGACCGAGATCGGGCGCTTCTGGGACTACTCCCTGCCGGCGATCTACCACGGCGTGGTGCGTTCAGTGGCGCTGGAGCCTGGCAGGGACGCCCTGCGCAATGCGCGCCTGTTCGCCACCGTGGCCCAGTCCATGGACGACGCCCTGATCGCCGTGATGGACGCCAAGTACGCCTACCACTACTGGCGCCCCGTCACGGCCATCCGCAACGGCGACCTCGACGGGCACGAAGGCACGGAACGCGACGCCGGCTGGACGCCGCTGATCGACACGCCGATGCATCCGGAGTACCCCTGCGCGCACTGCATCCTGGCCAGCACCGTTGCCACCGTGCTGAAGGCCGAGGGACGGGAGCGGCCGTTGCCCACGCTCAGCACGGTCAGCCCCACGGCCGCTGGTGCCGTGCGCCGCTGGCACACCCCCGACGACTTCGTGCTGGAGGTGGCCCAGGCACGCATCTACGGCGGCGTGCACTACCGCAGCTCCACCGAGGTGGGCATGGCCATGGGCCAGCGCATCGGCGAGTGGGCTCTGAGCCGCAACGCTGCAGCGGAGCAGTGATGCACCCCATGACCTGGCCCCTCGACCGCGACGCGCCCAAGGACATCGACATGCAAGCCAGCAATCTGACTGCCGACTATGTGATCGTGGGTGCTGGTGCCGTGGGAATGTCCATGGCCGACACACTCGTGGCGGAGACGACGGCCACCGTGATCCTCGCGGACCGGCGCGCCAACCCGGGCGGGCATTGGCACGACGCCTATCCGTTCGTGCGGCTCCATGGCCCATCGGCCACCTATGGCGTCAACTCGCTGTCCCTGGGCAGCGGCCGCATCGACGAAGTGGGCTTGAACCGGGGTCTGCAAGCGCTCGCCAGCGGCGCCGAGATCCGGGCCTATTTCGACCGCGTGATGCACGAGCGGCTGCTGGCCAGCGGCCGCGTGACCTGGCTGCCCATGACCGATGTCGATGCGGACGGCGTGGCCGTCTCGCTCGTGAACGGCCAGCGCCGCCGCTTGGTGGCCCGCCGGCGCTGGGTGGATGCGACCCGGGCCGACACGCATGTCCCAGCGACGCATGGGCCGCGCTTTGCTGTCGCCGACGGCGCGACATGCCTGACCCCCACCGAGTTGACACGGTTGCGCCAGCCGGCGGCGGGCTACGTGATCATCGGAGGCGGCAAGACGTCGCTGGATACCGCGCTGTGGCTGTTGAACCATGGCGTCGCACCCGATGCCATCACCTGGATCCGCCCGCGCGAAGCGTGGCTGCTGAACCGGGCCAACGTGCAGCCCTCTGCCCTGTTCGCCCACCGCACCCTGGCCGCCATGGCGAGCGAGTACGAGGCGGCGCGCGATGCCACCTCGTTGCCGGACCTGTTCGCACGCCTCGAGTCGGCCCGGCTGCTGCAGCGCATCGACCGGACGGTCACGCCCACGATGTACCGCTGCGCCATCGTCAGCGACGCCGAGCTGGCGCAACTGCGCACCATCCTCCGGGTGGTGCGCCTGGGCCATGTACGCTCCGTCGAGACGGACCGGATCGTCCTGGAGCATGGCCAGATCGCCACGTCGGCACGGCACGTGCATGTGCACTGCAGTGCGGCCGGCTTGCCGCGCGGCCCTGCCGAGCCCGTGTTCCAGGGGCACCGCATCGTGCCGCAGTACGTGCGCCGCTGCGCGCCCTCGTTCAGTGCCGCCCTCATCGCCCATCTGGAGGCGACACTCGAGGGCGAGCAGGAGAAGAACGCCCTGTGCGAACCCGTGCCGGTGCCCGAGGTGCCGTTGGACTGGTTGCGCATGCACCTGCAGACCGCGCGGAACCAATGGAACTGGTCGCAGCGCCCCGACCTGCAGCAGTGGCTGCGCAGCTCCCGGCTGGAGGCCTACTCGTCTATGCTCCAACGATTGCAGGACGATGCCACCCCAATCGGCACCGAACTGCAGTCGCGGCTGCGGCGGGCGCGGGCGCCGGGGCTGCAACGGATGGCCGAGATGCTGCGTGCCGCGGGCCTACGGGCGGACGGTGTGGCGGCGTGACGTCGTGGCCGAATCGCAACACGCTTCGCGCCCCATCACACGCCGTGCGCTGAGGATCCGATCGTCCGTGTGGGCCGATTGCGCCCACAGGCCGAGAAGGCCATGCCCGCAGTGGAATTCCGTTCCCCTGCACACACCACGGGTGGCCACGCCGCCACCGTGGTGCCGCGTCCCACAGACCCACCACCCCATCTCGACGCCCTGCAGGGCGGGGCTGCGATGGGGCCCAGGCGTCAGGGGCGGTCAGCGCGACCGACCGGACTGCCTACGGCCCGGGCTTGGCGCGCTCCTCCCAACGCCGACCATGGTTGATGTCCCGGGAAGTGGTGTAAGTCTTGATCGCGCGGCAGGCCGCGCAGGGTGGAGCCCGTAGGGCGTAACCCGTAGCGGCCTGCCGCGCGGCGGCCGCTCCTTTGTGGGGGTGGCCATCGTGATTCCGGATAGGGTTGAGGTGCGAATACCAACCTTGATCCTTACGAAGGAAATCACGATGACCGACGCCACTATCGCACTGTCCGAACTGGCCGAGAAGGGAGCAGACATCGACGTGCTGCGCCAGATGGTGCAGTTCATGGCCCAGCGCCTGATGGAGCTCGATGTCGAGGGCCGCTGCGGCGCGGCCTACGACGAGAAGAATCCTGCCGAACGGCTCAACAGCCGCAACGGCTACCGCGACCGCACCTGGCAGACGCGTGCCGGCAGCGTCGAGCTGAAGATCCCCAAGCTGCGCCAGGGCAGCTACTTTCCCGAGTTCCTGGAGCCTCGGCGCACCGCCGAGAAGGCACTCACCGCCGTGATCCAGGAGGCCTACGTGCAGGGCATCTCCACCCGCTCGGTGGACGAGCTGGTCAAGTCGATGGGCATGAGCGGTGTCTCCAAGAGCCAGGTCAGCCGGCTGTGCGGCGAACTGGACGAGCGGGTGAACGCCTTCCTGGGGCGTCAGATCGAGGGCGACTGGCCGTATCTGTGGGTGGACGCGACCTACGTGAAGACGCGCGAGGCTGGGCGCATCGTGAGCGTGGCTGTAATAGTGGCGGTCGGCGTGAAC
>NZ_JBWMBB010000013.1:0-243221 GCF_056521305.1 Rhodoferax sp. RT4P68
CTCTTCCTGTCCCAGCTCGATAACCGCATCCGCACGCATCTGACGCATCTCTGCCTCCGGCAACCAATATACCGAAAGGCTTGCAAAAATCGTGCAAGTTATTTTTGCGACAGGACAGTAGGACATGTCTTCGCTCCTTTGGGTTGATCGGTCAGCGCGCTCGCCCGAGTGCGCCTCGCATCCTATCGACGAACGAACGCAATCCAGATCGACATGGCCTGCCGGGCAGGCATGACACGCGCGCCCTGTGTCGGTACGGCAGCCGTGCCGCAGCTGAATGCGTGCCGGGTCAGCCGCCGCAGCGGCCTTGGTCTACCCCCCTCGCGATCCTCGAACGCTGACTGCACGGCCTCGATCGGACGCGAAGCCGAGGCCTCATCCCTCCAGCCGCGGGTACTCCTTCGCCGGCTTGCCCGACACGCGCCACCCGTTCTCCTGAATCGAGCGAATCATGCGAACGGCATCTGCATCGGGCATCTCCAGCACGTCCTTCATGCGCTGCTGCGCGCGCTGAAAGCGCATGAGGCCCCGCGCAGCTTCGCCCACGGGACTACTTCAACGTAGGTCGCAAGACGACGGGTTCGTGCCCGCCCTCCACGCAAGATGGGCCATCCCCTCCTCACCTTGGCCCGTCCACCCCCATGAAAACCACTTCCCTGCGCACCGTCAGCCGATCGACCCCCTTGCAACTCGCCCTGCAGGGCGGGGGCGCCCACGGCGCCTTCACCTGGGGCGTGCTCGACCGCCTGCTCGACGAGGAGGGCATCGACCTCGGCCAGATCAGCGGCACCAGTGCAGGCGCCTTGAACGGTGCGGCCCTGGTGTCAGGCCTGGCGCACGGCGGCCGGGCCGGCGCCAAGGACCACTTGAACCGCCTTTGGCATGGCGTTGCCGTAGTGGGCACGCCACTGGCCTGGCTGTTGACGCCACTGCGCAAACCCGGGCTTGGCCTCTGGGACGACGCCATGCCGTTGGTGTCTCCCTACCTCGTCAACCCTCTCGCGATGGAACCCCTGCGTGCGCTGCTGGCCGGCGTGGTCGACGTGGACGCACTGAACGTCACGGGGCCGAACAGCCTGTTCGTCAACGCCACGAATGTGAACACCGGTCGGTGCCGGGTGTTCGGGCCGGGCGAACACAGTTTGCAGACGATTCTGGCCTCTGCCTGTGCGCCGATGGTTTTCCAGGCGGTGGTGATCGACGGGCAGTCGTATTGGGATGGCGGCTATGCCGGAAATCCGTCGATGTGGCCCCTGTACCAGAGCGCCCCGCAGACCGACATCCTGCTCGTTGAACTCACGCCTTTGCAACGGGTAGAGACGCCGACCACGGCCAAGAACATCCTCAACCGGATCAACGAGATTGCCTCGATCCAGGGGCTGGTCGCCGAGCTGCAGGCGATCGATGCCATGAACCGAACGGCGCGGGACGTAGACGTCCGGCTGCACGTGGTCAGTCTGCCAGACGCCGGGACGGCGCTGGAGATCGAACCGTCCATCAAACGCACGGTCGCGCTCGAACTGTTCTATGTGTTGCGGCAACGCGGTGTCGCTGCTTGCGAAGCCTGGCTGGCAACGCGCAGAGGCAAGCAACTCCCCACGCCGGTCGACATCGCGACCCGGTATCTGGGCCGCGAAGAGCCAGCAGTCCATCGCGCGGCATGAGTGGCGGGGCGGCGCACCTGGGCAGTGCGGCGTAGCATGGCCGGCGTGGTTGTAGCCCATCCTTCAGGAGACACCCCGTGGAAACGACCTTCGAAGCGACACGCAACGCGACGATCGGCGCCATGCGCAGGATGACCTTCATGGTGTTCGCCGTGGCGGGCACGCTCTCGTGCGGCGGCGGTGGCGAGGGCAATGACCCTGCCCCCACGCCGCCGCCCGCACCACTGGCAGCGCCGCAACTCACCACCCTGCACACCACCTTGCAGAACCCGTGGGGCCTGGCGGTGCTGCCCGATGGCCAGATGCTGGTGACGCAAAAGGCCGGTAGCCTGCTGCGCCTGTCGGCTGACGGGCGCACCACGCTGGCGCCCATCGGCGGCGTGCCGGGCGTGGCGTCAGCCGGCCAAGGCGGCCTGCTCGACGTGGCGATCGACCCGGACTACTCGGCCGCTGCGCCGTGGATCTACCTGAGCTATGCGGAGCCCGGTAGCGGCGCCGAGGCGGGGCTGGCCGGCACGGCCGTGCTGCGCGCGCGGCTCGTGGGCGATGCGCTGGCGGACGTCACGGTGATCTTCCGCCAGGCGCCCAAGGTGGCTGGCGGCAACCACTTCGGTTCGCGCCTGGTGTTCGCGCGCGACAAGACGCTGTTCGTGACATTGGGCGAGCGCTTCCTGTTCGACCCCGCGCAGGATGTGGCGCAGACGCTGGGCAAGGTCGTGCGCATTGCACGCGACGGCACGGCGCCCGCCGACAACCCGAACTTCGGCGCCCAGGCGCGCCCCGGCCTGTGGAGCATCGGCCACCGCAACTCGCAAGGTGCGGCGCTGCACCCGGACACCGGCGAACTGTGGGTCAGCGAACACGGCCCGCAGGGCGGCGACGAGATCAACATCGCGCGGGCCGGCGCCAACTTCGGCTGGCCGCTGCGCAGCTACGGCTGCCCCTACGACGTCGCGCCCAGCGCGGCCTGCCGCTATGGCGGCGGCGTGCACGCGCCCACGTTCGTCGAGCCATTGACGACCTGGGGGCCGCCCTCCATCGCGCCTGCGGGGCTGGCCTTCTACACCGGCACCATGTTCCCGGAATGGCAGGGCCAGCTGTTCAGCGGCGCACTGGCCGGCCGGGCGCTGTGGCGCCTGACGCTGAGCGGCAATGCGGTGGCGGCGCGCGAGGCCATGTTCGACACCCTGGGCGAGCGCTTTCGCGATGTGCGCCAGGCACCCGACGGTGCGCTTCTGCTGCTGACGGACAGCGGCAAGCTGATGCGGCTGGCGCGGTGAGCGCGGGCGCTAGACTTCTTCGGACTTGTCGAAGTCCAGCTCCACCTTGGCGCCATTGGGGTCATGGCAGAAGAGCTGCCACAGCCCGCCTGCCTGGCGCCGCAGGTCGTACTTCCAACCCGCCGCATCGAACCGGCCCTTCACGGCCTTCAAGCCCTGCGCGGTGAACGCCATGTGGTCGATCACCCCTGCGCGCTGCGCCGGCACCGGCCGGTCGAAATAGACGTGCAGCACGGCCTGCTTGGGGTCTTCGCCGTAGAGCCAGGCGCCGGGGAAACCCAGGTCGGGCCGAAAGCCTGGCTTCAGCCCGAGCAGACCGGTGTAGAAATCCATGGTCGCCTGCGGGTCCTCCGCGATCACGGTGAAATGGTTCATGCCGAGGATCATGGTGTGTGCTCCTTCAAGGGACCAGGATGATCGCACCCGTGCGCCCGCGCGATTCGAGGCGTGCGTGCGCCTCGGCCGCGGCCTCCAGCGTGTAGCGCTCGATGGTGGGCGCCTGGATGCTGCCGTCGGCCAGCGCGGCCCACAGGCGTGTGGCGCGGCGGGCCAGCGTCTGCGGCTCGGCGGTGTACGCGAACACGACCGGGCGTGAGAACGTGGCGGACTTCATCAGCAGCGCGTCCGGGTCCAGCGCGCCCAATGGGCCACTGGCCTGGCCCAGGCTGATCCAGTGGCCGCAAGGCGCCAGCGCCGCCATGTTCTCGCGCTGCGCCTCTTTGCCCAGCCCGTCGACGATGACGTCGGCGCCGCCTACGGCGCGCTGCACGGCGTCGGCGAAGCGGTAGTCCGGCGTGACGATGACCTGCGTGCAACCATGCGCGCGTGCCAGGCGGGCCTTGGCCTCGTTGGAGACGGTGCCGATGACCTGCGCACCCAGCCGGGCCGCCCAGCTGCACAGAACCAGGCCCAGCCCGCCGGCGGCCGCGTGCACCAGCCAGCGCGCACCCCGCTGCACGGGCGCGAGATCGTGCAGAAGAAAGTCTGCCGTCAACCCCTTGAGCAGCAGCGCGGCCGCCACCTCGTCGTCCACCGCCGGCGGCAGCCGCACCAGCCAGCGGGCCGGCACGCTGCGCACGGTGGCATAGGCGCCGGGCTGCGGCCCCAGGTAGGCCACGCGCTCGCCGGGCAGAAAGCCGTGTACGCCCTCACCGCAGTCCAGCACGCTGCCGGCCGCCTCCATGCCGGGCGTGCCGCCAGGCGCGAGCATGGTCGGCAGCTGGCCACGGCGCTGGTACACGTCGATGTAGTTCAGGCCGACGGCGCGCTGGCGGATGCGGACCTCGCCGGCCGCGGGCGGCGGCGCCTCGCCGTCCTGCACGCGCAGGTTGCCAGCGCCGCCATAGTCCTGCAGCACAACGCGCCGCGTGGGCAGCGCCAGCGCCGAGGGCATGGGCGCGCTGCCAGGGTCGCGCAGATCGGCGCCACGCTCCAGATGCCGGCGCAGGTTGGCGAAGCCGGCCTCATAGACGCCGTTGGCCACCATGTCGCGCAGCTCGCGCTCCATGCCCGGGGGCGTGGCGAAGGTCGATTCCCAATGCCAGAAGGTGCGGTCGCTGTCGGTGACGGGTTTGAGCGTGACGGTGGCCACATAGCGCTGCAGCGGCACCGTGGCCTCGACGATGCAGTAGGTGCTTTTGTAGAGTCGGTCGTCCAGCGTCAGCAGCTGCTCGCGGATGCGGTTGCCGTCCTTGAGCGAAAAGCTGCGCACACAGCCGACCTGGTCGCTGCGCTCGCCGCCCTCGATGCGGCTTTGGTCCACCACGTCGTGCCACTGGTCGTGGCTGTTGAAGTCGCGCAGCACGGCCCACACCCGCGCAATCGGCGCGTCGATGATGGTGGAGCGGACGACCTTTTGCAGCATCAAGCCCTCCGCCGGGCCGCCCCAAGGAGGGCCTGCACCCCCTCGGGGGGCAGCAAGTACACGGCGTGACGTGCGTGGGGGCCCATGCTCAGCGCCAGTGCTGTTTCAAGGCGTTGAAGCCGCCCTGGAACACACCCTCGGCGATGGTCTGCGTCAACGCCCGCTCACGGCCCTCGTCGCAATCGAACTCGGCGCTCCACTCGGCAAAGCAGCGGTTGCCATCGGTCACCGGCGTGAGCTTGAGCGTCGCCACGTAGTTGGCCACGCCCATCGGGCTCTCCAAAATCTCGTAGGTGCAGCTGAAGTCGTAGTCGGACAAAGCCAGCAGCCGTTCGCGGATGGTGCCCCCGTCGCGCGTGTGGAAGTGGCGGATGCAGCCGATGCGGTCCGAAGGCTCACCGTTCTCGATGCGGCTGTCGGCAATGCCCGGGTGCCACTGCGGCAGGCCGTTGAAGTCGCGCACGCGCGCCCACACGTTGTCGGCGCTGGCCTCGATCACGCTGGAGACGTAGAGGCGGATCATCGATCAAGCTCCCGCCGGGCCGCCCCAAGGGAGCTTGGCGCCCCCTTGGGGGGCAGCGAGTGCGTGCAGTGACAGCAGTGACGCGCGTGGGGGCTCATCGTGCCTCCTGCGGTTGTGGATGCGGCTGCGCCGGCGGCAAAGCCGCGTTGGCGCCAGAAGCGCCCCCGGCCAGCCGCTGGATGTCACCTGCATCCAGGCCGATCTCGCGCAGCAGCTGGTCCACCAGCGGCGCCTGCGCGCGAAAGCGCAGCGCGGAGTTGACGACCCCATCGGCAAACCCGCCGCCGCTGCTGCTGCCGTCGCCACCCCCGCCGCCACCGCCCAGCCCATCCACATGCAGGATCTTGATGCCCTCGATGCGCTCCATCGGCCGCACGGATTCGCGGATGATGCCCTCGGCTTTCTCGACCAGGCGCATGCGCAGGGCCGACAGACGCGCCTCGGGCGACAGCACGTTCTGCGCCTCGTTCATCCAGCGCTGGGCTTCGGCCTCGATCTCGGCGCGCACGCGGATGGCCAGCGAGCGGATGCGGTCGGCGTCGGCATCGGCCTCGGCCTGCGCGCGGATGGCGGTGCCACGGTCGGCGCTGGCCGTCATCTCGGCATGTGCGGCCACCGTCAGCTGCAAGGCCTCGCGCTCAGCCGCCTGCGATGCGCCGATCAGGTCGATGGCCTTCTTGCGTTCGGCCATCTCGACCTCGCGCGCGGTGAACACCTTCTCTTCGGCCGCCACCGCCAAGGCCCGCGCCACCTCGGCCCCGGCCTGCGCGTTCGACAGCGCCTCGCTCTCGCGCGCCACGGCAATCGCGCGCTGCTGCTCGGCCAGTTCCAGCGACTGCCGGCGTTCGATCTCGGCGGCCTGGATGCTGCTTTCCTTGCGGATGCGTTCCTGCTCCAGGCTTTGCTCGCTGCGGATGCGCGCCAGGTCGATGGCCTGCTTGGCGGTGATCTGCGCGCCTTCGGCATCCTGCTCGCGCTGGGCGCGCTCGCTGGTGAGCTCGGAGCGCTGGCGCGCGCGCGAGAACTCCACCTCGCGCTGCTGCGACAGGCGCGCCTGCTCGGCCTCGCGGTCGATGTCCAGGCTGAGCTTCTCGGCCTCCAGGTTCTTGTTGCGGATCGCGATCAGCGTGTCCTGCTCCACATCGTTGCGCTGCTTCTTGCGGTGTTCGATCTGCTCGGTCAGCCGCGTCAGGCCCTCGGCGTCGAAGGCATTGCTGGGGTTGAAGAACTCCATGCCGGTCTGGTCCAGCTGGGTCAGCGACGCGGCCTCCAGCTCCAGCCCGTTCTTGGTCAGGTCGCCGGCCACGGCCTCGCGCACGCGCTTGACGTAGTGGCCGCGCTTCTCGTGCAGCTCCTCCATGGTCATCTCGGCCGCCGCCGTGCGCAGCGCGTCGACGAACTTGCCTTCCACCAGCTCCTTCAGCTGCTCGGGCTCCATGGTGCGCAGGCCCAGCGTCTGCGCTGCTGCCGCCACGGCGTCGGGCTGGGCCGCCACGCGCACATAGAACTCGGCGATCACGTCCACGCGCATGCGGTCTTTGGTGATGAGGGCCTTGTCGCGCCCGCGGCTCACCTCCAGACGCAGCGTGTTCATGTTCACGGGGATCACGTCGTGCACGATGGGCAGCACGAAGGCGCCGCCGTCCAGCACCACCTTCTGCCCGCCCAGCCCGGTGCGCACGAAGGCGCGCTCCTTGCTGCTGCGCAGGTACAGCCAGTGCATCAGGCCGACCACGATGGCGACGACGATCGCCACCACGATCAGGCCCAACAGAAAACTGCCAAATTGCGTGCCGGTCATCGTGCGATCTCCGTGAAACGTCGGGTGGTTTCGGTCAAGGCGATTTCGGTGGGGAGGCGCTCCATCGAGCTGGCGCCGTAGAAGCCGTGCAGTTCAGGGCACTGGCCGAGGATCCAGCGCGCATCCTCGGGCGTGGCGATCGGCCCGCCGTGGCACAGCACCAGCACTTCAGGGTTCACGGCCTTGGCGGCGGCCGCCCACTCGCGGATCGGCGCCACGCAGTCGGACAGCTGCAGGGCGGTCTCGGCGCCGATGTTGCCGCCCGTCGTCAGCCCCATGTGGCACACCACGATGTCGGCGCCCGCCTCGGCCATGGCACTGGCCTCGGAGGCGCGGAACACATACGGCGTCGTCAAGAGATCCATCGCACGGGCGCGGCGCACCAGGTCCACCTCCAGCCCGTAGCCCATGCCGGTTTCCTCCAGATTGGCGCGGAACGTGCCGTCGATCAGGCCCACCGTCGGAAAGTTCTGCACGCCCGAAAAGCCCAGGTCGATCAGCCGGCGCAGGAACTGGTCGGGGATCATGAACGGGTCGGTGCCGTTCACGCCCGCCAGCACCGGCGTGTGCTGCACGACCGGCAGCACCTCGCGCGCCATCTCGCAGACGATCTCGTTGGCGTTGCCATAGGCCAGCAGCCCGGCCAGCGAGCCACGCCCGGCCATGCGGTAGCGGCCCGAGTTGTAGATGACGATCAGGTCGATGCCGCCGGCCTCTTCGCATTTGGCCGACAGGCCGGTGCCGGCGCCACCGCCGATCAGCGGCCGGCCCGCGGCGATCTTGGCGCGAAAGCGCTGCAGCAGCTCTTCTCTAGCGATGCGTGGCATGGGCCCGCTCCTGTGGATGGGTGGTGGGGGCCGAAACTTCGCGCCACGCGGCGACCAGCGCGTCGGCAAAGGCTTCGTCGTTGATGTGGTGCGGCAGGCGCACCAGCTTCCTCTGCGTGCCGGCGCGAAAGTTCTGCTCGATGGCGGTGAACAGCGCGCGGTCGGCCTCGGGGTCGTGGAAGGGCTGGCCAGGCTTGTCGATGGCCGAGACGCCGCCCTCGGGGATCAAGAGCCGCACCGGCCCGCGCATCGCGTTGCACTTGGCGGCCAGGAACTCGCCCATGGCGCGGCACTCATCCGGCGTGGTGCGCATCAGCGTCACGCTGGCGTTGTGCTGGTAGAAGCGGCGCTGGCGAAAGCGCTCGGGCACGGTGCCCTTCGCGCCGAAGTTCACCATGTCCAGCGCGCCGACCGAGCCGACCCAGGGCAACGCATGGCGCGCAAACACATCCAGCCGCGTCGGCCCGGCCGACATGATGCCGCCCACGATCTCGTCGGCGATCTCGGTGGTCGATACATCGATCACGCCGGCCAAGAGGCCCGAGTCGGCCAGCTTCTCCATGCTCTGCCCGCCCGTGCCGGTGGCGTGGAACACAAGGCAGTCGTAGTCGGCCTCCAGCTGCTTGGTGACCGCCTGCACGCAGGGCGTGGTCACGCCGAACATGGTCAGGCCCAGAGCGGGCTTGCGCACCGCGCTGTCGGGCATGGGGTGCGTGACCATGCCGGCCAGCGCGTGCGCGGCGTTGGCCAGCACCTTCTCGCTGATGCGGTTGATGCCCTGCACGTCGGTGACCGAATACATCATGCAGATGTCGCTGGGGCCCACATAGGGCCGCACGTCGCCGCTGGCCACCGTGCTCACCATCATCTTGGGCACGCCGATCGGCAGCGCGCGCATGGCCGGTGTGGCGAGCGACGTGCCGCCCGAGCCGCCGGCCGAGATCAGGCCGCCCAGGTCGCGCCGGGTCAGCACATAGCGCTCGAAGGCCAGCGCCATGGCCGTCACCGCCGTGCCACGGTCGCCGCTGAACACTGCCCCTTCTCCGCCGGGGTGGTGGCGCGCCACCTCACGCGGGTGCACGCTGGCGGGTGAGGGCTTGCCACTGGTGGCCAGGTCCACCGTCACCACGCGCAGGCCCAGCTTTTCCAGGCACTGGCGCAGGTAGGCCAGCTCACGGCCTTTGGTGTCGAAGGTGCCGGCCACGTAGGCCGCGCGTACGCTGGTGGCGGCAACGGGAAACTCGACGACGACGGCCGGCGCGGGTTTGGGGTTAAGGGGCGCCTCCGCCGCGCGTGAGATGTCGGTGACGGGCGCGGCCGCGTCGCCCGCGTTCCAGCGGTTGAAGCCGCGCACAGTGCGCGGCAACAAGGCGTCGAGCGAAGGCGCGCCGTCGCCATGGGCACGCGCCACGGTGAGGATGGTGGCGGGGGCACCAGCCGCAGCTGGCTGGGCAACGTCGTCCGGCTCGTCGGCGACAGAGCGCACCCCCAGCAGCCGCTCCTGCAGCGCGCGGTCGGCGCCCAGCTCGGCTGCCGGCATCAGCTGCGCGATGCGGCCGTTGACCATCACGCCGATGCGGTCCGACACCTCGATCGCCACGCCCAGGTTCTGCTCGATCAGCAGGATGCCGATCTCGCCCTCGGCGGCCAGCGCGCGCAGCGACTGGGCGACGTGTTCGACGATGACGGGCGCGAGCCCTTCCGTCGGCTCGTCCATCACCAGCAGGCGGGGTTTCAACAGCAGCGCGCGGCCGATGGCCAGCATCTGCTGCTCGCCACCTGACAACTGCGCGCCGCCATTGCCCTTGCGCTCGGCCAGGCGCGGGAACATGGCGTAGACGCGGTCCACATCGCCGCGCCTGGCCGCCACCAGGCGCAGGGTTTCGTCGACCGTCAGCGAGGGCCACACGCGCCGGCCCTGCGGCACGTAGGCAATGCCACGGCGTGTGATGCGGTCGGCCGGCAGGCCCAGGATCTCCTCGCCCATGAAGCGCACGCTGCCGGTCGCGCTGCAGTGCGCAGGCACCAGCCCGGTGATGGCATTGCACAGCGTGGTCTTGCCCATGCCGTTGCGGCCCACGATGCCGAGCACGCCGCGCTCCAGCAAGAGGCTCACGCCCTGCAGCGCGTGGGCGCGGCCGTAGTAGACGTCCAGGCCCTCGATGGCCAGAAGTGGTGCGGCCATATCAGTTGTCCATGGCGCCGCGCGCCAGGTCCAGCATGGTGGCGCGGTGCGGATGCATCAGTGGCGCCCTCCCATGTAGATCGCCTGCACTTCGCTGTCGTTCTCGATCTCGGCCGGCGTGCCGCTCTTGAGCACTCGGCCGTTGTGCATCACCGTCACGTACTCGGTCACGCGCAGCGCGATGTCCAGGTCATGCTCGATCAGCACGAAGCTCATGTGCGCCGGCAGCGAACCCAGCAGCGCCACCAGCTCGCGCCGCTCAGCCGGCGACAGCCCGGCCGCCGGCTCATCGAACAGAATCAGCCGCGGCGCGCCGGCCAGCGCCATGCCGATCTCCAGCTGGCGCTGCTGGCCGTGCGCCAGGTTGGCGACCAGCTCGTCGGCGATGTGCGCGAGGCGCGCACGCTCCAGCAGGTCTTGCGTGGCCAGGGTGGACGCATGCGTGGCCCCGGCGCGGCGCAGGCTGAAGCGGCCATTGGCCACGCCGCGCACGGCCAGGAACAGGTTGTCGCGCACCGACAGGTCGCGAAACAGCAGCGACGACTGGTAGGTGCGCCGCAGCCCCTTGCGGATGCGCTCGTGCGGCGGCAGCTCGGTGATGTCTTCACCGAAGAAGCGGATGCGCCCGCTGGTCGGCGGGAAGTCGCCCGTGATGGCGTTGAACAGCGTGGTCTTGCCCGCGCCGTTGCTGCCCAGCACCGCATATTTCTGGCCCGCCGCCACCGCGAACGACACCTCGTCGACGGCGCGCAGCGCACCGAAGGCGCGCGTCACGCCTTCGAGCACCAGCGCGTCGCCCGAGGCCAGCGCGCGCGGTGCTGCCGCGCGCGCAGGGCCGGGTCGCAAAGGGGTGACAGTGGCCATCGCTCAGAGCCTCATGGGCACGCTGGCACGTCGCGTGTACCGGTCTTGAAATCTTCCTTCTTCATGCCCAGCAACTGGTCGATGTTGTCGACCTTCTTGCTGACCTTGGTGGTGAGGTTGCCCTGCGCGTCCTTCACCACCTCGGTGACGAAGGTGGTGCCGATGGCCTGCCGGTTGCCGTCCAGCCGCACGTCGCCGGTGGGCGTCTTCAGCACCATCTTCTGCAGCGCTTCGCGGTACTTGGCCTGGTTGCCGGTCAGATCGCCCTTCACCGCATCCAGCCCGTCGAGCGCGGCCTTCATGTTCGTGTAGTACACGTAGGCGAACAGGCTGGGGCTGGGGAAGGCGCCGGAAGACACGGGGTAGGTCTTCTGGTAGTCCGCCACGAATGCCTTCCAGCCGGCGCCGTCGTAGCTGTCGGCCACGGGGCCCGCTGACAGCGTGCCCACCAGCGAATCACGCCGCTTGCCACGGTAGTTCAGCACGTCCTGGCTCACCGTGATCGAGCCGCCCAGCAGCGGCTTGTCGCCCCCGGCGTTCTCGTACTGCGTGAGGAAGTTGACCGCGTCGGCGCCGCCCAGCACGACCAGCAGCGCGTCCACATCCTTGGGAATGCGCGCGATGACGGAGCTGTAGTCCTTGCCGCCCAGCGGCACCCAGGCCTTGATCGGCACCTTACCGCCCTTGGCGCAGAACTCCGACATGAAGCCCTGCACCTGCGAGTACGGAAACGCGTAGTCCTCTGCGATGACCATCACACGCTTGTAGCCCTTGTCCAGCGCGGCCTGGCCCAGGCCCATCATCCACTGCGCGCCCTCGGTGTTGAAGCGAAAGAAGTTGGGGCTGGGGCTGTCCAGCGTGGTTGCCTGCGCGCCCGAGGCGCCGTTGATGAAGGTCACCTGCGGCTGCGTCTTGGAATAGTCCTTGACGGCGATGCCCTCGCCGCCCGACAGCGGGCCGACCATGATGTCGACCTTGTCCTGCTCCACCAGCTTGCGCGTGGCGTTGACGGCCACGTCGGGCTTTGCGTCCGAGCTGGCCTTGATGATCTCGATCTTGCGCCCGGCCACCATGCCGCCGCGCTCCTTCACCGCCAGTTCGGCCCCGCGCATGCCATCCGCGCCGCCGGCCGCGAACGGGCCCTCCAGCGTGGCCAACAGGCCGATCTTGATGGGCTGGCCCTGGGCCCAGGCACCGGTCACGACGAGGGCGGCCGCAGCCGCCAGCAATGTCTGCTTCATGTTCACGCTTGTCTCCTTGGGGTTGGCGTTGTGGCTTGCCGGGGTCCAAAGCGCGCACGCGCCTTGACCCACAATCCGAGCAGGCCGTCGGGGGAACACAGCACGATGGCGAGAAACACGCCACCGATGACCAGGTTGAAGCGTTCGCGGTCGACCAGGTCGATGGCGAAGGTCTGCAGCAGCACGAACAGCACGGCGCCGATGAACGCGCCGATGGGGTGCCGCATGCCGCCGAGCACGGCGATGACGAGGATGTTGATCAGCCAGCTGGTGCCCACCGAGCCCGGCGTCATGAGCCCGTTGTACCAAGCCAGCAGGATGCCGCCGACCGCCGCCAGCGCGCCCGCGAGCGCATAGGCCGCCACGCGGTGCGCCACCACGGCATAGCCCAGCGCGGCCATGCGGCGCGGGTTGTCGCGGATGCCCTGCAGCGCGATGCCGAACGGCGCGCGCACCACCCATTTGATGAGCCAGTAGCCGCCGAGCGCGCAGGCCAGCGACAAAAAATAGAACGGCAGCGGGTCGCGCCACTGCAGGCCGAACACTGTCGGCGGCTTGAGCTCGCGCAGGCCCTGGAAGCCGTTGAACACGCTGTAGTTCTGCAGCACCAGGTAGTAGAACGCCACGCCCACGGCCAGCGTGATCATGATGGTGTAGATGCCCTCGGTGCGCACCGACAGCCAGCCGATCAAGGTGGCGCAGGCGGTGGCGATCAACACCGCAAACGGGATCGCCACCCACCAAGGCCAGCCCAGGCTGATGACCGTGCTGCTGCTGGTGCCCAGCACGGCCACGCCGTAGCCCGCGATGCCGGCCACCGTCATCTGCGCCAGCGACACCATGCCCCCGTAGCCGCCCAGGAAGGTCAGCGACAGCGCGATAAGGCCGAGCACCAGCGCCTGGGATGCGACCTGGAACGTGAAGAAGGGCGAGGCGACGAAGGGCAACAGCAACAGCGCGATGAGCGTGATGGCGTGGCGGATGCGGATGGCGCGCCAGGAGGAGGTCCAGCGTGGTGTGGTGTCTGCGGTGGGTGTGACTTGCGTGAGCGGGTTGGGCACGCGGGTGCGAGCTGACGAGCCAGCCGGTTGCCGGTTCATGGCGCGGCGCCATTGGGATGCGCTCATGTTGGCTCTCCATGGCGCTGCGCTCTGGATGCAACTTGGGCGCGGAGGGCTTGGGGGCGCGGGCCGAGGTCACCGGGTAGCCCCTTCCGCGAATGTCCCCCGCCAGGGCCGCAGGCGGCCCAGGCTCCTCCTTGATTTCGCTGCAGGGGCCACCCGATACCCTCGGCCCTGACCACGGCGCGTCGTGCCGAGCGGTCAAGAACTGCGCTGACGGACCGCGACGATGGTGTGCTCTGCGCAGCGAAATAAAGGAGGAGGCCGCGCCGGCCGCAGGCCGGCGCGGCCGGGGGACATTCGCGGAGCGGAGTACACCGTCGGCGTGGGCCCGCCCCGAGCCTCTCCTCGCCCGTGCACCCAGATGGCATCACAAGGGTTGCCATCAAGCTGCCTTCCCCATGATCCCGCGCGGCCGGAACGCCAGCACCAGGATCAGGATCACGAACGTGAACACCACGCTGTAGGTCGGCGCGTAGGCCAGCCCATACGTCTCCGCCAGCCCCAGGATCACCGCACCGATGGCGGCCCCCACCACGCTGCCCATGCCGCCCACGATCACCACAATCAGCGAGGCCAGCAGCAGCCGGATGTCTTCGCCCGGCACCATCGACAACTCCACCGCGCCGATGACGCCGCCCAGGCCCGCGAGCCCGGCGCCCAGCATGAACGTCACCGCGAAGACGCGATCGACGTTGACGCCGGCTGCGGCCAGCATGCCGCGGTCGTCCACACCGGCGCGGATCATGGCGCCCACGCGCGTCTTGTTCAGCAGCCACCACAGGCCGATGCCGATCACGATGCCGAAGCCCAGCAGGCTGAGGCGAAACGCACCGTACGCATTGATCAGCGGGATGCCACGGATGGGACCCTGCAGCAGCGAAGGCGCTTCCATCTGGTGCACCTGGCCGGTGAAGATCCACAACAGCACATCGGCGATCACGATCGACAGTCCGATGGTCACCAGCGTCTGCCGCAAATCTTGCCCCTGCATGCGGCGCAGGACGAGAACCTGGATCAGCAGGCCCGCGATGGCCGCCGCCGCGAAGCCCGCCGCCAGCGCCAGCACCCACCAGCCCGTCTTGTCGGCCACCACATAACCCACGTAGCCGCCCAGCAAATAGAGCGAGCCGTGCGCCAGGTTCACGTTGCGCATGAGGCCGAACACCAGCGTGAAGCCGCTGGCCACGATGAAGTAGAGCGAGGCCAGCGTGAGGCTGTTCAGCAGCGTGACGAAGTACAGCCGCGTGTTGTCGGCCACGGCCCAGACCGAGAAGACGAGGATCGGGCCGCCGACCAGCAGCCACAGGGCGATGCGCTGGTTGCGGGTCATGTCGACCGCCTCCGAACGGTGGTGTTCAGGTCGCAGGTCGCGTGGGTCGGCGGCAGAGCGGCATCGCTGGGCCGATTCCCGCAAGCGGGGCCCCTCGTCCTCGCGCTCATGCAGCCCTCTCCCATCTGCGCTCATGCGCGACCGGCGGCGCCTTGGCGAACTCGCCATCCTTCATCACCGCCAGGATGCGCTTGGGGTCGCGCAGGATCGCCAGGTTGGCCAGCGGGTCGCCGTCCACCAGCAGCAGATCGGCCAGGCAGCCGGTGCGCACCAGGCCCAGCTCACCGGGCTTCATCATGATCTGGCCACCCAGCTCGGCGGTGGAGCGGATCGCCTCCAGCGGCGTCATGCCCAGGTACTTCACAAAGAATTCCAGGTCGCGCGCGTTCTGGCAATGCGGCGTGAACGCGAAGCCGTAGTCGCCGCCGGGCAGCACGCGCACACCGCGCTTGTGCATGGCCTTCAAGGACTCGATCGCGTGGTCCCACTCGTCCTGGTAGCCCATGCCGGTGGCCATGGCCTTGGTGATGCCCCAGGGTTCGGCCTCGTGCAGCATGGCGTAGAGGATGGCGATGCCGGGCGCGACGAAGACCTTGTCCTTGGCGGCCTCCAGCAGGTCCAGCGTCTCGGTGTCGGTGTAGCTGGCGTGGTAGATGATCTCGATGCCGTGGCGCAGCGCCTGCTTCACGCTGTCGGCCGAGCGCGCATGGGCCACGCCGCGCTTGCCGCGCATCTTGACCTCCTGCATGGCGGCGGCCACTTCGGCGTCCGTCATCCAGGTGGTGCCGGCGGGCGACTGCGGCGTGAAGTTGTCGCCGGACAGGTTCAGCTTGACCGAGTCGACGCCGTACTTCAGAAACCTGCGCACCGCGCCACGCATGTCGTCGGCGCCGGTCACGTTGACGCCGAAGCTGAACTCGGGGAACGGCAGGTGCGGCAGCGTCTCGTCGCCCAGGCCGCCGAGCACCGTGATCTCCTGGCTGGCGGCCAGGTAACGCGGGCCCGGGATCTGGCCGCTGTTGATCGCGTTGCGCGTGACCACATCCAGGCGCGGCTTGGCGCAGGCCGCGCCCACGCACGATGTGAAGCCGGCCTGCAGGTAGCGCCCCGCCACCTTGGCGCACCACAGGACGTGCTCTTCAAGCGGCATGGCCTGGATGGCGGCCAGCGTCGCCGCATCGTTCCAGCTGAAGTGCGTGTGCGCCTCGCACATGCCGGGCATCAAGGTGGCGCCCGCGCCGTCGATGACGGTCACGCCGCTGTTGAAGCCGCCGACGGGTGCCAGGCTGCGGCCGACCTCGCGGATGCGGTTGCCGCTGACGCGCACGCTGCCCTGGTAGGGCTGCTGCAGGTTGCCTTCGAGGATGCGGACGTTGGTGAACAGGACTTCGGCCATCGTGGTTTCCTCAAGCGGCCCAGCGGTTCATGGGGCGCGTGTCGGACTGCCCCGCCATGGCGCGCACCGGGGGCGCGCGGTGGAACTCGCCGTCCTTCATCACGGCCAGGATGCGCGCCTTGTCCTGCAGGATGGTGATGTCGGCCAGTGGGTCGCCGTCGATGAGCAGCATGTCGGCCAGGCAGCCTTCGCGCAGGTAGCCGATGTTCTTGCCCTGCTGCATCATCGGCCCGCCCCAGGCGGTGGCGGACAGCAGTGCCTCCATGGTGCTCATGCCCACGTACTTGACGAAGTACTCCAGGTCGCGTGCGTTCGTGCCGTGGGGTGTCCAGGCAAAGCCGTAGTCACCGCCGGGCAGGATGCGCACGCCGCGCCGGCGCAGGGCCTGCATGCTGGCAATCGCCGCCTCCAGCTCGCGGTGGTAGCCCATCTTCCTCGTGACCTCGGGCGTCAGGCCGTACTCGCTGGCGTTGTTCACGGTGCGGATCAGCCACGCCAGGCCCGGTGCGATGAAGTGCTCGTGCTTGTGCGCCTCCAGCAGGTCCAGCGCCTCTTCGTCGCAGAAGCTCGCGTGGTAGATCACCTCGATGCCCAGCTGCACGCAGCGCTTGATGGCCGGCGTGCTGCGGGCATGGGCGGCCACGCGCTTGCCCCAGGCCTTGGCTTCTTCGACGCAGACACGCACCTCTTCCGCGGTGAACTGGCTCATCTCCGACGACATGCCGGTGATCGACTCGCCGGACAGGTTGATCTTGAGCGTGTCCACGCCGTACTTGGCGAACATGCGCACGCAGCGGCGCATCTCTTCCGCGCCGCTGACGACAGCGCCGAACGCGAACTCGGGTTGCGGCAGGTGCGGCTGCGTGGTGTCGCCCAGGCCGCCGGGCACCGTGATCTCCTGGCTGGCGGCCAGGTAGCGCGGGCCGATGATGGTGCCGTCGTTGATGGCGTTGCGGATGACCACGTCGAGCCGTGGCTTGGCGGCGGCTGCCCCCACGCAGCTCGTCCACCCCATGTCCAGATAGCGCTTGGCGACCTCGGCGCACCACAGGATGTGTTCTTCGGGTGGCATGCGCTGGATGGCGTCCAGGCTGGGCTGGTCGTTCCAGCTGAAATGCGTGTGCGCCTCCACCATGCCCGGCATCAGGAAGGCGCCGCCGCCATCGATGACGGTGGCGCCGGCCACCGGTTGGCTGCGCTGGCCGAAACCGGTCTTGACGACGCGGCTGATGCGGTTGCCCGCCACCAGCAGCTCGCCCATGAAGGGCTGCTCGCCGCCGCCGTCGAAGATGCGCACGTTGGTGAAGTGGGTGTCGGCCATGTCAGTTCCTTTGGGACGACAGGAACTCGCTCAGCGCGCGCTGGCATTCCTCGGGCTTTTCCACCGGCGCCCAGTGCCCGCAACGCGGCAGCACCTGCACGCGCGCGCCGACGATCTTCTCGGCCATCGAGCGCACGGCCTGGGGTGGCGCCACACCGTCTTCGTCGCCGGTCACCAGCAGCGTCGGGCACACGATTCGGTCCACGGCGGCGGGCTGCGCGTTGGCCAGCGCCTCGCAGCTGCGCGCATAGGCTTCCGGCTCCTGGCGCATCAGGCTCTCGCGCACATAGGCCACGGCCAGCGGGTTGCCCTGGCGCGTCTCGGTCGACAGGGCCGCCTGCACCAGCGCGACGACGATCTCCTGCAGACCAGCCACGCCTTCGCGAGCCTTCACGGCGCGTGCGCGCATGGCCGCGCGGGCCGGTTCGGGCGGCGCGATCAGCGGGCCGAAGAGTGCCAGGCTGCGCACCAGCCGGGGCGCCTGCACGGCCAGGTGCTGGGCCACGATGGTGCCCATCGAATGCCCCAGCACATGGGCGCGCGTGACACCGGCGCGGCTGCACAGGGCCTGCACCGCCTCCACATAGCGTTCGATGGAAAGTTCGCCCTCGGCACGCTGCGAGCGCCCGCTGCCCGGCAGGTCCAGCCGCAGCACGCGGTGGCGCGACAACGCCGGCAGCAAGGGGCCGAAGCTGTTGGCGCTGCCGCCCAGGCCGTGGATGCAGACCACGGCATCGCCCTCGCCTTCGTCCTCGGCGACCAAGCGCTCGATCAGGTGCAAGGTCATGCGCTGGTGCTCACTGGAACCTGTTCTCGATCACGCCGATGCCATCGATCTCCACCTTGAACACATCGCCCGCCTTCAACCAGCGCGGCGGCGAAAAGCCCATGCCCACGCCCGAGGGGGTGCCCGTGGCGATCACGTCGCCGGGCAGCAGCGTGATGCCGCGCGAGCAGGTCTCGATCAGCGTGGGGATGTCGAAGATCATGTCCTGCGTATTGCCGTCCTGCCGCAGCTCGCCGTTGGCCCAGCCGCGCACGCGGGTGCGGCGCCCGTCCATCTCATCGGCCGTCACGATCCACGGGCCCATGGGGCAGAAGGTGTCGAAGCTCTTGCCCAGGTCCCACTGCTGGTGACGCGTCTGCACGTCGCGCGCGCTCACGTCGTTGACCACCGTGTAGCCGAACACATGGTCCATCGCGCGGGCCTTGGAGATGTCGCGCCCGGCGCGGCCGATCAAGACAGCCAACTCGCTCTCGTAGTCGATCTGCTCGGTGATGGCCCGGCCCGGCAGGCGCACGGTGTCGAACGGGCCGATCACGGTCTCGGGCGTCTTGGTGAACACGATGGGCCAGACATCCTCCTGCGGCAGGCTGTCGCGGAACACCGTGCCGGCCAGCTCGGCCGCATGCGCGCGGTAGTTGCGGCCCACGCAGAACAGGTTGCGGCGCGGCTTGGGCAGCGGGGCCCGCAGCGTGATGGCCGAGACGGGAAGGCGGGTGCCGCTGGCGGCCGGCAGCTGGCCGCCTTCGGCCAGCGCCAGGACCAGCGGCAGCACGCCGGCGGCGGCGTCGCGACACGCCAGCGGCGTCGCCTCGCGGCCGTCGGGCGAGATCAGCCCCACGTGGTCGGTTCCACCCCAGCGCCAGCTTGCCAGTCGCATGTGTTGTCTCCGTGCGGCCCACATGCAAGCACCAGGCCCGCTGTGAGATCTGTTGTCCAATATAAGACTTGCGTCTCAAATTGAAGGTGGCGCATCATAAGCAGCAAGCGCGGACACTCACAAGACCGAACAAGCCCGCAACGACCGGTACAAACCCGCATGGCGCGTCCCAAACACCAAGTCACCCCGCCACCCTGCGCGCCCGAGCGCGGCGTCAAGGCCTCGACCTTCAAGCTGCTGCTGGAGACGGCCATGGCCATCATTCAGCAGGACGGGCACATCCCTTCCGTGGCAGAGACGGCCGTGCGCTCCAACGTCTCGCGCGCCACGGCCTACCGCTACTTTCCCAGCCGCAGTGCGCTGGTGACGGCCGTCATCGACACCTCGCTCGGCCCGGTGCGCAGCCATGCGTCCGACCTGCCGGATGCGCGTGCGCGGCTGCACGAGCTGTTCAAGAGCACGTTCCCGCGCTTCAAGGAGTTCGAGCCGCAGCTGCGCGCCGCCGCCCAGCTGGCGCTGGAGCAGTGGGCCTTGGCACGGGCCGGGCTGCTGGAGGAAGAGCCCTACCGGCGCGGCCACCGCGTGGGCATCCTCGAACACGCGCTGGAGCCGCTGGCGCCGACGCTGCCCAAGACCGTGTATGACCGGCTGCACCGCGCGCTGTCGGTCGTCTACGGCATCGAGCCCTATGTGATCCTGAAGGACATCTGGGGCGTGTCCGACCGCGAGGTCGAGCGCACCGCGCTGTGGATGGCCGACGCCATGGTCGACGCCGCGATGCGCGAGGCCGGCCTGCCCCTGCCCACCCGCAAACGATGAAGGAGACGCCCGCCATGCCGCAGCACCCGCCCGCCTGGTACGACGCGCAGTACCACACGCGCGCCGCCATCCCGGAGCACCCCGCCATCCTGCAGTACTGGACCGAGGCCTCCGAGGCCGCGCGCGCCTCTCTGGTGGGGCGGCTCGACCTGCGCTACGGCAAGGGCCAGAACGAGACGCTGGATCTGTTCCCCGCCGCGCAGCCGGGCATGGGCGCGGGTGCGCCGCTTCTGGTCTACATCCACGGCGGCTTCTGGCGCGCGCTGGACAAGCGCGACCACAGCTTCATCGCCACGCCGTTCGTGCAGGCAGGTGTCTCGGTGATCCTGCCGAACTACGCGCTGGCGCCGGTCGTCAGCATCGCGCACATCGTCATGCAGCTGGTGCGCGCCATCGTGTGGATCTGGCGCGAGGCCGACACGCTGGGCGTGGACCGCAGCCGCATCGCCGTGGCCGGCCATTCCGCCGGCGGCCACCTGGCCACGATGCTGCTGGCCTGCCGCTGGCGCGATGTCGAGCCGCGCATGCCGGCGCAGCCGCTGCGCGGGGTGCTGTCGCTGTCGGGCCTGTACGAGCTGGAGCCGCTGCGCCACGCGCCCTTTCTGGCGCCCGATCTGCGGCTGACCGAAGCCGAGGCCCTGCGGCTGAGCCCGGCATGGATGCCGGCGCCACCGGGCCCGCTGATGGCGCTGGTCGGCGGCGACGAGAGTGAAGAGTTCCAGCGCCAGAACGCGTTGATCCGCGAGCGCTGGGGCGAGGCCGCAGTGCCGGTGTGCGAGAGCGTGCCGGGACGCCACCACATGAACGTGCTGCACGAGCTGGCCGACCCGCAGGCTCGCGCGCATGCGTTGGTGCGGCAGTTGCTGGGGCTGGACGGATAGAGCCGGTAGAGGCCGGCAAAGGCCGGATAGAAGCCGGGTAGCAGCGGCGTGAGAAGCCGTGTGAGAAACCGAGTGGAAGCCGAGTGGACGCCAGGTCTGTCCCGGCGCCGGCTTCAGTAGGTCTCCAGATGCAGGCGCCCTTCGCGCTTCAGCCCGGCAGCCACCGCTTCCCAATCCAACCCCGCCTCGGTCGCCACATCGCGCAGCGCCAGCACCACGCCCTCTTCCATGCTCTTCAAGCCGCACACGTAGAAATGCGTGTTGCCGTCTTTGAGCAACTGCACCAGATCCGGCGCGCGCTCGCGCATGCGGTCCTGCACGTAATGGCGCGGCTGGCCAGGGGTGCGCGAGAACGCGAAGTTGATGTCGATGAAGTCCTTGGGCAGGCTTTGCAGCGGACCGAAGTACGGCAGTTCCTGCTGCGTGCGCGCGCCGAAGAACAGCATCAGCTTGCCGCCTTCGAACTTGCCGCTGTTGCGCAGCCTGCGGCGCCACTCGGTCATCGCCCGCATCGGTGCGCTGCCGGTGCCGGTGCAGATCATGACGATGTGCGACTTCGGGTGGTTGGGCATCAGGAAGCTGCTGCCGAACGGGCCGACCACCTGCACCTTGTCGCCGACTTTCAAGTCGCACACGTAGTTGGAGCACAGGCCGCGCACGGGCTTGCCCTGGTGGTCTTCGACGACGCGCTTCACGGTGAGCGACAGGTTGTTGTAGCCCGGCCGCTCGCCGTTGCGCGGGCTGGCAATGGAATACTGGCGCGGCTGGTGCGCACGGCCCAGCGCATCGCTGCCGGGCGGCACGATGCCGATGGACTGGCCTTCGAGCACCGGGAACGGCATGGCGCCGAAGTCCAGCACGACGTGGTGCGTCTCGCTGTCGAAGCCGGCCTCGGTGCAGTTGAAGTTGCCGACCACGGTGGCGGTGGTCGCCTTCTTCGCCGTGTAGAGGTTGGTGTAGGCGTGCGCGGCCGACCAGGGGGGCAGAGTAGCGCCGTACTGCGCGGAATTGAAGGGCACGGTGCCCGGCTCGGGCGCGGCCTGCTCGGGCGCCGGGGCTGCGGCGGGCGTGGCAACTTCTGCATGGCCCACGCCCTCGGCGGCCAGTTGATCTGCCGTCCACTCGGCCGGCAGTTCGTCCCAGGTCAGCTGCTCCTCGATCGAATACGCACGCACCGTGGGCATGGTGCGCCAGTTGTCGATGGAGCCTGTCGGGCACGGCGAGATGCAGGCCATGCAGCTGTTGCACACGTCCGCCTTGACGACGTAGTTGCGGTCGTCGTGCGTGATGGCGCCGACCGGGCAGATGGCCTCGCAGGTGTTGCAGCGGATGCAGATCTCGGGGTCGATCAGGTGCTGCTTGATCACTGCAGCGTGTACGGCCATGTCCATGGGAGTCTCCTTCTTTTTGCTACAGCACCAACGGAGATGCTCCATGCCAGGGCACCCGCGGAACTGGCTCTGCCAGGCCGCTGGGTGCGCCCCCTGCAAGGGGGTTGGCGGAGCGACACGAAGTGCGCGGAGACTGGGGGTTAGCCAAAACGTACATACTCGAAATCCACCGGCTGGCGATTGATGCCCATCACCGGCGGCGCGATCCAGCCGGCGAACTTGCCGGGGTCGACCACGCGCCCCATCAGCGAAGCGACGAAGGCGAAGTCTTCCGGCGTGGGCAGCCACTCGGCCTTCTTCGCGGCCCATTCGGCCTCGCTCACCACACGGCCCTCGGGCGACAACTTGATGCCGGCCAGCGCGCCGATCTGGCGGTTGAAGGCCTTGTGGGGCACGACCAGGCGCGTGGGGATGCCGGCCTTTTCCAGCACCTTGTTCCAGCGGTTCACGCCGGCGACCGAGTCCTTGATGAAGTCGTCGCGCAGCACCTCGTTCAAGGCGTTGAGCATCGGCACTTCCTTCTCGACAAGCTGCCCGTTGACGACTTCGAGCACCTTGTAGGTCTGGCCCTTGAGCTGGTGGTCGTCAGTGCGCTTGCCTTCTTCGTAGCGGCCCTTCAGGCCCGAGCTGTAGAAGATGGCGGCGTTGCTCGACTGGTCGGCGCCGAACAGGTCGATGGTCACGCTGTAGTGGAAGTTCAGATAGCGCTGGACCGTGCCCAGGTCGATGGCGCCGGCCGCGCGCACCTGCTGCGGGTCGTCGGTCTTCAGATCGTTCATGACCTGCGCCGTGCGCTGGATCACACGCGAGACGCCGCTCTCGCCCACGAACATGTGGTGCGCCTCTTCGGTCAGCATGAACTTGGTGGTGCGGGCCAGCGGGTCGAACGCGCTCTCGGCCAGCGCGGCGAGCTGGAACTTGCCGTCGCGGTCGGTGAAGTACGTGAACATGAAGAAGGCCAGCCAATCCGGCGTCTTCTCGTTGAAGGCGCCCAGGATGCGCGGGTTGTCCTCGCTGCCCGAAGTGCGCTGCAGCAACGCGTCGGCCTCTTCGCGGCCGTCGCGGCCGAAGTGCTTTTGCAGCAGGTAGACCATGGCCCACAGGTGGCGGCCTTCTTCCACGTTGACCTGGAACAGGTTGCGCAGGTCGTACTGGCTGGGGCAGGTCAGGCCCAGGTGGCGCTGCTGCTCGACGCTGGCGGGCTCGGTGTCGCCCTGCGTCACGATGATGCGGCGCAGGTTGGCGCGGTATTCGCCGGGCACGTCTTGCCAGGCTTTCTCGCCCAGGTTGTCGCCGAAGTGGATCTTGCGCTCGGCATCGCCCGGGTTCAGGAAGATGCCCCAACGGTAGTCGCGCATCTTCACGTGGCCGAACTGGGCCCAGCCGTTCGGGTCGACGCTGACGGCGGTGCGCAGGTAGACGTCGTGGTTGGTCGAGGCTTCCGGGCCGACGTCGTCCCACCAGTGGATGAAGTTGGGCTGCCAGCCTTCGAGCGCGCGCTGCAGCGTGCGGTCTTCCGACAGATTGACGTTGTTGGGGATCTTTTCGCTGTAGTTGATCGTGCTCATGGGAATCTCCTTGAAGCTTGGAATGACGTTCAGACGCGGTTGAAATCGAAGCCGACTTTTTCGCCCTTGCCATACAGCTTGAGCGCACCCTTTTCGCCGACGGCGTTGGGGCGTTGGAAGATCCAGTTCTGCCAGGCCGAGAGGCGGCCGAAGACGCGCGTGACCATGTTCTCCTTGCTGGCGAAGCGCAGGTTGGCCTCCAGGCCGGTCAGCGCGTCGGGCGACATCGCGGAGCGCTCCTCCAGTGCGATGCGGATCTCGTCGTCCCAGTCGATGTCGTCCGGTGCGGCGGTGACCAGGCCCAGCGCCATGGCGGCGTCGGCGTCCAGCGGCTGGCCGGCTGCTGCGCGGGCTGCGTCCAGCGGGCCGGTCTCTTCGTAGAAGCGGCGCTGCAGGCGGCTCTGCTCGGTGACCAGCGGCAGCAGGCCGAAGTTGAAGTCGTCGAGCGTGAGCTTGGGCGCCTTGTCGGCATCGTCCGGCAGGGCCAGCATGTAGGTGCGGTCGGCGGCAAAGGCCAGTTCGGCCAGCATGCCGGCAAAGCACGAGCCGGCCTCGACCAGCGCGAACAGCGAACGCGAAGACACATCCAGGCGCGCGAAGGTGCGGCGCAGCAGGCCCAGGGTCTGGCGCACCAGCCAGTGGTCTTTGTTGGCAAGGATCGCAGCGTCGGCGGCCAGCACGGCGGCGGCATCGCCCTCGGTCTTCAGCAGCCAGGTGCCGATGTCCAGTTCGTTGGTGCGCAGGTTCAGGATGGCGTCGTCGAGCTGGCGGCCCATGGCCAGTGGCCACCAGGCGGCCCCTAGAGCCTCGATGCCGGCGATGTCGCTCGGCTGCGTGCCGGTGGGCGCCTTCACCGTCAGCGTGGCCGTGCGGCGAGCGCGGTCGATCACGACCTTGACGTGTTCGTAGGCGATGCCGTCCGCCGTGTCTTCACGCTCGATGCGCGGCAGCGTGATGCCCTTCGGCGCCGTGGAACGGCCACCTGCGGCGCCCATGCGCGTCGCCCGTTCCTGCACCGCCGCGCCGAACTGCGCGGGTTTGGCTACCGCATCGACCAGTCGCCAGTCCACCGCACGCTGGCCGCGCACGCCTTCCACGCTGGTGCAGAAGATGTCGGCCAGGTCGTGGCGCACCTTGCGCTTGTCGGTCACGCGGGTCAGGCCGCCGGTGCCGGGCAGCACACCCAGGAGCGGGACTTCGGGCAAAGAAACAGACGAGGACCGGTCATCGACCAGCACGATCTCGTCGCAGGCCAGGGCCAGCTCGTAGCCACCGCCGGCGCACGCCCCATTGACTGCGGCCAGGAACTTCAGCCCCTCGTGCTTGGACGAGTCTTCGATGCCGTTGCGGGTCTCGTTCGTGAACTTGCAGAAGTTGACCTTCCACGCGTGGCTGGACAGGCCCAGCATGAAGATGTTGGCACCCGAGCAGAAGATGCGGTCCTTCGCGCTGGTGACGATGACGGACTGCACTTCAGGGTGCTCGAAGCGCACGCGGTTCAGCGCGTCGTACAGCTCGATGTCCACGCCCAGGTCGTAGCTGTTGAGCTTGAGCTTGTAGCCCGGGCGGATGCCGCCGTCTTCCGCGATGTCCAGCGTCAGCTTGCCGATGGCGCCGTCGGTGCTGAGCTTCCAGTGGCGGTACTGGCTGGGGTCGACGCGGTAGTCGACTTGGGGGGACGCAGAAGCGGTGGGGTCGGTCATGGCAGGTCTCCTTGGGGCGGGCAACAGGCAAAATAGTGCACATCGCTTGTCTGGCATGCATCATCGTGCATGTTTTGTCGCGCGTCAATGCCTGGCTGGCTTTTTTGTCCAGGCTCTTCTAGTGCGCGGCGATGGACTGCCGCACCACGCCGCGCAACAGCTCGAACGCGTGCTGCAAGGTCTTGCCGCTGGTGTCCACGCGCATGTCGGCTTTGGAATAGAAGGCAGCCCGCCCGTCCAGGATGCGGCGCAGATCGTCCATGGCCTCGCGGCTGGCGGCCATCGGCCGGGTGTCGCCCTGGGCGGCCACGCGGCCCATGTGTTCCTCGGGCGCGGCCTGCAGCCAGACGGTGGTGCAGTGCGCCAGCAGCTCGTTGAAGGTGGCCGGGTCGGACACGATGCCACCGGGCGTGGCGATCACCGCCTCGCTGTAGATCTGCACGACTTCTTCCAGTGCGCGGCGCTCGTAGCGGCGGTAGGCGTTGGTGCCGTACAGGTCATGGATCTCGCGCACGCTGCAGCCGGCCATCTTCTCGATCTCACGACTGAGTTCGATGAAGGGCAGATCCAGGTCGTCGGCCAGCATCTGGCCCAGCGTGGACTTGCCGGCCCCGCGCAGCCCCACCAGCGCGATGCGGCGCGCACGGCCCGGGTCGGCGGCGGCCGTGCCCAGCAGTTCGCCGATGGCCAGGCGCACGCGGCGCAGGTCGGCCTCGGTGCGGCCGTCCAGCAGTTCGCGGATCAGCAGCCATTCAGGTGAGCTGGTGGTGACATCGCCGACCAGCTCGGCCAGCGGGCAGTGCAGCGCGCCGGCCACCTGCTGCAACACCAGGATGGACGCATTGCCGATGCCGTATTCCAGATTGGCCAGGTGCCGTTCGGACACATCGGCCGCCACGGCCACGGCCCGGCGTGTCAGCCCCCGGCGCGCGCGCAGGCTGCGCACGCGGTCGCCCAGCGCGGCCAGCAAGGCGTCGCGCGGCTCGGCCGGCTCGGCGGCCACGCCAGAGGTTTCGTTGGTGGCCACGGCGCGACCTGCCGTTGCCACTGCACTGTCTTCGTTCATTCGCTTGTCGATCCCCATGCCGCATTCTCAGGGTTAACACCATGCATGCACTATATTGCTTGACATGGGTCTTGGCGCCTACTATGGTTTGGCCACACGCACGATACTGCATGCAACCGGCCGCCGCAAGACGGCGCGACCCCCGCCCACGAAAGCCTGGCGCGATGATGGAACTACTGCGCCAGCACGCGGCGGGAAGCGGCGCCAGCACAGCCGCGCTGCAAGCGCCGAGCCCACAGGCGCACGACGGAAGACACCGGAGACACCACGATGAGCCTGCCCGCCCGCTTCAACTTTGCCGAGCACCTGTTCGCGCTGAACCGCGCCCGCCCTGAACGCGTCGCCTACATCGACGACCGGGGCGCGCTGACCTATGGTCAGCTGGAGCAGCGCGCGCGCCAACTGGCAGGTGCCCTGCGCGCAGCCGACCTGCGCCGTGAGGAACGCGTGCTGCTGCTGATGCACGACACGCACGACTGGCCCGTCAGCTTCCTCGGTTGCCTGTACGCGGGCGTGGTGCCGGTCGCCGTCAACACGCTGCTGACGCGCGAGGATTACGCCTACATGCTGGAGCACAGCCGCGCCCAGGCCGCGCTGGTGTCTGGCGCGCTGCTGCCCACGCTGGTGTCGTCCATGGAGACGGCCGCGCACGAGCTCGGCACGGTGCTGGTCGCGCAGCCGCAGGGCGATCTGCCCCCCGGCACGTTGGCGTTCGACACCGCCTTGGCCCAGGCCGAGCCGCTGGGCGCGCCGGCCGCCACCACGCCCGACGACCCGGGTTTCTGGCTCTATTCCTCCGGCTCCACCGGCAAGCCCAAAGGCACGGTCCACACGCACGGCAACCTGTGGTGGACGGCCGAGCTGTACGGCAAGGCCGTGCTGGGCCTGACCGAGCGCGACGTGTGCTTTTCCGCCGCCAAGCTGTACTTCGCCTACGGGCTGGGCAATGCGCTGACCTTCCCCCTGAGCGTGGGCGCCAGCGTGCTGCTGATGGCCGAGCGGCCCACGCCCGATGCTGTGTTCCAGCGCTGGACGCGGGCCACGCACCAGCCGACGGTGTTCTTCGGCGCGCCCACGGGCTTTGCCGGCATGCTGGCGTCGCCCCGGCTGCCGGCGCGCAAGGATGTGGCGCTGCGCATGTGCTCGTCGGCCGGCGAGGCGCTGCCGGCCGACATTGCGCACCGCTTCAAGGCCCACTTCGGCTGCGACATCATCGACGGCATCGGCTCCACAGAGATGCTGCACGTCTTCCTGTCCAACCGCCCGGGCGACGTGCGCTACGGCACCACCGGCAAGCCGGTGGACGGCTACGAGATCCAGCTGCGCGGCGAAGACGGTGGGCCGGTCGCCGATGGCGAAGTGGGCGATCTCTACATCAGCGGGCCCAGCGCCGCGCTGATGTACTGGGGCAACCGCGCGAAGACGCGCGACACCTTCCAGGGCGGCTGGACCAAGAGCGGCGACAAGTACGTGCGCGACGCCGACGGCTACTACACCTACGCCGGCCGCAGCGACGACATGCTGAAGGTCAGCGGCATCTACGTCTCGCCATTCGAAGTGGAGGCCACGCTGATGCAGCACCCCGCCGTGCTGGAGGCCGCCGTCATCGGCACGCTGGATGCCGAGGGCCTGACCAAGACCAAGGCCTTCGTGGTGCTGAAGGATGGCGCCGGCGCGAGCGACGAGGAGTTGAAGGCCTTCGTCAAGGAGCGGCTGGCCCCGTACAAGTACCCGCGCCTCATCGAGTTCCTGGCCGAGCTGCCGAAGACGGCGACGGGCAAGATCCAGCGCTTTCGGCTGCGCGAACGCGAAGCACAATGAACGGCGAGATCCGACACGTCCATCTTCCCTGCCAAGGCATATCGACATGACGCAGTTACGCGAAGCTTTCGTCGACATCGGCTGGCGCGGCCGCACGGTGCGCATCGAGCACCAGTGGATCACGCCTGCTGGTACGAACGAAGCGCCGGCCGCCGCCCCGCTGTTGGTGTTCCTGCACGAGGGCCTGGGCTCGCTGGCGATGTGGAAGGATTTCCCGCAGCAGCTGTGCGAGGCCTGCGGCATGCGCGGCCTGGTGTTCTCGCGGCCCGGCTATGGCCGCTCGACCCCGCGAGAGGCGGACGTGGCGTGGGCGCCAGACTTCATGCACCGCCAGGCCGATGAAGTGCTGCCCCCGCTGTTCCACGCGCTGGGCGTCACCGGCAAGCCATGGCTCTTCGGCCACAGCGACGGTGGCTCCATCGCGCTGCTGTACGCGGCCCACCACCCGCGGCGCGTGGCCGGCCTGGTGCTGCTGGCGCCGCACCTGTTCGTCGAAGACATCACGGTGGCCAACATCGACAAGGCGCGCGAGACCTACACGACCAGCGACCTGCGCGCCGGACTGGCGCGCTACCACGACGAGCCGGACTCGGCCTTCTGGGGTTGGAACCGCATCTGGCTCGACCCGGCGTTCCGGGACTGGAACATCGAGGCGGAGATCACCGCCATCCGCTGCCCCGTGCTAGCCATGCAGGGGCTGGACGACGCCTACGGCACGCTGGCGCAGATCCGCAACATCCAGTGGGCGGTGCCCAGCACCGAGCTGCTGGAACTGCCGGCCTGCGGCCATTCGCCGCACCGCGACCAGCCGCAGGCGGTGATCGCGGCGACCAAAGCCTTCATCCACCACCAGGCATCCAGCCAGGTACAACAACAGCGCAGCACGCGCACCGAGGAGACGCTATGACGACATCTTCGCCCCCCCAGGCGCGGCTGCGGCACGGCGCAAGACTGTGCCTGGGCCTGGGTGCCCTGGCCCTGCTGGCCGCCTGCGACCCTGACGCGCCGATCCCCGACCGCGCGGCCTTGCAGCAGTCCTGCCCCAAGCTTGGCGGCAAGACCGTCGCCGCCAACGCCATCGGCCTGCCTAGCGGTGCGGCCACCGTCACGCGTGCCACGCTGGTCGCGGCCGCCGGCGCCTTGCCCGAATACTGCGAACTGCAGGGCGAACTGGCCGCGCGCACAGAGGGCGCGGACGCCATCCGCTTCCAGCTGAACCTGCCGCTCACCTGGAACGAGAAGGCGCTGATGGTGGGCGGTGGCGGCTTCAACGGCACGCTGACCACCGGCACGGCCGCGCTGCGCGACGCCGCGCCCGGCCAGCCCCAGCCGCTGGCGCAGGGCTACGCCACCTTCGGCACCGACTCGGGCCATGACGCTGCGGCCTACAACACCACCGACCCAGGCAAGTTCGCGCTGAACGACGAGATGTTCGAGAACTTCGCCCACGCCTCTTACAAAAAGGTCAAGGACGTGGCGCACGCGCTGCTGCGCGAGTACTACCTGCGCGCGCCGGCCCACCAATACTTCTACGGGGGCTCGGAAGGCGGGCGCGAAGGTCTGGCGATGGCGCAGCGCTACCCCGAGGATTTCGACGGCATCGTCTCGGTGGTGCCGGTCATCCAGTGGACAGGCCTGTTCAACGGCTTCATCAACTTCACGCAGCCGCAGTTCAACGGCGGCACGCTGAGCGCGGCCAAGGTGCGCACGGTGGCCGACGCCGTCAACACCGCCTGCGATGCGCTGGACGGCCTGGCCGATGGCGTGGTCAACGACTACCTGGGCTGCCCCACGCGCTTCAACCTGGACAGCCTGCGCTGCCCGGCCGGCGCGGACACCGCCGACAGCTGCCTGTCGGACCCGCAACTGGCCACGCTGAAGGCCGCCTACGGCCCCACCGTGATGCCGTTCGCGCTGGCCAACGGCATCACCACCTACCCCGGCCGCCTGTTCGGCGGTGAGATCCAGACGGGCGGCGAAGGCATCGCGCGCTGGGTGTCGACCGGCGCCGTGCCCACGGTGCCCACGCCGCTGGCCACTGATGCGCGCGGCGTGAACTACGGCGGCAGCTACGCCCGTTACGTGATCGCGCGCGACGCCAGCTTCGATGTGCGCAACTACACGGCCCAGGCCTACGCGGCGCGCATCCAGGAGGTCTCGGCGCTGATGGACGCGACGAACCCGGATCTGTCCGCGTTCTTCCGCCGTGGCGGCAAATTGATCATTCGCGAGAACGCGGGCGACATGGCGCAGAGTGCGGTGGCCGGCATCCAGTACCACCAAAGCGTGGTCACGCGCCTGGGCCAGGCCGAAGCCGACAAGTCGATGCGCCTGTACGTGTCGCCCGCCTCGCACCACGGGGGCGGCGCCACGAGCCTGACCACGGGTGTGGAGGTGCCCACCAACCACGACATGCTGACCACGCTGGACCAATGGGCCAGCGCCGGCACGGCCCCGGCCGATGCGCTCGTGCAGGTGCGCAAGGCCACGGCAGCGCCCTACACCACGCTTGCCACGCGGCCGCTGTGCCGCTATCCGAACTATCCGCGGTATGTGGGTGGCGACACGCTCAGCGCGGACAGTTACCGCTGCGTCGCATCGGCACCGTGACCCGGCTGGTGCCGGCCCCGCGTTGGCGGGCCGGCCACCGGCAGGCTACCGAGCCTTGGCCGGCGCCGCTGCCGCACCGGCGAACGTCGCGCCGCTGATGTCGTTCGCCGCGTAGCCCCGGTTCACATCCAGTCCGGTGATGCGCCAGTCGTGCGCCGGCAGTGCGAGCGGGTGCACGACGCGCTCGTACGAACGCATCGGCCACACCACGCCGAAGTGGCGCTCGTGCTCGAAGGTGTCCACCTCGGCCACCGCCCCGCGCGTGTTCACAAAGCCTTCGAGCGTGAAGCGCATGCGATGCACCAGACCGTCGCCCCGGTCGATGCACAGCGCCACACGGTCGGCCGCGACACGGCCGAGGCCCGGCCGCAGCCACACATCGACCACATCGCACAGGCGGCCATCGACACGCTCGGTGCCGCGCGTGCGCACCGGCAGGCCGCGGTCGGCCAGCCACAGCGGGCCCAGCAGGAACAGGCCATAGGCCTCGGCCACCAGCGCGGCGGCGTCCTGCGCGGCGGTGTCGCTGCTGCGCACGCCGTTGAGCCAGACCGACACGTCGCCCAGGCCATCTCTGGTGCCCACCGCAGCGCCACGCCGCCACACCACCTGCTTGCGGCCCTTGGGACCGGTGTAGGCCTGCGCGACCAGGCCCTGGCGCGGCAGCAGCCGCTCTTCGGAGCGGCCCCGAAAGCCGGCATCGACCAGCTCGGGCTGGATGCGGTCGATCAGCGGCCGCCATTCGCCGTTGTAGGCCACGTTGATGTCGGTCAACTGGCGGTAGGCAAGCAGGCCGTGGGCCAGCGCGGTGTCGCGCAGCCGTGCAATGGCATCGGCGGCGTTGGCCGCATCGGCATCGGCACCCGGTGCCGGGCCCAGCGGCAGCGGTGTGCTGCACCCGGCGACGAGCCAGGGCAGTGCCAGGCCGGCCAACATGGCGCGGCGCGAGACGGGATGTGCTGTGTGTTCCATGTCGTTCCTCGTCGGGTCGCGTGCGCGCCTCACCGAACCAGCGGGCGAATGGTGGTGAAGCCACCGTCGACGGCAATCACCTGGCCGGTGATGCGCGCGGCAGCCTCGGACAGCAGCCAGGCCATGGCATCGGCCACCTGCGCTGCGCTCTGCACGCCGCCCAACGGGTACTGTTTGCCGGCGCCCTCGCGCATGGCGTCCACGCGCAGCATGCTGGCGGTCATCGGCGTGTCCGTCATGCCTGGCGCCACGGCATTGACGCGCAGCCGCAGCGGCGCGTAGGTGGCGGCCGCACTGCGCACCAGCGCCTCGATGCCGCCCTTGGCCGCGGCGATGGCCTCGTGGTTGGCCACGCCGATGCGGGCCACCACGCTCGATGCAAACACCGCCGCGCCGCCCTCGCCTGCGGCACCGGCTTCTCGCATCGCGTCGACCCAGGCCTGCAGCATGTAGACGGCGCTGTCCAGATTGATGCGCATGACCTCGCGGTACTGGGCCGGGCTGGTGCGGTGCAGCGGCGCGATCAAGGTGCTGCCGACGCAGTGCGCAAGCAAGGTGGGCACCGCGCCGAGTTGCGCGCGGCAGGCGGCGATGGCCTGGGCGGCGCCCTCGGCGGTGGTGGTGTCGAACGCGAGATGCGCGTCGGCCTGGACTGTGGCGAGCGCGGTGGCGTCGCGGCCGACGGCGGCCACGCGGTGCCCGGCGCTGCGCAGGCGGGCCACCACCTCGGCGCCGATGCCGCCGCGTGCGCCGGTGACCAGGGCCACGAAATTGTGTGGAGCGTTCATGGTGTCGGTTCGTTGGTTCAGAAATGAAGAGTCAAGCCACCGGAGAGGCCGCTGCAAGCAGCCCGACCTCGCCGCGCCGGATGGCGCCGGCCCGCTCGACCACGGCCTGCCGCTGCGCATCGCTCAGGCGCGCCAGGTTCTTCACCTGCAGCGCCATGCGCGGGTGCGCGGCCAGCAGCGCCTCGTGGCGCATCAGGAAATCCCAATACAGCGTGGTGAACGGGCAGGCGCGCGCGCCCTCGCGCTGCGCGGGGTCATAGCGGCAGCCGGCGCAGAGCGCGCCGCCCATGCGCTCGATGTACTTGCCGGTGGCGATGTAGGGCTTGCTGCCCATCAGCCCGCCATCGGCGTACTGGCTCATGCCCAGCGTGTTGGGCAGCTCGACCCACTCGACCGCGTCCACATAGACCGCCAGGTACCAGGCGTGCACCTGCTGCGGCTGCACGCCCAGCATCAGCGCGTACAGACCAGTGACCATCAGGCGCTGGATGTGGTGCGCGTAGCCATGCGTCAGCGTCTGCGTGATCGCGTCGTGCAGACAGGCCATGTCGGTGCCGCCCGTCCAGTACCACGCCGGCAGCGGTTCCTGCGCGTCCAGCGCGTTCAGGTCGAGGTAGGACGGCATCTGCGTCCAGTAGATGCCGCGCACGTATTCGCGCCAGCCGAGGATCTGCCGCACGAAGCCCTCCACGCTGGCAAGCGGCGCACGGCCCGCGTGATACGCCGCCTCGGCCGCCTGCACCACCTCCTGCGGGCTCAAGAGCTTCAGGTTGAGCGCGGCCGACAACAGCGAGTGGTACAGCCACGGCTCTCCCGGCCACATCGCGTCCTGGTACTGGCCGAACAGCGGCAGGCGGTGGTCGATGAAGGCGCTGAGTGCCTGCAGTGCCTGCGCACGCGTCACGGGCCAGCCAAAGCTGTCGAGCGTGCCGGGGTGGTCAGCGAAACGGGTGTTGACGAGGCCGATGACCTGGCGCGTGGTCGCATCCGGTTCGAAGCGCGGCGGCGCGGGCAGCGCGCCGGGGCCGCCCGGGCCAAACGCACCGCGGTTCTCGGCGTCGAAGTTCCATTGGCCGCCGATGGGCTTGCGCCCTTCCATCAACACGCCGTGGCGCTGGCGCATCTCGCGGTAGAAGTACTCGAGCCGCAGGGATTTGCGGCCCTGCGCGTGGGTCGTGAACTCACGCACGGTGCAGTAGAAGTGCCGGTCGTCGCGCACGTCGAGCGGCAGGTCGGCCAGCTTCGCCACGCTGCGGATCGATTGGTAGACGCGCCAGTCGCCGGACGCGCACAGCACCAGCTGCTGGGGCTTCAGCCGTGCGATGGCCTGGCGCAGTGCATCGGCCAACGTGCCGCTGTCCGAGGCCTCGTCGAGCGCGGTGTAGTCCACGCGCCAGCCTTCGGTGCGCAGGCCCTCGGCGAAGTGCCGCATCGCTGCCAGGAAGACGGCGATGCGCTGCTTGGCGGACCAGACGTGCGTGGACTCTTCTGCGACCTCGGCCATCCACACGGCGTCATGCGCGGAGTCGAACCCGTCGAACGCCGACGACTGGCGGTCCAGCTGGTCGCCCAGCACGATGACCAACGCGCGCAGTTCAGGCATCGGCTGGCGCCTTCGCGTGGCCGCGCTGTCGGCAGGCGTCGGAGCAGAACTTCACCTCGGCCCAGTTCTTCGCCCAGCGCTTGCGCCAGACCATGGGCCGCCCGCAGGCCACGCACAGCTTGCTGGGCAGCGATGCCTTGTTGCCTTTGAACGATGGCACAGGGTTTGACTTCTGATTGAGTTGGGTTTGACGCATGATTTTTTAGCGCATGACGCCGAAATGTACCGTTTACCCGCATGGTTTGCATGAAACCTCGATTCAACCCCAAGTCATACGGCCACGGGCGGGCCTCAAACTGCCCATGTGCCTGTCTGGCAACGCCACAAGAATCGGTCTAACCTTCCTCTTGAACGTGCGGGTCTTCCACCCGCTGCCCACACCGTGGAGCCCGCCCATGCACACCTCATCCACCTTCCTCGCGACCGATGGCGACGGCTACGAGCTGACCATGGGCCGCTGGAGCCGCCGCCTCGCGCAGCCGTTCCTGGACTTCATCGACCTCGGCGCCGCCACCCGCGTGCTGGACGTGGGCTGCGGCACGGGCCATCTGGCTGGCGCCGTGGTTGCCCGCAGCCCCAACGCGCAGGTCCACGCCGTCGACCTGTCACCCATCTATGTCGAGGCCGCAACAGCGCGGTACGCCGGCGCGGGCGTGCAGTTCAGCGTGGGCGATGCCTGCGCCCTGCACTTCCCGGACCAGCACTTCGACGCCGTTCTGTCGCTGCTGGTCCTGCACTTCGTGCCGGACACGCGGGCCGCGTTGGTGCAGATGCGCCGCGTGGCGCGGCCGGGCGCCGTGGTGGGAGCGGCCGTGTGGGACGTGCGCGGTGGCTTCGTGGCCAACCGCATGTTCTTCGACACCGCCGCAGCGCTGGACCCCAAGGCCGTGGAACGGCGCGCCAGGAACTACACGCGGCCGATGACGCGGCCGGGCGAACTGGCTGCGGCATGGCGCAACGCCGGCTTCGCCGATGTCGTGGAGACCACGCTGCAGATCCGCATGGAGTTCACCGAATTTGCCGACTACTGGGCGCCCTATGTCGGCAAGGAAGGGCCGGCCGCCGAGTACGTGGGTTCGCTGGACGCGACGGAGCGGGCCAGGCTGGGGGCGGGGGTCAGGTCGGCATACCTGGACGGAGAGCCGGATGGCCCCCGCTCCTACGCTGCGCTGGCCTGGGCGGTGAAGGGCACGGCTTAACGGCGGGCGGGCTCTCGGAACCCGGCTGGCCCGCCAGACCGCCGAATGGTTCGCCGCCGCCGGCGAGCGCCCGCAGCCGCGCATCGAGCTGAACTTCAACGATGCGATGAAGAGCCTCGTCGCGGCAGGCTATGGCGCAGCGCTGTTGCCGCACGAAGCAGGCGCGCCGGCACCCGATCCCCGCATCAGTACGCGGCCGCTGCAGCCGCCTCTGTTCAGAGCCCTGGGCATTGCGCATCGGACCAAGCTGGATGACGCCGCGACGCAGGTGGCGCTTGCGGCCTTGTGGAGCATGAAGGAGCGCTGAGCGGACGGTGGGTCGCGCGAGGCCCGCTCCGGCGGCGACTGTCCCTGAAAATCGCGGCATGACCATGTACGAGATCAGCCTCCTCCTGCCCGATGCAGACGACAAAGGCGTTCACCGATTCCGCGTGAGCGAGCACTACATCGCCAGTGAGCACAGCTTGAGCGACGACCAAAAGGCCGCCATTCGCGCGCTGCCCCCAGGGGGCGTGTGGTCTGGGAACGTGATTCAGGTGCAGCGGCTCATGGAACACTGAAACGGCCCGACACCCCCCGAGCGGCCCGCATGGCGCCCCCTTCTCCCCCACCCGCCGCTCCCGCGTCCGCCGGGTTCTCCTTTCGCCGCATCGCCATCCCGGCCTTCGGCCCCTCGCTGTTGTTCGGCCTGGGCGAGGGCGCCATCCTGCCCATCATTGCCCTGATGGCGCGCGAGCTGGGCGCCTCGGTGCCGATGGCCGCGCTGGTCGTCGCGCTGATCAGCATCGGCTCGCTGCTCAACAACATCCCGGCCTCGCTGATCACCATGCGCTGGGGCGAGCGCCGCGCCATCGTCGGCGCGGGCATCTGGAGCGCGCTGGGCATGGTGCTGTGCGTATCGACGTCGCGGCTGGGCCTGTTCGCGGCCGGCTGCCTGATGGTCGGCATGTCGCAGGCCATCTACAACCTGGCGCGCCAGAGCTACATGTCGGACGCCGTGCCGGTCCAATACCGCGCGCGGGCGCTGTCCACGCTGGGCGGGGTGATGCGGATCGGCATGTTCATCGGCCCGTTTGCCGGGGCGGCGGCGGTGCATGCGTTCGGCCTGTCGGCGGCCTTCGGTGTCGGCATCGCCGGCGTGCTGGGTGCCGCGGCCCTGGGCGCGCGCGTGCCGGATCTGGTGGCGCCGCCGCTGCCGGCCGGCCAGGCGCCGCCTGCCTCCATCACCATCGTCTCGACGCTGCGCGACCACCGCCGGGTGTTCCTCACGCTGGGCATCGGCGTGCTGCTGGTCAGTGCCGTGCGATCGTCGCGGCAGGTGGTCATTCCCCTGTGGGCAGACCATCTCGCGCTGGCCCCAGCCGTGGCATCGCTGGTGTATGGCCTGGCCGGTGGCATCGACATGCTGGTGTTCTACCCGGCCGGCAAGCTGATGGACCACAAGGGCAGGCGCTGGGTGGCGGTGCCGTCGATGGTCATCATGGGCACGGCGCTGTTGCTGATGCCGCTTGCCACCGGCTTCACCTCGCTGTTGATCGCCGCGCTGGCCGTTGGCTTCGGCAACGGCATTGGGTCGGGGATGATCATGACGCTGGGCGCCGACCACGCGCCGCGCCACGGGCGGGCGCACTTCCTGGGGGTGTGGCGGCTGATGTCGGACATCGGCAGCTCGTGCGGGCCGGCGCTGCTGTCGTTTCTGGCGGGCAGCCTGTCGCTGGCGGCGGGGATTGCCACCATCGGCTTGATCGGGTTCGCGGCGGCGGCGGCGCTGGGGTACTGGATTCCGGGGCGTCTACCGGATGGGCAGGCGCGCTGAGCCGGCACGGGTTGCGTATCGGGCCGCCGTTCCCGCGCTGCCCGCCGGGCGTCTGAACCAAACGCGCGTCGCTCGAGCGCATGGTGGTGGCGCCGACGCTGATCCGGTCGCCCGCAGCTGATCTGATGCTGTCTGGCCGCCCACGCATGCGGCATGATCGACAGCGTGAATGCCATCTCCTGCCTGCGCGCATTGCGCAACCCATTGCTCGCCGCCGCCCTGCCCCTCACGCTGCTGGCGGCCCCCGCCGCAGCGGCCCCGCCCACCATCGAAGACAGCATGGCCCAGCGCATGGTGGCCTGCACCGTCTGCCACGGCCCTGCCGGGCGCGCCGCGGCCGATGGCTATTACCCGCGCATCGCAGGCAAGCCGGCCGGCTATCTGTACCACCAGCTCGTGAACTTTCGCGATGGCAGGCGCCACTACGGCCCGATGACGCGCATGGTCGACTTGCTGAGCGACGACTACCTGCGCGAGATTGCCGGTTACTTTTCTGCGCTAGACCTGCCGTATCCGCCGCCTGCGCGCACCGGCGCCACGGCGCAGCAGCTGCAGCGCGGCCAGCAGCTGGTGCAGCAGGGCGATGCGGCGCGCGGCTTGCCGGCCTGCGCGCAGTGCCATGGCACGGCGCTGACCGGCGTGGCGCCCCACGTGCCCGGCCTGCTCGGGCTGCCGCGCGACTATCTGAATGGCCAGCTCGGCGCCTGGAAGACGCAGGAACGCCGGGCCCATGCGCCCGATTGCATGGCCGACATCGCCCGGCGCCTGCCGGATGAAGACGTGGCCGCCGTGTCTGGCTGGCTGGCCGCACAGCCGTTGCCGGCACAGGCCAAGGCTGTGGCCCAGGCGCCGGCCTGGCCCGCACAAGTGCCGCGCATTCCGTGCGGCAGTGCGCCTGAATTGGGAGCCGTGCCATGAGCCGCCGCCTACTGCAGGCAGCCGCGCTGCTGGCCGTGTTGCTCGCCGCCGGTGCCGCGCTGGTCTGGTGGCTGAACGTGCGGGGCGAGCCCGATCTGTCCGCCGCCGGGCCGGCCGTGCCCGCGACCCCGGCGCAGATCGCCCGTGGCGCCTACCTGGCCCAGGCCGGCAACTGCGCGGCCTGCCATACGAGCCGGGGCGGCACGCCGTACGCCGGGGGTGCGGCCCTTCAGACGCCGTTCGGCACGCTGTACGGCAGCAACCTCACCCCCGACCGCGAACACGGCCTGGGCGCCTGGTCGTCCACCGCGTTCTGGCGCGCGCTGCACCATGGACGGTCACGTGATGGAAGGCTGCTGTACCCGGCGTTTCCGTACACCAGCTTCACGCAGGTGACGCGCGGGGATTCCGATGCGCTGTTCGCTTACCTGCAGAGCCTGCCGGCCAGCCCCGAGCCGAACCGCGCGCACGCGCTGCGCTGGCCGTACGACCAGCAGGCGGCGCTGGCCGTGTGGCGGGCGCTGTTCTTTCGCGCCGGCGAGTTCCAGCCCAATGCGGCGCAGTCCGCGGAATGGAACCGCGGCGCCTACCTGGTGCAGGGCCTGGGCCACTGTGCGGCCTGCCACAGCGCCCGCAACACCTGGGGCGCGACGGACGACCGCCAGGCGTTGTCCGGCGGCCTGATTCCGATGCAGAACTGGTATGCGCCAGCGTTGACCTCACCCAGCGAAGCCGGCGTGGCCGACTGGCCTCTGGCCGACGTGGTCGCGCTGCTGCAAAAGGGCGTGTCGCCACGTGGCTGGGTCAGCGGCCCGATGGCCGAGGTGGTGCTGCGCAGCACCCAGCATCTGACGGATGCCGACCTGTCGGCCATGGCCGGCTACCTCAAGAGCCTGCCGCAGTCGCCGGCCAGCCCGGCCCCCCAGCGCATCGCGCCGCCCGCCGCGGTCGCCACACTCGGCGCCAAGCGCTACGAGCAGCATTGCGCGCAGTGCCATGGTGCGGACGGCCAGGGCGCTGGCGGCCTCTATCCGTCGCTGGCGGGCAACCGCGCCGTGACCATGGCGTCCACGGCGAACCTGGTGCAAGTGGTACTGCACGGCGGTTTCGCGCCGGCCACGGCCGGCAATCCGCGCCCATTCGGCATGCAGCCCTTTGTGCTGGCGCTGCCCGACAGCGAGATCGCGGCGGTGTTGACGCATGTGCGCGGCGCCTGGGGCAACAGCGCGCCGGCGGTCAGCGAACTCGATGTGAACCGGCTGCGTTCGACGACGCCGCCTTGAGCGGACCGCATCGCGCGCTGCTGGCGCTGCAGGCGCGGTGAGCGCGGTGAGCGAGCTGAATTGCGCTCAGTGCGCCGACACACCGGCCGTGGTGCGCTCGACCACGTGGCGCGCCATCGACTGGGCCAGCTCCTGCTCACCCAGAAACACCCGGCCCGCCTGCTCTTCGTTCAGCAGGCGCGCCTCGGTCTCGCTGTGGGTGCGCACGGCGATCTCGATGGCAGGGTTCAGCGCGCGCGCCACGCCGATCATCTGGCGCACGTTCAGCGAATCGGGCGTGGCGATGACCAGCATGCGCGCGCGGGCGATGTGGGCCTGGATCAGCGTGGCCGGCTCGGACGCATCGCCGAACACCGCGGCCATGCCTTCTCCGCGCAGCCGCTCGACGGTCTCGCGGTTCTGCTCGGCCACGACGAAGGGGATGTGGTGCGCCTGCATGGCGGCGGCGATGCGACTGCCGACACGGCCATAGCCCACCAGCACCACCTGGCGCGCCAGGTATTTCTGTTCGGTGTGCAACGGCAACTCGGCCATGGGATCGTCACGCGCCTCCATGCGGCGGGCCAGCGGCGAGCGTGCGAGGATCCAGCGCTGCATGGGCTCGGCGCAGTAGAAGGCGGCCGGGTTCAGCGCAATGGAGATCAGCGCGCCGGCCAGCACCAGGCTTTGCCCCTCGGGTGGCAGCAGGCCCAGGGAGGCCCCCAGGCCGACCAGGATGAACGAGAACTCGCCGATCTGCGCCAGGCTGGCCGACACCGTGAGCGCCGTATTCAGCGGGTAGCGGAAGGCCAGCACCAGCGCAGCAGCGGCAATGGACTTGCCCACCACGATGACGCCGACGACGGCCAGCACCTGCAGCGGCCGCTCGATCAGCACCCAGGGGTCGAACAGCATGCCGACCGAGACGAAGAACAGCACGGCGAAGGCGTCGCGCAGCGGCAGCGACTCTTCTGCCGCGCGGTGGCTGAATTCGGATTCGCGCATGACCATGCCGGCAAAGAACGCGCCCAGGGCGAACGACACGCCGAACAGCGCTGTCGACCCCACGGCGATGCTGACAGCCGCCGCCACCACGCACAGCGTGAACAGCTCGCGCGAGCCGGTGCGCTGCACCTGCCAGAGCAGCCACGGGAACAGGCGCCGGCCGACCACCAGCATCAACCCGACAAACAGGCCCACCTGCAACAGCGTGACGCCCAGCGTATGGGCCAACTCGCGCAGGTCGGTCGCCTCGCTGCCGGCCAGCCATCCGCCCAGGGGTGGCAGCAGCACCAGCACCAACACCATGGCCAGGTCTTCGACCACCAGCCAGCCCACTGCAATGCGGCCGTTGAAGGTGTCGAGCAGGCCGCGGCTCTCCAGCGCGCGCAACAGCACCACCGTGCTGGCGACCGACAGGGACAGGCCGAACACCAGTGCGCCGCCCAGGTTCCAGCCCCACCAGCAGGCCAGGCCCATGCCCAGGGCCGTGGCCACCGCCATCTGCACCACAGCGCCAGGCAGCGCGATCTTGCGCACGGCCAGCAGATCGTCCAGCGAGAAATGCAGGCCCACGCCGAACATCAGCAGCATCACACCGATCTCGGCCAGTTGGGCGGCGATATCGGCATCGGCCACGAAGCCGGGTGTGAACGGCCCGATCACCACCCCGGCGAGCAGGTAGCCCACCAGCGCGGGCAGCCGCAAGCGCGCCGCCAGCATCCCGAAGATCAGCGCCAGACCGAGGCCGGCCGCCACGGTGCTGATCAGGGAAACGCTGTGGGGCATGGGGTGGGCTTCTGGTTGCAACGCGCGGGAATGTCCAAGTCAATTTACTGTACCGACGCGGCACCCGTTCGCGCAGGCGAAAAAAAACCCGCCGCAGCGGGTTTCGGGGTGGGCGGGCAGCCCCGGATGTGGGGCCGTCCGGCGTCAGCCCATGTGCAGGCCGCCGTTCACCGAGAAGTCGGCGCCGGTGGAATAGCCACCTTCTTCGGACGCCAGCCACGCGATGATGGAGGCGATCTCTTCAGGCTGGCCCAGACGCTTGACCGGGATGGTGGCGACGATCTTGTCCAGCACGTCCTGGCGGATGGCCTTGACCATGTCGGTGCCGATGTAGCCCGGGCTCACGGTGTTGACCGTCACGCCCTTGCCTGCCAGCTCTTGCGCCAGCGCCATCGTGAAACCGTGCATGCCGGCCTTGGCGGCCGAGTAGTTGGTCTGGCCGGCCTGGCCCTTTTCGCCGTTGACCGACGAGATGTTGATGATGCGGCCCCAGCCCTTCTCCACCATGTCCGCCACCACTTGCTTGGTGACATTGAACATGCTATTCAGGTTGGTTTCGATGACGGTGTCCCAGTCCTCGCGTGTCATCTTGATGAACATGCGGTCCTTGGTGATGCCGGCGTTGTTGACCAGCACGTCAATGCTGCCGTGCTCGGCCTTGGCCTTGGTGAAGGCCTCGACCGTGGAATCCCAGGCGCCTACGTTGCCTGCCGATGCGTAGAAGGTGTAGCCCTCGGCCGCCTGCTCGGCGATCCATTTGGCGTGGTCACGCGTGGGGCCGCAGCCGGCGATGACCTTGAAGCCCTCCTTGTGCATACGCCGGCAGATGGCGGTGCCGATGCCGCCCATGCCGCCGGTAACGTAAGCGATCTTTTGTGTCATGTAAATTCTCCGTTATAGGTGCGAATGACCTACCGGGAACTGTACCGAAAGTGACACAGCCCACGCCCTGCGGAAAACACTGAAGGGTTAAGCATTTGTAAGGACGCGGCGCATCCTGTGGGGTACGCCAGCGCCTGAAGTCGGTGCACGGAGCCGCACGCTCTCAGCGGCCGGTCCAGTTGGGCGCGCGTTTTTCCGCGAATGCGGCCGATCCTTCGCGCGCATCGGTCGAGGTGAACACCGGTGCCGCGATCGGCCGCTGCAGCGCGAACATCTCCTCACGGCTCCAGTCCGCCGACTCGGTCACGATGCGCTTGCTGGTGGCAACAGCCAGCGGGCCGTTGGCGGCCACGACGGCGGCGAACTTCAGGGCCTCCTCCAATGCCTGGCCCGGCTCGGTCAGCCGGTTCACGAGGCCAAAACCGTGAGCGCGCTCGGCGTCCAGCATCTCGCCGGTGAGCGCGTATTCCATGGCGACGTGGAACGGGATGCGGCGCGGCAGCCGCATCAGCCCACCGGCCGACGCCACGAGCCCGCGTTTGACTTCGGGCAAGCCAAACTTGGCCGCCCGGGAGGCCACGACGAGGTCGCAGGCCAGCACCAGCTCGAAGCCACCGGCCAGCGCGTAGCCCTCGACGGCGGCGATCAGCACCTTGCGCGGCGGGCGCTCGGTCAATCCGCCGAAGCCGCGGCCCTCGACACTGGGCCGCTCGCCCCGCAGAAAACCCTTGAGGTCCATGCCCGAGCAGAAGGTGCCGCCGCCACCGGTGACGATGCCCAAGCGCAGGTCGTCGCGGGCGTCGAGTTCGTCGAGCGCGGCGGCCAGGGCGTGGGCGGTGGCCTGGTCCATGGCGTTGCGCGCCTCCGGCCGGTGGATCGTCATGACCAGCACGTTGCCGCGCACTTCGGTCTGCAAGCTGTCTGCCATCGAAAACTCCTTTTGCTCCGTAAGAGCGCCGAGTTTCAGATCTTTCGCGCACGGCGCTGTTACCGGGGCGACAGGGCGCACACCGGCGGCCCCCCAGCAAAAAGCCCCGTGGACACGAGGTTCACGGGGCTTGCTGGCTGGCGGAGAGGGTGGGATTCGAACCCACGGTAGGGTCGCCCCTACGCCTGATTTCGAGTCAGGTACATTCGACCACTCTGCCACCTCTCCTGAAATTCTGCGTGGCGATCCCGGTGGTCGACCCGGGTTGCGAAGCCCGCGATTCTAGCAGGACAAACGCGCAAGACCGCCCAGATACGGGCGCAAGGCTTCGGGAATGCTGACCGAGCCGTCCTCGTTCTGGTGGTTCTCCAGCACTGCCACCAGCGCACGGCCCACGGCCAGGCCAGAGCCGTTCAGCGTGTGCAGCAACTCGTTCTTGCCCTGCGCGTTCTTGAAGCGTGCCTGCAGCCGCCGCGCCTGGAAGGCCTCGCAGTTCGACACCGAGCTGATCTCGCGGTAGGTGTTCTGCGCCGGCAGCCAGACCTCCAGATCGTGCGTGCGCGTGGCGCCAAAGCCCATGTCGCCGGTGCACAGGCACATCACGCGGTACGGCAGGCCCAGCGCTTTCAGCACGGCCTCGGCATGGCCGGTCATCTCGTCCAGCGCTTCGTAACTCTTGTCGGGGTGCACGATCTGCACCATCTCGACCTTGTCGAACTGGTGCTGGCGAATCAGCCCACGCGTGTCGCGCCCGGCGCTGCCGGCTTCCGAGCGAAAGCACGGCGTGTGCGCGGTCAGGCGCATCGGGAGCTGGTCCAGCGGCACGATCTCGTCGCGCACGAAGTTGGTCAGCGGCACTTCGCTGGTGGGGATCAGGTAGAGCGCGGTGTGGTCGGGCACCTCCTCGCCCTCCTGGCCACCCTTCTTCGCGGCGAACAGATCGCCCTCGAACTTGGGCAGCTGGCCGGTGCCCTGCAGCGTCTCGGCGTTGACCACATAGGGCACATAGCACTCGGTGTAGCCGTGCTGCTGCGTCTGCAGGTCCAGCATGAACTGCGCGAGCGCGCGGTGCAGGCGGGCGATCGGGCCTTTCATGACGGTGAAGCGCGCGCCCGCGAGCTTGACGCCCATCTCGAAATCGAGCCCCAGCGGCGTGCCCAGGTCGACGTGGTCGCGCGGCGTGAAGCTTAGCAGCTGGGGGTCCTGGCCCGAGGGGCTCCAGCGGCGCAGCTCGACGTTGCCGCGCTCGTCGGCGCCCACCGGCACGCTGGTGTGCGGCAGGTTGGGCACGGCCAGCAGCAGGGCGTGCAGTTCCGGCTGCAACTGGTCCAAGCGCGCGGCCGAAGCGTCGAGCTCGGCCTTCAGGGCGTTGACTTCGGCCATCACGGCGTCGGCACTCTCGCCCTTGGACTTGAGCTGACCGATCTGCTTGGAGAGACTGTTGCGCCGTGCCTGCAGCTCTTCGGTGCGCGTCTGCAGGCTCTTGCGCTCGGCCTCCAGCGCTTTGAAGGCGGCAACGTCCAGGTAGGGTTGGGGGCTCTTGCGTTGTTCGAGACGCGCGACGACCGAATCCAGGTCTTTGCGAAGTAGGTTGATGTCCAGCATCGTGGGATTCTAAATTTCAGGCCAAGGTGGCCGGGTCGACGTTGCCGCCGCAGATGATCAGGCCCACGCGCTCGCCGGGCTGCGGGCAGTAGGCGCCGCAGCGCAGGGCCGCCAGGCCGAGGGCGGCCGCCGGTTCGACGGCCAAACGCAATTCGCGCCACAGCCACCGCTGCGCGTCGCGGATGGCGTCGTCGTCCAGCAGCAGCGCGGTGTGCACATGGCGCTCCGTGATGTCCCACGAGATCGCGCCGATGCGGCGCGCACCCAATGCGTCAGCGGCGATGCCGGCCACGTCGACATCGACCGGCGCGCCGGCTTCGCGCGCACGGAATAGGGTGGGCGCCAGCGCAGGCTCCAGCGCCACCACGCGCGCGCGGTCTTCACACCAGGCCGCGATGCCGCCGATCAACCCACCGCCGCCCACGCTGACGAGCAGACTGTCGGGCAATGCGCCGGCCTGCTGCTCGATCTCGCGCGCGAGCGTGCCGGCGCCGGCGACCACCTCGGGCTGGTCGTAGGCATGGGTCAGCAGCGCGCCCGTCTCCTGTTGGCGCGCCAGGCAGGCCGCCAGCGCCTGGGCGTAGGCCTCGCCCACGACGAACAGCTCAGCCCCCAACGCGCGCAGCCGCGCCTGCTTGGCGGGCGCGCTGATGGTGGGCACGAAGACCTCGCAGCGCACGCCCAGGGCCTGTGCGGCTGCGGCGGTCGCGATGCCGGCGTTACCGCCGGAGGCAACGACCACGCCACTGGCGGGAATCGGCTGCGCCAGCAAGCGGTGCAACATGCCGCGGGCCTTGAAGCTGCCCGACACCTGCAACTGCTCCAGCTTGAGCCAGACCTCGGCGCAATCGATGCCCAGCTGCGCGCCGGTCAGGCGCCACAGCGGCGTTTGCCGCAGGAAATTCGCGGGGCCTTGCTGCAGCCGTGTGGCTGCGGCCTCGATGTCGGCACGGTGGACGGTCGCCTCCATCAGTAGCCGCCTTCGGAACCTGCGGCCAGGCTCTCGAACTTGGTGATGTTGCGCAAGAAGGCGAGCTTGACGGTGCCGGTCGGGCCGTTACGCTGCTTGGCGATGATGATTTCGGCGACGCCCGGCTCCTTGCAGGCGTCCTTGGTGTAGTACTCGTCGCGGTAGATGAACATGATGATGTCGGCGTCCTGCTCGATGGCGCCGGATTCGCGCAGGTCGCTCATCATCGGGCGCTTGTCGGGCCGGGTCTCGACACTGCGGTTGAGCTGGGACAGCGCAATCACCGGGCACTGCAGCTCGCGCGCCAGCATCTTCAGGCCACGCGAGATTTCACCCAACTCCGTTGCACGGTTCTCGTCGCTGCCGCCGCTGGAGCCGCTCATCAGCTGCAGGTAGTCCACCACGATCAGGCCCAGCTTGCCGCACTGGCGCGCCAGCCGGCGCGAGTTGGCGCGCAGCTCGCTGGACGTGAGGCCCGGTGACTCGTCGATGTGCAGCGAGATGGTGCGCAGCTTCTCGATCGCCTCGGTCAGCCGCGGCCATTCGTCATCGGTCAGCTTGCCGGTGCGCAGGTGCCCCTGGTCGATGCGGCCGATCGAGCCGACGATCCGCACAGCCAGCTGGGCCGCGCCCATTTCCATCGAGAAGATGGCGACCGGCAGGCCTTCGTGCAGCGCTACATGCTCGGCGATGTTGACTGCGAACGCGGTCTTGCCCATGGACGGGCGTGCCGCCAGCACGATCATGTCGCCGGCCTGCAGACCCGACGTCATGCGGTCCAGATCGGCAAAGCCGGTGGGCACGCCCGTGATGTCGTTGTCGTTGTCGGCCATCTCCTGTACGCGGTCCAGCAGGTTGACCACCAGACTGTCCATGCCCTGGAAGCCCTGCTTGTTGCGCGCGCCCTCTTCGCCGATGTTGAAGATCTTCTGCTCGGCTTCGTCCAGGATTTTTTCGACCGCGCGGCCCTGGGTGCTGAAAGCGCTGGTGGCGATCTCGTCGCTGGCGGTGACCAGTTTGCGCAGGATGGCGCGCTCGCGCACGATCTCGGCGTAGCGCCGGATGTTGCTGGCGCTGGGAACGAACTGCGCCAGCGAGTTCAGGTAAGCCAGCCCGCCGATGTCGTCGGCCTTGCCGACCGACTGCAACTGCTCGAACACGGTGATCACGTCGGCCGGCCTGTCGCCGTTCACCAGGTCGCGGATGGAGCCGAAGATCAGCCGGTGCTCGTAGCGGTAGAAGTCGTTGTCCTTGAGCAGGTCGCCCACGCGGTCCCAGGCGGTGTTGTCCAGCAGCAGCCCGCCCAACACGCTGGACTCGGCCTCGATGGAGTGCGGAGGCACGCGCAACTGGGCGATCTGGCGATCCTGCGGATCGTCGTCGATGGTGTACAGGGCGGACATGGAGACCCTCAGGCGAAACGGCGGATGCTACGGCGCGGGGCTGTCCGCGTCATGGGACAAGCCTGTGCATAAGCGGTGGAGCAGCGGTGATTTTGCAGCCGCTGCCTGTGCAGAACCCAGCGCTTGGGCAGCCCCAAAAGAAAAGCCGCCGGGCTTGCGCCTGGCGGCTCGTGTCACGGAAAACGGATCAGGCCGTTTCGCCGTAGACCGACACGTTGATCTCGACCACGACGTCGGTGTGCAGGGCCACGCTGGCCGTGCTGTCGCCGACATTCTTGATCGGGCCGTTCGGCATGCGCACTTGCGACTTGACGACCTTGTAGCCGAGCTTGTTCAGCTCTTCGGCAACGTCGGCGTTGGTGACGGAGCCGAACAACCGGCCATCGACGCCAGCCTTCTGCGTCAGCTTGACGGCGGTACCGGCCAGCTTTTCGCCTTGGGCCTGCGACTCGGCCAGCTTGGCAGCTGCGGCCTTTTCCAGTTCCACGCGGCGGGCTTCGAACTCCTTCTTGGCCGTCTCGGTGGCGCGACGGGCGCGGCCGGAGGGGATCAGGAAATTGCGCGCGTAGCCGTCCTTGACCTTGACGATCTCGCCCAGGTTGCCCAGGTTCACAACCTTGTCGAGCAGAATGATTTGCATGTTCGGCTTTCCTTAGATGCGGTGCTGGTCGCTGTACGGCAGCATGGCGAGGAAACGCGCACGCTTGATGGCCGTGTTCAGCTGACGCTGGAAGAAGGCACGGGTGCCTGTCAGTCGCGCGGGGATGATCTTGCCGTTCTCGGCAATGAAATCGCGCAGCGTGTCGATGTCCTTGTAGTCGATGTGCTCGACGCCGGTCACCGTGAAGCGGCAAAAGCGCTTGCGCTTGAACAGAAGCGATTGCGTGTTGCGCTTGGGACGCTTGTCCTTGTTATTGAAACGCCTGGGTCCAGCCATGGTGGGCTCCTGTCAATCTGTTGAATCTGGTTGAAACTCTTGCACGTGCAGAACGACGCTCTTGCCGACGCGCTGGTTGGCGATGAATCCGTCGAACCGCCAGCTACTGCCGACGGTGGTTTGACGCATTCTCTCGGCCACCGCGCCGAAAGCGACTGCCTTGATCGTGGCCTTGACCTGCCGGACTTGCCCTGCCTCTTCGATCTCTGACTCGTGTTCGAGCACCAGATCTTGGACGGGGATGCCGGACGGTGTGTAGCGCAGGGCCTTGACCTCTGCGATACGGGCCGTCAAGTGCAGCTGGTTCAGTCCCGCTGCGATGCGAACTCGGCCTGCTGCGTCTTGCGCGCTTCTTCGCGCTCGACGGTCTTCATCATCGACGACGGGCCGGTTTCGGCCTTCTTCAACTGCACCGTCAGGTGGCGCAGCACGGCGTCGTTGAACTTGAACGCGTGCTCGAGTTCGGCCATCACGGCCTGATCGGCCTCGATGTTCACGCACAGGTAGTGCGCCTTGGCCAGCTTGTTGATCATGTAGGTCAGCTGACGACGGCCCCAGTCTTCCACGCGATGGATCTTGCCACCGCCGTTGGTGATCATGGACTTGTAGCGCTCCAGCATGGCGGGCACTTGTTCGCTCTGATCCGGGTGGATCATGAGAATGATCTCGTAATGACGCATGGACTCTCCTTGAGGTTAAAGCCACCCGCTGCGTCCAGGATCTGCGGATGATCCAAGGCGGTGTGGCAAGGCAAAGCCGGCGATTATAGCCCGCTACCCGCCAGCCTTGCCAAGTGGGCCCTGCCGCGCGGCCAGACTCACGGCCACGATCATGACGGCGCTGGCCGCGACGCCGAAGACGCCGGCCGACACGGGCTGGATGCCGAACCACAGTCCGTGGCCACTCAAGCCCAGCGCCGCGCGCACGGTGGCGGTGTGCAGCAGCATGTAGGCCAGCGTGGTGCCGGCACCGGCCAGCATGCCCGCAACGACCCCGGCACGCGACGCGCGCGGCCAGAAGATGCCGGCCACCAGCGCAGGAAAGAACGTTGAGGCCGCGAGCGAGAACGAAGCGGACACCAACACCAGGATGTCAGCCGAGCGCAATGCCGCCACATAGGCCGCCGCCAGTGCCACCATCAGCAGCGCGAACTTGGAGAACACCACGCCGTAGATGGCACTCACACGCTGCTTGCGGCTCTTCAGGTAAATGTCGTGGGCAATGGCGTTGCCCATGGTCAGCAGTAGGCCGTCGGCGGTGGACAACGCGGCCGCCAGCCCGCCGGCCGCCACCAGGCCGGACACGACGTACGGCAGACCACCCAGCTCCGGCGTGACCAGCATGATGATGTCCGCACCGATCCGGATCTCGGCAAACTGGAGCAGCCGGTCGCCATTCACGTCGGCCACCGAGATCAGGGCAGGGTCCACCTGCGCCCATTGCGCGATCCAGGCTGGCAGCGTGTCGAAGCTCTTGCCGACCAATTCGCTCAGCACCTCGTACTTGACCAGCACTGCCAGCGCAGGCGCGGCAACGTAGAGCAAGGCGATGAACAGCAGTGACCAGGCCACCGAGCTGCGCGCCGTCGCGGCCGAGGTGGTGGTGAAAAAGCGCGTCAGCAGATGCGGCAGGCCGGCCGTGCCCAGCATCAGGCAGAACATCAAGGCCATGAAGTTCAGCCGCGACCCTTCGAAGGCTGCGCGCTCAGCTGGCGTGCCGGCGGGATCGCCGGCGAACGGCAGGCTCATCGGTGCCACGCCGGCAAGCGGGCGGGCACGCTCCAGGTTGTCGGCCCGCGCACGGGTCCAGCGCTCGCGCGCGGCCTGCACGCTGACTGGCAGGGCCGCCAGCGCGCGGCTGGCGGCCTGCTGCACGGCGTGCGGCGCCTCCTGCCGGCGCAACTGCAGGACGCGTTCGCGCGCGGCCTGGCGCTCGCGCAACAGCGCGGCCGGCACGTCCTGCAGCATGACGGCGTAGGTTGCCGCCCGGCGCGCGTACTCGGCCAACACCGCCTGCTCGGCCGGCGAGTCGTGCAGCGCGCGCTCCATCGCGGCGATCTTCCCCATTTGCGGCCCGTAGACCAGCGGCGCCAATGGGTTGCCCAGCTGCTTGTAGGCCAGCCAGGAGACCGGGATCATGAAGGCCAGGATCAAGATGACGTACTGCGCGACCTGGGTCCAGGTCACGGCCCGCATGCCACCCAGAAAAGAACAGACCAGCACGCCACCGAGGCCGAGCAGGATGCCGATCTCGAACTGCACGCCAGTCAGCCGCGAGGTGATCAACCCCACGCCGTAGATCTGCGCGACCACGTAGGTGAAGGAGCACAGCACCGCGGCCAGCGCCGCCAGCAACTGCGGCCAGCGGCCACCGAAGCGCACGGCGAAGTAGTCCGGTACGGTGTAGATCTCGGCGCGGCGCAGCGCCGGGGCGATCAGCAGCGCGACCAGGCAGAAGCCGCCCGTCCAGCCCAGGATGTAGGCCAGCCCGCCGGCCTGCGTTTCCGAGCCGGAAAAGCCCTGCAGGTACAGACCGCCCGACAGGCTGATGAACGAGGCCGCGCTCATCCAGTCTGCGGCTGTGGCCATGCCGTTGTAGACCGGCGGCACGCGGCGGCCGGCGACGTAGTACTCGTTGGCGTCCGACGTGCGGCAGAAGATCCCGATGCCGGCGTACAGCGCCAGGCTGGAGAACAGGAAGATGCCGCCGATCCACGCGCGTGGCAGGCCGGCGCGCTCGGCCAGCGCCATGCCGGCCAGGAACAGCAACAGGCACAGCACGTACAACCCGAAGATGCGGTGCAGCCGCCCGTCGGTGGCAAAAGGGAGGCGGTCGGGCCTAGCACGCGCGTACACGACCACGATGGCGATGAACCCGAGCACCGCGCCCTGCGCGCAGAGCCAGTAGTTCAGCGGCCAGCCGGCCACCGTCAGGTTCAGGTCGCGGGCGAACCAGGCCGGCCCGAAAGCCAACAGCGCCCACAACGACAACAGCACGCCTCGCAACAACCGCATCTCCTCCCGGCTGCAGCACGCAGCCCGCTCAACAAAAAAGCGCCCCGCAGGGCGCCCTGGCGGTGCGGGCCGGGCGGCCCGCTCCGTCCTCGCGCTACGCCGCTTTCAGGCTGGGGTAGCGTACATGCTCGACCAGCTCCTGGATCTGCCGGTTTGGCGCCGGCGTGACCAGGCTGACCAGCAGGATCACCGCGAAGCCGACCGGCACGCCGAACAGGCCCGCCGAGATGGGCTGGATGCCCCACCAGAGCTCGACCGGCGAGGTCACGCCGAACATGCCGCGCAGCCAGGGTTGGGTGGTCACCATGTAGTAGACGGTGACCCCCAGGCCCGCGACCATGCCGAGCGACGCGGCAATGCCGGTGGTGCGTTTCCAGAAGATGCCCAGCACCAGGGCCGGGAAGAACGCCGCCGCCGCGAACGAGAACGCAGCGGAGACCAGGAACAGGATGTCCGCCGGTTTCTGCGCGGCCACATAGGCGGCTGCGAGAGCCACGACCAGCAGCAGTGCCTTGGAGATGGTGACGCGGCGCTTGGTGGACGCGTTCGGGTCGATCATCTTGTAGTACAGGTCGTGGCTCAGCGCGTTGGCAATCGTCAGCAGCAGGCCGTCGGCAGTGGACAGCGCCGCCGCCAGGCCACCGGCCGCCACCAGACCGGAGACGACGTAGGGCAGCCCGCCGATCTCCGGCGTGGCCAGCACCACGATGTCGCCGCCGATGCTCATCTCGCCCAGCTGCAGGATGCCGTCCTTGTTGATGTCGGTCACCGACAGCAGGGTGGGATCGACCTGGCTCCAGGACGCGACCCAGGCCGGCAACTGCGCAAACGGCGTGCCCACCACCGCCGTGAACACCTCGTACTTGACCAGCACCGCCAGCGCTGGCGCGGTGAAGTACAGCAGGAAGATGAAGAACAGCGACCAGGCGACCGACTGGCGCGCCTCCTTCACGCTGGGCACGGTGTAGTAGCGCATCAGGATGTGCGGCAGCGCAGCCGTGCCCACCATCAGGCAGAACACCAGCGCCAGGAAGTTGCGGCGTGAGGTGTCGTAGGCCGTCTTGGCCGCCGCGTCGCCGTTCGGGTCGCCCGCGAACTGCGCCGCGTGCGGCGGCATGCCGGCCAGCGGCCGCGATCGGGTGTCGGCGCCGGTCTTGGCCGCCGTCCACGCGCGCACGGCGGCGGCTTCGTCTGTCGGCACAGCGGCCAGCGCCGTCTCGGCGGCCGTCAGCTCGGCGGCGGGGGAGTTGGCGGCCTTGAGGTCGGCCACCCGCTTTTCTGCCGCAGCACGGTCTGCTGCCAGCGACGGGCCGGGGTTCTTGATCTTCTCGGCCAGGGCGTCGGAGCGCTGCTTGTAGATGGCGCGCACTTCCAGCTCCTTGGGGTCGCTGGTCAGGCGCTTCTCCTGCTCGGTCACCTTCTGCAGCTGGTAGCCGTAGGAGATCTGCGGCACCGGCATGCCGGTCTGCTTCACGCCGAGCCAGACCACCGGGATCATGTAGGCAATGATCAAGATGATGTACTGCGCCACCTGCGTCCAGGTCACGGCGCGCATGCCTCCCAGGAAGCTGCACACCAGGATGCCGCCCAGGCCCAGGAAGATGCCCAGCTCGAACGCTACACCCGTCAGGCGCGAGGTGATCAGCCCCACGCCGTAGATCTGCGCCACCACATAGGTGAAGGAGCACAGGATGGCCGCCAGGATGCCGATGAACCGCGGCAGGTTGCCACCGTAGCGCTCGCCCAGAAAGTCGGGGATCGTGAACTGGCCGAACTTGCGCAGGTAGGGCGCCAGGAACAGCGCCACCAGGCAGTAGCCGCCGGTCCAGCCCATGATGAAGGCCAGCCCGCCGTAGCCCGTCAGGTAGAGCGTGCCGGCCATGCCGATGAACGAGGCCGCGCTCATCCAGTCGGCGCCCGTCGCCATGCCGTTGTAGATGGCCGGCACGCGGCGGCCGGCCACGTAGTACTCGGCCGCATCGGTGGTGCGGCTCATGATGCCGATGCCGGCATACAGGCCGATGGTGGCCAGCAGAAAGGTGAAGCCGATCCACCGGCGCGGCAGGCCCATCTGCTCCAGGATGGCCAGCGCCACCACGAACACCAGGAAGCCACCCACGTACCAGCCGTAAATCTTATTGAGCTGGTCCTTGAACGCGCGGTTGGAGGCAGCCGTATTGGTGCCGCCGTCAGATCCGAACATGCCAGCCATGTCAGTCCTCGCTTTCTGCGACGCCGTACTCTTCATCGAGTCGGCCCATGTAGCGCGCGTAGTACCAGATGATCACGCAGTACACGACGAGCGCGCCCTGCGACGCCATCCAGAAGCTGAACGGCCAGCCGAAGAAGGTGAAGTTGAGATCGCGGGCGAAGAAGCCCACGACGAAGGTCACGAGGAACCAGATCACCAGCAGGATCGCCGTGATCCTGAGGTTCTTTTGCCAGTACTGGCGGTGTCGGTCGGTCAGTTGCACGATGCCTCCACGAACAACAAGGCCCTTACGGGCATATCGCGGCCACCACCTGTCCCCGGGTGGTCTGCCTCCGGGCCGCGTCCTTCAACTGCCGTCCGCCGGTCGCTCGACTCACTGCTCCGTGCGCAGACCCGTCTCGCGTTCCAGCTGGGCGGCCACTTTGGGCTCGAACCGATGAAGGTGGCGAATGATCTTCGCCGCCTCATCCGGTCGCTCCCGCTCGACATGAACCCGGGCCAGCTGGTACCAGCCGTACGGGCTCATGGGCTGCAGTTCGGTGTTCTTGCGCAAGGCCTGGGCCGCCTCGTCCAGGCGGCCCAGGCGGATCAGCACCAGGCCGAGTCCGTACCAGGCGCGGTCGAGCGTGGGCTGCAGCGCGACCGCGCGGCGCAACGTGACCTCGGCTTCGTCGAGCAGGCCCGCCTCTTCCAGCATGAAGCCCAGGTTGAACAAGGCCGCTGCGTCGTCGGGGTGCGCCTGCAGCAAGGCGCGGTGGGCCGCGATGGCCGCGTCTGGTTCGCCCAGTTCGGCCAGCACATGGGCGCGGCTGGCCAGTGCGTGGCGGTCGCGCGGGGCCAGGGCCAGCAAGCGTTCAAACCGGGCCAGCGCCGCGCGCCGCTTGCCAAGCACCAGCAACGCGCGCGACTGCAGGCGCAGGCAGGCCGCGTTCAGGCGCTCGGCCCAGGGCGTGCGAAGGGTAGGCGCGCTGGTGGAAGAAAAAGGATGGGTCATGCAAAGCCCTTTGCGCCAGGCACTGCGGCACAGACCTCATGAAGCGAGCGGGCGATGGTCATTGGCACAGCGCGATCCCGATGCGCAGGCAGGTCTGGATCTTGGTGACCGTGGCGACCAGCCAGACGAAGCTCAACAGCAGAAAGGCCACAAGCGGCACATGGCGGTCCAACACCACGCGGGGCGACACCCAGCGCGCCAGACGCACGAACGGCCTGCCAACCGTGGCCAGCACTTGGTAGAACAGGTTGTCTTGCTTGCGGTTGCCGGCCAGCAGACCGACGACCCACTGGCCGAGCAGCGCCAGCAGGGCGATTTCAGCGATCAGCTTGACGGACGAGACCAGCAGCAGCATCCGGGGGCTCCGAAGTTGCCGCCATTCTTCGCGCCGCGCTTACCAACGGCTTACAAATTCACACCATTGACGCGAGGCCCGGGGAAGTCCCAAGAGGGTTGACACCGAGCAAGCTGAGCGCGCCGCCTTCGGCACGGCTCTGCGCCAGCGGCAGTCATTGAAAGCGCTGGTGCACAGGCCGTGTCAGCCAAAGATCAACTTGAGGACTAGATGCGCAAACCACAGGGCGGCTGCGATCAGACCCAGCACGAACACCCAGAGGAAGAAGTTGGGCGCCACCCACCCCACACACATCGGTAGCAACAACAACAGCCGAATGGGTGGTGGGAGCATGGGCGCAGATTGTGGCGCCGTGGGAGCGCCCCGCTCTTGCCCTGCTGCTCTCAAACCGAGTCAATCGTGAATCAACGCACGGCCGTACGCAATGCGATGCGCACTCACCATCTCGACGCGCGGTGGCAGGGATCAGCCCGCCAACCGCTGCCAGGTCGCCACCACGCTGTCGGGATTCAGCGAGATCGATTCGATGCCCTGGTCGGCCAGCCACTGCGCGAAGTCAGGGTGGTCACTGGGCCCCTGGCCGCAGATGCCGACGTACTTGCCCTGCGCCTTGCACGCCTTGATGGCACGGCTCAGCATGGCCTGCACGGCCGGATCGCGCTCGTCGAAATCGGCGGCCAGCAGTTCCAGGCCGGAATCGCGGTCCAGGCCCAGCGTCAGCTGCGTGAGGTCGTTGGAGCCAATGGAGAAACCATCGAAGAACTGCAGGAACTCGTCGGCCAGGATGGCGTTGCTGGGCACCTCGCACATCATGATGATCTTGAGGTCGTCCTGCCCGCGCTTGAGGCCGTGGTGCGCCAGCAGGTCGGTCACTTTCTCGGCCTGCTTCAAGGTGCGCACGAAGGGCACCATGACCTGCACGTTGTTGAGCCCCATGTCGATGCGCACGCGCTTGATGGCCTGGCATTCCATGGCGAAAGCCTCGCCGAACTCGGCGCTGATGTAGCGTGCCGCACCACGGAAGCCCAGCATGGGGTTCTCTTCCTCGGGCTCGTAGCGGCTGCCGCCGATCAGCTTGCGGTACTCGTTGGACTTGAAATCGGACAGGCGCACGATCACCGGCTTGGGCCAGAAGGCGGCAGCGATGGTGGCCACACCCTCGGCCACCTTGTCGACGTAGAAAGCACGCGGCGAGGCATGGCCACGGGCCACGGACTCGACGGCCTTCTTCAGGTCGGCGTCGACGTTCGGGTAGTCGAGGATGGCCTTCGGGTGCACGCCGATGTTGTTGTTGATGATGAACTCCAACCGCGCCAGGCCCACACCATCGTTGGGCAACTGGCAGAAGTCAAAGGCCAGCTGCGGGTTGCCCACGTTCATCATGATCTTGGTGGCGATCTTGGGCATGACGCCGCGCTCGACTTCGGTGATCTCGGCCTCCAGCAAGCCGTCGTAGACGCGGCCCGTGTCGCCCTCGGCGCAGCTGACGGTGACCAGCGTGCCGGTCTTGAGCTTCTCGGTCGCGTCGCCGCAACCCACCACCGCCGGGATGCCCAGCTCGCGCGCAATGATGGCGGCGTGGCAGGTGCGTCCGCCCCGGTTGGTCACGATGGCGCTGGCGCGCTTCATGACAGGTTCCCAGTTGGGGTCGGTCATGTCGGTGACCAGCACATCACCGGGCTGCACCTCGTCCATCTGGCTGATGTTGTGCACCATGCGGACGGGGCCGGTGCCGATCTTCTGGCCGATGGCGCGGCCTTCGGCCAGCACATTGCTCTTGCCCTTGAGCTTGTAGCGCAACTCGGCCTTGCCTTGCTGCTGGCTCTTCACCGTCTCGGGGCGGGCCTGCAGGATGTAGAGATGGCCATCACCGCCGTCCTTGCCCCACTCGATGTCCATCGGGCGCCCGTAATGCTCCTCGATCACCAGCGCGTAGCGCGCCAGTTGCTCGACATCGGCATCGCTCAGCGAATAGCGGTTGCGCTGCTCGGTCGGCACGTCGGTGGTCTTGACCAGCTTGCCACTGGCGGCCTTCTCGGCCGCGGTGGAGAACTCCATCTGGATCAGCTTGCTGCCTAGGTTGCGGCGGATCACGGCCTTCTTGCCAGCTTTCAGCATGGGCTTGTGCACGTAAAACTCATCGGGGTTGACGGCGCCCTGCACCACCGTCTCACCCAGCCCGTAGCTGGACGTGACGAACACCACCTGGTCGAAGCCAGACTCGGTGTCGATCGTGAACATCACGCCGGCGGCGCCCAGGTCCGAGCGCACCATGCGCTGCACGCCGGCCGACAGCGCGACCACGTCATGCGCGAAATTCTTGTGCACGCGGTAGCTGATGGCCCGGTCGTTGTAGAGCGAGGCGAACACTTCCTTCATCTTGTGCAGCACGTCCTCGATGCCGACGACGTTCAGGAAGGTCTCTTGCTGGCCGGCAAACGAAGCGTCCGGCAGGTCTTCGGCCGTGGCCGACGAGCGCACCGCGAAGCTCGCTTGGTCCTGCCCGCCGGACAGCGTGGCGAATGCGTCGCGCACTGCCTGTTCGAGGTCAGCGGGAAACGGCTGGGCTTCGATCCAGCCGCGGATCTCGGCGCCCGCGACGGCAAGCGCGCGCACGTCTTCGGTGTCCAGCGTGGTCAGCCGGGCGCTGATCTTTTCGGTGAGGCCCTCATGCGCCAGGAACTGGCGGAAGGCGTGGGCCGTGGTCGCAAAGCCCGTAGGCACGCGCACGCCCGTAGGCAGCTGCGAGATCATCTCGCCGAGGCTGGCGTTTTTACCGCCGACGGCCTCGACGTCGCTCATTCTCAGGTTCTCAAACGGAACGACCAGGGCGGTCGGGCTAAAAAGTGCAGACATGGGAAAGCTCCAAAGGTTGAAACCGGGTCTGCGCGCCCTGCCCGGAGAACCACTCCCGGGCGGCGGCCCATGTGTGCGGCGCAACTTGGGTGTTGTTGCTTTGTGTGCGCCGGCGACATGGCTGAAATCCTGTACATCGGGCCGGATTGTAGGGGCCGTGTCGCGAAGACGGTGTAGTCCGGAAAGCCGGCACGATTCCTGCAAAATGGAGCGAAGACCTTGGAGACCCTGCATGACGACCCGCACCGTGTACTTCATTTCCGACGGAACGGGCATCACCGCCGAGACGTTCGGCAACGCCATCCTCGCGCAGTTCGACATGAAGTCGCGCCACGTGCGCCTGCCCTTCATCGACAGCATCGACAAGGCGCACCAGGCAGTGCGCCAGATCAACCACGCAGCTGAAGTCGAAGGCCGCAAGCCGCTGGTGTTCACCACCATCGTCAACATGGAGGTGCTGCACTTTTTCGAGGCCAACTGCCAGGGCATGCTGCTGGACATGTTCGGCACCTTCGTGCGGCCGCTGGAAGTCGAACTCGGCATCAAGTCGCACCACCGCGTGGGGCGCTTTTCCGACATCAGCAAAAGCCAGGCTTACCACGACCGCATCGCCGCCATCAATTTCTCGCTGGAGCACGATGACGGCCAGTCCGACCGCGACCTGCAGCAGTCCGACGTGATCCTGGTCGGCGTCAGCCGCAGCGGCAAGACGCCCACCTCGCTTTACCTGGCCATGCAGTACGGGCTGAAAGCGTCCAACTATCCGCTGATCCCGGAAGACTTCGAGCGCCAGCAACTGCCGCCGGCGCTGATGCCGCACCGCCCCAAGATCTTCGGCCTGACGATCCAGCCGGAACGCCTCAGCGAAATCCGCAACGAGCGCCGGCCGAACTCGCGCTATGCGTCCATCGAAAACTGCCGCATGGAAGTGTCAGAGGCCGAATCCATGATGCGGCGCAGCGGCATCCGCTGGCTGAGCACCACGACCAAGTCGATCGAGGAGATCGCGACGACGATCCTGCAGGAGATCCGGCCGGAGCGGCTGAGCTACTGAGCCTTGCCGGCCACCTGCTCGCCGGCCACCCGGCGCGCCAATTGCTCCAGAGCGGCGCGCTCGTCGTCCAGCACCATGCTCTCGCGCGCCACGCGCCAGCCGCGCCAGGCCAGGCGGCGTGACTCGGTTGCCAGTGCGCCGCCGGTCGACGAGGCAATGGCGTCCAGCAGCTTGATGACGCGCGTCTGCACATCGTTGTTGGCGCCGGCATCGCGCTGCAGCGGCGCAAATGCATCGCGCACCAGGTCGGCTTCATCGAGCACGGGCACGAAAACCAGGGGACAGCCGGGCGCGTTCTTGCCGTCGTCCTGCTGCGCCTCCAGCCACGTGTCCACGAGCGCGCGCGTGATGGCACCGCCCACCATGATGGCCGAGCCGGGGTCGTTGACAGCTGGGGACAGTGCGCGCTGGCCGATCTCGCTGAGCACCAACAGTCCGAACCGTGGGTCCTGGTCGAAGCTGCGGTCGGCGCCGACTTCGATGGCCGCGCCGAGGGCCTTCATGCCCTCCTCGTCCACCGCAGTGGCGCTGGACGTGGCGTGGACCAGCACCGCCAGCGGCTGCCCGCGCACGACGAATGCGCCGGGTCGTGCGCGCAGGTACACGCGCACATCCAACGCCTTCGCCTGCTCTTGCAGGGCCTCCATGTCCAGGTGATGCACGTAACCGGTGGACTGCGCAGTCACCGGCGTGCCGGGCGGCGCATCGTCCCCGTGCAAGGGCTGCCCGCCCATGGTAGGGGCCTTCCAATAGGCGCGCAGGGCCGCACGCGCTGCCGCTTCGACGCGCTCGACGGTGTGGCCCATGCGACCCAGAAGAGACAGCGTGCGGATCCAGCGGATCAGCATGACGATCACCTGCAGCATCACGGCGATCGTGAACAGCAGCAGCACGAACCGCCCGGCCGCCCCGTAGTAGCCAACGCCCAGCGCGAGCAGCGCGATCACCGCGTAGATGAATGCCGCGATGAAGGTGGCGATCGCCGTCTGCGCGTTGTCGTCGGCCGTGATGACCCGCAACGCGCGCGGCGTGGCACTGCCCGCCGCAGAGGAAAAAGCCTGGACGAGGATGGACAGCGAGAACGTGCTGACCGTGAGCATGCTCGACGCGAGGATCGTCAAGAGACCCTGCAGCGTCTCCTGCTCGACATCGGGCAGCGCGTCGTCGGACACGAACTGGTTGGCCAGCGCGGCCCCCAACGCCACCAGCGTGGCGACCACGCCCCACCAGGCCGGCTTGAACCAGAGCTGTTGGCGCAGTTCGGTCCAGAGTCGCTGCGGTCGTGCAAGCATGGTGATGGCGGCAGTGCGCAGGGGTGGCGGGGGGGCGCGATTGTAGGAGCCCCCGCGTGGCGGCACCGACCCTGCGCCATGGCACGCCGCGACCGTTGCAAGGGCATTGGCGCGGGCCGGCGCCTGCCTTCGTCGTTCATCGACCGAACTTCGGCCTCACCTGCGGGGCGCGCCTGTGCAGGCGACCGGGCGAGGCTCAGGCCGCGACCGGCGCCGGGCTGCGGATCAGGTGGTCGAACGCGCTCAGTGCCGCCTTCGCACCCTCACCCGCCGCGATCACGATCTGCTTGTACGGCGTGGTCGTCGCATCGCCAGCCGCAAACACGCCGGGCAGCGAAGTCTGGCCGCGCGCGTCCACGATGATCTCGCCGTACTTGGACAGCTCGACCGTGCCCTTGAGCCATTCGGTGTTGGGCACCAGGCCGATCTGCACGAACACGCCTTCCAGTGCCACCAGCTGCTCAGCACCTGTCGCGCGGTCCTTGAAGCGCAGGCCGTTGACCTTGCCTTCGGCCCCGGTGATTTCCGTGGTCTGGGCGTTGGTGTGCACCGTCACGTTGGGCAGGCTCAGCAGCTTGCGCACCAGCACCGCATCGGCCTTGAGCTGGTCGGCGAACTCGACCAGCGTCACATGGGCCACCAGGCCGGCCAGGTCGATTGCGGCCTCGACACCCGAGTTGCCGCCACCGATCACCGACACGCGCTTGCCCTTGAACAGCGGGCCATCGCAGTGCGGGCAGTAGGCCACGCCCTTGTTGCGGTACTCGGCCTCACCGGGCACGTTCACGTTGCGCCAGCGCGCGCCGGTGGACAGGATCACCGTCTTGGACTTCAGCACGCCGCCGTTGGCCAGATGGACCTCGACCAGGCCACCGGGCTCCACGGCCGGCACCAGCTTGTCGGCACGCTGCAGGTTCATGATGTCCACGTCGTAGGCGCGCACGTGGGCTTCCAGGTTGGCCGCGAACTTGGGTCCGTCGGTTTCCACGATGGAGATGTAGTTCTCGATGCCCAGCGTGTCGTTCACCTGGCCACCGAAGCGCTCGGCCGCCACCCCGGTGCGGATGCCCTTGCGCGCGGCATACACCGCAGCAGCAGCGCCGGCTGGGCCACCGCCGACGATCAGCACGTCGTAGGCCGCCTTGGCCGACAGCTTGGCCGCGTCACGCGCGGCAGCGCCCGTGTCCAGCTTGCCCACGATCTCCTCCAGCGTCGTGTGGCCGGAGTGGAACATCTGCCCGTTCAGAAACACCATCGGCACAGCCATGATTTCGCGCGCAGTCACCTCCTGCTGGAAGGCGCCGCCTTCGATGACGGTGGTCTTGACGCGCGGGTTCAGCACCGCCATCAGTGCCAGGGCCTGCACCACGTCCGGGCAGTTGTGGCAGGTCAAGCTCATGTAGACCTCGAACTGGTAGTCGCCGTCCAGCGCCTTCACCTGGTCGATCACGTCCTGCTCGACCTTCGGCGGATGGCCGCCCGTCCACAGCAGCGCCAGCACCAGCGAGGTGAACTCGTGGCCCAGCGGCAGACCGGCAAAGCGCAAATGGGTATGGGTGCCGGCACGCTGCACGCTGAACGAAGGCTTGCGGGCATCGGTGCCGTCGGTGCGCAGTGTGATCTTGTCGCTGCGCAGGCTTTGGATGGTCTCCAGCAGGCTGCGCATGTCGCGCGCGGTCTCGCTGTCGTCCAGGGAAGCCACCAGCTCGAACGGCTGCGTGACGCGCTCCAGGTAGGCGCCGAGCTGGGTCTTGAGTTGTTCGTCGAGCATGGTGAACTCCTTTGAATGTCGAATACTGCGGGCTGGCTCACCCCAAGGTGAGCCGCCCTGCGGGCCCAACCGGGCCGAAAAAGGGCGAAAAAAAGCCGGACGGCACGGCGGATGACCGCCATGACGCTGTCCGGCTGGTGAGCGCTTGCGCGCTCGGCCGTCGTCGAACGCGGCTTAGATCTTGCCGACCAGGTCCAGCGAAGGCGTCAGCGTCTTGGCGCCTTCCTTCCACTTGGCGGGGCACACCTGGCCGGGGTGGGCGGCGGTGAACTGGGCAGCCTTCAGCTTGCGCAGGGTTTCCGACACGTCACGGGCGATTTCGTTGGAATGCACTTCCATGGTCTTGATCACGCCATCGGGGTTGATCACGAAGGTGCCGCGCAGTGCCAGGCCTTCTTCGGCGATGTGCACGCCAAAGGCGTTGGTCAGCTGGTGCGTCGGGTCGCCCACGAGAGGAAACTTGGCCTTGCCGACAGCATCAGAGGTCTCGTGCCAGACCTTGTGCGAGAAGTGCGTGTCGGTGGTCACGATGTAGACCTCGGCACCAACCTTCTGGAATTCGGCGTAGTTGTCGGCCGCGTCTTCGATCTCCGTCGGGCAGTTGAACGTGAAGGCAGCCGGCATGAAGATCAGGACGGACCACTTGCCCTTCAGGTTCTCTTCGCTCACTTCGATGAACTCGCCTTTGCCGGCGCGGTTCACGAAAGCGGTGGTCTTGAAGGGCTGGACTTGCGTGTTGATCAGTGACATGTGGATCCTATGAGGCGGTTGAGAAATTCGAGAAGCCCGAACTTTAACGCTGGCATGTGGCGCCACGCCAATCGTTTGACGATATGGGATGCATTGAAAATGCCAATGCACCGGCACCCGCGCTCGCGCGCCCACCCATAAGGAAACTCCATGCAAGGCGACCCTCAAGTCATCACCCACCTGCAAGCCCAGCTGAAGAACGAGCTCACGGCCGTCAACCAGTATTTTCTGCACTACCGCATGCTCAAGCACTGGGGCTTGGACAAGCTTGCCAAGAAGGAATATGAGGAATCCATCGGCGAGATGAAGCATGCCGACAAGCTGATGGACCGCATCTTCATGCTGGACGGCCTGCCCAACCTGCAGGACCTGGGCAAGCTGATGGTCGGCGAAGACGTGCCCGAGATCCTGAACTGCGACCTGAAGTCGGAAACCGGCGCCCAGGCCACGATCAAGGACGGCATTGCCCACTGCGAAGCCGTGCGCGATTACGTCTCGCGCGATCTGCTGCAGGGCATCCTGGACGACACGGAAGAGCACATCGACTTTCTGGAAACACAGATCGATCTGCTTCAAAAGGTGGGCATCCAGAATTATCTGCAGAGCCAGATGGGCGAGATCAGCTAGTCGTTCAGACGGCCACATTGCGGCCGGGTGACCGGCGGGCACCGGCTAAATGCACAACGGCGGGTTCTCCTGCCGTTTTTTTCGCCTGCAATTCAATGCATTCGCGGCAAATTCGCGTCGGCAACGGTGGGCCTTGGCACCACTATTTCACGAACTGTCCACAATCCAAACAGATCGTCCACAACAAAGAACTAGTACACATTCAGAAACAGTGCGTAACAAAACAATTCGGAGACCGCGGCACCCACGCCGCTTCACGGGCCTCCGATGTCGCACTCTCCCCGCCCCGTTCGCACCTTCCGCCTGGGACTCCACACACTCGCAGTCGCCGCTGCGCTGTTGGCGGCCACGTCTGCCGCAGGCCAAACCGTACCGGCGAGCCGGTCCTTCGCCGAAGACCTGCGTCAGCAGGAACGCGAGCGGGCCCTGCGTGCACAGCAGGAGCGCGCGGTCGATGCCACGCTACCCGGCTCCGACGCGCCGACCATCGGGCGCCTGCCCGAGACCGAATCGCCCTGCTTTCGCATCGACGCACTGGCGCTGACCGGCCCACATGCCGACGCGTTCCAGTGGCTCCTGTCTGCCGCAGCGGGCGACCAGTCCGATGACAGCCCCATCGGGCGCTGCCTGGGCACGCAGGGCGTCAACACCGTCCTGGCCCGCCTGCAGCAGGCATTGATCGCGAGCGGCTGGATCACCACCCGCGTCCTCGCCGCGCCGCAGGATCTGGCCGGCGGCACGCTCACGCTGACGCTGGTGCCCGGGCGCATCGCCGCCATCCGCTTCGCCAGCGACACGGCCGACCGCACCAGCCTGCGCAGTGCCATTCCGGCCGCTGTCGGCGACCTGCTGAACCTGCGCGACGTCGAGCAAGGGCTGGAGAACCTCAAGCGCCTGCCCACGGCCGAGGCCGACATCCAGATCGAGCCATCGCAAGCACCGGATGCTCAGCCGGGTGACAGTGACCTCGTCGTGCGCTACACGCGCCGCTTTCCGCTGCGCACCACGCTGAGCCTGGACGACAGCGGCACCCGGGCCACCGGCCGCATCCAGGCCGGCACCACCTTCGCCTGGGACGGCCCGCTCGGCCTGAACGACCTGGCCTATATCAGCTTCAACCACGACGCCTTTAACCCCGGCGCACGGGGCACGAGCGGGCAGACGCTGCACTACGCCGTGCCCTACGGCTATTGGCTGCTGTCTGCCACCGCCAGCCGCGGCCGCTACCACCAGCGCGTGACCGGGCTCGACCAGGACTACGTGTACGCCGGCGATTCCAGCAACGCCGAGGTGAAGGTGTCCCGGCTGGTCTGGCGCGACCAGCGCCGCAAGACCACCGTGGCCGTGCGCGGCTGGCGGCGCGCGTCGGCCAACTTCATCGACGACACCGAGATCGAGGTGCAGCGCCGCGTGGTCGCGGGCTGGGAACTCGGGCTGAACCACCGCGAATTCATCCCGCTGTTCGGGCACACGGCCACGCTGGACGCAAACGTGCACTACCGCCACGGCACCGGCGCTTTCCGCGCCATCGCAGCGCCGGAAGAAGCGTTCGGCGAAGGCACTTCACGCATGCGCATGTTGACGGCCGACACCAGCCTGGAGATCCCATTCAGTATCGGCGGCCACAAGCTGCGCTACGCCGCCCTGTGGCGCGCGCAGTGGAACCGCACGCCGCTCACGCCGCAGGACCGCTTTGCCATCGGCGGGCGCTACACGGTGCGCGGCTTCGACGGCGAAAGCAGCCTGGCCGGCGAACGCGGCTGGCTGTGGCGCAACGACATCGGCCTGGCCCTGGGCGCAAGCGGCGCAGAGCTGTACGCCGGCATCGACCACGGCCAGGTGCGCGGCACCTCCACCACCGCCCTGCCCGGCCGCAGCCTGACCGGCGGCGTGATCGGCGTGCGCGGCAGCTGGAAGGGCCTGAGCGTCGACGTGTTCGCCGGCGCGCCGATCCGCAAACCTGCGCGCCTCGGCACCTCGGGCGTAACGCTCGGCTTCCACCTGAACTACAGCTTCTGACCCTCGCGGAAATCACACCATGAACAAGAATCTCCACCGCATCGTCTTCAACGCCGCGCGCGGCACGCGCATGGCCGTGCAGGAAACCGCACGCAGCGCCGGCAAGGCCGCTGGCGGCGCCACCTCGGCCCTGGGCACCGCCACGCTCGCGGCGCTGCTGTTCGCCACGCCGCTGCATGCCCAGATCAAGGCCGACCCCGGCGCCCCCGGCCACCAGCGCGCCACCGTGATCGCAGGCCCCAACGGCATGCCGGTGGTCAACATCCAGACACCCAGCGCCGCCGGCGTCTCGCGCAACGTCTACAAGCAGTTCGACGTCCAGGCCCACGGCGCCATCCTCAACAACAGCCGCAGCGGCGCGCAGACCCAGCTCGCCGGCCCGGTGCAGGGCAATCCGTGGCTGGCCAAGGGGCCGGCGCGCATCATCCTGAACGAAGTCAACAGTGCCGACCCGAGCCAGTTGCGCGGCTATGTCGAAGTGGCCGGCCAGCGTGCCGAAGTGGTCATCGCCAACCCGGCCGGCATCCAGGTCGACGGCGCCGGCTTCATCAACGCCAGCCGCGCGACGCTCACCACCGGCACGGCGCAGTTCGGTGCCGACGGCGGGCTCGCCGGCTTTCTGGTGCGCGGCGGCACCATCCGCGTCGAAGGTGCGGGGCTTGACGTCAGCCAGACCGACTACGCCGCCATCCTGAGCCGCGCGCTGCAGGTCAACGCCGGCATCTGGGCGACAGAGCTGAAGGTGGTTACCGGCGCTGGCGAAGTCTCGGCCGATGCAGGCCAGGCCAGCCCCAGCCCAGGCGCGGGCAGCGCGCCCGCTTTCGCACTGGACGTGGCGGCACTCGGCGGCATGTACGCCGGCAAGATCACGCTGATCGGCACGGAGTCCGGCGTGGGCGTGCGCAACGCCGGGCGCATCGGCGCCGGCGCGGGCGGCCTCGTTGTCACGGCCAGCGGGCGGCTGGAGAACACCGGCACCATCGAAGCGCAACAGATCGCCCTGACCAGCGCGGGCGACATCGACAACCGCGGCGGCACGCTGCGCCAGAGCGGCACCCAGGGCCTGGTGCTCAGCGCCCACACCGTGCGCAACACGGCTGGGGGCGTGATTGGCGCGGAAGCGACTGCACCCGCCTCCGGCGCCGAAGCCGGCATGCCGGCCACCACGCCAGCCCCACAGGCCAGTGCCTCCGGCACCATCACGGCCGCCGGCACCCTGCACAACGAAGGCGGCCACATCCAGACCGGTGGCGCCATCACGCTGCAGACCACGCGGTTGGACAACCAGAGCGGCGCCGAGCTGCACCTGGACACGCTGGCATTCACCGGCGAGCGCTTCAGCAACGCCGGCGGCACGCTCAATGTGCGCAACGCCTTCAGCGCCGAGGTGGGTCGCTTCGACAACAGCGCCGGCACGCTGCGAGCGGGTACGGTGGCCGTCACCGCCACGGGCGACCTGCTCAATGTCGGCGGCTTGCTCGCCAGCCGGGGCGATGTCAGGCTCGCAGCCGCGGGCGAGCTGGACAACACGCGCGGCGCCATGGCCGTGGGTGGTGATATGGCGGTGCAGGCTACAACTCTCGCCAACAACGGCGGCAGCGTGGACGTGGCAGGCGGTGCAGCGCTCAACAGCGTGCGCTTTACCAACGCAGGTGGCACGCTGACCGTGGGCCGCGACCTCAGCGCCTCTGCGCACCACTTCGACAACAGCGCTGGCCACATTAGCGCCCAAGGCGCGCGCATCGCCACCACCGAAGACCTGCGCAATGTGGGCGGCACGCTCGTCAGCAGCGGCGGAGTGCAGCTGGACGTCGCCGGCCAGTGGGACAACACGCGCGGCCATGTGGCGTCGGGCCAGCACCTCGTCGCGGATGCGGCCGGCATCGTCAACGACGGCGGCACGTTGCAGGCAACCGGAGACTTGGCACTGACGGCTGAGCGCTTCGGCAACGCAGCCGGGGTGGCGCAAGCGGGCGGCGCGTTCATCGCGGACACCGAGCAGTTCGACAACCGTCATGGCACGGTGCAGGCTGCCAACGTACGCGTCACAGCCAGCGCAGAGCTGCGCAATGCCCAGGGCGCCATCACCAGCGCAGGCGATGCCCGGCTGGTGGCAGCCGGGGAGCTGGACAACACGCAAGGCCGTATCGCCGTAGGCCAGGACCTCGGCATCGAGGCGGCGGGGCTGGTGGGTGGCGGCACCGTGGATGTGGCAGGCGCGATGACCTTCAAGGGCGAGCGCTTCGTGCATGCCGACGGCACGCTGCACGTGGGCCAGGCCTTCGAGGTCGACGTGACCACCTTTGACAACAGCGGCGCCAGCGTACAGGCCGGCAGCCTGCGCATCGGCGCGCGGGACGGTCTGACCAACGCGGGCGGCACGCTGGGGAGCATGGGCGACGCCCACTTCGTCACAGGCGGCGTGGTGGACAACACGCGCGGGGTTGTTGCGGTCGGCGCAGACCTGCGGGTGCGCGCCACTGACTTGGGCAACGACAACGGCCAGATCGATGTGGCCGGCACGCTGGCCTTCACCGGCGAGCGCCTGCGCAGTGCCGCAGGCCAGATTCATGTGAACCAAGCGTTCAGCGCGCAGGTCGACCGCTTCGACAACAGCGCCGGCGTGCTGCGTACCGGCAGCGTGTCCATCGTCGCGACGGGTGGATTGCGCAACGCGGGCGGCACGATGGTCAGCACCGGCGCCATGCAAGCCGATGCCGCCGCAATCGACAACCGGGCCGGCACGGTGCATGCAGACAGCCTGCACATCCGCGCGCAGGGTGCCATCACGAACGCCGAAGGCAAGCTCCTGAGTGCGGGCGACGCCAGCGTGGTGGCCGGTGGCCCACTGGACAGCACGCGCGGCCACATCGCCACGGGCGGCCACCTGGCGGTGCGGACCAGCAGTCTGGTCAACCAGGACGGCGTGCTCGACATCGCAGGCAATCTGGCTTTCATGGGCCAGCAGTTCAGCAATGCGGCAGGACAGGTGCAGATCGGCCAGGCCTTCAGCGCCCAGGTGCGCAGCCTCGACAACAGCGCCGGCTCGCTGGCAGCGGGCAGCATGGCCATCGCCGCCACGGGCGAGGTGCGTAACGCGGGCGGTTCGCTTGCCAGCACCACCACCTTCAGCGCCGACGCCGCCAGCCTGGACAACAGCGCCGGCACGCTGCACGCGGCGCACGTTCGCGTTGCTACGGCAGGCGACGTCCGCAATGCCGATGGCACGCTGGCCGCCACGGGTGCAGCAAGCGTGGTGGCCGGCGGCACGCTGGACAACACGCGCGGCGCCGTCGCAGCAGGCCAGGACCTCGGCATCCAGGCCACGCGCCTGGCCAACACCGGCACCGTGCGCGCCGGCCACGACATGGCGCTGCGCCTGGCTGACGCCCTGCAGAACGACGGGGCGATCACTGCCGCGCGCAACGCCCAAGTCACGGCCGCCAGCGTGCGCGGTGGCAGCGCTGGCGTGCTGGGGGCCGGGATCCGCGCAGACGGCCGCCTGGGCACCAGCGGCGACCTGAACGTCCGCGCCACGCAGGCCCTGCAGGCCCAAGGCACCCTGCTGGCCGCCGGCAGCGCCACGCTGACCGGCGCCAGCGTCGACCTCACAGGCAGCACCACCAGCGCCACGCAACTGGCCATCACCGCCACGCAGGGCGACGTGCGCACGCGCCAGGCCCAGGTGGTCGCCAGCGGCACGCTGGCCATCACCGCTAGCGCGCACACGCTGGACAACGAGGGTGGCGCACTGAGCGCCGGCCAGCTCGCCATCGATGTGGGCCACCTGGCCAACAGCCACGGTGGCGACATCGTGCAGACCGGCACCGGCGCCACCCGCATCGCCGTGGCCGGCGTGCTGGCCAACAGCGCAGGCCGCATCGCCAGCAACGGGGTCGACTTGCAGTTGCAGGCCGCCACGCTCGCCAACACGGCCGGCCACATCCAGCATGCCGGCACGGGCACGCTGACGATCACGGCCACGGTGTTCGACGGCGCCAGCGGCAGCCTGGCCAGCAACGGGGCGCTGGCGCTGCAAGCCGCCAGCACGGTGCACGATGGCGGCGCGATGGCCGCGCGGCAGATCGCCATCGACACCGGCACGCTGCGCAACCAGGGCGGGCAAATCCTGCACACCGGCGCAGGCGCGGCACGCATCAGCGCCAGCGGCGCCCTCAATAACCGGGGCGGCCTGATCGCCACAGCCAGCGGCAGCCAGGCCGAGCTCGCGGTCACCGCAGCCGACATCGACAACCAAGGCGGCCGCATCGTGGCCGACGCCCGCTTGCAGCTGCAGTCTGGCGGCGCCCTGCAGAACACCGACGGCAGCCTGCGCGCCACGAGCGGCCTGGCCATCGCAGCCATCGGCCAGGTCACCAACTCACGCGGCGCCATCGAAGCCGCAGGCCAGGCCGCCGCGCTGTCGCTGGCTGCGGCACAACTGGACAACACCGACGGCCGCATCGCCAATGCCGGCACGGCCCCAACGCTGCTCGCCGCCGACCACATCGTCAACGGCCGCAGCGCGGGCGCCGCGGCCGACACCGGCCTCATCACCACCAACGCCGCACTCATGCTGCAGGCCACCACGCTGCACAACCAGGCGGGCGGCCTGGTCACGGCCGGCGCTGCGCTGGACATGGCGGTCACCGGCACGCTGACCAACCGCGGCACCATCGCCAGCGGCGGCGCGCTGGTGTTCGACCAAGCCACGGCCCGCCTGGACAACGCCGGTGGCCAGATCAGCGCAGCAGGCCACGCCCGGATCGCCGTGCGCGACATCGCCAACGACGGCGGCAGCATCACCACCATCGCAGGCTCGGGCGCCGACCTGGCCCTCCACGCGCAGACCCTGTCCAACCAGGGCGGCACGCTGGCCAGCGACCGCGACTTGCGCTTGACGCTGCCTGGCGACTTGCGCAACGCCGACGCCCTACGCGCCGGGCGCGATCTGCACCTGACGCTGGGCGGCGCGCTGGACAACACCGGCATGCTGCAGGCCGGCGCCACGCTGCGCGCGCACGCAAGCGCTATCGACAACGCGGCGACCGGCCGCATCCAGGCGCAAGACGTGGACGTGCAAGCCGCCGGCACCGTGCACAACGCTGGCGAGATCACCGGCGCGGCCCGCGCGCACATCGATGCGGCCAGCATCGTCAACACCGGCGCGATCTCAGGGGGCCAAGTCGCGCTGGCGGCGCAGGACATCGCCAACACGGGCGCCCAGGCCCTGATCGGCGCCACGGGAGATGTCGCGCTGTGGGTTGCGGGCGGCCTGCACAACATCGACGGCGCCACCCTCTACGCCGGCCGCGATGTCTTCGTCGGCGCCAGTGATGCTCGCAACGCACTGGGTCAGGTCGCCCATGCGGCAGGGGCGCTGGTCAACCGCGCCGCCACCATCGAGGCAGGCCGCCACATCGACATCGCCGCAGGCACGGTGCTCAACGAACGCCCGGGCGTGGCCATCGAGCAGGAGACATCGCTTGACGAGCGGCACACCCTGCACATGCCCAGCTGGTGGCACAACCGCGAAGGCAACCGCCACTACTACGCACCGCTGGCCACCAACTACTCGCCCTACGAGGTGTACTACGTCAACCCGGCCGACATCCTGGAGAGCAGCTCCATGGTGACGCCAGATGGCTACACCATCGGCCGCGTCGTCTTGCGTACGCATGCCAACGACACGGTGTTCTTCAGTGCCCGGGCGGGCTACAACGGCGCCTATGGCCACCGCGAGCGCATCACCAGCACCGAGGGCACCCGCGTGCTGTACCACTTCGGCGGGCAAGCGGTCGCGCCCAACCCCGACCAGGTGCCCGGCATCACCAGCGGCGTCTGGCAGGGCGAGGAGGCGGTCACCCACTGGGACGCCCCGCCGCCCGCATTCGATGCCGCCTACGGCAACTGCAACACGAACTGCGTGCGTCTGGTGACGCAGCCCGGCTACACGGACCCCAACAGCACCATCATCCGTGACACGCAGGATGTGCGTGGCCCGCACACCTCGCTCTACGAGCTGAGCCGCGACGCGCACGTGCGCGCCGTCGACGACCGGTTGGTGACCGGCGCCGGCCAGGTCGGCCGCATCGTGGCAGGCGGGGACATCCGCGTGGGCTTCACGCAGTCGCTGACCAACCAGTACGGCGAGATCCTGGCCGGTGGCCAACTGCGGCTCGACGGCGCGGCCGGCGCCAGCCTGGACAACGTGGCCACCACGCTGTACCGGCGCTACAGCTTCGACGGCGTGCGCCACTACGCGGACGGCGTGGCGCTGACCTACCAGCAGCCGGGCATCTCGCAGGTGATCGGCAGCGTGGCCGGTGTGCTGTCTGGCGCGCAGGGCGTGCACATCACGGGCGGGGCGATTCGCAACCTGGACACCAGCGCCGGCACAGCTGCCAACATCGTCCAGCAGGTGCGCCTGTCTTCGGGCAGCGTGGCTGGCGCCAGCGGCCCAGCCCCCGCCACGGGCGCCCAGGCCACGGGCCATGCCGGTGCGGTGGATGGCAGCGCCGCCCTGGCCGGTGCCAGCGGCGCACCGGGCGCAGGCCTGATCGCCCCTGATGCTGCGGGCGTTCGCCTCCAGCGCGCAGACCGCATCACCCCGCTGGCCGGCCCCACCACCGGCCTGGACAGCGTGACCGCTCGCACGCCCTCCCTGCCGCCGGGCGGCCTGTTCATCACGCACACCGAGGCCACCAGCCAGCACCTCTACCAGACGCGCGCCGGCTTCAGCAGCCCGCAAGGCCAGACGTCCAGTGACGCGCTGTTCAGCGCCATGGGCCTGGACCCGACCCGGATGCAGAAGCGCCTGGGCGACGGCTTCTACGAGCAGCGCCTGGTGCGTGAACAGGTGGCCGAACTGACCGGCCGACGTCATCTGGCCGGCCAGAGCGACGACGACGCGCAGTACGCCGCGTTGCTCAGCGCCGGTGCCACCTTTGCACAGCACTACAACCTACGCCCCGGCGTGGCCCTGTCGGCCGCGCAGATGGCCGCGCTGACCAGCGACATCGTCTGGATGGAGACGCAGAGCGTGACGCTGGCCGACGGCAGCGTGCAACAGGTGCTGGCGCCCAAGGTCTATCTGGCGCAGCTGGGCCAGGGGGCCGTGCACCCGGGTGGCGCGCTGATCACCGGGGCGGACATCCGCATCGAGGGTGATTCCATCGTCAACCGTGGCGGCACGATCGGCGGCACCAACACCGGCCGCGCCGTGCTGGTGGCCCGCCAGGACATCGTGAACCAGGGCGGCACCATCCAGGCCGACACCATCGGCCTCATCGCCGGGCGCGACGTGCGCAACGAGAGCCTGGCGGTGACGCAGGCGTGGAGTCAGCAAGCGGGCAAGGTCGATGCCACGGGCCGCCACACCAGCCTGTCCAACACCGCGAACATCCAGGCCGGCCGGACGCTGCAGATCCAGGCCGGCCAGGATGTGATGGACCTGGCCGGGCGCATCCACGCCGGCGGCGACGCCCGTGTGCAGGCCGGGCGCGATGTGGTGCTGGGTACGCTGGAGACCGGCAGCCATTACCAGTCCCGCATCGGTACCGCCAGCACGCTGCGGGCGAACACACAGGCCCAGGTGGGCCAGCTATCTGCCGGCGGCGATCTGGCGCTGCACACAGGGCGGGACCTGCGACTGACGGGCGCGCAGGTTGTAGCCGGCGGCGATGCCAACCTGGCCGCAGGCCGCCACATCGAGCTGCAGGCGGCCAGCAGCAGCACGCAGCGCGACCAGCGCAACGACCCCACCGGGACGCGGTTCCGCCAGAGCGCAAGCGCCACGACGGTGCAGGGGGCCAGCGTGCAAGCGAGCGGCAACCTCACAGCCCAGGCCGGCACCGCAGAGACCGGCAACCTGACCCTGACAGGCAGCGGCCTCCAGGCCGGCGGTATGGCCTACCTGGGCGCCAGCGGTGACATCGCGCTGAAGGCTGCCCGCGAAACCAGCGAGATGAAGCTCTTCACGCACGGGACGAGCAAAGGCCTGCTGAGCAGCAAGACCACCACCGAGCATCTGGTGCGCAGCAGCGACACATCTGTGACGAGCAGCGTGGCAGGCGGCATGGTGGCCATGGCGGCGCAGGGCCACATCACAGGCGAGGGGGTGCGGATCCGCGGGAACGATGGCGTGATGCTTCAGGCCGGCCAATCGCTGGATCTGCGCGAAGCGCGCGATCAGCACCAGGAAAGCCACCAGCTGTCGGTCAAGAAGTCCGGCTTTGCAGGCAGCTTCATGGGCATGCCCATCCCCACCAGTGCGGCCGCCCGCGACACGGCGACCTCCGCCAGCAATACGGCAGTGGTCAGCACCGTCACCAGCGAGAACGGTGGCGTGCTGCTGCAGGCCGGCCAGGTCGTGAACCTGCAGGGCGTGCAGATCAGCGCGCAGCGCGACCTCAACATCCAGGGCGCGGCCGTGGCCATCGCCGGGGCGACCGACCAGTTCAGCGCCAGCAGCGAGCAGTACCGCAAGGGCACGCACATCGGCCTCACGGGATTGCACAAGCCGGGCGACGGCATCCATGCGCGCAAGACCGACACCACGGCGCAGCAGGACACGGCACTGGTGCGCAGCACGCTGCAGGCGGCCAACGTGCACATCCAGGCCAGCGCCGTCCAGGGCGCAGATGGCCCTGTCGGCGGTGTGCTGGCTCTGTCTGGGACCCGCATCGAGACCCCGGGCACGCTGACGCTTGCGGCCGACACGCTGGCGCTGCTCACGCAGACCACGCAGTCCGACCGCAGCCAGACCCGCCACGGCAGTGACCTGGCCTGGCAAAAGGCCAAGGGCGAGGGCAACAGCGATCAGACGACCCACTACAACCAGTTCCATATGGGCACGCTGGCCACACCGGTGGCCCAGGTGCAGGCCGGGCTGGGCGCGCGCGACAGCGTCCAGGCCCTGGCGCAGCAGCCGGGCATGGGCTGGGTGCAGCAGATCACCCAGGATCCGCAGCTCAGCGGCAAGATCGACTGGGCGCAGGTGGATGAGGCTCATACAAGCTGAACTACAGCCAGCAAGGGCTGACGCCTGCCGGTGCGGCGGTGCTGACGGTGGTGGTGGCGTACTTCACCGCAGGCGCAGCTTCGACCTGGGGGACCAGCGTGGGCAATGCGGTCGCCGCCAGCACGGGCATGGGCGCCACAGGCGCTGCTGTCGTGGGCGGCGCAGTCACGGCCGGCGTCACCACACTGGCCAGCCAGGCCGCCGTCTCCCTGGTGAACAACCAGGGCAACCTGGGCAAGACGCTGGACGACCTGGGCAGCAGCGCCAGCGTGAAAGGCCTGCTCACGGCCATCGCCACGGGCGGCGTGCTCGGAGGGCTGAACCTGAACCCCACGGGCACGCCCACCACGAGCGGTGGAGCGCAGCCGTTCATGGACCAGTTGGGCCAGAACCTGAAGGCCGGCGCGGCGCGCGCGGTGATCGGCACGGCGATCAATGGGGGGAGTCTGCAGGACAACCTGGGGAGCGCATTGACCACGGCGTTCATCGATACGGCGGCTGCGCAGGGCGCCTTCGCCATTGACAGTCATCTGGAGCCGGGCAGCGTGGGGAACACGTTGGCTCATGCGATCACAGGATGCGCTGCGGGCGCGGCACGCATGCCGGGCGGCTGTCAAGCCGGCGCAGTCGGCGCGGCCATTGGTGAGCTTGCAGCAAGCCTCTACGACCCGACTGGCACCGATCCGCAAGGCAACACGGTGGAGTTCGCTTCGATGATGGCCGGCATCGCTGCAGCCATTGCAGGAGGCGACGCAGCAGACGTCCAGGTGGCAAGCCAGGCCGGCGGCAACGCGGCGGCGAACAACTGGCTGGCGACGCAACAGCTCCAGCAGATCACCAAGGAAATGACCGCTGCGAACTCAGCGCTCGACAAAGCCGTAATACTGGGCAAGTGGGCGCTGACGAGCGCGAGACAGGACGCGCTGACCGCATCGGGGATCGGCAAGGGGTTGGCCGAAGCGGGCATTGCAGATATCCAAGGGATGGCCGAGTTCCTGCAGCATCCGATCGAAGGGCTGAGCGGTCTGAAGGAGATCATCAGCAACCCGGATGCGCGCCAGGCACTAGGTGACAGCTTGTTCAGGGAACTGGACGCCACGATTGACCGCATGCAAACTGCCTTGCAAGTCGGTGGTGATCAGAACGCAGAGCGGTTGGGCAAGGACCTGGGGGCTGTCATCTGGCACGTCGGAGGAACTCTGACAGGGTTAGTTGGCGCGAGCAAGGCCGTCACGGCTCTGGGCAACGTTGGCATCAAGGCCGCCAAAATCGTTGACCTCAAACCGGATGCTTCCACCAGTGCTGCGCTACCCGATCACCTACTTGCAGAGGCAGATTTTGCTGCGCGCACTCCGACGCGATCAGACCTGCAGCATCATCTAACCAACGCCAAGGTCTCAAACAAGCAAATCACGGGTGGGCACAACATGGTCAATTTCGAGTTGACGCTTAGCGGCGCAGGAGGTTCGATAGTTGGAAAAGTCGAGATTGCTCCCGGCATCTTCGAGATCAAATATAAGTTGCCGAAGGGAGTGAACGGCGAGCCTCAGACCAAGACCGTCTACGACCCCGCAGTTCACAGCGATGTAGCAATGGGGAGCATGGCGTGGGATGCGGCGGCCCGCTCACAGATTCAGTTCCTCGCCACCGGGGTTGCTGATCAATATGTCCAGGTCAATGGTTTGTGGTTCTTTGCTCCAGTCAAGATCGACAACAAGACTGGCGCTGTCACTGGGGTGCAGACCGTATTCCCCACAACTTCACCGACGAGGATTCAGTGACCAAAGTATGGATCGGTAGCTATGTGTCGTTCGATGCGGAGTTCCAAAGCGACAAGGATCTTCCACTGCTGTTCTGCTTGAGATTCGCCATCCAACCGGCACGGCTGGACTTCTATCTCAACAGAATTCTCGGGAGACAGATGGACTGTCCAGGCGGTGGCGATCCTGGATGGTCCATCAGTTGGGTTTCTTCCGCCGACGACGCCTACCTGCCTTTCGAATGGAAGGCATGTATGGATGCACTTCCAACCAGCGAACGGGGCTGCTACGAGGCCTGGACGCACCAGCCGATCAGCGACCTTGATCCACCCTGTGCCTACTACTCTGAACATGTGTTGCGCCGGCATGTACTGGACGTGCTGAACAACATGCGCGCGCGGCTGCCTGAGTGCAGGATTGCAGTCGATGCAACGATTCGGAAGTTTCAACTTTAAAAGATCTGACAAGGTACCTTGGCGCCAACCCGGAGACGTTTTCCATCCGCGAATTGCCTACAGGCGCCAAGCCGGCCAGGCTCAGGAGATTCAGGTCGATAGGAATGTATAGACGTGCCAGGTCGGATCGGCCAAGGGTGGAGCTACTTCGACGGGCAAGCCAGACCCGCATTCGATGCCGCCTACGGCAACTGCACTGACCTACCAGCAACCGGGCATCTCGCAGGTGATCGGGAGCGTGGCCGGTGTGCTGTCGGGCGCGCAGGGCGTGCACATTACGGGCGGGGCGATTCGCAACCTGGACACCAGCGGCGGCAGTCAAGCGCAGCCCAAGAAGCAGGCTTGCAGGCCGAATTGGGCGAGTTGGCAAGGATTTCGGTCGATGTGAGTCGAGATGCGGAATACATCGCGAAGACGGACGTCAGCGTCCTGAAGCAGAACAACTTCGACATTAACCATGTACTTGCTGGAGAAATCAACCACAAAAACAAGGCGACCGGATATCACGCCGAGTTCGCGGCCGATGTCAGCACGCATCAAGCCCGGTGCGCAAGTACTGCAAAATTCTAATGGGACGTACGAAGCGCCGGTACAGATCTGGAATGACAAGACTAAACAATGGCAAGATAAGTCTGGGCAAGGTTCAACGTTCTTCCCACCATCATGGTCGCAAGCGCGACTTCAGCCTAAACCGCAACACTCCTGGTTACTGAACGAAGACAGGGGCCTGCTGCGCAATGACCAGTAGGTGCAAAAAGACACCCAGTGGCGTGTCGAAGCCATAGGTTGCGCGACATCGCGTTGAACGCTGCCCGCGACCCCAACGCGCTGGAGCACCACATGCATGCCAAGACCAAGGGGCTGCTGAGCAGCGTGCCCACAACAAGGCATCTGTGTGCGCCTCCAACCGTCTGTGACCCCTTTACCAAGCCGAAACCCCCCGGCGACACAATGCACATCGCCGCCCGGTCCGCGGATTCGATACTCGCGCCACCGCACCCCCTGGCAGGCGCTCGCGCCTCACCCGCCAACCCACCTCGACACCACCCTTGGCCACTCGCACCTCTTCTCTCTGGCCGCGCCTGGTCGGCATCGCACTGCTTCTTGCGGCACTCGCTGCCGCAGGCCCCTTCGCCTGGAAAACCTGGTTCCAGACTGCCAACCCGCGTGACCAGTACCAGATCGCCACCGTGCAGCGCGGTGACATCGAGGATCTGGTCTCGGCCACCGGCACGCTGCAACCGCTGGACTACGTGGACGTGGGCGCGCAGGTCAGCGGCCAGTTGAAGAAGATCCACGTCGAAGTCGGATCCCTCGTGCAGCAGGGCGACCTGCTCGCCGAGATCGACCCCACCGTGCTGCTGGCCAATGTGGACGCCAGCCGCGCCGGCCTACGCAATCTGCAGGCCACGCTGCTGGTGCGCGAGGCCGCCCTGGTGCTGGCGCGCGACCAGCACCAGCGGCAGAAGAACCTGATGGCCGAGGACGCCACCACCGTCGAGGCGTTGCGCACGGCCGAGAACAACCTGCGCTCGGCCGAGGCGCAGCTGGCAGCGCAGAAGGCATCGATCGAGCAAACCCAATCGACCCTGCGCGCGAGCGAGGCCAACCTGAATTACGCACGCATCTACGCGCCGATCGCCGGCGTCGTGGTCTCGGTCACGGCGCGCCAGGGCCAGACGTTGAACGTCAACCAGTCGGCGCCCACGCTGCTGCGCGTGGCCAACCTGGCGACCATGACGGTGCAGACCCAGGTGTCCGAAGCCGACGTGGGCAAGCTGCGCAGCGGCATGTCCGCCTATTTCACCACGCTGGGCAGCCAGGGCCAGCGCTGGTATGGGCAGCTGCGCAAGGTGGAGCCGACGCCCACGGTGACCAACAACGTGGTGCTCTACAACGCGCTGTTCGACGTGTCCAACGCCAATCAGTCGCTGATGACGTCGATGACGGCGCAGGTCTTCTTCATCGCCGCACAGGCGCAAGACGCCCTGCTGGTGCCGGCCGGCGCCGTGCAGCTGGCGCCGCGCGGGCCGCGCCGGGCTGCAGGCGCACAGGGTGGCGCACAGGCCGGCCCGGCTTCGGTTGCAGCTGCATCCGGCACCGCGTCGGCAACGGGGCCGGCAGGCAGCGCCGAATCAGCGAGAGCAGCCACCGCTCCCGCCAGCGCGCCGGCAGGCGAGCGTCAGCAAGCGCGCGAAAGCCGCCGCGCCGATACCACCGGCACGGGCGAGCAGCAACGCCCGACTTTGGCCGAACAACCACGGCGCGCTCGCGAGGCAGGCGCTGCCCCACCTGCCGCGCCGACGGCGGCAGCCAGCGCCGCCCGCTCGCCAGGCGCCGAACGTGCAGCCGAAGGTCGCGCGCCCGGCCAGGCCGCTGCGGCCGTGCGCCGCGGTCTGTTCACCGGCCCTGCCGGCGGCGCCCAGCGCGCACCGCGCCGCGCCACGGTGCGTGTGATCGACGCGCAGGGCCGGATCGAAGACCGCCAGGTCGAGGTCGGCATCAGCAACCGTGTGCAGGTGCAGGTGCTGTCGGGTCTGAACGAGGGCGACGAAGTCATCGCCGGCCAGCGCCTGCCGGCTGGCAGCGCGCGCGAGGGCCAGGGCGGCCAGCAACGTACCGGCTTGCAGCAGGGCGGCATGCCGCCCGGGGGCATGCCGCCGGGAGGCCCGCGCCGATGAAGCTGGCGGAAGACCCGGCGCTGGGCGCGCCGTCGGCCACCAGCCGGCCGGCACTGATCGCGCTGCAGGGCGTCACCAAGACGTATGCCAACGGCGACCTGGCGGTGCAGGTGCTGCATGGCATCGACCTGACGATCCACGAGGGCGAGTTCGTCGCCATCATGGGTGCGTCCGGCTCGGGCAAGTCCACGCTGATGAACATCCTTGGCTGCCTGGACAAACCGACCACCGGCCGCTATGACTTCCTCGGCCAGGACGTGGCCAACTTCTCGCGCGACGAGCTGGCCACACTGCGGCGCGACGACTTCGGTTTCGTCTTCCAAAGCTACAACCTGATCGGCACTGCGAGTGCGGCCGAGAACGTGGAGGTGCCGGCCATGTACTCCGGCATGCCGCCCGCCCAGCGCCACGGCCGGGCCATCGAGCTGCTGCGTGGCCTGGGCCTGGGCGAGCGCTTTCACCACCGGCCGAACCAGTTGTCGGGCGGGCAGCAGCAGCGCGTGTCGATCGCGCGGGCGCTGATGAATGGCGGGCGCATCATCCTGGCCGACGAGCCCACCGGCGCGCTGGACAGCAAGAGCGGCGCCGACGTGATGGTGCTGCTGGCCGAACTGTCGGCCCAGGGCCATACGGTGATCCTGATCACCCACGCACGCGAGGTGGCCGAGCACGCGCACCGGCTCATCGAGATCAAGGACGGCCACATCCTGTCGGACAGCGGCACGGCCGACCGCCCACCCGAGAACACGGCCTTCACGCCGCAGCCACACCGCGGCGGCGGCTCGTTCCTGGGCGATGTGGTCGAGGCTGCCAAGATGGCGCTGCGCTCCCTGCGCGCCAACGTGTTCCGCTCGGTGCTGACGCTATTGGGCATCGTCATCGGCGTGGGGTCGGTCATTGCCATGCTGGCGATCGGCGACGGTGCCAAGCAGGCGGTGATCGACCGCATCAGCGCCATGGGCTCGAACCTGTTGCTGGTGCGCCCGGGCGCGCCGAACCAGCGCGGCTTCAGCAGCACGGCCACGCTGGTGTTGCCCGACGTGCAGGCCATCGACACCGTGCCCAACATCCTGGCTGCCGTGCCGGAACAATCCAGCACCGTCACGGCCCGCTACGGTGGCGCCGACTACAGCACCAGCGTGACGGGCACCTCGTCCAAGTTCCCGCTGGCGCGGCAGTGGCCAGTGGCGCGCGGCACGTTCTTCAGCGTCGACGACGAAGAGAACTACGCCACCGTCGCCGTGCTGGGGCAGACGGTGGTGAACGCGCTGTTCAGCGACGGCACCGACCCGATCGGCCAGTTCGTGCTGGTCAACAACCTGATCTTCCAGGTGGTGGGCGTGATGTCCGAGCGCGGCGCCTCGCCGATGGGATCGGACCAGGACGATGTCGTCTTCGTGCCCTACGCGACCAGCAGCCTGCGCCTTTCGGGCCAGCGCTTTCTGCGCAACGTGACGGTGGCGGTGGACGATGTCGCGCGCATCGATGCGACCCAGGCCGATGTGGAAAAGCTGCTGCTGGAGCGGCACGGCGTGGTGGACTTCCAGATCCGCAACATGGCGTCCATCCTGGAGGCCAGCGCGGAGACGCAGAACACCATGACCATCCTGCTCGGCTCCATCGCGGCAATTTCGCTGCTGGTAGGCGGCATCGGGGTGATGAACATCATGCTGGTCTCGGTGACCGAGCGCACGCGCGAGATCGGCATCCGCATGGCCACCGGCGCGCGGGAGCGCAACATCCTGCAGCAGTTCCTGATCGAGGCCGTCGTCGTCTCGGCGCTGGGTGGCGCCATTGGCGTGGTGATCGGTCTCGTGGCGGCATCCGTCATCGGCGCCTTCGGCATGCCGGTGCAGTATTCGCTGACCCCGGTGCTGTTGGCTTTCGGCTGCGCTTTCGGCACCGGCCTGCTGTTCGGCTGGCTGCCGGCGCGCAAGGCCGCGCGGCTGGACCCGGTGGTCGCCCTCTCTTCGGAATAGCCATCGCCCGCATGCGCTTGCCCTCTACTCTCGCCCGCCCCGCTGCGGCAGCCCTGCTGATGACGTTGCTGGTCGGCTGCGCCGCACCACCGCACGAGCCACCACGCCAGACGCCGGCCTTGCCCACCGCCTTCAGCGAGGCGCCAGTCGGCGCCGATGCCATCCAGCCCGACTGGTGGAACGCGTTCTCTGCACCCGAGCTCACCCGTCTGGTCGACGAGGCCACGGCCGGCAGCACCGACCTGGCCATCGCCGCCGAGCGCGTGCGCCAGGCCGAGCTGGCCGTGCGCAACGCTGGCGCGACGCTGTTCCCCTCGCTCAGCGGCGGCGCCAGCACGGCCGACCGCTTCACCGAGGCACTCGGGAACGGCGGCAGCGGCGGCAACACCGCCCGCTCGTCCGGCGTGTCGCTGTCGGCCAGCTACGAGATCGACCTGTGGGGCCGGCTGGCTGCCGGTGTGACGGGCGCCCGGGCCTCGCTCGATTCCTTCCGCTACGACCAGCAGGCCGTGCGGCTCAGCCTGGCCAGCGGCGTGGCCAACGCCTACTTCCAGGTGCTGGCGCTGCGCGTGCGGCTGGCGATTGCGCAGGAGAACCTGGCGATCGCCGAGCGCGTGTTCAAGGTGGTGCAGGCGCGCTACAACAACGGCGCCGCCTCGGCCCTGGACGTGTCGCGCCAGCGCACGACGGTGCTGAGCCAGCGCGCGTCCATCGAGCCGCTGCAGGTGCAGGAGCGCCAGACGCTATCGGCCCTGGCGCTGTTGCTGGGGCGCTCGCCGCAGGGTTTCCAGATCGTCGGCATGCCGCTGAACGCGCTGGCCGTGCCGGCCGTGGCCACTGGCCTGCCGTCTGACCTGCTGCTGCGCCGGCCCGATCTGGCGAGCGCCGAGGCGCAGCTGCAGGCGGCCGATGCCGACGTGACGGCCGCGCGCGCCGCGCTGTTGCCCAGCATCCAGCTGTCGGGCTCCACCGGCCTGGCCAGCACGGCCCTGCTGTCGCTGGCCAACCCGGCGTTCAGCGTCGGGCTGACGGCGTCGATCGCGCAGACGCTGTTCGACGGTGGCCGGTTGCGCAACCAGGTGCTGCTGTCCGAATCGCAGCGGCGCGTGCTGGTCGAGAGCTACCGCCAGGCCATCCACGTGGCGTTGAAGGAAGTGGAAGACAGCCTGGCCAACATCGCCCGCGACCGCAACCAGGAGGTGGCGCAGCAGGCGATCCGCGACGAGGCCCAGCGTTCGCTGCGGCTGGCCGAGCTGCGCTACCGCGAAGGCGTGGACGACCTGCTGACCACGCTGGATGCGCAGCGCACGCTGTTTTCGGCGCAGGACGGCCTGGCCCAGCAGCGGCTGGCGCGGCTGACTTCGGCCGTGGACCTCTACAAAGCGCTGGGCGGCGGCTGGGTGCGACCCACGCTCTGACGCGCGGCGCTGCAGCGGCGGCCCGTCCGATCACCGGCCATGCGCCGACCCCGTCTTTAACGTTCAGCCCCGCTCCGCTGCAGAGCGCTGCCGCAGCACGACCCGTTGTGCTCCCGCAACGATTTGGGTGCAAATCTAAATGCGAGCGATTTGTATTAGTGATAATTCCCGACGAACCAAGCCCGTCGCCAGGTCGGCCCGAGGCGCCGGACGCAACACGCGCCCGGCGTCGTCATCCATTCGTATCTCAGGGGGAATATTCACGTGTCGTCAACCGCTCCAACCACTCGCTTCAAGCCCAGCCGCACCCTGCGTGCGCTGGGCATCCTCCCATTGGCCGCTTCGTCCAAGGCCTTGTTGCCCCTGGGCGCGTTGCTGCTGGCCAGCTCGGTCAACAGTTGGGCGCAGGGCGCTGCCGACAAGACGCTCGGCACCGTCGTGGTGAAGGACCGCGCCGAGGCGCAGTTGGGCAAGGACGCGGTGCGCGCCACCACCTCCACCATCGGCAAGGGCAACCAGCAGCTGCGTGACATTCCGCAGTCGGTCACCGTCGTCACGGAAAAGCTGATCGACGATCGCAATCTGGACACGTTGAAGGACGTGCTGCAGAACACCGCCGGCGTGACTTTCCTGGCGGCCGAAGGCGGCGAAGAAGACATCCGCCTGCGCGGCTTCTCGTTGGCGGCCACGGGCGACATCTTCATCGACGGCATGCGTGACCCGGCGTTCTACGACCGCGACACCTTCAACCTGGACCGCATCGACCTGCTGCGGGGCTCGGCGTCCATGCTGTTCGGTCGGGGTTCCACCGGCGGCGCGGTGAACCAGGTCAGCAAGCAGCCACGCCTGGTGAATGAGCACGAGACCACCACCACGCTGGGCAACCACAACTACCGGCGCCTGCTGGGGGACTTCAACTTCAAAACCGGCGAAGACGCTGCCCTGCGCATCAACGCCATGACGACCAAGGCCGACAACAACGGCGCCGGCAGCGGCATCGACAAGAGCGGCATCGCGCTGGGATACCGCTTCGGCATCGGCACGCGCGACGAGTTCGCCCTGAACCTGTTCTATCTGGACAACGACAACCCGCGCATGAACTACGGCCTGCCGTGGATCAAACCGAACGCCAGCGACACGTCGGCGGCCAACACGATCATCTCCAGCCTGAGCCCGGACGCCTACTACGGCATGGCCAGCGACTACAACCGCGGCATCGCCAAGCACGTCACCTTGAGCCATACGCATCGCTTCAGCAGCGACAGCGAGCTGAAAACGGCCATTCGCACCGGCAAGTTCTCGCGCGACCAGCGTGCGGGCACGGTGCGCTTCGGCAACGCGGCCCTCAACGGCGCGGCCGTGGACTTGAGCAACTTCGGCCCGAACACCGTGTTCACGCGCGGAACGCAGACGAAGATCCAGGACGTCCGTGGCACCTACCTGCAAACCGACTACAGCAGCAAGTTTGCGGCCCTGGGCCTCAAGCACGAGGTGTTGGCGGGCGTGGACTTTTCGCATGAACGCAAGGCGGTCTACGCCTTGCGCAACGCGGCCCAGGGCGGTGTCAACCTGACCAAGCCCAACACCACTGCCGGCACGCCCGACGATGGCGCCTGGATCGATGAAGGCAGCCGCGTGCTGCGGCCCAACAACGAGTTCACCTCCAAAGGGCTCGGCATCTACGCGCAGGACCTGGTGCAGGTGGCGCCCCACTGGAAGGTGCTGGCCGGCCTGCGCTATGACCGCATGAAGGGCGACTACGGCATCTACAGCAACCCGGCCACTGCGGCGACCCCGATCGCCATCGCCACGGCCTACCAGCAGGACGTCAACGAGCTGAGCAAGCGCGTGGGTGTGCTGTTTCAGCCCAACGATCTACACTCGTTCCACATCTCCTACGGCACCTCGTTCAACACCTCGGGCGATACCTACTCGTACAGCGCGTTGAGCGCCAACACGCCGCCCGAGCAGAGCGAGAACATCGAGATCGGCGCCAAGCTGGATTCGGCCGACAAGCGCTTCACGACCCGCCTGGCGCTGTTCCGCTCGACCAAGAAGAACGAGCGCAATACCGACCCGGACACCGCGGCCACCCAGTTCCTGTTGTCCGGCAAGCGCCACACGGCCGGCTTCGAGCTGGACCTGACCGGGCGCGTGACCCCGAAGTGGGAGGTGTACCTGTCGTACATGTGGATGCCGATTGCCAAGGTCGACGTGGCCGCTTCCACCGCCAACACGGTGGGAAACCGCGTGGGCGACCGCCCCGGCCTGTCGCCGCGCCATAGCGGCGCGGTGTGGAGCACCTACCAGGTCACGCCCGCCCTGCGCGTCGGCGGCGGCGTCAACTTCCGCAGCGGCCAGGCGGCGCCCGATGTCACGGCACCGTCCTGGGAAGCGCCTGGCTACGCCACGGTCGACCTGATGGCCGAGTACACCTTCAACCCCACCTTCACGCTGAAGGCCAACGTGTCCAACGTCGGCGACAAGCTCTATGGCAACGCGCTGTACCGCGGCCACTACATCCCCGGCCCAGGCCGGCTGTACCAGATGGCGCTGACTGCGAAGTTCTGACCGAGCACGGGCGGCCCAGGGCACTGGCGGCCCAGGCCGCCTTGCTACACTCGATTCACTTGCAGCCGACCTCCCCGAGGTCGGCTTTTTTGATTCCACCGGGCCCGCCATGCTGCTGCAGATCCCGCAAGTATTCAGTTCCGACGAGGTGCGCGCGGTGCGCCAGCGGCTGCTCGAGGCTACCTGGGACGACGGCCGCGCCTCGGCCGGCGCGCAGGCCGCCACCGTCAAGAACAACCAGCAACTGGCGCATGACCACGAGGCCGCGCGCAGCACACGCCAAGCCGTGCTGCAAGCGCTGGACCGGCACCCCACCTTCTTCGCCGCAGCGCTGCCCAAGCGCGTGTTCACGCCACGCTTCAACCGCTACAGCGGCGCCACCAACGCCTACGGCAACCACGTCGACAACGCCGTGCGCTACGCACCCGACACCGGCATGCGCGTGCGCACCGACATCTCGTGCACGCTGTTCCTGAGCGATCCGGCCGACTACGACGGCGGCGAGCTCGTGGTGCAGGACACGTTTGGCGAGCAGCGCATCAAGCTGGCGGCCGGCGACCTTGTCATGTACCCCGGCACCAGCGTCCACCAGGTTCTGCCGGTGACGCGCGGCGAGCGGCTGGCCTGCTTCTTCTGGATCGAAAGCATGGTGCGCAGCGACGAGCAGCGCCGCCTGCTGTACGAGCTGGACCAGAGCATCCGCCGCCTGCGCAGCGACCACGGCGAAACGCCTGCCGCCGTGGCGCTGACGGGCACCTACCACAACCTGTTGCGCATGTGGGTGGACACCTGATGGCGGCCACGCCCGCCGTCGAGAGCCTGCCTGCCGGCGTGGTGACGCTGGCCGACCACGAGGCCCACGCCCACACGCGGCTGGACGACAACGCCTGGGCCTACTTCAGCGGCGGTGCCGGCGACGAGATCACGCTGCGTGCCAACCGCGCGGCCTGGGACGCGCTGCGGTTGCACCCGCGCGTGCTGCGCCCGCTGGCCGGTGGCCACACCCGGGTCGAGCTACTGGGCCGCACGCTGGCACATCCGATCCTGCTGGCGCCGGTGGCCTTTCAGCGCATGGCGCATGCCGATGGCGAGCTGGCCGTGGCCCATGCTGCGGCCGCGCTGGGCGCCGGGCTGGTGCTGAGCACGCAGGCCAGCACCTTGCTGGAAGACGTGGCCGCTGCCATCGGGCACGACCGCGGCCGCGGTCCGCTGTGGTTTCAGCTGTACGTGCAACACGACCGCGGGTTCACGCGCGAGCTGGTGCGCCGGGCCGAAGACGCCGGTTACGAGGCGCTGGTGCTGACGGTCGATGCCCCCACCAGTGGTGCGCGCGACCGCGAACGCCGCGCCGGCTTTCGTGTGCCGACGGATGCGGCGGCGGTCAACCTGGCCGGGCTGGCGCCAACGCCGCCACTGCGGCTGGCGCCGGGCCAGAGCGCGCTGTTCGACGGCCTGCTGGCCCATGCCCCCACCTGGGACGACGTGGCGTGGCTGCAGTCCATCACGCGGCTGCCGCTGCTGCTGAAGGGCGTGGTGCACGCCGACGATGCGCGCCAGGCTGCCGCGATGCAGGTGGCAGGGCTGATCGTCTCCAACCACGGCGGCCGCACGCTGGATACGGTGCCCGCCACCGCAACGCTGCTGCCGCGCATCGTCGAGGCCGTCGGCCCGCAGCTGCCGGTGCTGGTGGACGGCGGCATCCGCCGAGGCACCGACGTACTGAAGGCGATGGCGCTGGGCGCGCGGGCGGTGTTGATCGGCCGGCCGTATGTGCACGGGCTTGCGAATGCGGGCGCGGTCGGCGTCGCGCATGTGCTGCGCTTGCTGCGCGACGAGCTCGAGATCGCCATGGCGCTGTGCGGCTGCGCCACGCTGGCCGATTGCGGCCCGGGCCTGCTGTGGGATGTGGGACATGCGCCACGCTGAGGCCGATGACCCTGCGGCTCGGTGGCTTACCGTCGAAGTTAATCAAATGCGACGGATTCGCATTTATAATTGGCGCTGTCATCAACAGCCAGCCATCCCGAGCCTTCACCGCCATGATCGTCTGCGTGTGCCACCGGATTTCCGACCGCGATATCGTCCGCTTTGTACGGGCCGGCCGGGGGTTCGACGACATCCAGCTCGAACTGGGCGTCGCCACCCAATGTGGCAACTGTGAAGACTGCGCACGCGAGGTCGTGGAGCAGTGCAGCCGCACCCACCCCATGGCCGCCCTGCACTGCGCCATCGAGCCCGACCAGCGCGGTCTCGATGCCCCCCTGTCCCAGCTCGCCACAACCACCTTGGAAGGTAGAGCATGGAATTCCTCTCACTCGGCGGCAGCCTGATTCTGGTCATCGGCTCGGCCTGCTGGATCTTTCGCCGCTAGCCGTGCCCGGGCCGGGCGCCCGGTGCGCACCGGGTGCCCCGCTTGATGTGCGCGCCCTCCTGCTCTGATCACCTTCTTTCGCACCATGGCCTCGCGCATGTCATCCCCTCCCAGCGTCCTCAGCCGCAATGTTGTCATTGCCGGCAGCGTCGTCCTGTTCCATGCGGCGGCCTTGTGGGCGCTGCAGAGCGGCCTGCTGCTGCGGGCGGTAGAGGTCGTGGTGCCGGTCGAGATCCTGAGCGAGTTCATCGACCCACCCAAGCCCACGCCACCACCACCACCGCCGCCACCCCCACCGCCCGCCCCACCGGCACCGCCGCGCGAGCCGGTCGTGCGGCCCAAGGCGCCGGCGCCGCGCCCCGCGCCCAGGCCGATGGCGATCCAGGACCCGACCCCTGCCCCCGCGGCGCCGGTCGGTGTGACGACGCCACCCGCCCCCCTGCCGCCGATCGAGCAGCCGGTGGCCCCGGCGCCCGAACCTGCACCGCCGCCGCCGGCCCCACCGGCGCCGCCGCGTGTGCAGCTTCCATCCACGGACGCGGCCTACCTGCAAAACCCCAGCCCCGTGTACCCGGCCATCAGCCGGCGCCTGGGCGAGCAGGGCAAGGTGGTGGTGCGCGTGCTGATCGGCACCGACGGCGCGCCCGAGCGGGCCGAGATCAAACGCTCCAGCGGCTTCGAGCGCCTGGACCGCGCGGCAACCGACTACGTCATGAAATGCCGCTACGTGCCGGGCAAGGTCAACGGCGTGGTGCAGGCCATGTGGTATGAGGCGCCGGTCAACTTCGTCCTCGAATAAGTTCGTTTTTCCTATCTCTGGAGTAGTTCATGGAATCGCATTTCGGCATTGCCAACGTCTGGCACCAAGGGGACCTCGTGACCAAGGGGGTGGCGGTGCTGCTGCTGGCCATGTCGCTGGCCTCGTGGATCGTCATCATCATCAAGGCGCTGGACGTCATCAAATACAAGAAGCTGGCGCGTGGGTCGGAGACCTTCTGGCACAGCGAAGACTTCGCGGCTGGCCTGCACAAGCTGGGCACCGATCCGTCCAACCCCTTCCTGCGCCTGGCCGAGGAAGGCCGCGAAGCCACCGCGCACCACCGCAACACTAAGGCCCATCTGCACGACAGCCTGGACGTGAGCGACTGGGTCACGCGCTCGCTGCGCAACAACATCGACGAGTTCACGGCGCGCCTGCAGGCCGGGCTGGCGATCCTGGCGTCGGTTGGCTCCACGGCCCCCTTCATCGGCCTGTTCGGCACGGTCTGGGGCATCTACCACGCGCTGCTGGCCATCGGCCTGTCGGGCCAGTCGACCATCGACAAGGTGGCCGGCCCCATTGGCGAGGCGCTGATCATGACGGCGCTGGGTCTGGCGGTCGCCATCCCCGCGGTGCTGGGCTACAACGCGCTGGTGCGTGGCAACAAGTCCGTGCTGACCAAGCTCAACAGCTTTGCCCACGACCTGCACGCCTACTTTGTGACCGGGGCCCGCGTCGCATCGTCGAACGGCCCGGCCAACATCGTGCCGATGAAGAAGGGCGGCTGACATGGCCTTCGGCACGCAAGACGAACCCGATGAGGTGATGAACGAGATCAACATGACGCCGCTGGTCGACGTCATGCTGGTGCTGCTGATCATCTTCATCATCACCATCCCGGTCATGAAGCACTCGGTCAGCATCGACCTGCCGCGCGCGACCAACCAACCTGTAGACACCAAACCCGAGACCGTGCGCCTGAGCGTGGCGGCCGACGGCAGCTACTTCTGGAACGAAAGCCGTATCGAGGACGCCGAGCTGTTGCCCCGCCTGCAGGCCGAAGGCAGCAAGGACCCCCAGCCCGAGCTGCACATCCGTGGCGACAAAGAGGTGCGCTACGAGCGCGTGGCACTGGCCATGTCGGCGGCGCGCCAGGCCGGTGTGCGCAAGATCGGCTTCATCACCGAACCCCAACCCTGACGCAGCCAGGGTAAATCAACCCGGTACTCTTGACTTTCAATTGCGAATCATTATCATTCACTCCATCGCAACCGAGAGGAACCCAGACCATGCACGCTGCCTCCCCCACCTTGACCCTGATGTCGGCAGGCACCGCCGTCGCCACGCAGCGTGATCAGCTGGCGGGCGTCGCGCGCATCAATGCCGCCGACGCACTGAGCGTCGACAGCCAGGCGCTGCTGCAGGGGCGCAAGACGGTGGAGATCAAGCACAACGGTTTCATCTACCGCCTGCAGGCCACCAAGCTGGGCAAGCTGATCCTGACCAAATAGGTTTCATCGTGGGGCGACTCAAAGGCTGATCGCAGTCTCCAGGGGTCGTTTTTGCTAGCCAACGGGCGTGCCCGACTAGCCAAGCTTTTTTCCCACACCCACCAACACAAAGCCGGCCACTTGGGCCGGCTCTGTCGTTGTGGCGGCAGGCAGCGGGGGCCTGCCCCGCTGCGCGCATCACAGGCCGATGGCGGCGATGCCGGCACGCGCGATCTGCGCGTCTTCGTTGGATTTCACGCCGCTGACGCCGACGGCACCAATGCAGTGGCCGTCCTTCATGATGGGGACGCCGCCTTCCAGCAGGCCCTTGAGGTCGGGTGCGCTCAGGAACGCCACGCGGCCGCCGTTCACGATGTCCTCATACACCTTGCTGTCGCGCCGGCCCATGGCGGCAGTGTTGGCCTTGGCCGGGGCGATGTGCGAGGAGATGGCCGGCGCGCCGTCCAGGCGCTGCAGCCATAGCAGGTGGCCGCCGTCGTCGACGATGGCGATGGTCACGGCCCAGGCGTTCTTGAGGGCTTCTGCCTCGGCGGCAGCGGCGATCAGCTTGAGGTCGGCGAGTTCGAGAAAGGACTTGGTCTTCATGGCGGGCAAGATGTTGGAAAGGGAGCGAGCATAAACCCTGCCCAGCGACAGCGGGCCCAGGTGGGCAAAGCGCTCGGCCGCCAGAATTCCCTACTGAATATAGGCAGCTGGCCGTGTGGTATTTCCTCCTGGGCACTTGATTGCTCCTAGAATTTCCCCATCTGCCAGCCATGGCAACGAAGGAGCTTTCAGTGAACGATCAAGTCCGCACTTATGACAATGCCGGTTTCGGCTACGTCGCCTCGCAAGAGGAACGCAACAAGGTACTGCGCAACACCTATTGGCTGCTGTCGCTGAGCCTGCTGCCCACCGTCTTGGGCGCGTGGATCGGCGTGGCCACCGGCATCACGGCGGCACTGAGCGGCGGGCTGGGCCTGGTGGTGTTCCTGGGTGGAGCTTTCGGCTTCATGTACGCCATCGAGAAGACCAAGAATTCCGCCGCCGGTGTGCCGGTGCTGCTGGCCTTCACGTTCTTCATGGGCCTGATGCTGTCGCGCATGATCGCGATGGTGCTGGGCTTCAAGAACGGCTCTGATCTCGTCATGACGGCGTTCGGCGGCACGGCAGGCGTGTTCCTGGCCATGGCCAGCCTGGCCACCGTGATCAAGCGCGATCTGTCGGCCATGGGCAAGTGGTTGTTCGTCGGTGCCATCGTGCTGATGGTGGGCGGCATCATCAACGTGTTCGTCGGCTCCACGGCCGGCATGATGGCCTTGTCGGTCGCCGCCATCGGCATCTTCAGTGCCTTCATGCTCTATGACCTGAAGCGCATCATGGACGGCGGCGAGACCAACTACATCAGCGCCACGCTGGCCTTGTACCTGAGCTTGTTGAACGTGTTCCAGAGCCTGCTGGCCCTGCTCGGTATCGCCGGCGGCGAGCGCGACTGATCAACGCGCCTCTCCCCGCAAAAGGCCCTTCGGGGCCTTTTTCTTTTGCAGCTTTCGGGCCAAAAACGGGCTTTATTAGCACGGGCCAAGTGCCGATAATGAACCTATGGCCTGTTGTTCCTCCCGTTACACCTTGCGCGCAGCTGGCGCGGCCGTGCTGGTCGTGCTGCTCTCGGGCTGTGAGATTCCGGGCATCTACCCGGACCCGAAGGTTCTTCAGCGCGAAGCCGAAGCCAAGGCCACAGGCGGCGGCTGCCGCCACGCGCAGCGCGGTCTGGAAGACTGCTACACGTTGAACCCCAAAGCGCCTCGCGCCGCAGTTTTCGCCGGCTGGAAAGACATGGACGAATACATGCGCGAGAACAAGATCGAAGGCACCAAATCCGTGGTTCCCACCGCGACGTCGGAGGCGGAAGAGGAGGCGGTGGCCAGCGGCCGGGACAAGGCCGCACCGGACGCCAAGGACCGACGCAGCAGCCGGGACAAGGCCTCTTGAGGCCGCCGAGGAACGGCCAACCCTCGGCCCGCTCCGCCGGAAGCGCCAACGCGGCCGGGGCCAGCTGGCCCTCAGCCCCCCTTTAGCCAACCACGCGCTCGAACTGCGCAATGCTCTCCACATGCGCCGTGTGCGGGAACATGTTCACCGCGCCCGCCGCGACGCAGCGGTAGCCCGCCTCGTTCACCAGCACCGCCGCATCGCGCGCCAGCGTCGCGGGGTTGCAGCTGACATAGACGATGCGCGAAGGCGGCGCCCAACCGATGCGCTCCGCATTGGCCGCCTGCAGGATCGCCAGCGCCTGCACCAAAGCATGTGCGCCCTCACGCGGCGGGTCGATCAGCCATTTCTGGGCGGTGCCGTCTTCGGCCAGCTGCTCGGCGGTCATCTCGAACAGGTTGCGCGCCGCGAACGTCGTGGGCGCCAGCGGCCCGAAGTTGCCCCGCTCAGCGGCGTTGAGGGCGTAGTTGGCGCGCGAGCGCGCCACCAGCGCCTCGCTGCCTTCCACACCCAGCACCTGGCGCGCCCGCGTGGCCAGCGGCAGGCTGAAGTTGCCCAGGCCGCAGAACCAATCGATCACGCGCTCGTGCGGCTGCACGTCCAGCAGGCGCATGGCCTGGTGCACCAGCACCCGGTTGATGTGCGCGTTGACCTGCGTGAAATCGGTCGGGCGAAACGGCATGCGGATGCCGAACTCCGGCAGCAGGTACGCCAACGGCGTGCCGCCCTCGTCCAGCAGGTGCACGCTGTCCGGCCCCTTGGGCTGTAGCCACCACTGCACGCCGTGCGCCGGTGCGAAGGCACGCAGCCGGGCCAGATCGGCAGCGCTCAGCGGCTCCATGTGGCGCAGCACCAGCGCCGTCACGCCCTCGCCCACCGCCAGTTCGATCTGCGGCAAGGTCTCGCGCGCGTCCATCGCGCCGATCAACGCGCGCAGCGGCAGCAGCATGGCGCTGACGTGCGGCGGCAGCACACGGCATTCGCGCATGTCGGCCACGTAGCGGCTCTTGCGTTCGTGAAAGCCGACCAGCACCTCGCCCTTCTTGCGCACGTGGCGCACCGACAGCCGACCGCGGTCGCGGTAGCCCCAGGCCGGCCCTTCGATCGGGCGCAGCATCATCTCGGGCCGTACACGGGCCAGGTGCCACAGGTTGTCTTCCAGCACGCGCTGCTTGACGGCAACTTGCGCACCGATGTGCAGGTGTTGCATCTTGCAGCCCCCGCAGGCGCCCTCGTGCAGGCCGAAATGTGGGCACGCGGGCCGCACGCGCTGTGACGACTCGCGCTGGATCTGGCCCAGCGTCGCCTGCTCGAACTGGTTCTTCTTGCGGTAGACGTTGGCGCTCACGCGCTCGAAGGGCAGCGCACCTTCGATGAACACCACCTTGCCGTCCTCGCGTCGCGCGACGCCCTGCGCTTCGAGGTCAAGGGAGGTGACGTCCAGCCAGGTCGTCGGGAATTCTTCAGGGGGGATCCGGGCATCGCTCATGCCCGGATTGTCTCAGCAGCAGCGCACGCACCTGCCGCGTGCGCCAGCGTCGCCTCGCATGCCTACAGCAGCACGTCCTTGGTCACGCCGTTGCGGGCCAGTTGCTGCTTGAGCTTGCGCAGCGCCTCGTTCTGGATCTGCCGCACGCGCTCGCGCGTCAGCCCGAGCCGCTCGCTCAAGGTATCCAGCGTCTCGGGCTCACGGTCGTGCAGGCCGAAGCGGCCGTCGAGCACCTCGCGCTCGCGGGCGGACAGCGCCGAGATCCAACTCTCCAGCAAGTGCTCGACCTCGTGCGCCTGCGTCACGATGGAGGGGTCTGGCGCCTGATCGTCGGTCAGGCTGTCGGCCAGCGTGCCGCCGTCCTCGGAACGGTCCATCGTGGCGTCCAGTGAACGTGGTGTCTCGGCCATGGCCAGCAGGTCGGCGACGTCCTGCACCTCGCGCCCGAGCAGCGCGGCGATGTCGTCCACCCGCACGCCCTCGGGCCGCATGGCGACGAAGGCCGCGTCGTTCTCCAGCGTGCGGCGGGCCCGCAGCACCTGTTGTAGTTCACGCACGACGTGCACCGGAAGGCGGATGACACGGCCCTGGTTCATGACGGCGCGCTCGACCGACTGGCGGATCCACCACGTGGCGTAGGTGGAGAAACGGAAGCCGCGCTCGGGCTCGAACTTGTCGATGGCGTGCATGAGGCCGAGGTTGCCCTCCTCGATCAAGTCGCTCAGGTGCACGCCGCGGCCCAGGTAGTTCTTGGCGATGCTGACCACCAGCCGCAGGTTGTGCTCGATCATGCTTTGGCGCGCCTCGAAATCGCCGGCGCGCGCGCGTGTGGCGGCCTCGAATTCTTCAGCTGGCGTGAACAGCGCCGTGCGCCGTACATCGCGCAGGTACATCGTGAGGATGTCGCTGGATTCGCTGTCTACTGCCACACCGTCGAGGAGGGCTTCACGTACAGCGCCGTCGTCCGATGGCGGCATGTCCTGCGGCGCGCCATCCGCTGCCGCACTCAACGCATCCTGCCGTAAGGTCAAGCTGGATGCGTTGCGCTTCTTCATGGCGCCGGGCGTGGTGGCAGGTACTTCATCGGATCGACAGGCTTGCCCTGGCGACGGATCTCGAAATGCAGTTTGACGCGATCGGCGTCGCTGTTGCCCATCTCGGCCACTTTCTGGCCTTTGCGCACCGTCTGGTCTTCCTTGACCAGCAAGGACTGGTTGTGCGCGTACGCCGTGAGATAGGTGTTGTTGTGCTTCAGGATGATCAGGTTGCCATAGCCGCGCAGGCCAGCGCCGGCGTAGACGACCTTGCCGTCGGCGGCGGCCAGCACGGCATCGCCGGACTTGCCGGCCAAGTCGACGCCCTTGTTGCGCGCCTCGTCGAAGCCGTTGATCATGGTGCCGGACGCCGGCCAGATGAACGCCATCTCGTCGTCGCCACCGGAGCTCGCCGGCGGGGCCGCCGGGGCCGCTGCCGGCGCTGCCGGAGCTGGCACCGAGGCCGCGACAGCCGGTGGTGCCATGGCCACGGTCGTGCTCGCCGGCTTGGAGGCGCTGGCCGCGCTCGCGGGTGCCAACGGTGCGGCGGACACACTGCTCGCCGGTGCCACGGGGCGCGACACGACGCCGGTTTCGGAGGCGGTTGCTGCAGGGCCCGCAGTGGCGAGCGCGACTGGCGGCACCACACGCAGCACCTGGCCGACTTCGATCAGATTGGGGTTGTCCATCGCGTTCCAGCGCGCGATGTCACGCCAGTTCTGCCCGCTGTCCAGGCCGATGCGGATCAAGGTGTCGCCCAGCTTGACCGTGTAGTAACCAGGCTTGCCGGCATTTGGGTCGGGCGGACGCGGCGTCTCCGCTGGCGTGCCCGCGGCCACCGCCGCCTCACCCGCGCTGGTGCCCAGGCTCTCGACCGGCGCGCCACGCACCGGAGCGCGGCTCGCACAGGCGCCCAACGCAAGCGCCATCCCCAGCGCCAGCGCCATGTGCAACTGCCGAACCTTCAACACACCCATAAACAAGCTCCGTTCAACCAACGCCAGATTTTAAAGGGACAAAATGAACGGCCTCGAGCATCTGCTGACGCAGGCCCTGGGGTGTCCGGTCGATCACGATGAGGGCCTGCTGACCGCCGACGCCGGCCACCGGCGCGACCAGGCGGCCACCCACGGCCAGCTGGTCCAGCCAGGCCTGCGGCACGGCCTCGCCACCCGCCGCCGCGATGATGGCCGCATAGGGCCCACCTTTGGCATAGCCCAGCATCCCGTCGCCGAACAACAGATGGACGTTGGGCAGACGAAACGGCCGCAGGTTCTCGCGCGCGCGCTCGTGCAGGCCGCGCAGGCGCTCGATGCTGTAGACCTCGCGCGCCAGCATGCCGAGCACGGCGGCCTGGTAACCGCAGCCGGTACCGATCTCGAGCACGCGCGCAGGCTTGGCCTGGCGCGACAGGTCTGCCGCCAGCAGCAGTTCACACATGCGCGCGACCACCGCGGGCTTGGAGATGGTCTGCCCCAGGCCGATCGGCAGACTGGTGTCTTCATAGGCCTGGTTGACGAGCGCACTGTCGACGAAGCGGTCACGCTCCACCGTGCCCATCGCCTGCAGCACGGCAGGCGAATGCACGCCTGTCGCAACCAGGCGGCGCACCATGCGCGCACGCATGGCGCTGAAGTCGGGTCGGACCGCAGTCGGTGCCGCTGCGGGGCCGGCTGAGGGCCGTGCCGCCACAACCCGCGGCTTGACCGGCGTGGCAACCATGCCGCGGTCCAGGCGCGCGGGGAAGGTGGGCCGGTCGGCCATCAGTGTGCCGAAGCGTGCGCGGCCGAGACGCCCGCCGCGACGTCGGCCCAGAGCGCCAACCGCGGGTGGTCCGTCAGATCGACCTGCAGCGGCGTGATGGCCACGTGGCCCTGCGCAGTGGCGTGGAAGTCCGTGCCCTCCGCGCCATCCTTGGCCGCGCCGGCGCCGCCGATCCAATACATCGTCTCGCCGCGCGGGCTGTCCATGGTGATCACGCGCTCGGCTGCATGCCGACGCCCGAGGCGACAGACCATCGCCGGCTTCAACTGCTCGAACGGCAGATTGGGAATGTTGACATTGAGCAGCCAGGGCGTGCCGTCGATGACGCGCTGGCGCATCAGTTGCTCCACCAGCGCGCGGGCGGTCGCTCCCGCGGCGTCGAGGTGCTGCCAGCCCTTTTCGGTCTGCGAGAAGGCGATGGCGGGCACGCCGAACAGGTAGGCCTCCATGGCCGCGCCGACGGTGCCTGAGTAGATGGTGTCGTCGCCCATGTTGGCGCCGTTGTTGATGCCCGAGACCACGAGGTCGGGCCGATACCCCAGCAGGCCCGTCAGCGCGATGTGCATGCAGTCCGCAGGCGTGCCATTGACATAGCGAAAGCCGTTGGAGGACTGGTGCACGTAGAGCGGCGCATGCAGCGTCAGGGCGTTGGACTTGGCGCTGTTGTTCTGCTCGGGGGCGATGACCTCGACCTCGGCCACGTCTTTCAGCGCCTCGTACAGCGCAGCCACCCCGGGCGCCTGGTAGCCGTCGTCGTTGCAGATCAGGATTTTCATGGTCTCGCTCGGAATGCGCGCATTGTAGGGGGGCACCTGCGCGCGCAACATGGTCACGACAGGGACATTCGACGGGACGTCGGAGGGGGCTCAGGTCCTATGATCCCGCCACATTTGCAGCTCACCAGAAGGAGACATCGATGCATGCTTGGCTATGTGAAAACCCCGTTGGCGTGGACGCGCTGACCTGGAAGGAACTGCCCACGCCGACCCCCGGTGCGGGCCAGGTGCTGGTCCGCATCCATGCCGCCAGCCTGAACTTTCCCGATCTGCTGATCGTGCAGAACAAGTACCAGAACAAGCCGGCACTGCCGTTCGTTCCCGGATCCGAATACGCCGGCGTGGTCGAGGCCGTGGGCGAAGGCGTGCACCACCTGACGGTGGGCCAGAACGTGGCCTGCCTGTCGGGCACCGGCGGCTTCGGCACTCACACGCTGGCCCCCGCGGCGCAGTGCATGCCGCTGCCGGCCAACTTCCCGCACGTGGATGCGGCGGCCTTCATCATGATCTACGCCACCTCGCACCACGCGCTGGTGGACCGGGCCCAGCTGAAGGCCGGCGAAACAGTGCTGGTGCTGGGTGCGGCCGGCGGCGTGGGCACCTCGGCGATCCAGATCGCCAAGGCCGTCGGGGCGCGCGTGATCGCCGCCGCATCGACCGACGAGAAATGCGCGTTGTGCCGCTCCATCGGCGCCGACGAGACCATCAACTACACGCGCGACAGCCTGCCCGGCGGCTTCCGCGATGCGATCAAGAAGCTCACCGACGGCAAGGGCCCCGACGTCATCTACGACCCGGTCGGCGGCGACTTTGCCGAGCCCGCCTTCCGCTCGATCGCCTGGCGCGGCCGCTACCTCGTGGTGGGCTTCGCGTCCGGCCCGATCCCAACGCTGCCGTTGAACCTGATGCTGCTCAAGGGCGCCTCGATCGTGGGCGTGTTCTGGGGCGGGTTTTCCAAGCAGGAGCCCAAGGCCAGCGCCGCCGCCATGGCCGAGCTGGCGCAGTGGTACGCGCAAGGCAAGATCAAGCCGGTGATCGACCGCACCATGCCCATGGCGGAACTCAAGGCTGCCTACGAGCGCATGGGTTCGCGCGGCGTGATGGGCAAACTGGTGCTCGTCAACCCGGCCTGATCAGGCGGTGCGCAGCCGCTGCAGAAAGGCATCAGGCCGCAGCGGGCGCGCGAACAGATAGCCCTGCGCGTAAGTGCACTGCAGGTGGCGCAGCCGCTGCGCGATGGTGTCGGTCTCCACACCTTCAGCCAGCACGTTCAAGCCCAGACTCTGGGCCAGCGAGATGATGCCGCGCACGATGGCGGCGTTGTCCGGGTCCTCGATCAGGTCGCAAACGAAAGACTGGTCGATCTTGATCTTGTCGAACTTGAAGCGGCGCAGGTAGGCCAGGCTGGAATAGCCCGTGCCGAAGTCGTCCATCGCCAGCTTGATGCCCAGTGCCTTCAAGCGGCGCAATGTGGCCATCACGGCGTCCCCGTCGTGCAGCAGTACCGACTCGGTCAGCTCCAGCTCCAGCCGGTCGGGCGCGATGCCCGAGGCCACCAGCGCCGCCTCCACCTGCTGCAGCACCACGCCGCGCTGGAACTGCCGCGCCGACAGGTTCACCGCCATCATCAGTTCGGGATAGCCCGCGTCGTGCCACTGGCGCAACTGCTGCGCCGCCGTCTTCAGCACCCAGCCGCCCAGGGCCTCGATCAGGCCGCAGTCCTCCGCAATGGGAATGAACAGCCCCGGTGGGATCGAGCCGCGCTCGGGGTCGTCCCAGCGGCACAGGGCCTCGGCACCCACGATGCGCCCGCTGGCCAGGTGGACCAGTGGCTGGTATTCCAGCCGCAGCCCTTCGGTCTCGATGGCGCGGCGCAGCGAGGCCTCGATCTGCAGCCGGTCAATCGCCGCCTCGTTCATCAGCGCGCTGGCGAACTGGTAGGCCGCGCGGCCGTTGCGTTTGGCCGCGAACATGGCGGCATCGGCGCGCCCGAACAAGGTGTCGAAATCGGTGCCGTCGCTGGGGAACATGGCAATGCCGGCCGAGATCGAGACGTTCACCGGCACGTCGCCCAGCACCACCGGCTGACCCACCACGTCCATCAGCTCGCGCACGGCATGGGCCGCCTCGGTCGTGCTGTGCACCCCCGGCAGCAGCAGCATGAACTCATCACCGCTGAGCCGGCCGATGATGGTGCGCTCGCGCGCCAGCGTGCCCAGACGGGCGCCAATTTCACGCAGCAGCTGGTCCCCAGCGCTGTGGCCCAGCGAATCGTTCAGGTTCTTGAAGTTGTCGACGTCGATCACCACCAGCGCCACACGGTCACCGTTGGCCGCGGCATGTTTGAGTGCCAGGCCCGCCTGCAGGCCGGCTTGCGCGCGGTTCGGCAGGCCGGTGATCACGTCCTTGCTCGACAGATAGGCGATCTTCTCTTCTGCAGCCTTGCGCGAGCTGAGGTCGGAGAACGCCGCCACGTAGTGCGTGATCTCGTCGGTCGCGCGCTGGCGCAGCGCCGACAGGCTGAGCCACTGCGGGTAGACCTCGCCGTTCTTGCGCCGGTTCCAGATCTCCCCGCTCCAGCGGCCCTGCTCGGCCAGCACGCTCCACATCTGCGCGTAGAACGCCTTGTCGTGCTGGCCCGAGGCCAGGAACTTCGGGTCACGGCCCAGCACTTCATCGGCCTGGTAACCGGTGATCTCGGTGAACGCGGCGTTCACCATGATGATGCGGTTGTCCGCCTCGCTGATGATGATGCCGTCGGTGCTCTGCTCCAGCACGCGCCCGGCCAGTTCGAGCTTGGTGGCGGCAATGCGCTGGTCGGTCACGTCGCGCCGCACCACCAACAGGTGCAGCCGCTGGCCACGGCGGCCGAAGGTCGGCACTCGGATCACGTCGTAATAGCGCAGGTTGCCTTGCCCGTCGTCGCTGGCCTCCTGCGCATGGGAGATGCGGCCGGATTGCCAGGTCGCCTCCTCGGTCAGCGCGCTGCTGTGGCGCAGGTCCATGCTGCCCGGCTCGGCGGCATCGGACACATCCAGGCTGAACTGGCCGTAGCGGGGCTGCTCGGTCAGTCCCAGCACGGCCCGGGCGGTGGGGTTGGCCAACAACCAGCGGCCCTCGCCGTCCTTCAGGTAGACCATGTCCGGCAGATGCCGGAACACCGAGCCCAGCAGCTTGTCGCGGTCACGCAGCAGGCGGTGCGAATCGGAATGCGCCGTGATGTCCAGGCCGATGCACCAACGCGGGCCGTCGGGGCCGCCCAGTGCCTCGATCGACGACCAGGCGATGCGGCGCTTGCCGGCCGATTTGCTGTCCAGCGTCCACTCCAGGTCGCGGAAGCTCGCCCCCTGCTGCAGATAGTCCGCCTCCTTGCGCGCGCGGTACAAGGGCTCCGGGTACAGCAGCTCCAGCGCACCGGGGTTGCCCACGATCTCCTCGGCGCTGTAGCCCGAGCAGCGTGCGCATTCCCGGTTCCAGTAGAGGATGGGCAGCGTCGCGCCGATATCCAGGCAGCACACCAGCACGGGCAGGGTCTCTAAAACCGCGATCAGGTCGGCCGGGACCCCCAGGTTGCCCTCCAATCGCAGTTTCGAGCCATGGCCCGCGAGGTGAAATGGCTCACCCATGGCGGTGCCACCCGCGGTGATGCTGGATGCGCGATGGAACCTCAGTGCTGCTGGACACGACTCTCTCCTGCTACGCCCGCCGCGCGGGTTGTCCGTCCGATTCGCTCAAACATCGAGCGACACGACGCCGGACCGTAGCACATCCGGACACCGATCGCGCGCCATGCAGGCGACAGTGACGCCACCGAAGCGCCCTTCCAGGACTACGTGCGGCCGGTCGACTCGCAGGCCGTCAGCGCGTTGGCCAGCCTGCCGGACGGGCTGCGCGCGGTCCATCGCATCAGCCTTCCGTACCTGCTGGCCTGCACCGCATCGGCCGCGCGGCTGCGGCTAGGCCGAGCACGTCCGCGAACGGCCAAGAAAAAAGCCCCTGGGTCGTGACCGACTCAGGGGCTCTCAAAAACGTTGGGGTGGCTGATGGGGCTCGAACCCACGACAACAGGAATCACAATCCTGGACTCTACCAACTGAGCTACAGCCACCGCGAAGCCGCAGATTATAGCGCGGTGATCAGCGTGTGGCGTTCGGCAGCGCAAGATCGCTCATGGGGCCGGGGGCTGCGACATCGATCCGCACCTTCAGGCGCTCCTTGAGCAGGTTGTAGTACGCCAAACTTTCGGCGGCGCCCCAGGCCTGGGCGTATTGCTGGCGGGCCTGGGTCTGCATCGCAGCGTCCATCGGCTTGGACGGGGCAACCTTTTCCACGCGCACGACCGCGTAGCCGGCATCACCCAACTCGACACCCATGGTTGCGGGCAGCGCGGCCGGGTCGGCACGCAAGGCAGCGTCCACGACCTGACGCGGCATCTGGCGCGCATCCTCACGCGACACCGTCACTGCCGCCGGCAAGCCTGCAGGGGTCGCCTGGCCCTTCCACTCGGCCAGCTTGGCCTCGCCCTGCTTCTTGGCCAGCTCGGCCGCGCGCTGTGACAGCCACTGCGTCTTCACGCGGTCGCGCACTTCATCGAAGGCCAGCGTGCGGGCCGGCATGTGCTCGACGACGCGCGCCGACACCAGCTGGCTCGTGCCGGTTTCCGTGGCCTCGGTGTTGCGCTTCTTCTGCGTGGCATCGGCCGAGAAGACGGCGGTCAGCAGCCGGTCGTTGGCCAGCGGGCCGGTGGCGCCCGGGGCGGGGGTCGGCGTCACGGTCGCGGTCTGGACCTGCAGCTTGAGCTTCTCTGCTGCCGGCTGCAGGCTGTCCGACTGCTCGTACACGGTGTTGGTGAAGGTCTCGGCCGCTTCGGCGAAGCCGCGTTGCGCCTGCTGCGTGCGCAGATCGGCCTCGAGTTGCGGGCGCATCTCGGCAAAGGTGGGCACCTTGGGCGTGCGCACATCGGTCAGCTGGATGATGTGGTAGCCGAAGTCGGATTCCACAACGTCGCTGATATCGCCCTTCTTCATGGCGTAGGCCGCATCTTCGAACGGCTTGACCATGGCGCCGCGTGCGAAGAAATCCAGGTCGCCGCCGTTGGCGGCCGAACCCGTGTCCTGGGAATTCTTGCGGGCCACCTCGGCAAAACTCGCCGGCGCCTTGCGGACCTCGGCCAGCAGTTGCTCGGCCTGGGCCTTGGCCTTCGCGCGTTCCTCGGCCGAAGCCGTCTTGGCCGCATTGATCAGGATGTGGCTGGCGCGGCGCTCTTCCTGGCCGGCCGCGCGTGCGCTGTTCTGCTCGTAGTAGGTCTTCAGGTCCTGCTCGTTGATCGCCATGTTCTTCTTCACGGCGTCCAGGTCCAGCACCAGGTATTCGATCTTGGCCTGCTCGGGCGATGTGAATTGCGCCTTGTGGCCCTCATACCAGGTCTGCAGCTCGGCGTCGGTGGGCGCCAGGCCGGCGGCGAAATCGCCGGCGTTGAAACGCGCCACGCGAATCTCGCGTTGCTGGAAGAACGCGTCGAACGTGGCATCGGCCGCCGCAGCCGCACCGAACGACGACTCGCCCACACCCGCCAGCACTTGGCGCGTGGACAGCTGCCGGCGCACGTTGGCCTCGAACATCTCGGGCGTCATGCCCTGCGCGCCCACCAACATGCGGTAGCGCTCGACGTCCAGCGTGCCATCGGCATTGCGCAGGGCGGCGATGTTCGGGTCTTCCTGCAACGTGCGGGCCAGGCGGCCATCGGTCGTCACCAGCTTGCTGTCGTCTGCGGCAACGGCCAGCACGCGGTCACGCACCAGCTTTTCCAGCGTGGCGTATTTGGCCTGCGGCGAGTCGAGCAGCCGCGGGTCGATGCCGGGCGTGGACGCCAGGATGCGCTGCACCTCGTTGCCGTGGGCGGCGTCCCACTCGGCCTGCTTGATCTCGGTGCCCGCCACGCGGGCCACCACGCCACCGCCCTCGTTCATGGAATTGGAGTAGCCCTCCAACCCGAACAGCACGAACGACGGGATGATCAACAGGAACAGCACGCCCATCATGATCTTGGTGTGCTTGCGGACGAAATCAAACATGGGGCGCTCTCGCGAAAAAGAAAAGGCGAACAGTCGTTCGCCTTGATCTGGATGGGGGTGGTGGGTGCTGACGGGCTCGAACCGCCGACCTACGCCGTGTAAAGGCGCCGCTCTACCAACTGAGCTAAGCACCCCACCTGCATCGGTGTCAGTTCAACGCATCTTTCAATGCCTTGCCTGGACGGAACTTGGGGACCTTGGCGGCCTTGATCTTAATCGCAGCGCCAGTGCGCGGATTGCGGCCGGTCCGCGCCGCACGTTTGCCCACCGCAAAGGTACCGAAACCGACCAACGACACCGTCCCGCCTTTTTTCAAGGTTTTCTTCACCGCCTCGATCGTGGACTCCAGCGCGCGCGTCGCAGCAGCCTTGGAGATGTCGGCGTTGTTGGCAATGTGTTCGATGAGTTCGGTCTTGTTCACGAAAGGGTCCCTCGCATGGAGTGTGCTGTCAGCTTGACAAGGAGTGTCTCCGCGGCTCGCGGCCAGGCGGCGCGCAAGGGGCGAGGGGGGCGGAAACGTATTGTTGCGGTGCCATCTGCAAGATGCCGGAGCCTGTTCCAAAAGGCGCGGCAGGCTCGTCCGTCGGGCGGCGCGGAGGCGGATTCTAGACGCAATCGAGAGGGCGGCGCTTGACGTAGACCCGGGCTTGGCAAGGCCAACGGATGCGTGCGCGACAGCCCTCCGACTGCCGTCAAAGGGCCTCGACGATGGCCCGACCGAGATCGCTGGTGGATGCCTTGCCGCCGATATCCGGCGTGCGCGGCGCGCCACTGCCGGGCGCCAGCACGGTCTCGATGGCCTTGAGCACGGCATCGTGTGCGTCCTTGCGGCCCAGGAACTCCAGCATCATCGCGCCGCACCAGATCTGGCCGATGGGGTTGGCGATGCCCTGCCCCGCGATGTCCGGCGCCGACCCGTGCACCGGCTCGAACAGCGAGGGCGTGGTGCGCTCCGGGTTCAGGTTGGCGCTGGGCGCAATGCCGATGGTGCCGGTGCAGGCCGGCCCCAAATCGGACAGGATGTCGCCGAACAGGTTGGACGCCACGACCACATCAAAGAAGTCGGGCCGCTGCACGAAGTGCGCGGTGAGGATGTCGATATGGAACTTGTCCAGCTTGACGCCCGGGTAGGCCTTGGCCATCTCGGCCACGCGCTCGTCCCAGTACGGCATGGTGATGGCAATGCCGTTGGACTTGGTAGCGCTGGTCAGGTGCTTCTTGGGGCGCGACTGCGCGAGCTCGAACGCGAACTTGAGCACGCGGTCGACGCCGATGCGCGACATCACCGTCTCCTGCATGACGATCTCGCGCGACGTGCCTTCGTACATGCGGCCACCGATGCTGGAGTATTCGCCCTCAGTGTTCTCGCGCACGATGTACATGTCGATCTCGCCGGGCGCGCGGGCGCTGCCGTCGCGCCGCACCACGGGCGCGATGATGCCGGGCATCAGCCGCGCCGGGCGCAGGTTGATGTACTGGTCGAATTCGCGGCGAAACAGGAGCAGCGAGCCCCACAGCGACACGTGGTCGGCGATCTTCTCGGGCCAGCCGACGGCGCCGAAGTAGATGGCGTCATGGCCACCGATCTGGTCCTTCCAATCGTCCGGCAGCATCTTGCCGTGCTTCTCGCAGTAGTCCCAGCTGGAGAAGTCGAAGTGGTCGAACTGCAGGTCCATGCCGAAGCGGCTGGCCGCCGCCTCCATCACGCGGATGCCCTCGGGCATGGTTTCCTTGCCGATGCCGTCTCCGGCGATGACCGCGATGCGTTGCTTGCTCATGGTGTGCTCCTTGTGTTGGTGGGCGCGCGCACGACCAGCGCGACGCCGAAGGCCGTCAGCGCCGTGCCGGCCAGGGTGAAAACAGTGATGGGTTCGGCAAACAGCGCCCAGGCCATGAGGGCCGTGGTCGGCGGCACCAGATACAAGAGGCTGGTGACCTTGGTCGCCGCGCCGCGCTGGATCAGGATGTACAGCAGCGAGCTGCCGCCCAGCGTGAGGACCAGCACCGACCAGGCCATGGCGCCGATGAAATCAGGGGTGAACTGGATCGCCTCGGTCTCCAGCAAGAGCGCCAGCGGCAGCACCACCAGCAGAGCCGCGATGTTCTGCACGCAGTTGGCGGTCGGCACTGCGCAGGGCTGCAGGTAGCGCTTCTGGTAGAGCGTGCCGATGGTCATGCTGACCAGTGCCAGCAGCGCCAGCGCCAGGTTCGCGCCGCTGACTTCGCCCAGGCCCAGCTTCTGCCACACCACCAGCGCCAGCCCGCCGAAGCCCAGGGCCAGCCCCAACCATTGCCGGGCCGCGACCTCGCCACCTCGCGAAGAGATCCAGATAGCAGTCAGCACCGGCTGCAGCCCGACCAGCAAGGCGGCCAGCCCGGCGCCCATGCCCAGCTTGACAGCAGCCCAAACACCGCCGAGATAGCCCGCGTGCATGAAGACACCGGTCACCATCAGGTGCGCCCACTGCCGCCCGCCGCGCGGCCAGACCGCACGCGCCAATTGCGCCCAAAGCCCAAAGCACAGCACGGCCAGTGCGAAGCGCATGGCCAGGAATTTGAGTGGCGGCGCGTGCGGCATGCCGTAGCGCGCGACGATGAAGCCGGTGCTCCAGATCAGCACGAACACCACCGGCATGGCACGCACCCAGCCGCTGGGCTGGTTCACGTCCAAGCCTTCCGATGGCAGGCGCTCATTTGGCGCGTGCCCGGATCTCGGGGATGGCCTTCTGCAGGTAATAGACCATGGACCAGACCGTCAGCACGGCGGCAATCCAGATCAGCCAGACGCCCCACAGATGGGTGTCGATGACCTCGAACACGACGCCGTCATACAGCAGGAACGGAATGGCCACCATCTGCATGACGGTCTTGAGCTTGCCGATCATGTGCACGGCCACGCTGCGCGAAGCGCCGATCTGCGCCATCCACTCGCGCAGGGCCGAGATGGCAATCTCGCGGCCGATGATGATCAGCGCCACGAACACATCGGCCCGGTTCAGGTGCACCAGCACCAGCAGGCTGGCGCAGACCAGGAACTTGTCGGCCACCGGGTCGAGGAACGCGCCGAAGGCCGAGGTCTGGTTCAGCTTGCGGGCGAGGTATCCATCCAGCCAATCGGTGGCGGCGAACACGACGAACATGACCGTGGCCAGCAGGTTGGCCGTGGCCGGGTCCATGGGCAGATAGAACACCCCGATGATCAATGGGATCGCCACGATGCGCGTCCACGTCATGATGGTGGGGATGGTCCAGAACATGGCGACGATTGTGTCATGCGCTACTTGACCGCCCGCCGGCGCACCGGGCTTCAATGCAACGCGCGGTAGATGCGTTCCGCCAGTTCATGTGAGACGCCTTCGACGGTGGCGATGTCCTCCACGCTGGCCGCCGCCACGCCCCGGATGCCGCCAAAGCGCTGCAGCAACCGTGCCCGGCGCTTGGGGCCAATGCCGGGGATCTCTTCGATCTTGCTGCCGCCCACCCGCACCTTGGCACGCGCCGCGCGCATGCCGGTGATGGCGAAGCGGTGCGCCTCGTCGCGGATCTGGGCCACCAGCATCAACGCGGCCGAATCGCGCGCCAGCGTGGCCTTGTGGCGGCCATCGGCAAACACCAGCTCTTCCAGCCCCACCTTGCGGCCCTCGCCTTTCTCCACGCCCACGATCAGGCCCAGATCCAGCCCCAGCGCGGTGAACACCTCGCGCGCCATGCTGACCTGGCCCTTGCCGCCATCGACCAGCACCAGGTCGGGCAAGCGGGCGGTAGCGGTCACGGGCGTCGGCGCCACCGCATCGGGCAGCAGCTGCGCCTCGGCCGGCTTGGCACCAGTCGCTTCGGCGACCGCCGGCATGGCCGCCGCATCGGTTGCCACAGCGGCCGCCTCGTTCGATCCGGCCTCTTCGGTGCCGACTGCGGCCTCGGCGGGGGCCGCGTCGCCGGCACCGCCGGCGCCGTCCAACTCCCCGGCCAGCGGCACCTGGGCAAACTTCGCATAGCGCCGCGTCAGCACCTGGCGCATCGCCGCGTAGTCGTCACCCGGCGTGATGCCTTCGATCTTGAAGCGCCGGTATTCCGAGCTCTGCATCTTGTGGTGGTGGAACACCACGCACGAGGCCTGGGTCGATTCGCCCGCCGTGTGCGAGATGTCGAAGCACTCGATGCGGAACTGGTCCAGGTCGTCTGGCGCCAGGTCCAGCGCGTCGACCAGCGCACGCGTGCGCGCCTGCTGCGAGCCCTCTTCGGCCAGCAGCCGGGCCAGCTGCAGCGCGGCGTTTTTCTCGGCCATCTCCAGCCACTGGCGGCGCTGCTCGCGCGGGTTGTGCACAGCTGCCCGGCGTTGGCCGGCCTGGGAAGACAGGGCGTCCATCAGCTCTTTGGACACCGGCTCGCTGGTGATGAGCGCTGCCGGCACGGGCACGTCGATGTAGTGCTGTGCGATGAACGCTTCGAGTACCTGCACCTCGACCGGCTGCGCGGCGCCCTCAACCTCGGCGGCCTGCAGCGCCACAGCGTCTTCCACATGGCTGGGAAAGTAAGGCCGGTCGCCCAGGTGCCGGCCGCCACGCACCATCGCCAGGTTCACGCAGGCGCGCCCGCCGTGCACCTTGACGGCCAGGATGTCGACGTCTTTGTCCGACCCCGTCTCCATCGACTGCTGGTGCAACACGCGCGACAGCGCACCCATCTGGTTGCGCAGCTCGGCCGCCTGCTCGAATTCGAGCTTCTCGGCGTGCGCCATCATGCGTTGCTCCAACGCCTGCAGCACTTCCTGCGTTTCGCCATCGAGAAAGCGCTCGGCATTGCGCACGTCCTGCGCGTAGTCGGCCGGCGCGATGCTGTGCACGCAGGGCGCCGAGCACCGCTTGATCTGGTAGAGCAGGCATGGCCGCGTGCGGTTGGCGAACACCGTGTCTTCGCAGGTGCGCAGGCGAAACACCTTTTGCAGCAACAGGATCGATTCCTTGACTGCCCAGGCGCTGGGGAAGGGGCCGAAGTAGCGGTGCTTCTTGTCGACCGCGCCGCGGTAGTAGGCCACGCGCGGAAAGTCCGACGGTGCGGTCTGCCGTGAGGTCGACAGCTCGGTCGGCCCGGCCGCCGTGATCTTCAGATAGGGGTAGCTCTTGTCGTCCCGGAACAGGATGTTGAACTTGGGCCCGAGCGTCTTGATGAGGTTGTTTTCCAGCAGCAGCGCCTCGGCCTCGGAGCGCACCACCGTCGTCTCCATGCGCGCGATGCTGCCCACCATGTGGCCGATGCGCGTGCCGCCATGGGTCTTCTGGAAGTAGCTGGAGACACGCTTCTTGAGGTCGCGCGCCTTGCCCACATACAAGAGCACGCCAGCGGCGTCGAAATAGCGGTAGACGCCCGGCAGCGCAGGCAGCGCTGCCACCTGGGCCAGGAGTTCGTCGGAATGCGCACGGGACATCGGCCTATTGTGGCGACCTCACGCCCGGGGCCGGCCGGGGCGTCTGCGGCACCCCGGCGTCAAGCAGCTGACCGGCGCCCGTGGGCCGACCGGCTCGCCTCTTATTCCGCCTCGATCTTCGCGCTCTTGACCACCGTGGCCCAGTTCGCAAGGTCAGCCTTGACCCGCTCGCCCAGCGCCGCCGGCCCCTGGTAGTCGGCCGTAGCGCCCTGCTCCTGCGCCTTCTTGCGGAACGCCGCACTCTCGACCACGCCGCGCGCATCCGTCGCCAGCTTGTCGACGATGGCCTTGGGCACGCCGGCCGGCGCGAACAGCGCGAACCACGACGTCGCGTTCACGCCGGGGTAGCCGGCCTCGGCCGTGGTCGGTGCGTCGGGCAGGCTGGGCAAACGCTCTTTGCCGGTGACGGCCAGCACGCGCAGTTTGCCGGCCTGGATGTGCGGCATGAACGGCGGCGCCGTGCCGAAGGTCAGGTCGACCTGGCCGCCCAGCAGGTCCTGCAGCGCCGGGCCCGTGCCCTTGTACGGCACGTGGATCATCTTGATGCCGCCCTGCTGCTCCAGCATGGCGCCGGTCACATGCTGCAACGAGCCGTTGCCCGACGAGGCGTAGTTCAGCTTGCCGGGGTTGGCGCGGGCGTAGGCGATCAGCTCGGGCAGCGTCTTGACCGGCAGGCTGTCGCGCACGACGATGATCTGCGGCGCCGAGATCACATTGGCCACGGGTTGGAAGTCGCCCTGCTCCCACTGCTTCACATTCGTGAGGTGGGGCGAGATCACGTGGTAGCCCGAGTACTGCAGCAGCAGCGTGTAGCCGTCCGCCGCCGCACGCTTGACGATGCTGGCCGCGATGGCGCCGTTGGCGCCGCCCTTGTTGTCCACCACCATGGACTGGCCGAGCACCGGGCCGAGGGCCTGGGCCAGCATGCGGGCCGACAGGTCGGTCGTGCCGCCAGTGGCCGTGGGCACAACGAGCGTGACGGGCCGGTTCGGATAGTCCTGCGCCAGGGCCGGCGCGGCGATGGTGGCGGCCGCGGCGGCCAGAGCGATGAAATGCCTGCGAGCGAGTTGCATGGATCGGTGTCTCCTGAAATGAATGAAAAAAACTCAATCGACCTGGGCGCCGGTCTCTTTGACCACGCGTGCCCACTTGGGTAGGTCGGACTGCACCAGCGCAGCCAGTTGCGCGCCCGTGCCCTTGAACGGCTCGCAGCCCACCACCGCCAGCTTGTCGACCGTTTCCTTCTGGTCCAGCGCGGCCGCCACGGCCGCTTGCAGCCGCGCGACGATGGGCGCCGGGGTGCCAGCGGGTGCAAACATGGCATACCACGGCGCCTGGCCGAAGCCCTTGAGCGTCTCGCCAATGGTGGGCACGTCCGGCAGCGCGGCAACGCGCTTCTCGTTCACCACGCCCAGCACCTTGAGCTTGCCGCTCTTCACCAGGCCGATGACCGAGGGCAGGCTTTGCACGGACAGCGGCACCTGCCCGCCGGCCACGTCCGCTGCGGCCTGCGCCGAGCCCTTGTACGGCACATGCTGCAACTGGATGCCGGCGGACTTCTGCAGCATCTCGCCGATCAAATGGTTCAGCGTGCCGTTGCCGGCCGAGGCATAGGTGTATTTGCCGGGCGCGGCCTTGGCCAGTGCCACCAGCTCGGCGACGTTGTTGGCCGGGAAGGCCGGATTGGCCACCAGCGTGTAGCCGGCGGTGGCAATCGGCGCGATGGGTGTGAAGTCTTTGACCGGGTCGAAGCCAGGCGTCTTGTACAGCGCCGGGCCGATGACGTGCGCGCTGTCGGCCGTGACCAGCAGCGTGTAGCCGTCGGGCTTGGCGCGCGCGGCGTTGGCCGTGGCCAGCGTGCCGCCGGCGCCGGGCCGGTTGTCGACCACCACGCTCTGGCCCAGTTGCTCGGACAGGCGCTGTGCCAGCACGCGGGCAATCGCGTCGTTGGCGCCGCCTGCGGCCTGCGGCACGACGAGCGTGATGGGCTTGTTGGGATAGGCGTCCTGCGCGTGCGCGGCCAGTGCGCTGGCGGCCAGGCCCAGCAGCAGCGTGCGGCGGGCGATGCGGTTCAACTTCATCTGCTGTCTCCTTGGATGGTGAAAGGTTCAGGCCCGCGCCAGCGCCCGTGCGCGGGTGGCCTCGAAATCGGCGGGTACCGGGTGCAGGTCCAGCCGGCGGCCGGCCTTGACGATCTGGCCCGGCAGCTCGTGGCCGATCAGCGCCGGCAGGCGCGCAGCGGCGGCCAGCAGCTGCGCCAGGTCGACGCCAGTGTCATAGCCCATCAGTCCGAGCGCGTGCACGATCTCTTCGCTGCAGACATTGCCTGACGCGCCGGGCGCATAGGGGCAGCCACCCAGGCCGCCCAGCGAGGTGTCGTAGCAGTCCACGCCGGCGGCGATGCCGGCCAGCACGTTGGCCAGGCCCATGCCCCTGGTGTTGTGGAAGTGCAGCGTGAACAGCATGCCCGGCCAGCGTGCCCGCGCGGCCGCCGCCAGCGGCAGCACCTGCGACGGATATGCCATGCCGGTGGTGTCGCACAGCGTGATGCCGGCCACGCCCAGATCGGCGAAGCGCTGCACCCATCCGAACACGGCATCCAGCGCCACATCGCCCTCCATCGGGCAGCCGAACACGCAGGACAGCGAAACATTGACCGGCACCCCGGCCGCCTGCGCCGTGGAGATGACCTGGGCCAGGCCGGCAAACGACTGTTCCTGCGTCATGCGCAGGTTGGCCAGGTTGTGCGTGGCGCTGGCCGACATGACCAGGTTCAGCTCGTCGGTGCGGGCCTCGATGGCGCGCTCGGCCCCGCGCACGTTGGGCACGAGCGCGGTGTAGACGACGCCCGGCGTGCGCGCAATCTCACGCATCACGATCTCGGCGTCACGCAGCGCCGGGATGGCACTGGGCGAGACGAAGGAGGTGACCTCGATCTTGGCCAGGCCGGCGGCCGACAGCGCATTGACCAGCGCGATCTTGTCCTCGGTCGGCACGAACGCCTGCTCCATCTGCAAGCCGTCGCGCATGCCGACCTCCTGCATGTGGATGCGGCGGCCGGCGCCTTGCCAGATGTCGTCTGCACTCATGCGATCACTCCTTTGGCGCGCAACAGCGCGATCTGTTGGGGATTCAGGCCGGCTTCTGCGAGCACGGCATCGGTGTCGTCCCCCAGGCGCGGTGCGCTGCTGCGCACGCTGCCGGGCGTGGCCGAGAGCTTGGGCACGATGCCGGGCACTTGCAGCTGGTGGCCGTCGCGCGTGGTCTGCTGGAGCAGCATGTCGCGGGCGCGGTAGTGCGGGTCTTGCGCAATGTCGCGCGCCGTGTAGACCTTGCCGGCCGGCACGCGGGCAGTGCCCAGGGCGTCCTGCACCTGTTGCACGGTGCGCGGGGCAGCCCAGGCGGCGATGGCGGCGTCGATCTCGGCCACGCGGGCCACACGGCCGGCATTGACAGCCAGGTCCGGCGCATTGGCCAGGTCGTCGCGGCCGATGGCGGCCATCAGGCGTTTGAAGATGCTGTCGCCATTGCCAGCCACCAGCACCCACCCGTCGCTGCAGGCGTAGGCGTTGCTGGGGGCAATGCCGGGCAAGGCGCTGCCCGCCGCCTCGCGCACGGCACCGAAGGCGCTGTACTCGGGGATCAGGCTTTCCATGCAGTTGAAGACCGCCTCGTGCAGCGCCACGTCGATGACCTGGCCCTGCCCGCCGTTGACCTTGCGGTGGTAGAGGGCCGTCAGCACGCCGATGGCGCCGTGCAGCGCGGCCAGGGTGTCGCCGATCGAGATGCCGCAGCGCACCGGCACGCGCCCGGGCTCGCCCGTCAGGTGGCGCAGGCCGCCCATGGCCTCGCCGACCACGCCAAAGCCCGGCAGGTCGCGGTAGGGGCCGGTCTGGCCGTAGCCGGAGATGCGCAGCAGCACCAGGCCGGGGTTCAGCGCGTGCAGTTCGTCGGGCGACATGCCCCAGCCCTCGAGCGTGCCGGGGCGGAAGTTCTCGATCAGCACATCGGCCTGGGCAATGAGCTTGCGCGCGATGTCCTGGCCTTCGCGCTGGCGCAGGTCCAGCGCCAGGGAGCGCTTGTTGCGTGACTGCACCTGCCACCAGACCGACGTGCCGTCCTGCAGCATGCGCCAATTGCGCAGCGGGTCGCCGCCGCCGGGGGCCTCGATCTTGATGACGTCGGCGCCGAACTCAGCCAGCGTCTTGCCACAAAAGGGGCCGGCGATCAGTTGGCCCATCTCCACCACGCGTACGCCGGCCAGGGCCATGGGCGTCATGCGGGTCGTTGTCTCCATCGTCATGCAAGTCTCCGTGTCGTGACCGGGGCGCATCATGCAGCAGGCCCGGCACAGGCGCATAACCCCCATGCGCGACGCTGCCATCGCGATCCGGCATGGCAGACTGGGGGCTTGAAACTTGACCCACTTTCGCTGCGCCTGTTCGTTGCCGTGATGGAAGAGAACGCCATCGCCCGCGCCGCCGCGCGCGAACACATCGCCCCGTCGGCCGCCAGCCGGCGGCTGGCTGAGCTGGAGCAACAGCTGGGCGTGGAACTGTTTGCCCGCAGCAACCGCGGCAGCATGCCGACGCCCGCCGCCTATGCGCTGCTGCACCTGGCGCGTGGCGTACTCAACGACCTGGACGGCATCGCCGCCCAAATGCGGGACTACGGCGCCGGGGTGCGTGGGCAGGTGCGCGTGGTCGCCAACATCTCGGCCATCACGCAGTTCCTCCCGGACGAACTGCAGCGCTTCATGGCGCTGCATCCGCAGGTGCAGGTGCGGCTGCAGGAGCAGATCAGCACGGCGATTGCGCAGTCGGTCGCCGAGAACGCGGCCGACGTCGGCATCCTGAACGACGGCGGCTACGGCGACCGGCTGCAGCTGCTGCCCTACCGCGAAGATGAGCTGGTGCTGGTCGTGCCGGCCACGCACGCGCTGGCGCGCCGCAAGGCCGTCCGGCTGGCCGAGGCCCTGCCCTACGACGTGGTCGGCATGCACCCGGGCAGCGCCATCCACAACCAATTGGTGCGCGCGGCGGCCGACGCCGGCCTGCAGCTGCGCCTGCGCATGCAGGTCACGAGCTACGACGCACTGTGCTCGATGGTGGCGGCCGGGCTGGGGTTGGGCCTGATCCCGCGCCGCAGCGCACAGATCTTTCGCGGGCTGGCGATCCGGCTGGTGGCGCTGACCGAGCCCTGGGCCCGGCGCCGGCTGATGCTGTGCGTGCGTGCGAACGAAGTGCCGACCGGTGCAGCTCGGCTGCTGGTGGCGCACTTGCAGAGCGGTGGCGAGGCCGCATCGTGAGTGACGCACGGCCGCCCCAGGCGTGCGCAGCCGCACCAGACGGCGTCTCGGCCGAGAGCTTGCGCTGGGACGTGTTCTGCCGCGTGATCGACAACCACGGCGACCTGGGCGTGTGCTGGCGGCTGGCGGCCGACCTGGCGCGCCGCGGCCATGGCGTGCGGCTATGGTGCGACGACGCCAGCGCCCTGGCCTGGATGGCGCCGCATGGCCAGCCGGGCGTGGACGTGCTGCCCTGGCGGGACGTGCCGCCGCCCGGCGGCATCGGCGACGTAGTGGTCGAGGCGTTCGGCTGCGAGCCGCCGCCGGCCGTGCTGGCGGCCATGGGCCAGGCTGCGCGCGCGCCGGCGTGGATCAACCTGGAATACCTGTCTGCCGAGGACTATGTGGCACGCTGCCATGCCCTGCCCTCGCCGGTGATGGCCGGGCCGGCGGCCGGGCGCACGCGCTGGTTTTTCTACCCTGGGTTCACGGCGCAGACGGGCGGGCTGCTGCGCGAGCCCGACCTTCTGCAGCGCCATTCGCGCTTCGACGCCGCCGCCTGGCGGACGCGCCACGGCGTCGGCCCTGACGCGCTCGCCGTTTCGCTGTTCTGCTACGAGCCGCCGGCGCTTGGTGCGCTGCTGAGCCGACTCGGCCAACGTGGCAATGTGCATTTGCTGGTGACGCCGGGGCGGGCCGCGGTGGCGATGCACGCGCTGCCGGCGCCTGCGCTGCCCACCCGCTTTCTGCCGCACTGCCCGCAGCCAACCTTCGACGAGATGCTGTGGGCCTGCGACCTGAACTTCGTGCGCGGCGAGGATTCGCTGGTGCGCGCGCTGTGGGCCGGCCGCCCCTTCGTCTGGCAGATCTACCCGCAGGACGACGGCGCCCATGCAGACAAACTGCAGGCCTTCTTGGACTGGCTGCAGGCGCCCGTGTCGCTGCGGCGGTTCCACGCCGTGTGGAACGGGCTGGCCGCCGGCGAGCTGCCAGCTTTGGACGATCCGACGCTGGCCGATTGGCGCGATACCGTGCACAACGTCCGCAAGACCCTGCTGGCCCAGCCGGATCTGGCGACCCAGCTGATCGGGTTCGTGCGCGAAAGGCGATAAAATGCTGGGCTTTGCGAATTCTCGCAACTCCTGACGCAGCCCGCTCCATGTTGAGGGTTGCGCCCCGGCGGCCTCGCTGCCCCGGGCCTCACAACCTCCGACAGAACCTCTATGAAGATCGCTCAAGAAATCCGCGCCGGCAACGTGATCATGCACGGCAAGGACCCGATGGTCGTGCTGAAGACCGAATACAGCCGCGGCGGCCGCAATTCCGCCACCGTGCGCATGAAGCTCAAGAGCTTGATCGCCAACTTCGGCACCGAAGTCGTGTTCAAGGCCGATGACAAGATGGAACAGATCGTTCTGGACAAGAAGGACTGCACCTATTCCTACTTCGCCGACCCCATGTACGTGTGCATGGACAGCGACTACAACCAGTACGAAGTCGAAGCCGAGAACATGGGCGACGCGCTGAACTACCTGGAAGACGGCATGGCGGTGGAAGTGGTGTTCTACGACGGCAAGGCCATCTCGGTCGAGCTGCCGACCAGCGTGGAGCGTGAAATCACCTGGACCGAACCCGCTGTCAAGGGTGACACCTCGGGCAAGGTGCTCAAGCCCGCCAAGATCGCGACCGGCTTCGAAGTGCCGGTGCCGCTGTTCGTGGCGCAGGGCGACAAGATCGAAATCGACACCCGCACGGGCGAGTACCGCAAGCGCGTCTGAGCGCCGGTCCCGGCCCCACAAAAAAAGCGCCCGAGGGCGCTTTTTTGTTGGGCGCGCCCCGCAAGGCGCGTTGGGTGGTCGCTCAACGCTTGAGCAACACCTTCAGCACGGTCTGCACCCGGCGCGCAGTGGCCGCGTCGTAGGGGCTGGCGAGCACCTTGGCCGTGTCCTGCGGCCAGGTCTGCGCGGGCGACGGATCGTTGCGACGCGTCAGCAGCTGCAACTGCAGCATGCGGCGGGCGCTGATCTGCTCTGCCGGCGTCGGCGCCTCGGCTGCGATCTCCAGGCGCAGCAGCGCCTCGGTCGCTGCCTGCGCGTCGACTGCCGGGGCAGCGATGCTCTGCACCCACTGGCCGCGCGTGGCGGCATTGACACCACCGCCCAACTCCTGGGCGCTGGGCACCTGGTCGGCCTCGCGCTTCTCCCAGGCGCCGAGCAGGTGCGTCAGCACTTCGCCATGGGCTTGGGCCGCCAGCTTGCGCAGGGTCGCTTGCGCGTGGTCGACAGCGTCGCGCTGGGCGCGGAAGGCGGCATCGCCCAGACGCGGGCCGCGGTCTGCCATGGCCGGGCGGTCGCCGAAGCGGCCACCATCGCGGCTGTCGCGGCCTTCACGGTGCGGCTCGAAGCGGTTCTCGCCGGGTCGCGCAGGTCCACGGTCGCGCTCGCCGAAGCGGCCACCGCGCGCTGGGGCGGGCGCGGCCTTCTGCATGCCGGGGCGGTCGTCGCCGCGCCGTGCCACCACCGGCTTGCGCACGGGAACAGGCGCGGGTGCAGGTGCCGGTGCCTCGGCGACGGCGCCATCTGCAGCCGGCGCATCGGCATCTGCCGGTGCAGAAGCTGGTGCGCCATCGGTGGATGCAGCGGCAGGTGCATCGCCGTCTGCGGAAGCCGTTGCGGGCTCTGCAAACGCTGCAGATTCTGCGGGCGCAGCAGCTTGCGCTGGCGCTGCCGAACCACCCGCGGCACGCTCGGCCGCCACGGCCGCAGCCTGACCACGCGTGGCGGCTTCCAGATCGGCCAGCGCCTTGCGGATCTTCTGCGCATCGCCGCTGGCGTTGGCAGCCTCGACCGCGCGCGCGGCATCCAGCACGGCGCGGTCCACCAGGCTCATGGCACCTGCGGCTTTCTCGCGCTCCTCGGTCTTGCGCTGGAAGGCTTCGTCGATCGGCTTTCGGAAGGCGTCCCACAGCTTCTGCTCGAACTTGCGCTCCAGCGGAATGGTCTGCGCCTCGGTCTGCCAGCGCTGCTGCAGCGCCTTGACGGCGTCGATGCGCAGCATGGGCGCGGCGCCGAGCTCCTTGGCCTCTTCGATCAAGGCGCGGCGGCGGTCGATGCTGGCCTGCTGGGCTTGCTCCAGTGGGGCGGCGGCGGCCTTCAGGGCCTCTTTCCACTGGGTCAGCACCTCGGCGATGACCTTCTCGCCCGGGTAGCCGGCTTCACGCCAGCGGTGCTCGAACTGCTGCAGGCCACGGCCCAGCAGCTTCCAGTCGGTCGAACCGGCGTGCTCTGCACCCCAGGCCGTCAGCTCTTCGACGATAGCCAGGCGCTGGGCCTTGTTCTCGGCGGCCTCGGACTTGCGCTTGTCCAGCCAGGCTTCGACCACTTTGTGGGCTTCGTTGCAGGCTTCGTCAAAACGCTTCCACAGGCCATGGTTGGGCACCCCGCCCTGGTCGGTCTGCTTCCATTGCTCGCGCATCTGGCGCAGGGTGTCCTGCATCTTGCGGCCGCCCAGCGCATGCCCCTCGGGCCGCTTGAGCAAACCCTCGGCCTTGATGACCAGTTCTTCGCGCAACTGGTCGGCGCGCCAGCGCTGCCAGCCTTCGAGCTCGCCAGCAGACGCCAGCGCGGCGTGCACTTCGGCTTCCAGCTTGTCGTCCAGGAAGCGAGCGTTTTCCTTCAACGCGTTGCGCAGCGAAGCGGCGGCGGAGGCACTGGCCTTGCCGTGGCCCTCGGTCATCTCTTGCTGCAGTTTCAGCAGCGCTTCATTCACGCGCTGCTGCGCCTGGGCGCGCACGGCCGGATCAACCGGCGGGCGGGCCGGCCGGGGCGCCGGCGGGGCAACGGGCTCCAGCGTCTCACCACGCGCCAGGCGCAGGGCGTCCGCCCACACCGGCACCGGGGGAAGCGGGGCCTGCGGATCTTCAGAGGCGGCTCGGGCCTGCTCCAAAGAGGCCTGGAAGGCTTCCCACACCACGAGCAGCTGGGCCTTGGAGGCATCCAGCAAAGGCGGGAATTTGCCGTCCACGCTGGCCCAGTTGGCATCGGCCGCCAGGCTGTCGGCCTGTTCCTGCCAGTGCGCGATGTCGGTCTTGAGGACTTCCAGCACGGCCAGCGCGTCCTGCCACGGCTTGGTGGACAGCACTTCGATGCGCTGGGCCAGCAGAACAGCGGCCTCGCGCTGCACCTGCACACGGTGCTGCAGGTCTTCGATGCCTCGCACACGATCCGCCAGGCGGGTCTTCAGCGAGGTCAGCGGTTCCTTGGACAGTGGCGCGCCGGCCTTGGCGGCGTCGCGTTGCCAGGCCATCGCGTCGGCAATGTTCAACCGGGCCAAAGCCATCAGTGCCTCGGCCTTGGCAGCCCATTCGGCGGCGAGAACTTCCTGGCCACGGGCACGCTTGATCTCGTCGAGCTTCTCACGCAAGGGCTTGGCCGCCCCACGGTCGCGCACGCTGAGTTCTTGGAACACCTGTTGGATCTGCTCGGCATCGGGGTTACCGGCCAGCCAGTCGCGGATACGGGCCGCCCGCTCGCCCGAGGTGGGTGCGGAAAAGGCACCACCGGTCAGCACGTCGAGCGTTTGGTTGTCTTGGGTTTTGGAAGGGGTCGAGGTCACCACGGGCGTTCTAGGAAGATAAGTAGGAGGCGGACAAGCTCAGCGTCGACGAGCGGCGGCGATGGGCGCCGGGCGCTGGAGGACCCGGCATTTTCGCCGCATTTGCAAAGCAGGGCCCGATCAGGGCGTGGCCAGGTCAAGATCGGCCCGCGGCGACCAGCCGGCATCGCTGGTCACGGCCTTGGGCGCACCGAGGAACAGGCGCTCCAGCGGCACCTGTCGTGAGGCGAGATAGTCGCGTACGGCGACCCCGCGCTGCACTGCCAAGTTGCGGATCGAGTCTTCGGAGACTGTCATGTTGGCCAGCAGAAGTTGTTCCATTTGCGTCACAGGGATGTCCTTGGCCATGCCGATCGCGTTGCGCGGCTTGTCGGCCAGTTCTGCACGCCGGTAGAGCGACGCCAGCAGCGCCGGGAATTCCTCTGCGCTGACGACAACAGGTGCAGGCAGCGGCGGCGTCGCGGCCGCACCGGGCGTGGTCGACTCAGCGTTGGCCACACCGCCTGCGCCGGGCGGAACAACGCCGGGCGGCGTCTCCCGATTGGTCACAACCTGGCGACGCTTCTCGGCCTGCACCATGCGCTGCAGGCGTGCGCGCTTGTAGCCCTCGCGCTCGATCTGCAGGCTGGCGCTGCCGGCCACTGACAGCTTCAGCGCCGGACGGTTGATCAGCGCGGTCGCCACCTTGTCGAGTTTCTGCTCTGCGGCTGTGTCCAGCGCCGCGCTGCCGGCTGCGAAATCGATTTGACCCAGGGCTTCACCACCTCCGCCGAAAGCGCTGGCCAGCAGGCTGAACGGTGCCGTCACCGCCTTCATGATGAGGTTGCCCAGGATCTTCATGATCACCGGCCCAATGCTGAACTGAGGGTCGTTCAAGGAACCCTGGATCGGCAGGTTCAGATCGATCACGCCGTTGCGGTCGGCCAGCAGCGCCGTGGCCAGGCGAACCGGCAGGCTGGCTGGCGCCCCCGGCACCGGGTCGCCGAAGACCAACTGGTTCAGCACCAACGTGTTGTTGGCGGTCAGCTGGCCATTGGGCAGCACCTCGTAGTGCAGGTCGACGCTGAGCTTGCCGCGCTCGATGCCATGGCCGGCGTACTTGACTGAGTACGGCGACAACGGCGGCAGTTCCAGATCACGCACCTTCGCGCGGATGTCCAGGGCCAGTGGCTTGGCCAACGGGTTGAGCTTGCCGCTGATGTCCAGCGACGCCGTGCCCTCCGCCCGGCCTTTGAGCTCCAGGTCGGCCAGCGCTGGGGTGGCACCATCGGCTGCAGCCGACGCAAAGCTGCTGAGCCGTCCGTTCAGTTCGGTCAGATTGGCGGTGTAGTTGGGCTTGACGAAGCGGTCGGAGAACAGCACACGGCCGTTCTGCAGCTCGATCGGACCGAAACGGATGTTGGGCGCCGGTCCTTCAGTGGCTGGGGGTGGCGCCGCAACCACCGCTGCGGATGCAGGCGCCGGTGCCGACGCCGACGCCTGTGCGGCCTGCACTACAGGTGCCGGCGCAGTGGCAGATGCAGATGCAGATGCAGCCGCAGCGGGCACAGAGGCCGCAGCGCCTGCACTGGCAGCACTGGACTTGGTCAGGTCCTGCAAGTTGATGCGACCGGTCTCATCTACGATCACACGGGCGTAGAAATCGGTCATGGTCGTTTGCTGCACCACCACCGCGGTGGTGGTGCCAGGCGCCAGGTCGACCCCCAAGCCACGCAGGCGCAGGGCATTCCAGGTCAGCAGCTCGCGGCTGCTGCCCGCGCCCTGCTCGGCCCGCATGTCTTCCACCCCCAGGTCGCCCGCCAGTTTGACAGACGGCCCGGCGGCGCCAGCTGCATAGCGCAAGGTGCCCTGGTAGCTGGCATCGGCCCGCGTCAGGCGCAGGTTCAGCGCATCGCCGAAGTAAGGCTCGAGCGCGTGCACCGGAAACTGCCGGACGTCGACCTCCCCCTGGGCCAGCAACGGATTCGGCGTGAGCTGTCCCGTGAAGCCTACGCGCCCCGGCGTGGCCCCACCCGAGCCGACGTTGGCCGTCAGCTGCACGCGCATGGGCTTGTCCAGATCGGAATGCAGGTCGCGCACACGCAGCTTCAGCGCGGTCACGCCCAGTGCCACCGGGCGCGCGCTGGACTGGTCGGCATAGGAGACAGCGCCGTCGTCGAGCTCCAGGCCGGCCAACGCCACCGTCCAGGCGGGCGCAGCAGGCTTCGGCACGGCGGTCGCGGCGGCCGCAGAAGGCGGGGCGGCCGCCATCCAGTCCTCGAACATCCAGCGCCCCTGGCTGCTGCGGGCCACGTCGATGCGCGGACGGTCGATGCGCAGCAGCTCGGCGGCAACAGCCTGGCGCGCCAGGTCGACCCGCGCTTTGCGCAGCTCGACGGACCGGATGGTGGTCTCCTGGGGGCGCACGGCGGCGGGCGCCCCAGCGCGCGCGCGCTGGGGCGCCCCAGCGCGCGCGCGGGCACCAGCGTCCAGCGCCAGTCCGGCCAGCGTGAGGCGTTCGGCGGTGATCACCACGCCGGCATCGGCGTTCCAGTTCACGGTCATTTCGGCAGACAGCTCGCCCTGCAAACGAGGCTTCAGGATGCCGGCCAGATAGGGGGTCGCCCATGCCAAGGGCGTGCGGTCCAGACGGATTTGCACATCGGCAATACGGTCCGTCGCCGAGCCCGAAAACACCAGGTCGGCCGGCTGGCCAGCGGCGCTCCCACCGTCAGCTGCGTTCAGCTGCGCCGAGCCCTTCAGGCGCATGGGTTGCTCGAATGGCCACCGCACATCGTCCAGCTGCAGGGCAAGTCGGTCCGCCTGAAGTCTGGCGGTCTGACCCGGCGATGCCGCCTCGTCGGTCCAACGCACCGCGCCATCCTGCAACTGCAGCTTGGCCAGACTGACGGACCAGGCTGGCGCGGCTTGCACCTCCCCGGCCGGCGCAGAAGCAGCGGACGCCGGCGCGACGGCGTTGTTGGCGGCGGCGGGAGCCGCGTGGCCTTCTGCCGGCGCCAGGTTCACGCGGCCTTGCGCATCACGCCGCACGGAAAGCTGCGGGGCCACGATGTCCAGCGAAGCGAAGCGGGCGATACGCTCCAGCGGCCGCAGGTCGTCAATGGCCAGCGCGATGCGTTCCACCTCGAGCAGTTCGCCCTGCGCTGCATCTTTCACGGCCAAGTCTTGCAGCGTCAGCTTCCCGTCGAGCACCAGTGACACGCTGGGTGTCTGTTGAAAGCGCACCCGGATGTCGGCGTCGACCACGCCCGCTGCCAACGACACCGGCAGGCCGGCCGGCAGGTAGCCGAGATAGGGCGCCAGGTCCAGTTGCTGGACCTCCAGCTTCAACTCCGTCTTGCGCGACGCCACGAACGGCGTGCTCTGGGCTGCCGAATCGAAGGCGCTGCCATTGAGTTCAAACGCGAGCCGAGGTTCGGTTTCGATCTCCCGATGGGCGGGGAAGTTGCTGAGGAACGGCAGGCCGAGGTTCAGGTCGCGGATCGTGTGTGTCTTGCCGACGACCTGGTCGGTCACATCCGCACGGCCGCCAGACAGGGACACGTTGTAGACCGCGAACGCAAGCGGTTCGCCCGGCGGCTTGTCCGACGGTGTCGACAGCCGCGCGAGGATGTCGTCGACGTCATAACGCCCAGGCGCCATCTGTACCAACTGAAGGCGAGGCTGATCGATGCTGAGTGCGTCGATCACCGGTCCCAGCCGCAGCAGCGATTGCACCGCGAGGTTGGCGTACAACTGGTGAACGCTGAACTGCTCGGTACTGCCGTCCTGCGAACGCACGACGAGGCCGTGGACAGTCAGTTCCAGCGTCCATGGTCGAAAGTCGATCTTCTCGATCTGCACCTCGCGCCCCAGCGCCTCGCCACCGAGGCGTTCGATCTGCGGCTTGAGGATGGCCGGCAGCCACCACATGGCGGCGCTCCATAGAAAAGCCAGGGCCAGGAGCGTCAAACCCAGCCTGCGGGCCCACGATGGCAGGCGGTTTCGAAAGGCGGCGCGCATGCTCGGGATGGTACTTCGGGCCATTCGGACTACGCGATGGGGGGCCCAAATGAAAAGCCCGGTGACAGGCAAAACCTGACACCGGGCTGGGCGGCTGACTCATCGTCTTTTGCCGCCGGTTTCGCAGGCGGGAGGTCAATGTCCCGACCATACGGTGAAGGCAAGAGATTGCCTTCGTGGTGTACCGGGGCTACACGTGCGGGCCACAGCCTGCGTTGTGCTCCTACCGGTGAATGCTCGCGATGTGCAAGCGCCTTCACTCTAGTTGCCGGCTGGGCGCATTTCAAAGACACCGTGTCAATGGCAGAACCGCACGTCATTGAAGCGTTTGTGTTGACACGCAAGGGCGCTGCCGCACACAAAAAAAGCAGCGTCTCCAAAACACCAATTGATATAAAAGATAGCATCGTTATGCTTGACTCGATATTAGAACCATTTCTACAATTCGCCATCTCCAACCGGAGACCTGGGGTTTTCCCGTAGCGCCATGAGGCCAAGAATCGCTTTCCATCATCAGGAACGCCGCGATTCCCGGAAACAACCCGTCCAATCGACAGGACGACGATGGCGCCCCCGCAGGGCTCCACAAGTCGCCTTCTGAGATGAGGGAAGCGATGAAATCATTGCGAAAATTCGGCAACGGATTGCGGACTTTCGGGTCGGACGTTGCACAAGGATTCTTCGAAATCACCCACAACGGTTTTGCCTTGCTGGGTTTGGTGGTCGTGGTTTGTGCCGTCAGTGTGCTGGCCAAGCCAGAGCTGCGCCAGTCGGCCGAACTGGAACTGATGGGCTGGCTGAAGCAGCGTAACACCGTCGTGGCCGAACCAGTCTGGGAGCCGGTGGAACTCGGTGCGGTCGACCGCGCGACGGCCGCCAATCCAGCCAATCTGCCCAAGCAGCAAGCTGCTGTGGCGTTCTGGTTGAGCAAGAAGTACCGCGTCGCGCCGGAGCCGCTGAGCGCTCTGGTCTCCGAAGCGTACGAAGTGGGTCGCGCCACCAAGCTCGACCCCACCCTGATCCTTGCGATCATGGCGATCGAGTCAGGCTTCAATCCGTTCGCCCAGAGCACGGTGGGTGCTCAGGGCCTGATGCAGGTCATGACGCGCGTGCACACGGAGAAGTACGAGAACTTCGGTGGCACCATGGCCGCGTTCGACCCTGTCACGAACCTGCGCGTAGGGGTGAAGATCTTGCAGGAATGCATTGCGCGAGCTGGCTCCGTGCACGGCGGCTTGCAGCACTACGTTGGCGCTGGCAACAGCGATGCCGGCAACAGTTACGCGATGAAGGTGATGGCCGAGCATGCCCGGCTGTTCCGCGTCGCCACGGGCCAAGCGCTGCCGGCGCCAGCGCCGACTGCCATTCCCGTCCTTGCGCCAGTCGAGGCCGTGCCCTCGACTGCCGAGGACACCCTTGTGTCCTTGTCCACGTACTGAAGAGCCCCGCGCGGCGCTGGGCTACACTAGCGCCTGTACGCAACTGGCGATAGGCGGCGGTCTCTCGCAGACCGCGCTGACGTGGACCCGCCGGACACTCTGCTCCTCGACAACCACTGGGAAGCGTACCGCAGGATTTCTGATCCTCGCGTTCAGCCGTTCGCCTGGGCAGCCCTTGTTCTCCTACAAGGTCACACCGCTGAGGACTGCCATGTACGACCGCAATATCCTGATCGAACAAGTCGACCCCGAACTGTTCGCCGCTATCCAGGCCGAAAACGCGCGCCAGGAACACCATATCGAGCTCATCGCGAGCGAAAACTACGCCTCGCCTGCGGTCATGGCCGCACAGGGGTCGCAGCTGACCAACAAGTACGCCGAAGGCTACCCGGGCCGTCGCTACTACGGCGGTTGCGAACACGTGGATGTGGCCGAGCAATTGGCCATCGACCGCGTGAAGCAGTTGTTCGGCGCAGACGCCGCGAATGTCCAGGCACATTGCGGCGCATCGGCGAACGAGGCTGTATTCCTGGCGTTTTTGAAACCCGGCGACACCATCATGGGGATGAGCTTGGCCGAGGGCGGACACCTGACCCACGGCATGGCCTTGAACATGAGCGGCAAATGGTTCAACGTCGTCAGCTACGGTCTGAATGCGCAGGAAGAGATCGACTACGACGCCATGGAGCGCCGCGCCCATGAGACCCGACCCAAGCTGCTCATCGCCGGTGCGTCCGCCTACAGTCTGCAGATCGATTTCGCGCGCTTTGCCAAGGTGGCCAAGGACGTCGGGGCGATCTTCATGGTCGACATCGCCCACTACGCTGGTCTGGTGGCTGCGGGCGTTTACCCCAATCCGGTGCCGCACGCCGACGTCGTCACATCCACCACGCACAAGAGCCTGCGCGGCCCGCGTGGCGGCATCATCTTGATGAAGTCGCAGCACGAAAAGGCGATCAACAGCGCCATCTTCCCCGGCTTGCAGGGCGGGCCGCTGATGCACGTGATCGCCGCCAAGGCCGTTGCCTTCAAAGAAGCCATGGCGCCAGCATTCAAAGTCTACCAACAGCAGGTGGTCGCCAACGCCCGTGTCGTCGCCGAGACGCTGACCGAGCGCGGCCTGCGCATCGTCAGTGGGCGCACCGAAAGCCACGTCATGCTGGTCGACCTGCGCGCCAAGGGCATCACCGGCAAAGAAGCCGAAGCCGTTTTGGGATCGGCCCACATGACGATCAACAAGAACGCGATTCCCAACGACCCGGAAAAGCCGATGGTCACCAGCGGGATTCGCATCGGAACCCCCGCCATGACCACCCGTGGTTTCGGCCTGGACGAGGCACGTGCGACGGCCCATCTGATTGCCGACGTACTGGACAACCCCCGCGACGAGGGCAATCTGGCCAGCGCCCGAGCCAAAGTCGCTGAGCTGACCGCTCGCTTCCCGGTCTACCGCTGAGCGCCACGCGCCGAACCGAGCGATGAAGTGCCCGTTCTGCAGCCATGCGGAGACGCAGGTCGTCGAGACACGCGTCGCCGAGGACGGCGCCTTCATCCGCCGCCGCCGCCAATGTGGCGGCTGCGACAAGCGCTTCACTACGTACGAGCGGCCGGACGTCAGCTTCCCCACCGTCGTCAAGAAGGACGGGCGGCGCACTGATTTCACGGCGTCTAAGCTGCGGTCGTCGTTTTCGCTGGCGCTGCGCAAACGCCCGGTCAGCACCGAGCAGATGGACCAGGCCATCGATCGTGTTGAAGAAAAGCTGCTGAACCTGGGTGTCCGGGAGGTTCCGTCCAGCCGCATCGGCGAGCTTGTGATGCGCGAACTAAAAAAGCTCGACAAGGTTGCCTACGTGCGCTTCGCCAGTGTCTACCGCAGCTTTGCGGACATTGACGAATTCAAGACGCTCGTAGACGAAGTCAAAAAATAGCACGCAATTTCTCGCTTCGATTTCGCTCGCTCCATTGTGCATACATAACATCTAATTTGTGACCTTTGCACTAACTTGTAACTAAGTGCATCAATACACTGTCTCCAGTTGATCAACGCCACTGGAGGCACACGTGAACCAAACTCGGGCTCTGCCCAGCTCGCCACGCATCGGGGGGTTCACATTGCTGGAGGCCCTGCTGAGCCTGGCCATCCTGGCGGTGCTGGCCTCGCTTGCCGCCCCGCATTTCCAGGCCACGCTGAGCAAGCAACGCGTCGGCGCCGTGCGCACCGAGTTGGTCTCCGCTATTCAGTGGGCGCGCTGGGAAGCCCTGCGGCGCAACACCAGGGTCTCGCTACTGCGACGTACCGACTGCAGCGCACACCTCTCCTCAGCCGACCAATGGGACTGCGGCTGGACCATCGTGGCGGGTGAAGACATCACGCGCAACAGCGTCGCCACACCCGACAACATCCTGCAAAGCTTCTCCGTGCCTGCGGGCGTCCGCATCCTGCACCAAGGCGGCGGCCCCGCGTTCCAGGTCGCGCGGTCCGGCTACCCGCTGTTGGTCGCCAACAAATTTGTCATCGGCAATCCCGCCCCTGGCACGACCGGTGTCGCCTCCGGGCGCCACGTTTCAACCCTGTGCATGAACCGCACAGGCCGCATCCGCACCATTGAAGGACAAATCACATGCTGAACAGCCACCATGGCCAGGCTGGCCATTCTCTGATCGAGGCGCTCGTCGCCATGCTGGTGTTGGGACTGGGGGTCGCAGGCCTGGCCTGGGCCCAGGCGCGTCTCGTGGTGGATGGCCGCGATGCCAACGGTCGGTCGAACGCGATCCTTTTGGCGGCGGACCTGTCGGACCGCATGGCGTTCAATTCCGCGACAGCAGCGGGCGGCGGGTACGCACTGCGCTGGCATGAGACGCCTGCAGCGCGCGATTGCCACACTGCAGCGTGCAACGGCACCCAACGGGCGCAGTTCGACTTGGCAGATTGGCGCGGCGCACTCGCCCGGTCTTTGCCCGCAGGTAACGCCGCAGTGTTTCGCTCGTCTTCCGATCCACGGCAAATCGGAATCGCGATCGCTTGGGGGCACGATCCAATGGCGTCGACCGCGCCGCTGACAGCTGCCGCCAACGAAGAAGGCACGTGCCCATCCCGGCAGCAGTGCCATGTGGTCTACGTGCAACCCTGAAGATGCAGCAGCCTACAGCACGCCACGCCCAGCAGGGCGCCATGTTGGTCGAACTGATGACCGGCTTGGTGGTCGGCCTGCTGGTGACCATCACGGCCCTGGCGATGCTGGCGTTCTTGCAAGTGAACGCCAGCATCCAACGCGATGCTTTCCTCCTGCAGCAGCGCAGCGACCTTGCACTGCATGCCATCGGATCCCAGCTGCGCCAGGCGGGCGCCATCGAACTGCAGCCCGCCGCACAGGGCGACACCATCCGCTTCAGCAACGCCTACAGCAGCGCGGCCATCAGTGGCGACGATGGCACCACCGACAGCTTGCGGATCAGCTACCAATACGCTGCAGGCGCTCGCGATTGCCTTGGCAATGAGCCGGATCCGGAGGAGACCGGCTCCAGCGTCAACAGTCGGTTCAGCGTTCTGGCCGGGCAGCTGCGCTGTCTGGGTAGCGACACTCAGGCAGGCAACCAGGTCATTGCGGACCGGGTGGAGGACTTCCAGGTGCGCTACGGCATCCGCACGGCTTCGGCACTCGGCGCGCAGTTTCGCGACGAAGACGCGCGCACCATCGGCTCGCGCTGGAGCGATGTGGGCGTTGTACGTGTCTGCCTGCAACTCGCTGGTGACCTGCGTCGACGCAGTTTCTCTGGTCCCGCACAGCGAGACTGCCAGGGCCGCGTGCTGCCGCCAGACGGGCGCTTGCGCCGCGTCGTGCATGCCAGCTTCAGCCTGCGCAACGCCGCGCCGATCTGACCATGCGCGCCCTTCGCTCCACGCCCCGACGCTCGCGCGGGCTGGTATTGATCACAGTGCTCGTGGTGCTGGCGATGTGCGTTCTGATCGTCGCCGCCAGTGCGCGCTCCGGCCTGCTGCACGAGATGCTGACCGGCCACCAGAGCGACCAGCAACGCGCCCGCGCTGCAGCCGAGGCTCTTGTGCGGGATGCGCAGATCGACATCCTCGGCGTCCACCCCAATGGTCGGCCGTGTCGGCAAGCGGTCGCCACCGGCCAACCGCAGCAAGGGTTCATCGGGTGCCGAGAACGCGGCAGCGCTGCCGTACCGCTGGCGCCCTATTTCCCGCAAGACACGGACGAGTTCGAGGAAGTACGTGCATTGCTTCAGGTCGGCGCCGCCATTCCCTGCCGGGACGGCATCTGCTTTCCGTCCAGCCTTGCCGCGCTGGCCCACATCGAAGATGCTCTCGAAAGCATGAAGCCCACAGCCGCCGTATATGGGCAGTTCACACGCTCTGACGAGCCCGATGCCGGAAGCACCGGCAACCCGTTGCTCTCACGCAACGCGCCCCGAGGCTGGTACTGGGTCGAGGCGTTCCGCCACGAAGCGGACGCGCTGCCCACCCTGCGCCATGCGCATCTGGTGCCCGACCCCACCCGCCCGTTTGTCTACCGCATTACCGCCGTTGCAGAGGGTCTGAAACCGGGCACTCGAAGTGTGATCAAGACGCTATTTGTTCCCTACCCTAGCGCGCAGCTGCGATGAGAACTGCACGCGCCGCCAGCCTCATCACCGCGCTGCTGCTCTCGCAGACGGCTCTGGCGCAACTGCATACCGTCGCCATCGCGGCGGAAACATCCAGCCTGGCAGGCAACCCGCGCATCTATACAGGCAGCCGCGATGCGCTGACTGGCCAGGGCGACATCGTTGCCGCACGGGTCGCAGACAGCGCCGGCACGGCCCCCGCCTGGAGTGCTGCCAGCATGCTAGACGCGCAACCCATCGCCACCCGGCTACTGCTGACCGCAGATGCGACGGGTGCGGCTTTCGCGCTGGACTGGAGCCTGCTGCCCGACGTCCAACGCGTCCTGTTGGCCGGCCACGGGCTGGACGAATCCGCACTCGCCTACCTGCGCGGCGACCGGCGCGACGAGGGCACGGCATCAGGCTTGCGGCCACGCGCATCACGCTTGGGAGAAGTGGTCAACGGCAACTTCTGGCTGGTGCGCGCACCTGCGGGCACCAGCCCGTCGAGCAACACGCTCTACGTTGGAACCGGCGACGGCATGTTGCACGGCTTCGACACGGCAACCGGTGCAGAAACCCTCGCCTACGTGCCACGTGGCCTTCTGCCACGGCTGGCCGACAGGATGCGCGGCAGCGATCCGCAGCCCCACGCCGTCGACGGCCCGCTCTTCGCGTCCCAGGTGCCAATTGGCGCCAACCACGCCCGTAGAACCGTGCTGGTCGGCGCCCTAGGCGCAGGCGGCAAGGGCTACTTCGTGCTCGATGCCAGCGAGCCCGCAACGGCCAGCGCTGCGGCCGGTAGTGGTTTCGTCGTCGTCGATGCGACGGCATCCACCGACCCGGACATCGGCCACATCTACACACCACCCGTCGTGGACGCCGCCCAAGCGCACCGCTCCCGCCAGATCGTGCGGTTGAACGACCGGCGCTGGGCCATCGTCATGGGCAACGGGTATTTCAGCGCACACGGTCGCCCCGTTCTGCTGGTGCAGTACCTCGACGGTGCACGCGAACTGACCAAGGTGTCGCCCTGCAGCGACGGCCAGCCGTGCGCCTACGAGGGCGGCAACGGGCTGTCAGCGCCACAGTTGATCGACGTCAACGGTGACGGCATGGTCGACCTGGCCTACGCCGGCGACTTGCACGGCCAGGTGTGGAAGTTCGACTTGAGCGCCAACCCCGCCGGTGGCGGCACCTGGCGCGTCGGCTTCGGTGGCCAGCCCTTCTTCACGGCTCGCGCACCAGACGGGCGTCGCCAACCGATCACCACCGCACCCCACTGGATGCCGCATCCCCAGGGCGGCCTGATGCTGGCCGTCGGCAGCGGTCGCCACCTAAATGCCACCGACACCGTCGATTCCAGCATTCAGTCCATCTACGGGTTGCGCGACGACAGCGCCATGGCCATGATCGCCTCCGGCGTCACCATCACCGACGGCGCACCGATTCCATCGGACTCCATCCAAAATCGAGCAGCCGCCCTGGTTCAGCAGCACTACGGCGTCGGGCGTGCCGGCGGCGGGACCACTTACTACGACGCCAGCCGCGAGCCCGTCGTCATGTCCGGGCCGCAGGCACATCGCGGCTGGTGGATCGACCTGCCACACGCCGGCCAGCGCGTGCTGCAGAACCCACGCAGCTTTGAAGGCCAAAAGCTGCTGGTCCATAGCGTGCGGCCGGTACCAGATGCCAACGCGCCCGCCAATGCAGCTCGCGTGTGGACTGCTGGCGACAGCTATCTCTCCGTACTGAACATGCTGACTGGGCATCCACCTGCGGAGCCTGCGTTCAGCCCCTCAGACGCCACGCTACCGTCCATCACGATCGGCATGGCAACAACGCCCGCCGGGCCGGTGCTGCAATCGCGGGTCGGGCCCAACTCCCAACATCTGCAGTACCCCGGGGGCCAACAAGTCGTATTGCGTACTGGCCGCACTGTCGGCGCCCGCGCCGGCTGGCGCGAACGCTGACACACGAAAGACGTGTACGCAACGCCGTGTGGACAGCGGCAGTGCACCTTCACGGATTCCATACCGCCGAGCGGTCGATTGGCTTCGACGGACGGGCCGCTTTGGCCGCCACGCAATCTGCGCTCGCTTCTATGCTTGCGCCACAGTTTTCAGCGGTCAGGCAGAGGTATGCGACGCAGGGTGATCAGACAATCCGCCGGGCAGCTGCGCGGCTTTTCGTTGATCGAGGTCTTGATCTCCATCATCGTGCTGTCATTCGGCATGCTGGGCATGGTCGGCATGCAGGCGGCGGCGTTGCAGTCGAACCGGGAGGCACGCTTGCAGTCGGTGGCGTATGGGTTGGCGCAGGAGTTGGCTGAGATGATGCGGGGGAACAAGGATGTGGCTGTCCTACCTCAGGGGACTAACCCGTATTTGGTGGCACTAAAGACCCCATTCGCTCCCGCCACTGTGAGCGACTGTCTCAGCGTGGGCTTGAGCTGCCCCGGGACGAGCTTGGCAGACCAGACGACTTTGGCAGTTGCGCAAATGACGGAATGGCTGGCGCGTGTCGACGCAGAACTGCCCGGCGCCCGCGTCGTCGTCTGCCGAGACAGTGCCCCGTTCGACACGACGACCGACTTGGCGGTTTGGCCGTGTACGACATCGCCGACGACAGTGCCGCCCGGACCGGTCGCGCGGACCTACGTCAAGATTGGCTGGAACCAAACCAACACCAACCGCGCCGCCTCGCCTTCCAGCGCCATCCTCTTCGCCAAGGATGACACATCTCCTCCCGGCCTTGTAGTGCCGATCACTGCTGGCCGAACCAACGACTGACCGAGATGCTCCTGTCCCACCATCAACGTGGCCTGACTCTCGTTGAACTTCTGGTCGCTGTGGCGTTGTCCGTGCTCGTTGCACTGGCGGCCATCTCGGCGCTGGTCGTCAGCCGTAGAGGATTTACGACTATCGATGCCGCATCGGAGCTGAGAGACAACGCACGTTTTGCGGCTGCGCTGGTTCAACGACTGACGACACAGGCAGGCTTCCTCGACAGCGAGTTCGCAGGCAAGCAGCGCGACCTACCCAATCAAGGACCGATGTTGCCGGACGCAACTGTTCCACCGAATATTCAGGGTTTTGACAACGCCTCGATTGCGAATACCGGCAACCCATGGGCCGCCTCGGCCATCATTGGCCGCACGGCCGCGTGCAACACCATGGCTGGTGGAGGATGCAGCGACATCCTCGTCGTGCGCTACCAAGCGCAAGCACTATCGCGCGCCCAGACAGCTGCCAGCTCCCCCAGTGACTTGAGCATGATCGACTGCCGCGGCGAGCCAATTCCGGTGGCTCCACGCAGTCGCGACGAACGCGGTGTCAGCATCTTCTACGTGGCCGAGAACCGTGGCGAGCTGGCGCTGATGTGTCTGTCCGCCCTGGAGACCGTCGACGCCACCGGCGCACTGCAAGTCGTTCAGTACGACGATCCGCCCACGGCGGGTTGGTACGCGCCCGTCCCCGTCGTGCAGGGCGTTGAAGGCTTCCAGGTCTTGTACGGCACCGATGGGGTCGTTGCAGCAACTGCTCCCGTTGCCTCGGCCGCAGATTCCGTGCCGGACCGCTACCTGCGCGCCGACCAGATCGTGGTTTCGGGGAGCGCCGTCGATACCAATCGCAACTGGCGACGGGTGCGCAGTGTGCGCATCGGCATGGTGCTGCGCGGCGCCACAGGGTCTCAACAGGAGAGTGGCAATGTGGACACCGTGTTCCCGTTCGGGGCTGCGGCGCGCGCGGGCGCATCAGCGGGAACTGCATTGTCCAGCACCGACGACAGTGGTAGCCGCTACGTGCCTCCAAATGACCGCCGTCTCCGCCAGACACAGACTTTCACGGTCTATCTTCGCAACGACCAAGGGTTGTGCGTCGGGCCGACGTGCGCACCGGAATGATGGCTATGCACAAGATTGCACGAACCGAATTGCGGTCCGGCGCATTGGCGCAGCGCGGCGCATCATTGATCACGGTCATGCTGCTACTCATCGTCGTTTCGGCATTGGGAATCGGTGCGGTGCAGATTTCCATGATGGGCGAACGCAGCGCCCGCAACGACCGCGACATGCAGGTGGCTTGGCAGGCCACAGAAGCCGCCCTGATGGACGCACAGTTCGACATCCAAGGCGACGGAGCACTCACCAATACGATCAGCAGCCGCAGCGCAACCTTCGGCAAAGCACCCCTGACACCGCCATTGGTCGGGATGTTTTCTAAAGCCTGCGGCACCACTGGCGACGAAACAGGGCTTTGCGATGCCCGCGAGGTACCAGTGAACGACCCACCTCCATGGCTGGCCATCGACTTCACGCCAGGCAGCACCCCATCTGTCGAATTCGGCACTTTCACGGGCGCTTCATATCCCCACAGCGGAGGCGTGCGCTCGGCCCATGCGCCGCGCTACTTGATAGAACTTCTGCAGGACTACAACGCCGGCCTCGACGCACTGGACAAATCCAAACAGAGCGCTCACTACATGTATCGCGTGACGGCCATGGGGTTCGGGCCGCGCGAGGATATACGTGCGGTGGCTCAGATGTTGTTGCGTCCCTGATTTGGCGAGAACCACCATGACGACCCCAGCCTACCCACAGTCCAAAGCCCAGCGCCAAAGCGTGCCGCAGCATGCGTGGCGGCGTGCGAGCACCTGGCTGCGACACCGCGCGATCTTGTGGGTCGTCTTGCCGACGGCAGCGCTGCTGACTGTGATCGCAGTCACGCATGCCAGCACATCCGGCCCCTTGATGTTGCTCACCGCAGATCCGCCATTTGCGGCCAGCACCAGCGAGAAGCCGGCAATTGCGCTTGCGTTGTCAGTTGAGTTTCCAACAGTGGGCGCGCAGTACATTGGCACGGCCGGCTCCGCGACCGACGCGACTTACTCCAACACCAACGAATACCTTGGCTACTACGACGCGGAGGCCTGTTACAGCTACAACAATGCGCCGAGCGAGACCCCGCCGTCGGGCATGACCGCACCTGACCTCAAGCGCTTCGACCGCACCGGTCCCGCCACCGCCCGCCAGTGCAGCGACGGATTCAGCGGCAATTTCCTGAACTGGGCGACAAACTCCGCTGTGGACATGCTGCGCATGGCCTTGTCGGGCGGCGACCGCTACATCGACACACCTGACCTCACCATCCTGCAGCGTGCGGTCATTCCCAATGTCGACAACGACCCGACCTGCATGTGGAACTCTGGCAACTTTCCAGCCAAGCGCGTGCAACGCAACGGCGGCGGCACCGACGCCTACTGGGGTGCCGTGCCGCAAGCCATGATCACCGCAGCGAACGGCGACGACATCTGGGTCGCCAATACCCTCAACCGCATCTACTTCAAGGCGGGGACCGCAAGAAGCGGAAGCTGCACTGCCACGACCGACTACCGGCTCACCGGGGCGGGATCCACCATCGGCCCGATCACCGCCAACCGCTATGACAGCCAGGGCACTGCGGTCACCAACTTCAATGGAACTCTGTGCGCAACCGAGGCCGGCACCTGCAGCTTCACGGGCAAGATGGAGGTGCTGTATGGCGCGCCCACAAGCGGGAACATCGCCGGCGGTTGGATCACCTTCCTGGCCTCCAACGGTGCCGCCTGCACCAACAACGTCACTGGAACCTTCGTGGATCCAGCGCCGGGCATCGCCAAGAACTGTTACTTCCGTCCCTACACGGGCGCCAACACCTGGACCCCTCCAGCCACACCCGGCAGCCTGAATTCAGAAGGCTTCTTTTTCTCGCGGGTTCAGGTTTGCAACGTGGATGCAGCAGGCGTGCTGGAGGACGCGCGCAACTACGGCCCCGACATCACGTTCTGCCGCCAGTACCCGAACGGCAAGTACAAGCCCAGCGGCGCCATCCAGAAATACAGCGAAGACTTGCGCCTCGCCGCGTTCGGTTACGTGATGGACCAAACCCCCAGCTACAACAGCGGCGGGCGCTACGGCGGCGTGCTGCGCGCGCCGATGAAGTACGTCGGCGCCAAAACGTTCGACGAGAACGGCGTCGACAACACGCCCTCAGGCGGCAACCCCGCGAAGGAGTGGGACACCACCACTGGGGTGTTCTATGCCAATCCCGATGGCGACACGACGCAGGCCAAGCCGATCAGCGGGGTCATCAACTACCTCAACAAATTTGGTCGCACCGGGCCGGTGCAGGGGCGCTATAAGCGCTACGACCCGGTGGGCGAACTGCACTACGAGGCGCTGCGTTACCTGCAAGGCCTGCAGCCTTCGGCCGATGCAGTCAGCGGCCTGGCGACAGTTTCGGCCCTGTACGACGGCTTTCCGCTGTTCACTGCGTGGACCGACCCCTATGGCGGCACACGCACCAACACATCTGACTATTCATGCTTGAAGAGCAACATCGTGGTGGTGGGTGACATCAATACGCACGACGGTGGCCGCCTACCCGCTGTCAGCGCAGCGAACAACATTCCTGACATCAACCTCTGGCGGGGGATCGTCCAGGCGTTCGAGCGAAACACCGCGACCAACTACACAGACGGCCAAGGCGCCAGCCGCACCACCGGCAACCCCAATGGGGCCAACAACAACGTACCCGTGGCGTACTACGACAGCCAGATCATGGGGACGGCCTACTGGGCGCACACGCACGACATCCGAGGGGCAGACTGGACCAATGACACGGCCAAACAGCGGCCCGGCCTGCGTGTGAAGACCTTCCTTTTCGACGTCAACGAAAACGGGTCCCAGAACGACGCGACCAGACGGCGCACTGGCAACCAGTTCTTCCTGGCAGCGAAATACGGAGGCTTCGAAAGTCAGCAGCCGCTCAACGGCAGCAAGACCTACAACACCAAGGGCAACCCGTTCCAGACGGAGGATGGGGCCAACAACAATGACGTATGGCAAAAACCCTCAGACCCCGGCGAGGCCGGTACGTACTACCTGCAAAGCAGCGCGCGCGGCGTGCTCAATGCATTCGAGGACATCTTCGGGCGCGCGGCCACGGCAGCGCGCAGCATCGCCCCCCGCCCTGTCAGCAACAACAACTTAGTTGACCAAACGGGCCTGTCCTTCGAAGCGTTCTACAACACGCTGGATTGGAGCGGCGACCTCAAGGCCTACGACATGTCGGCCTCGAATGGCGTGCTGACCGTGATCGCCCAGGAGGCCTGGTCGGCCAGCGCCGAACTGTCGAAGCGCGACCAAAGCAGCAGTCCACGCAACATCGTCGTCGGCCATAGCGGGGGGGCTTCTACGCCAAAAGCGATCGCCTTCACCTGGGCGGCTGTCAATGGCTCAACGAACACCACCATTCGGGACGCGCTGAACCGGCCCGCTGCAGGCTCTCCTGTCGACAACCTGGCACAGGACCGGCTGGCTTTCCTGCGTGGCGATACCAGCAAGGATGGCACCACGTTCCGCCAGCGCAACAACAAGCTGCTGGGCGACATCATCAACTCGGGGGGCGTGTACTCGGGCAGCCCGAATCGGTCGATCAGCGGCACCGGATACTCGACGTTTGCCAGCAGCAATGCATCCCGTACTTCCGCCGTGTTCGTCGGCGCCAACGACGGCATGCTGCACGCCTTCAACGCAGAGAACGGCACGGAACTCTTTGCCTACATCCCCAGCTGGCTGGTACCCAACCTGCCACTGCTCAGTAGCAAGACCTATCTCAATTCGCACAAAGCTTTCGTAGATGCGACGCCGGCTGTCGGCGAGGCCGATCTGGGCACACCGACAACAAGCGACTGGAGGACCGTACTGGTGGGCGGCACTGGCGCCGGTGGCAAGGGCGTGTATGCCTTGGACGTCACCAACCCTGCTGCGTTCGGCGCGGCCAACGTCATGTGGGAATTCACGAACGCGGACGACGCAGACCTTGGCCATGTCACCGGCAGTCCGCGCATCGTAAAGCTGCGCACGAATGCGCCCAGCGTGGCGACTGCCACCTACAAGTGGTTTGCGATCGTCCCCGGTGGGGTCAACGGGACCAATCCATCGATCTTCGTGCTCGACCTGGCCAAGCCGGCCGGTACGGCTTGGACGCTCGGCAGCAACTACTACAAGATCACGCTGCCGGTCAATGCAACGTTGAGCACCACACTGTCCAGCGGCGTCACGCAGCTGACGGCTGAAATCGGCACGGCTGGCGAAGCTGTGCGGGTCTATGCGGGCGACCTGCATGGCCGCCTGTGGCGGCTCGAGTTCAGGCAAGTTGGCACCGCCGACTGGAACATGTCCAAGTTGACGGCGTTCAGTACCAGCTATGGCTCGGATGGGCTCCCGACTGGGACCCCGTTGCCGCTGTACATCGCAACCAACGCGGGGGGCCAGGTCCAGCCGATCACCATGGCGCCGTCGGTGCTCTATGGTGGCACCGCAAGCACCAACATCATCGCGTTCGGCACCGGCAAGCTCATGGAAGCCAGCGACAACACGTCCACGACCACGCAGTCGTTTTATGCGCTCTTCGACAACATCGGAACCGGCATGCAGGGCAAGGACACGTCCAACACGTCGAGCGCGGTGATCCAGGGCCGCGCGCGGCTCAAGGTCGGGACGGTCAACACCAGTGCGCGCACCGTCAATGTCGATGCTTTCAAGTGGGGGCGCCGAACCGACCAGGACGTGACCGGCAGCACGTCGATCTATTCGGGCTGGGCATTCGATTTTCCGGACACGGGCGAGCGCGAGATCTACAACGCTGTTGTCAACGGCATCAACCTGGCATTCAACACGGTGCTCCCCGTGAACACGACTGCGGCCGCGTGCAGTAGTTCAGGCCGAAGCAACAGCTACAGCGTTGACATCTCCACGGGGGACGGCAGCTATACCTCTCACCAAGAGCCTCTGTCCCAGCCCAACTTCGTGATCACCAATGTCGAGTACGCCACGCAGGGGGGCTTCCGGCAGGAGATCACCACGGGCTCTGCAGGACGCGGGGTGCGTAGGGTGACGAAGGTCGACGTTGGGACGGGTAAGGCTTCCGATGAAAGCGTGTTTGTCGGCCGTCTGAGCTGGCGGCGCATCAACAACTACGACGAGCTGCGGTAATGCCCACATCCACCAACGCCAACAACCGGGATCTCGGCCGGCAAAGCGGCTTCACTCTGATCGAACTGATGATCACGGTCGCGATCGTCGGGATCCTCGCGAGCATCGCTTATCCCGCATATACCGACTCTATTCTGAAGGGCCGCCGTGCTGAAGGGCGGACTGCTCTGATGGAACTGATGCAGCAGCAAGAGCGTTACGCAACGCAGCGTAACGAATACATGTGCTGGCCAGGATCGGCTCCTTGCAAATCCGTCGCCGACGCGAAGCTGGTGTTCAAGGTCTTCAGCGGCGACAAGGAATCCGGCGCTGCTTACACATTGACCGCCAGCATTTGCGCCGCCGGTGTTGACATCAGGGATTGCGTGCGGTTGAACGCCACGCCGTCGCGCCCAGACCCAGCAGCAGGCGTGCTGTCGATCACCAGCGTTGGCGAAAAGAGCTGCGACGGCACCAAACCTGCACTGTGTTGGAAATGAACAAGCTACGCGGCTTCACGCTGCTGGAGTTGATGGTGACGATTGCCATTGTGGCCATCGCGATGAGCGTCGCCGTACCCAGCATGCTGGAGTTCCAACGGCGGGCGGAGCTGACCACAGCCACCAACACACTCTCAAGCGCACTCAACGTAGCGCGTAGCGAGGCCATGAAGCGTTCGATGATGGCGTTTGTGGTGCCATTTAGTGGTACCGACTGGAACACGGGGTATCGCGTATTCGTGGACAAAGACCGCACAAGCACTTACGACGCCTCGAAGGACGAGACCGTCACGACCCAACAGGCGAGCCTTGGAGCTCTTGACGCCAATCTTGAGCTCACCGGCAGCGGCAGCGCCGCCGGAACCGCTCCTGCCTTCATATTTGACGCGACAGGCTACCTGCGCAACTCCGCGTTTGGCTTTGCAAGCGCCGCTGTCACGATCACGCGGCGCGACACCAAGGGGACCGCTGACGAACCTAGACAGACCCGCAACGTGATGGTGGCGCAGACCGGGCGCGTGCGCACCTGCACCCCTTTTCCTGCTTCAGAAGCGACCACCAACTGCAACCCCGCCTCCCCCTGACCGCTGTCCGCCCCCGTGACCCCGCCCCTCATGCAGGAAGCCCTCGCGCTAGCCCAGCGCGCGCTGACCCTGTCCAACCCCAACCCCCGCGTCGGCTGCGTCATCGCCACCCCTGGCGGCCAGGTGCTCGGCCGCGGCCACACCCAGCAAGCCGGCGGCCCCCACGCCGAAATCATGGCCCTGCGTGACGCCCAATCGCAAGGCCACAACGTCGCCGGCGCCACCGCCTGGGTCACCCTGGAACCCTGCGCCCACCACGGCCGCACCGGCCCGTGCTGCGACGCGCTGGCAGCCGCCGGCATCGCCCGTGTCGTGGCCGCCTGCACCGACCCGAACCCACTGGTGGCCGGCCAGGGCCAGGCGCGCCTGGCAGCCGCCGGCGTGCAAGTGGAAACCGGCCCTGGTGCCGAGCCCGCACGCGAGCTCAACCTGGGCTTCTTCAGCCGCATGCTGCGCAACACCCCCTGGGTGCGCATGAAGACCGCCGCCTCGCTCGACGGCACGACGGCACTGGCCGATGGCCGCAGCCAGTGGATCACCGACACACCGGCCCGCGCCGACGGCCACGCCTGGCGCGCCCGTGCCTGCGCCGTGCTGACCGGCATCGGCACCGTGCTGCAAGACGACCCGCTGCTGGACGTGCGTCTGGCCGAGACCACGCGCCAGCCCCACCTGGTGGTGGTCGACAGCCAGCTGCAACTGCCGCTGCAAGCCCGGCTGTTCGAACCTGACCGTCAGCTGTGGGTCTACACCGCCAGCGACGATGCCGACAAAACCGCCGCCCTGCTGGCCCGCGGCGCCACCGTCACGCGCCTGCCCGGCATCACACCCGACACCGCCACCAAGGTCGACCTGGCCGCCATGCTGCACGACCTGGCGCTGCGCGAGGTCAACGAACTGCATGTGGAGGCTGGCACCAAACTCAATGGCTCTTTGCTACGCGAGCAGCTCGTCGACGAGCTGCTGGTCTACCTGGCGCCCAAGCTGATCGGTCCCGGCATGGGCGTCGCCAGCCTGGCGCCGCTGGCGGATCTGGGGCAGGCCATGGCACTGGATTTCCGTGCCGCCGACATGGTCGGGCGCGACTTGCGCATCCTCGCGCGGCTGAGCGGACGCGACGTGTTCTGACCGCTTCAGAGGCCCCGCCAGGCCCGCCGCGCAAAGCCTGCGAAAATGCGCGGCTATGTTCACGGGAATCATCACCGCTGTGGGGCGCATCGCCGCTGTCCACGACCTCGGCAGCTCCTTGGCCTATGGCAAGAGGCTCAGCATCGCCGTGCCGCCCGGCTATCTGGACGATGTGGGCCTGGGTGACAGCATCGCGCTCAACGGCGCCTGCATGACGGTCACCTCACTCGACACTGCCGCCCTCACTTTCACCATCGACGTCTCGGCCGAATCCCTGGCCCGCACTGCGGGGCTGGACACCACCGGCCGCGTCAACCTCGAAAAAGCCTTGCGCGCGAACGACCGTCTGGGGGGGCACATCGTCTCTGGCCATGTCGACGGCTTGGGCCGCGTCAGCCGCTTCGAGCAGGTCGGCGAAAGCTGGGCGCTGGACATCCACGCCCCCGCAGATCTGGCGCGCTACATGGCCTACAAGGGCTCGGTCACGGTGCAGGGCGTGAGCCTCACGGTCAACACCGTGCAGGACGTGGCCGACGGCTGCCTCATCAGCATCAACCTCATCCCCCACACGGTGGAGAGCACGACACTGGGCGAGCTGCGAGCGGGCTCACCGGTGAACCTGGAAATCGACACCATCGCGCGCTATGTCGAGCGCATGTTGCGCCTGAACCCTGTGGCGCCGACCCAAGAGCCTTCATGACTTCCATCCTCACCCACCTCACGCCCGCCGCGATCTCCCCTGTCGAAGACATCGTGGCCGAGATGCGCGCCGGCCGCATGGTCATCCTCGTCGACGAAGAAGACCGCGAGAACGAGGGCGACCTGGTCCTGGCCGCCGACCACGTGACGCCGGATGCGATCAATTTCATGGCCCGCCACGCGCGCGGGTTGATCTGCCTCACGCTGTCGCGCGAGATGTGCGAACGCCTGCACCTTCCGCCGATGGTGGCGCGCAACGGCACCAAGCACGCCACCGCGTTCACCGTCTCCATCGAGGCGGCCGAGGGCGTGACCACCGGCATCTCGGCAGCCGACCGCGCGCGCACCGTGCAAGCCGCAGTGGCCCGCAACGCCACCGCCGCCAACCTGGTGCAGCCCGGCCACATCTTTCCGCTGCAGGCTGTGGATGGCGGCGTGCTGATGCGTGCCGGCCACACAGAGGCCGGTTGCGACCTGGCCACCATGGCGGGCTGCAGCCCGTCGGCCGTGATCTGCGAGGTCATGAACGACGACGGCACCATGGCGCGCCTGCCCGACCTGCAGGTATTCGCAGCGCAGCACGGCCTGAAGATCGGCACGATTGCCGACTTGATCGAGCACCGCAGCCGGCACGAATCGCTGGTCGAGCGCGTGGGCAGCCGCGAGATCCAGACCGCGTTCGGCCCGTTCACGGCCCATGCCTACAAAGACAAGCCCAGCGCCAGTGTGCACCTGGCGCTGGTCAAGGGCAGCTGGCAGGCGGATGACAACCTGGCCGTGCGCGTGCACGAGCCGCTGTCGGTGCTGGATTTGCTGGAGGGCGACCGCTCCATGCACTCGTGGAGTCTGCCGGCCAGCCTTGCGCACATCGAGGCGCAGGGCAAGGGCGTGATCGTGCTGCTCAACTGCGGCGAAAGCGCAGCCGACTTGCTGGCCCAGTTCGAAGGCACGGCCCGCTCAGCGCAGGCCCCGGAACGCGGCCGCATGGACCTGCGCACCTACGGCATCGGCGCGCAAATCCTGCGGGACTGCGGCGTGCACCGCATGCAGCTGATGAGCCACCCGCGCCGCATGCCCAGCATGGCCGGCTACGGCCTGGAGAACACCGGCTACCTCACCCCCGAATCCCACAAGGACACCGCATGAAGGGCGCCAACCAGGCCGAGCGCGCCAACACCGATGCGCTGATGACCGGGCAGGGTCTGGCCATCGGCATCGTGCAGGCCCGCTTCAATGCCGAGATCACCGACGCGCTGGCCAGCGCCTGCACCAGCGAGCTGCATGCCCTGGGCGTGGCGGATGCCCAGGTGACACATGTCAGCGTGCCCGGCGCGCTGGAGGTGCCGGTGGCGCTGCAGGCCATGGCCGCCTCGCGCCGCTTCGACGCGTTGATCGCGCTGGGCTGCATCGTGCGCGGCGAGACCTACCACTTCGAGCTGGTGGCCAACGAATCCGGCGCCAGCGTCAGCCGCATTGCGCTGGACCACGGCATCCCGATTGCCAACGCCATCCTGACCACCGAGAACATGGAACAGGCGGTCGCCCGCCAGACCGACAAGGGCCGGGACGCAGCCCGCGTCGCGGTTGAAATGGCCCGACTGCTGGAACAACTGAAATGACCGAACCCGACGACGTGGGCGCCCTGCCCTCAGCCCCGCCCGAACGCCAGACCCGCACCGGCCGCACCGCCACCGGCGCCCGCAAGGCTGCTGCCAAGAATCCGCGCAGCCGCGCACGCGAATTCGCGTTGCAGGCGCTCTACCAGCACCTGGTGGGCCGCAACGCGTCCACGGACATCGACGTGTTCACGCGCGATCTGTCGGGCTTTCACAAGGCCGACGCTGTGCACTACGACGCGCTGATGCACGGCTGCATCGCCGAGGCCACCGAGCTCGACGCGCTGATGCAGCCGTTGCTGGACCGGCCGATGGCCGAGATCTCGCCCGTCGAACACGCCGTGCTGTGGATCGGCATCTACGAGATGCGCCACTGCCTGGACGTGCCGTGGCGCGTGGTGCTGAACGAATGCATCGAGCTGGCCAAGGAATTCGGCGGCACCGACGGGCACAAGTACGTCAACGGCATCCTGAACGGGCTGGCGCCCTCGCTGCGTGCCACCGAGGTGCAGGCCGACCGCGGGCGTGAGAGACCTGCCAAGCCGCAGGCCGACGCATGAGGATCTCGCGCCGGGCGCAAGCGATCGAGCCGTTCTACGTGATGGAGGTCGCCAAGCAGGCGGCTGCGCTGGCACGTGAGGTCGAGGGCAGTGACAGGCCCATGGTGTTCCTGAACATCGGCGAGCCAGACTTCACCGCCCCACCCCTGGTGCAGGAAGCCGCCGCCCGCGCCATACGCGACGGCCGCACGCAGTACACGCCCGCCACCGGCCTGCCGGCGCTGCGCGAGCGCATCAGCGGCTGGTATGCCGAGCGCTTCGGCGTGGCGGTGCCGGCCTCGCGCATCGTGGTCACGGCCGGCGCCTCGGCGGCGCTGCAGTTGGCCTGTCTGGCGCTGATCGAAGCCGGCGACGAGATCTTGATGCCGGACCCGAGCTACCCCTGCAACCGGCACTTCGTCAGCGCTGCCGAGGGCCGCTCTATCTTGCTGCCGACCACGGCTGAAGAGCGCTACCAGCTCAGCGCAGACAAAGTGGCGGCGGCCTGGAATGCGCACACGCGTGGCGTGCTGCTGGCATCGCCCTCCAACCCCACGGGCACCTCGATCGCCACCGAAGAGCTGCGGCGCATCCACGAATTCGTGGCCCAGCGTGGCGGCATCACGCTGGTCGATGAGATCTACCTGGGCCTGTCGTACGACGCCGCATTCGGCCGCAGCGCGCTGGCGCTGTCGGACCAGATCGTCAGCATCAACAGCTTCAGCAAGTACTTCAACATGACTGGCTGGCGCCTGGGCTGGCTGGTCGTGCCCGAGGCGCTGGTGCCGGTCGTCGAGCGCATCGCGCAGAACCTGTTCATCTGCGCCAGCACCGTCGCCCAGCATGCGGCGCTGGCCTGCTTCGAAGCCGAGAGCCTGGCGCTGTACGAGCAGCGGCGCGCCGAGTTTCGCGCCCGGCGCGACTTCTTTGTGCCGGCCCTGAACGCATTGGGCCTGCCGGTGCCGGTGGTGCCCGACGGCGCCTTCTACGCCTGGGCCGATTGCTCGGCCGCCTGCCACAAGCTGGGCGTGAAAGACAGCTGGGACTTTGCCTTCGAAGTCATGCGGCGCGCCCATGTGGCGGTGACGCCGGGTCGCGATTTCGGGCAGGCGACGACTGCGAACTTCATCCGCTTCTCCACGGCCAGTTCGATGGCGCACTTGCAGGAAGCGGTCTCGCGGCTGCGCACGCTGCTGGCATGAGCGTGCACCGCAGTGCGCAGCACGCAGGCACTCCAGTGAGCGCAGGTTCGGCCTTCACCTTCCCGGTCCGCGTGTACTGGGAAGACACCGACGCCGGCGGCATCGTGTTCTACGTGAACTACCTCAAGTTCTTCGAGCGCGCCCGCACCGAATGGCTGCGCGCCAAGGGCGTGGGCCAGCGCGCACTCAAGGACGACGTGGGCGGCATGTTCGTCGTCAGCGAGACCCAGGTGCGCTATCTGCGCCCCGCACGCCTGGACGACCATCTGCTGGTCACCGTGCGCGTGGAACGTTTCGGAGCCGCCTCGCTCCTACTGGCGCAACAGGTGCTGGCAGGCGACACGCCGGGCGGGCCCGTGCTGTGCGAGGGCCAGATCCGCATCGGCTGGGTCGACGCCACCACACTGCGCCCTGCGAGAATCCCGCCCTCTCTTTTGGAACACATCGCCACATGATTCAGCACTCACCCCGAACTGCCTCGCAGAGCCGCGCCGCATGAACCAGGACATGTCAATCCTCACGCTGGTGCTGAACGCCAGCTTTGTCGTGCAGATCGTGATGGTGCTGCTGATCGGCGTCTCGATCGCCAGCTGGGCGGCCATCTTCCGCAAGCTCTTTGCGCTGAAGAAGGTCAACGGCCTGAACGAGGAGTTCGAGCGCGAGTTCTGGTCCGGCAAGAACCTCAACGAGCTGTACGCGGCGGCCACGCAGAACGCCAAGAGCGCCGGCCCCATGGAACGGATCTTTGCCAGCGGCATGCGCGAATACCAAAAGCTGCGTGAGCGCCGCATTGCCGACCCCGGCACGCTGATGGACGGAGCGCGCCGCGCGATGCGGGCCAGCTTCCAGCGTGAGATGGACGTGATCGAATCCAATCTGTCGTTCCTGGCGTCGGTGGGCTCGGTCTCGCCCTACGTCGGTCTGTTCGGTACGGTCTGGGGCATCATGCACGCCTTCACCGGCCTGGCCAGCCTGCAGCAGGTGACGCTGGCCTCGGTGGCGCCAGGCATTGCCGAGGCGCTGGTCGCCACCGCCATCGGCCTGTTCGCCGCCATTCCGGCCGTGATCGCCTACAACAACTTTGCGCGCGACATCGACCGCATCGCGATCCGGCTGGAGACCTTCATCGAAGAGTTCTGCAACATCCTGCAGCGCAACGTGGCGACGCAATCGCCTTCGGGACACTAGAGCATGACACCTCTACGCTCATCGCTTCGCGTATCGCTGCCGCCCGAGGGGGCGCGTCAATGCCTTCGGGCGGCCGGGCAGCACTGACATGCCCGCCATGGCATCCAGAGGCCGCGGCCGGCGGACCATCAACGAGATCAACATGGTGCCGTTCATCGACGTCATGCTGGTGCTGCTGATCATCTTCATGGTGACGGCGCCGATGATCACCCCCAGCCTGATCGACCTGCCCAGCGTCGGCAAGGCCGGGCGCCAGCCGGACAAGGTGATCCAGGTCCTCATCAGCAAAGACGAGCGCCTGGAGATCAAGGATGCGGACAGAACGCAACAGGTCACGGTGCGCGAGCTGGCTGCCGCCGTTCGGCGCGCGCAGGCCGGTGATGCGAACACGCCCGTGGTCATCAGCGCCGACCGCAGCGTGAAGTACGAGACCGTGGTGAAGGCCATGGACAGCCTGCAGAGGGCCGGGGTCGCCCGCGTCGGCCTGTCGGTACAACTGGGCAGCGGCCAGTAATCCAAGGATGTCGACACTGCTGCACCACGCGCCGCTGGATCCGTCGAGCCTGACGCCGCCGCCGCCGCCCGGCATGCTGCGTGCACTCGGCCTGGCCCTGCTGGCGCACGCGCTGCTGATCGCCGCGCTGACTTGGGGCGTCAACTGGCAGCAGCAGGAGAGCCCCGCCGTCGAGGCCGAGATCTGGTCGTCCGTGCGCCAGCAGGCGGCACCCCGCGCCGTCGAACCGCCACCGCCTCCCCCGGCACCCGCGCCCCCCAAGGCCGCACCCACGCCCGCCCCTGCGCCACCCAAGGCCGCACCACCGCCGCCGGACACCAGCGTGCGCGACGCGCAGATCGCCCTGGAGCGCGACAAGAAGGAGCGCGAGCGCAAAGAGCGCGAGCAGGAGCTGATCCAGCAGCGCAAGGCTGTGGAGAAGAAGCGGCAAGAGCAGCAAGAGGCGCAGGCCGAGCGCGCGGCGCAAGAGAAGTCCGAACGCCTGGAGAAGGCGGCCAAGGACAAAGCCGCGCGCGAGAAGGCCGACAAGGCGGCACGGGAAAAAGCCGAGAAGGCGGAGCAGGCTGAGAAGGCCGAGCGCGCCGAGAAGGCCGCACAGGAGAAGTCCGAGAAGGCTGACAAAGCCGCTGCCGAAGCCCGCCGTCAGGACAACATCCGCCGCATGCAGGGCATGGCCGGCGCCAGTGGCGGTGCCACCGCCACCGGCAGCGCCCTGCAATCCACCGGGCCCTCGGCCAGCTACGGCGCCAAGGTGTCGGCCCGCGTGCGGCCCAACATCGTCTTTGCCGATGACGTGAACGGCAACCCGGCCGCCGAGGTGGAAGTGCGTGCCGCGCCCGACGGCACCATCGTCGGCAAGCGCCTGGTCAAGTCCAGCGGCAACAAGGCCTGGGACGACGCGGTGCTGCGAGCCATCGACAAGACCGAGACGCTGCCGCGCGACACCGACGGCCGTGTGCCTTCGCTGCTGGTGATCAGCTTTAAACCCAAAGACTGAGCAGACAAGAAAAGGCCCGCGGATGCGGGCCTTTTCCTGGGCTGGCGGGCTTGCGCCCGCCGCAGCGATCAGGCGGTGACTACGCCATCCTTCACGGTGTCGGCCACGTCCGAATACTCCGCCACCTTGTCGAAGTTCAGGTACTGGTAGATCTGGTCGCTGGAGGCCGTCAGCACGCCCATGTCGGCCAGGTACTCGGCCTTGGTAGGGATGCGGCCCAGCTTGGAGCAGATCGAGGCCAGCTCGGCCGAACCCAGATACACGAAGGTGTTCTTGCCCAGGCGGTTCGGGAAGTTGCGCGTGCTGGTCGACATCACCGTGGCGCCCTCACGCACCTGCGCCTGATTGCCCATGCACAGCGAGCAGCCCGGCATTTCGGTGCGCGCGCCGGCATTGCCGAACACGCCGTAATGGCCTTCTTCGGTCAGCTGCTGCGCATCCATCTTGGTCGGCGGTGCGATCCACAACTTGACCGGGATGTCGCGCTTGCCCTCCAGCAGCTTGGACGCCGCGCGGAAATGGCCGATGTTGGTCATGCACGAGCCGATGAACACTTCGTCGATCTTGGCGCCAGCCACCTCGGACAGCGTCTTCACGTCGTCCGGGTCGTTCGGGCAGGCCACGATGGGCTCGTGAATGTCGGCCAGATCGATCTCGATCACGGCGGCGTATTCGGCGTCGGGGTCGCCCTTCATGAGTTGCTGGTCGCGAAGCCAGGCTTCCTGCGCGGCAATGCGGCGGGCCAGCGTGCGGGCGTCGGCGTAGCCCTCGGCAATCATCCACTTCATCAGCGTGATGTTGCTGGTGATGTACTCGGCGATGGGCTCCTTGTTCAGGTGCACCGTGCAGCCGGCGGCGGAGCGCTCGGCCGAGGCGTCGGACAACTCGAACGCCTGCTCGACCTTCAGATCCGGCAGACCTTCGATCTCCAGGATGCGGCCCGAGAAGATGTTCTTCTTGCCCTTCTTCTCCACCGTCAGCAGGCCAGCCTTGATGGCGTACAGCGGAATCGCGTTGACCAGGTCACGCAGCGTGACGCCGGGCTGCATCGTGCCCTTGAACTTCACGAGCACCGACTCGGGCATGTCCAACGGCATGACGCCGGTAGCGGCTGCGAAGGCGACCAGGCCAGAGCCGGCCGGGAAGCTGATGCCGATCGGGAAGCGCGTGTGCGAATCGCCGCCGGTGCCCACGGTGTCGGGGGTCAGCAGACGGTTCAGCCAACTGTGGATCACGCCGTCACCGGGGCGCAGCGAAATGCCGCCGCGGGTGGCCATGAAGTCGGGCAGCTCGTGGTGCATCTTCACGTCCACCTTCTTCGGGTAGGCGGCAGTGTGGCAGAACGATTGCATGACCAGATCGGCCGAGAAGCCCAGGCAGGCCAGGTCCTTCAGCTCGTCGCGGGTCATCGGGCCGGTGGTGTCCTGCGAGCCGACGCTCGTCATCCTGGGCTCGCAGTAGGTGCCGGGGCGCACGCCCTGACCTTCCGGCAGGCCGCAGGCGCGGCCCACCATCTTCTGCGCCAGCGAGAAGCCTTTGCCGGAATCGACCGGGGGCTGCGGCAGGCGGAACAAGGTGGATGCGGGCAACCCCAGGGCCTCACGCGCCTTGCCGGTGAGGCCGCGACCGATGATCAGCGGAATGCGGCCACCGGCGCGCACTTCGTCGAACAGCACGTCGCTCTTGACCGTGAACTCGGCGATGACCTGGCCGTCCTTCAGCGCCTTGCCTTCATAGGGGCGCAGCTCGATGGTGTCGCCCATGTGCATCTGGCTCACGTCCAGCTCGATCGGCAGCGCGCCCGCGTCTTCCATGGTGTTGTAGAAGATCGGCGCGATCTTGTTGCCCAGGCAGACGCCGCCGAACTTCTTGTTCGGGATGTAGGGGATGTCTTCGCCGGTGAACCACAGCACCGAATTGGTGGCCGACTTGCGCGAGGAGCCGGTGCCGACCACGTCGCCCACGTAGGCCACGGGCAAGCCGCGCTTGACCAGGTCTTCGATGAACTTGATCGGGCCGCGCTTGCCGTCTTCCTCGGGCGTGAAGGGCGCACCGTCGCGCTTGTTCTTCAGCATTGCCAGCGCGTGCATGGGAATGTCAGGGCGCGTGGTCGCATCGGGTGCGGGCGACAGGTCGTCGGTGTTGGTCTCGCCAGGCACCTTGAACACGGTGAAGGTGATGCTCTTGGGCACTTCGGGCCGGCTGGTGAACCATTCGGCATCGGCCCAGCTCTGCATCACGCTCTTGGCGTGGGCGTTGCCCTTGTCGGCCTTTTCCTTGACGTCATGGAACTGGTCGAACATCAGCAGCGTCTTCTTCAGCCCTTGTGCGGCGACAGCGGCGACCTCGGCATCGTCCAGCAAATCGACCATGGGGCCGATGTTGTAGCCCCCCAGCATCGTGCCCAGCAGCTCGGTGGCCTTGGCGCGGCTGATCAGCGGGCTCTTTTCCGTGCCATGCGCCACGGCCGCCAGGTAGCTGGCCTTGACCTTGGCGGCGTCGTCCACACCGGCCGGCACGCGGTAGGTGATCAGGTTCAGCAGGTATGCGTCCTCGCCCGCAGGCGGGGCCTTCAGCAGCTCGATCAGCTCGGCCGTCTGCTTGGCAGACAGGGGCAGCGGCGGGATGCCGAGCGCGGCGCGCTCGGCAACATGGTCACGGTAGGCTTGCAACATGGCGTGTTCTCCGGTTCTGGGATGTGGGGTTCTTGGGGTCGGTGCTTATTCGGGTGCCGCTGCGGGGGCCGCAGGCACCTCGGCCGCCGGCATGGACGCCGTCTGGGCCGGCGGTGGCGGTGGCGGTTGGGGTGGCAGTGCATCCAGCACGCTCGGCGGCGGCTGGATCCTGATCTGTTCGGCCACGATGATTTGCTGCGGGCTCTTGCACTCGTCGGCCATGCGCTGACCCAGCTTGTGGTTCATCAACATGGACTTGTTGCCCAGCTGCAGCCATACGGCGCCGGCCTTGGCGTCCTCCAGCCGGATCGCGCCGGTGGTGGTGGCCACCGGCACCAGGCGGTAGCGGGTCTTGTGCATGTGCAGATCGAAATAGCCAGGCTGCTTCGGGTCGGGCATGAGGTGCACGGAATTGCCAAGCTCACAGGGCAGGATGCCGACATGCACGCGCTCGGCCAGCGCCAGCTCGTTGGCGCCCAGCACCGCCTCGGCGATGGGTTCGTGCGGCACGGCGTTCTTGACGTCGACCCGCGTCTTGGGCGCCGGCTTGGCCTTCCTGACCGGGGCCGGCTTGGCGGACGCAGGCTTCGTGGCTGCGGGCTTGGCGGCGGCAGGCTTTGTGGTCTGTGCGCCCACCAGGCAGGCCGCTGTCGCCAACACCAGGGTCACAACGGCGTTCTTCATGCTGTCTCCGTCGCCGGGCTCAGGGTGCCCAGGCTGTCTTGAAAATAAACCTGCATCTCGGCAGGCAGGGGCCGACCGGTGCGGTGCGCGCGTTCGAGCACTTGCCAGAAGTAACGGTAGCTCGCGCGGTCGTGCAGTTGCTTGTCAAACGCCACCGGCGCCCATTGGGCCGCCACAGCGGCCTGGATCAGCCGGCCGGCGGTCTCGATCTCCTCGGCACTGGGCGCCAGCGCCTCGAGGATGGGTCGGATCTGCGCCGGGTGGATGCTCCACATGCGCGTGTAGCCAAATTCGCGGGCAGCCCGGCGGGCAGCAGCCTGCATGGCTGCGGCATCGCTGAACTCGGTGACCACGCAGTGCGACGGCACCTTGCCGTGCGCATGGCAGGCCGAGGCGATATCCAACTTGGCGCGCACCACCAAGGGGTGCGTGAACTGCCCGTGCGCACTCATGCCCTCGGCCGGGATTGCACCCGCATGGGCAGACACGAAGTCCATCAACCCGAAACTGAGCGACTGCACACGCGGATGGGCGGCCATGTCGAACGCCCGGTGCACGGCAGCCGGCGATTCGACGAGCGCGTGCAGCGGCAGGTGCCCGGCACCCGCCGAACGCAGCGCCCGCTCAGCGCGTTCGATATCGTCGACCATGTCGACTTTGGGCAGCATGATGTGTGCCAGCCGATGGCCGGCCTGCCCGGCAATGGTGGCAATGTCCTGCTCGAAGGCGGGGTGGTTCACCGGGTGCACGCGCACCGCCACGCGCGCACGCGGGTCGGCGGCCAGCGCCAGCGACACGACCAAAGCGGCGTGCTCAGCCTCACCACCGACCGGGGCCCCGTCCTCGCAATCCAGCGTGACGTCGAAGACGCAGGTGCCGAACTCTTCAGTCATCTCGGCCTGCAACTGCAGGCTCTTGCGCATCCGCGCTTCAACTCCGCTGTAGTGGTCACAGACGGGCAGAAAGCCCTGCACCGCCTGGGCACCCAGCAAGACCGCGCGGGGATGCTGCATGGTGCCGCCGCCGGGCCGCCCAACGGCGGTCACAGCCTTCCCTCGGGCGGTGGCGCAGCACACGCAGTGGCAAGCCGGGAGGCAGACATGGATCAGAGCAGGTGGGCGACGCCAGCCTGCTCGTCCTGCAGCTCCTTCAGCGTGGTGTTGATGCGCTCCTGGCTGAAGGCATCGACTTCCAGGCCTTCGACCACCTTGTATTCGCCGCCTTCGCAGGTGACGGCGAAGCCGAACATGGTGTCCTTGGGAATGCCGTACTGGCCGTCCGACGGGATACCCATGGTGACCCACTTGCCGTTGGTGCCCAAGGCCCAGTCGCGCATGTGGTCGATGGCGGCATTGGCAGCCGATGCAGCGGACGACACGCCGCGGGCCGCGATGATGGCCGCGCCGCGCTTGCCCACGGTGGGCAGGAAGGTGTTGGCGTTCCACTCCTGGTCATTGATCATGGTCTTGACGCTTTCACCGTTGATGGTGGCGAAGCGGTAGTCCGCGTACATCGTGGGCGAGTGGTTGCCCCACACGGTGAGCTTCTCGATGTCGGCCACGGCCTTGCCGGTCTTGGCGGCGATCTGGCTCAGTGCGCGGTTGTGGTCCAGGCGCAGCATGGCGGTGAAGTTCTTGCGCGGCAGGTCGGGCGCGCTCTTCATCGCGATGTAGGCATTGGTGTTGGCCGGGTTGCCGACCACCAGCACCTTGACGTTGCGGCTGGCCACAGCGTTCAGGGCCTTGCCCTGGGCGGTGAAGATCTCGGCATTCACGGCCAGCAGCTCGGCGCGTTCCATGCCCGGGCCACGGGGGCGCGAACCGATCAGCAACGCGTAGTCCACGTCCTTGAACGCGGTCATCGGGTCGCCGTGTGCTTCCATGCCGACCAGCAAGGGGAATGCGCAGTCCTGCAGTTCCATCATCACGCCCTGCAGAGCCTGCTGGGGTTTTTCCATCGGAACTTCGAGCAGTTGCAGGATCACCGGCTGGTCTTTGCCCAGCATTTCGCCGGAGGCGATGCGGAACAGGATGGCGTAACCGATTTGGCCAGCAGCACCAGTGACGGCGACGCGAACAGGCTTTTTGCTCATGGGGGATGCTCCGGGAAGAGAGTGGGGAAAGAACCAACCCCGCCCAGAGCGTCGGGCTACAAGCGCGGGGTCGACGGACCGCCTTCGAGTTTACCCGTGATTCCGCACGATCGTCAATTTGTCTTATGTCTTATATAAGATACCATTGCGGGCCTTGCCGAGGCGCTATGCAGGGAGCCCGCACCTCGACGCCAGCCCCTCTCCACCGAGACGCAACCCTAACGCCGATGGCTTCCAACTCCAGCACCATGTCCGCCCAGCCCCCGCTCTCCAGCGACACCGGCGCGCAGCATGCAGCGTCAACGCCAGCCTTCAGCCCGCTGTACCAGCAAATCAAGGAATTGATCCTGCGCAGCCTGCAAGCCGGCGAATGGAAACCGGGCGAGCTCATCCCGAGCGAGATCGAGCTTGCCGCGCGGTTCCGCGTCAGCCAGGGCACAGTGCGCAAGGCGGTCGACGAGCTGGCGGGCGACAACCTGGTCGTGCGGCGCCAAGGGAAAGGCACGTTCGTCGCCACGCACAGTGAGCAGCACGTGCGCTACCGCTTCTTGAAGCTGGTGCCCGACACCGGCGACATCCAGCGCGAAGGGCCAGCGCAGCGCCACATTCTGGATTGCCGGCGCACCCGCGCATCCGCCGAGATCGCCCGCGCACTGGCCCTGCGCAGCGGTGACGCGGTCATGCAGGTGCGACGCGTCCTGTCGTTTGCTGGTGAGGGCGGGGCGCAGGTGCCCACCATCCTGGAAGACCTGTGGCTGCCCGGCGGCCCGTTCAAAGGATTGACGGCCGAGCGGCTGGCCGAGTTCCCCGGCCCGACCTATGCGCTGTTCGAAGCCGAATTCGGTGTTCGTATGGTGCGCGCGGAAGAAAAAATCCGAGCCGTGTTGCCCGACGACGAACAGTGCGCCCTGCTGAATGTCGCGGCCGGCACGCCGTTGCTGAGCGTGGAGCGCATTGCGTTCAGCTACAACAACCTGCCGGTCGAGCTACGTCGTGGCATTTACCGCACCGATACGCACCATTACCGCAACGATCTGAACTGAACTTCGCGCGTGGGCGACACAGCCTGCAAACCTTCGTCGCAGTTGGGTTGCTGCATTGCAATAGAATTTTGAGCCGACACCGCGACCGATTACAAGGCAGTTACATCAAGAAAGCGCAGTCATGACCGAGATCGCCTCATCCGCACGCCCCAAGCGACCCCAGTTCCGCAACATCAATGCCTTGACCGATCTGCCGAGCTACCGCTTGCCGGCTGCCGGTTGGGTGTCCATCCTGCATCGCGTCAGCGGCGTGCTGATGTTCCTCCTGATGCCGTTCATCATCTGGATGTTCGATTCGTCGGTGTCTTCCGACATTTCGTTTGCCCGCTTCAAAGCGGCTTTCAACACCGGGATCGGTCTGGCCCCCGGCTGGTTCTTCAAACTGGTCGCGCTCGCCCTGATGTGGGCGTATCTGCACCATTTCATCGCCGGCGTCCGCCATCTGTGGATGGACGTGAGCCATGACGCCGTCAGCAAACAGTTCGGCAAGACGTCGGCCATGGTTACGCTGGTGCTGAGCCTGGGCCTGACCTTCGTGCTCGGCCTGAAACTTTTCGGCGTGTACTGACCCAAAAAAAAGAAAGCACCTTCATGGCTGTCAATTACGGTTCCAAGCGCGTCGTCGTCGGCGCTCACTACGGCCTGCGCGACTGGCTGGCCCAGCGCGTCACGGCTGTCCTCATGGCCCTGTTCACGGTCATCGTGCTGGCGCAGTTGCTGTTGGTCAAAGGCCCGATCGGCTATGACCTGTGGGCTGGCATCTTCTCCTCGCAGTGGATGAAGATCCTGACCTTTTCCGTGATCGTCGCACTGCTCTACCACGTCTGGGTGGGCATGCGCGATGTCTGGATGGACTACGTCACCTCGGTCGTCTGGCTCCGACTCGTGCTCCAGATTTTCACCATCGTCTGGCTCGTCGGCTGCGCCGGCTGGGCTATTCAAGTTCTTTGGAGACTGTAAGCATGAGCTACACCAAGCAAGCCATCAGCAAGCGCAAGTTCGACGTCGTGATCGTGGGCGCCGGCGGGTCGGGCATGCGCGCGGCGCTGGAGCTCTCGCGCGCCGGGCTGTCCGTGGCCTCGCTGTCCAAGGTATTCCCGACCCGTTCGCACACGGTTGCGGCGCAGGGCGGCGTCTCGGCCTCGCTGGGCAACATGTCCGAGGACAACTGGCACTACCACTTCTACGACACGATCAAGGGCTCCGACTGGCTGGGCGATCAGGACGCCATCGAGTTCATGTGCCGTGAAGCGCCCAAGGTCGTGATCGAGCTGGAGCACTTCGGCATGCCGTTCGACCGCAACCCAGACGGCACCATCTACCAGCGCCCGTTCGGTGGCCACACGGCCAACTATGGCGAGAAGCCGGTTCAGCGCGCCTGCGCCGCGGCCGACCGCACCGGCCATGCCATGCTGCACACGCTCTACCAGCAGAACGTGAAGTCCAAGACCAACTTCTTCGTCGAGTGGATGGCGCTGGACCTGATCCGCGACGCCGATGGCGACGTCGTCGGCGTCACTGCGCTGGAACTGGAGACCGGTGAGCTGTACGCCCTGCAGGCCAAGGCCGTGCTGCTGGCCACCGGCGGTGCCGGCCGCATCTTCGCCGCCTCGACCAACGCCTTCATCAACACCGGCGACGGCCTGGGCATGGCGGCGCGCGCCGGCATCCCGCTGCAGGACATGGAGTTCTGGCAGTTCCACCCGACCGGCGTGGCCGGCGCCGGCGTGCTGCTGACCGAGGGTTGCCGCGGCGAAGGCGCCATCTTGCTGAACAGCAACGGCGAGCGCTTCATGGAGCGCTACGCGCCCACGCTGAAGGACCTGGCGCCGCGCGACTTCGTCTCGCGCTCGATGGACCAGGAGATCAAGGAAGGTCGCGGCTGCGGTCCCAACAAGGACTACATCCTGATGAAGCTGGACCACCTGGGTGCCGACACCATCCGCAAGCGCCTGCCTTCGGTGGAAGAGATTGGCCACAACTTCGCCAACGTGGACATCACCAAAGAGCCGATCCCGGTGGTGCCGACCATCCACTACCAGATGGGTGGCATTCCGACCAACATCAACGGCCAGGTGGTCACGCACGATGGTCAGCAGAACAACGTCGTCAACGGCCTGTACGCGGTCGGTGAGTGCTCCTGCGTGTCGGTGCACGGCGCCAACCGCCTGGGCACGAACTCGCTGCTGGACTTGCTGGTGTTCGGCAAGTCGGCCGGCAAGCACATCGTCGCGCACGTCAAGGGCAGCGGTGAGCACAAGCCGATGCCGGCCGACGGCGCCGACCGCACGCTGGCGCGCTTGAACCAGTTGCAGGCGTCGACCGACGGCGCCTATGCGCAGGACATCGCGGGCGAAATCCGCACCACCATGCAGCAGCATGCCGGCGTGTTCCGCACGCAGGCCAGCATGGACGAGGGCGTGGGCAAGGTGAACGCCATCCGCGAGCGCGTGGCCGGCGTCACCATGAAGGACAAATCCATGGTCTGGAACACGGCCCGCATGGAGGCGCTGGAGGTTGACAACCTGATCGAAGTCGCCCAGGCCACGATGACCTCGGCCGCCGCCCGGCGCGAATGCCGCGGTGCCCACACGGTCTACGACTACGAGCACCCGGCCGACCATGCCGAGTTCCCGCTCGGTCGCAACGACAAGGAGTGGATGAAGCACACGCTGTGGCACAGCGAGGGCAACAACCTCACCTACAAGCCGGTCAACCTCCAACCGCTGACGGTCGATTCCATTCCGCCCAAGGTCCGCACGTTCTAACAAGGTCACCACGATGAAGCGCACATTCCAGATCTACCGCTACGACCCGGACAAGGACGCCAAGCCTTACATGCAGACCATCGAGATCGAGCTCGATGGCAGCGAACGCATGTTGCTGGACGCTCTGGTCAAGCTCAAGGCGCAAGACCCGACGCTTTCGTTCCGGCGCTCGTGCCGTGAAGGCGTCTGCGGCTCCGACGCGATGAACATCAGCGGCAAGAACGGCCTGGCCTGCCTGACCAACATGAACACGCTGAAGGACCCGGTCGTGCTGAAGCCGCTGCCCGGCCTGCCCGTGATCCGCGACCTGATCGTGGACATGACGCAGTTCTTCAAGCAGTACAACTCGATCAAGCCCTACCTCATCAACGAAAGCATCCCGCCCGAAACTGAGCGGCTTCAATCGCCTGAGGAACGCGACGAGTTGAACGGTCTGTACGAATGCATCTTGTGCGCCAGCTGCTCGACGAGTTGCCCTAGCTTCTGGTGGAACCCCGACAAGTTCGTCGGCCCGGCCGGCCTGTTGCAGGCCTACCGTTTCATCGCGGACAGCCGCGACGATGCAACGGCCGCACGCCTGGACAACCTGGAAGACCCGTACCGTCTGTTCCGCTGCCACACGATCATGAACTGTGTGGACGTGTGCCCCAAGCATCTGAACCCGACCAAGGCCATCGGCAAGATCAAGGAAATGATGGTGCTGCGCACCATCTAGACCCATGACGGTGCCTAAAGAGTTCCTCGACGAACGCGGCGTGAGCCTACTGCGCTGGCGCTGCCGGCGTGGTCTGCTCGAGAACGATCTGTTCCTTGAGAAATTCTTCGAACGCTGCGGTCCCACGCTCACGGTGGCACATGCCGACGCGCTGAACCGTCTCATGGATTTGGGAGACCACGACCTCCTGGACCTGCAACTGGCACGAAAGACGCTTGACCAGGTCAGTCCGCATTTGGACGACGCGAACACCCGCGAAGTTTTGAGTTTGTTGAGAGAAAACCGCTGAAAGGGCGAACATGAAATTAGCCGAGAACAAAGCCACACTGTCATTCAGCAACGGCAGCCCGAGCGTGGAACTGCCGGTCTATCAGGGAAGCGTAGGCCCCGACGTCGTCGACATCCGCAAGCTGTACGCGCAGACCGGCATGTTCACGTACGACCCTGGGTTCCTGTCCACAGCTTCGTGCCAGTCCGCCATCACGTACATCGACGGCGACAAGGGTGAGTTGCTGTACCGCGGCTATCCCATCGAGCAGCTCGCCACGAACTGCGACTTCATGGAAACCTGCCACCTGCTGCTGTACGGCGAGCTGCCGAACGCCGAAGGCAAGGCCAAGTTCACCAGCCTCGTGACCAACCACACCATGGTCAACGAGCAGATGCAGTTCTTCCTGCGTGGCTTCCGCCGTGACGCGCATCCGATGGCGATCATGACCGGCCTGGTGGGCGCGCTCTCGGCCTTCTACCATGACAGCACGGACATCAACAACCCGCAGCACCGCGAGATCTCGGCCATCCGCCTGATCGCCAAGATGCCCACGCTGGTGGCCATGGCCTACAAGTACACGGTGGGCCAGCCGTACATGTACCCGAAGAACTCGCTCTCGTACGCGGGCAACTTCCTGCACATGATGTTTGCCACGCCGTGCGAGGAGTACAAGGTCAGCCCGGTGCTCGAGCGCGCGCTGGACCGCATCTTCATCCTGCACGCCGACCACGAGCAGAACGCATCCACCTCCACGGTGCGCCTGTGCGGCTCCTCCGGCACCAACCCGTTCGCTGCCATTGCAGCCGGCGTGGCGTGCCTGTGGGGCCCCGCGCACGGCGGTGCCAACGAGGCGGCGCTGAACATGCTGGGCGACATCCAGAAGGCTGGCGGCGTTGAGAAAATCGGCGAGTTCATCAAGCAGGTGAAGGACAAGAACTCCAGCGTCAAGCTGATGGGCTTCGGGCACCGCGTCTACAAGAACTACGACCCGCGTGCCAAGCTGATGCAGGAGACCTGCAAGGAAGTGCTGGCCGAGATGGGCCTGGAGAACGACCCATTGTTCAAGCTGGCCATGGCGCTGGAGAAGATCGCCCTGGAAGACGACTACTTCGTCTCGCGCAAGCTCTACCCGAACGTGGACTTCTACTCCGGCATCGTGCAGCGCGCCATCGGCATCCCGGTGCCGCTGTTCACCGCCGTCTTCGCGCTGGCCCGCACCGTGGGCTGGATCGCGCAGCTGAACGAGATGATCGGCGATCCCGAGTACAAGATCGGCCGCCCCCGCCAGCTGTTCACCGGCTCGGCCAAGCGAGACGTGCAACCCCTGGCCACACGCTAAACGGCCGAACCGCGTCCAACCGACCGAACCAGCCCCGCCGGCCCAGCGCCCGCGGGGCTTTTTCACGCACTGCCCGTTCATGCGGCGGCAGCACGGTCATCGCAAATGGCGATGACAGACGCTGTTGCGCTGCGGGAAAATGGCGCGCCTCCTCGCCAGAGGAGAAGACTTCACCCCGATGAAACCGTCCGAACGCAACTTTGCCCGCCGCATCGACCTCACGTCGCTGCAGTTGTTCGTGGCCGTCTGCGAACTCGGCAGCATCGGCAAAGCTGCCGAGCGTGAATTCATCGCCGCATCGGCCGTCAGCAAGCGCCTGTCGGACCTGGAGACAACGCTGGACACCACGCTGCTGTACCGCCACACGCGGGGCGTCGACCTGACGCCCGCCGGCGAAAGCCTGCTGCACCACGCGCGCTCCGTGCTGTTCAGCCTGGACCGCATGCAGGGCGAGCTCAGCGAGTACACCGACGGCGTGCGCGGCCACGTGCGCGTGCACGCCAGCATCTCGGCGATCGTGCAGTTCCTGCCGGAAGACCTGGGCGATTTCATCCGCCGCCATGGCGGCGTGAAGATCGATCTGGAAGAGCATCTGTCCAGCGAGGTGGTGCGCGCTGTGCAGGAAGGTGCGGCCGACCTGGGCATCTGCAATGCCGGCTTGCCCGACGCCGCCGCTGGCGCAGCGCTGCAGACGCGGGCCTACCGGCGCGACCGGCTGGTGCTGATCGTCCCGCGCGGCCATGCGTTGGCGGGGCATGGCGCGCTGCGCTTCGAAGACACGCTGGAATTCGACCACGTCGGGCTGCACAGCAACAGCTCCATCCACCTGGCCATGCGCCATGCCGCAGCCGGCGCGCAACGCGGCATCAAGCTGCGCATCCAGGTCACGGGTCTGGACGCGATGTGCCGCATGATCCACAACGGCCTGGGCATCGGCGTCATGCCACAGCGCGCGTTCGAGTTGATGCACGGTGTGGGCGACCTCGCATGCGTCACCCTCACCGACGACTGGGCCGAGCGCCAGATCAGCATGGTCGCGCGTGATTTCTCCACGCTGCCGGTCACCGCCCGACTGCTCGTGGCGCATCTGGAGGGCCGCGCCGAGCCTGCCGCCCCCATCACGCCCGAGAACAGTGCGCTGGCCGCACTCTGAGCCCCACCTTTCCCAAGATTTCAGCCCCACGAAGGAACCCCATGGCCATCACCACCAGCACTGTCAGCGCTCGCACGCTGTACGACAAGATCTGGGACGAGCACGTCGTCCACACCGAGGACGACGGCACCTCGGTGCTCTACATCGACCGCCACCTGGTGCACGAGGTCACCAGCCCGCAGGCGTACGAGGGCATCCGCCAGGCCGGCCGCAAGGTCTGGCGCATCAGCTCCATCGTCGCCACGGCCGACCACAACACGCCCACCACCAACTGGGACCAGGGTTACGACGGCATCGCCGACCCGATCAGCAAAGAGCAGATCACCACGTTGGACGACAACATCCGCCAGTTCGGCGCGGCCGCGTACTTCCCCTTCCTGTCGCGGCGCCAAGGCATCGTGCACGTGATCGGGCCGGAGAACGGCGCCACGCTGCCTGGCATGACGGTGGTCTGCGGTGATTCGCACACCTCCACACACGGTGCCTTCGGCGCGCTGGCCCACGGCATCGGCACCAGCGAGGTCGAGCACGTGATGGCGACGCAGACCCTGCTGGCCAAGAAGGCCAAGAACATGCTGGTGCGCGTGGAAGGCCGGTTGTCCAAGGGCTGCACCGCCAAGGACATCGTGCTGGCCATCATCGGCAAGATCGGCACGGCCGGCGGCACCGGGTACACCATCGAGTTTGCGGGCGCGGCGATCCGCAGCCTCAGCATGGAAGGCCGCATGACGGTCTGCAACATGGCCATCGAGGCCGGTGCGCGCGCCGGCATGGTGGCGGTGGATGAGAAAACCATCGAGTACGTGCGCGGCCGCCCGCTGGCGCCGACGGGAGTGGCGCTGGAACATGCCATCGCCTACTGGCGCACGTTGCAGTCCGACCCGGGCGCGAAGTTCGACACCGTGGTCGAGCTGGACGCCAACCAGATCGTGCCGCAGGTCACCTGGGGCACCTCGCCCGAGATGGTGCTGGGCATCGACGCCCGCGTGCCCGACCCGGACAAGGAAAAGGACGCCAACAAGCGCAGCGCCATCGAGCGCGCGCTGACCTACATGAACCTTGCGCCCGGCAAGCCGCTGGCCGACATCACGATCGACAAGGTCTTCATCGGCTCGTGTACCAACAGCCGCATCGAGGACATGCGCGAGGCCGCCGCCGTGGTCAAAAAGTTGGGCCAGAAGGTTGCCAAGAACGTCAAGCTGGCGCTGGTCGTGCCGGGCTCCGGCCTGGTGAAGGAACAGGCCGAGCGTGAGGGTCTCGACGTGATCTTCAAGGCCGCTGGCTTCGAGTGGCGCGAGCCGGGCTGCTCGATGTGCCTGGCCATGAACGCCGACCGGCTGGAGCCGGGCGAGCGCTGCGCCTCCACCAGCAACCGCAACTTCGAAGGTAGGCAAGGCGCCGGCGGCCGCACCCATCTGGTGAGCCCCGCCATGGCAGCCGCCGCTGCGGTCCACGGCCACTTCATCGACATCCGCCCATTCGCCTGAGCGCCAAGGAAGAATCACCATGCAGAAATTCACCGTGCACAAGGGCCTGGTCGCGCCCATGGACCGCGAGAACGTCGACACCGACGCCATCATTCCCAAGCAGTTCCTCAAATCGATCAAGAAGACCGGCTTCGGCGTGAACCTGTTCGACGGGTGGCGTTACCTGGACCATGGCGAGCCCGGGATGGACCCCTCCAGCCGCAAGCCCAACCCCGACTTCGTGCTGAACCAGCCGCGTTACGCCGGTGCCTCGGTGTTGTTGGCACGCAAGAACTTCGGCTGCGGGTCCTCGCGCGAGCACGCGCCTTGGGCGCTGGACCAATACGGCTTTCGCGCCATCATCGCGCCCAGCTACGCCGACATCTTTTTCAACAACAGCTTCAAGAACGGTCTCTTGCCCATCGTGCTGCCCGAGGCGCAAGTGGCCCAGCTGTTCGACGAGTGCCTCGCGTTCCCCGGCTACCAGCTGACCGTCGACCTGGAACGCCAGGTCGTCGTCAAAGCCCAGGGTGAAGAGTTGCCGTTCGAGGTGCAGGCTTTCCGCAAGTACTGCCTGCTGAACGGCTTTGACGACATCGGCCTCACGCTGCGCCATGCCGACAAGATCCGCGCGTTCGAAGCCCAGCGCCTGGCCGAAAAGCCGTGGCTGGCCGGTCAGTTGATCGATTGACGTGCTGCGCAGACTCTTCAGGCGATGGGTGCTGTCGCGGCTGTGGCTGACCTTCATGGTGATGGCGCTGGCGTTCCTGGCCTTCGGCGCCGGCACGCCGAACCTGATCCACCTGTTTCAAGCGAATGCGCGCTTCATCGCCGAGCAGGGCTGGCTAGCCGTCATGGACGGCGCTCTCTACCAACTGGCAGAGTTGCTCGTCACCGGAGCTGCCAGCATGGCGGCCTACGTCGTGATGAAGGCCTGCGAACACCGGCTGGCACACTGGCTCGCCGACGAAGAACTGCCGTGAAACCCGCCACGCCTCAATCCCAACCTGCTGAAACCCTCGCCGGTTTCGCAAGTCAACCTCGCACTGGTCAACACCCATGAAAATCGCAGTCCTCCCCGGTGACGGCATCGGCACCGAAATCGTCGAGCAGGCCGTGCGCGTCCTGAAATCACTCGATCTGAAATTTGAGATGGAAACCGCCCTGGTCGGCGGGGCCGCCTACGACGCCCATGGGCACCCGCTGCCCGAGGCCACACTGAAGCTGGCCAAGGAAGCCGACGCAGTCCTGTTCGGCGCCGTGGGCGGCTGGAAGTACGACACGCTGGACCGACCGTTGCGGCCCGAGCAGGCCATCCTGGGCCTGCGCAAGAACCTGGGTCTGTTCGCCAACTTCCGCCCCGCCATCTGCTATGAGCAGCTGGTCGGCGCCTCCAGCCTGAAGCCCGAGTTGGTGGCGGGGCTGGACATCCTCATCATCCGCGAGCTGACGGGCGACATCTACTTCGGCCAGCCACGCGGCCGCCGCACGGCAACCGACGGCCACTTCCCCGGCGCTGAGGAAGCTTTCGACACCATGCGCTACTCGCGCCCCGAGATCGAGCGCATCGCCCGTGTGGCGTTCGAGGCTGCGCGCAAACGCGACAAGCGCGTGACCAGCGTGGACAAGGCCAACGTGCTGGAGACCTTCCAGCTCTGGAAAGACGTGGTCACCGAGATCGGCAAGGAATACCCCGATGTGGCGCTGGACCACATGTACGTCGACAACGCTGCCATGCAGTTGGTCAAGGCGCCGAAGAAGTTCGACGTCGTGGTCACCGGCAACATGTTCGGCGACATCCTGTCGGACGCGGCGGCCATGCTGACCGGCTCCATCGGCATGCTGCCCTCGGCCAGTCTGAACGCCAGCAGCCAGGGTCTGTACGAGCCCAGCCACGGCAGCGCGCCCGACATCGCGGGCAAGGGCGTGGCCAATCCGCTGGCTACAATCCTGTCCGCCGCCATGATGCTCCGTTTCTCCCTCCAGCAAGCCGAAGCCGCTGACCGTATCGAGTCTGCGGTGCAATCGGTGCTGGCCTCGGGTTTGCGCACTGGTGACATCTGGTCCGAAGGCACGACCAAGGTCGGCACCCGCGAGATGGGTGACGCCGTGGTGGAAGCGATTACCAAGACGACCAAAGGCTGATCCAGCCCGTCTCGTCACGCCCCTTCCCGGCTCGACGAGCCGGGCTTCCAAGATGGCCGGCGCAACCGGCCGATGCCGGGAAGAAGACAACAACTGAAAGGGCAGTGTGATGAAGGTGGGTAATCTGGTCGGCCTGGTCGGCTGGCGCGGAATGGTCGGCTCGGTGCTGATCGATCGCATGCAGGCCGAGGGCGACTTCGACCTGATCGAGCCGGTGTTCTTCTCGACCTCCAACGCCGGTGGCAAGGCCCCGGCGCAGGCCAGGAACGAAACCACGCTCAAGGACGCCTACGACATCGAGGCGCTCAAGCGCTGCGACATCATCGTCACCGCCCAGGGCGGCGACTACACCAGCGAAGTCTTCGGCAAACTGCGCGCTGCCGGCTGGAACGGCCACTGGATCGACGCCGCGTCCACCCTGCGCATGCAGGACGACGCTGTCATCGTGCTCGACCCGGTGAATCTGCCCGTGATGCAACGCGCCCTGGCCAAGGGCGGCAAGAACTGGATCGGCGGCAACTGCACGGTCAGCTGCATGCTGATGGGCGTGGGGGCGCTGTACAAGGCCGGCCTGGTCGAATGGATGACGACCATGACCTACCAGGCCGCGTCCGGCGGTGGGGCGCAGCACATGCGCGAGCTGCTGACGCAGTTCGGCAGCGTGAACGCCGAGGTCAAGTCCCTGCTGGACGACCCCAAGTCCGCCATCCTGGAGATCGACCGCAAGGTGCTGGCCCGCCAGAAGGCGCTGTCGGCAGACGAAACGGCCAATTTCGGTGCACCACTGGGTGGCAGTTTGATTCCGTGGATCGACAAGGATCTGGGCATCGGTAAGTCGCAGACCGACGCCGAATGGGGAATGTCGAAGGAAGAGTGGAAGGGCGGCGTCGAGACCAACAAGATCCTGGGCCAGGGCCGCGGCTTCGATGTGCCCGCCACGCCGGTCGATGGCTTCTGCGTGCGCGTGGGCGCCATGCGCTGCCATAGCCAGGCGCTGACCTTCAAGCTCAAGAAGAACGTGCCGCTGGCGGACCTCGAAGCCATGATGGCGGCCGACAACGACTGGGTACGCGTGGTGCCCAACACGCGCGAAGACACCATCAAGAGCCTGACGCCCGTGGCCGTGACCGGCACGCTGCAGATTCCGGTGGGCCGCGTGCGCAAGTTGGCGATGGGGCCGGAGTACGTGGGCGCCTTCACGATCGGCGACCAGCTGCTGTGGGGCGCGGCCGAACCGCTGCGCCGCACGTTGCGCGTGCTGCTGCAGGACTGAGCAGCACCAGAGCGCCCCCGCTGGCTCGTTGTCGCTTGGCAACAGGCCGGTGGGCGCCGGTCGCCGTGGCGGGCCCGGCCATACCTTAGGCGTCGCCTCAGCTTGTCAGCCCAAAGCATTGCTGCTACCGTGATTTTTTGATTTGAGGACGGGTTCCGACCGCATGATGACGCCACAACGACCTGCCCCCCAAGCTGCCGCCGCGCCACATGTGCAGGGTGCTTTTGCGGATTGGAGGGCAAGGTCGATCGCGGCGGTGGCCGTGGTCGCATCGCTGACCCTTCCAGTGCACGACGCCCAGGCACTGACGCTCGGTCGCCTGACGGTGCAATCGGCCCTGGGCCAGCCCCTGCGGGCCGAGATCGACATCCCTGAGATCAGCAGCGAAGAGGCCGCCACGCTGCAGACCTCGATCGCCGCGCCCGAAGCGTTTCGCGCGGCGGGCCTCGAATACCACGCCGCCCTGCAGGGCGTGCGCATCGCACCGCAGCGCCGGGCCGATGGCCGCATGGTGCTGCAGTTGACCAGCGATGCCGCTGTCAACGCGCCTTTCGTCGATCTGATCCTGCAGGTGAACTGGGCGTCTGGCCGCGTGGTGCGGGACTACACCATCCTGCTCGATCCACCCGGCTCTGGGCAGGCGCCGCCGACGGTGACCACGGCACCGCAGGTGACGCCCGCGCCGGCCGCAGCGTTGCCAGCCAGCCCGCCCCCCGCCGCAGCCGAGCGCGCAGCGGCCCCTGTACCGACGGTGCCGCAGGCCCCTGCTCCTGCTCCTGCTCCTGCTCCTGCTCCTGCTCCTGCTCCTGCTCCCGAGGCAGCACCAGCACCAGCACCAGCATCAGCACCAGCACCAACACCGCCACCGGCACCGGCTCCCAGGCCCGCAGCTGCGGCACCTGCAACGGCGCCGGCGGGTGGGCAGGTCGTCGTCAAGCCGGGCGACATGGCCGGCCGCATCGCCGCCGCCTACAAGCCGGCCGACGTGTCGCTCGACCAGATGCTGGTCGCGCTGCTGCGCAGCAACCCGGATGCCTTTCTACAGGGCAACGTGAATCTGCTCAAAGCCGGTGCCGTGCTCGACATGCCGGCGCCCGATCAGGCTGCGGCCATCCCGGCGGCCGAGGCCTCGCAGACCATCACGGCACAAAGCCGCGACTTCAATGCATTCCGCCGCCGGCTGGCGGCCAATGCGGCTGCCGTACCGGCCGACGCTGCCCAACGCTCGGCCAGCGGGCGGGTGCAGACCGAGGTCACGGACAGCCGCCCTGCCGCCACCGCCCCCGACCGGCTGACCCTGTCCAAGGGAGGGTTGCAGGCCAAAGCCGCCGACGAGCGCATCGCCAGCGAAAAGGCTGCGCGCGATTCGGCCGAACGCGTGGCGGAGCTGTCACGCAACATCACCGAGCTGAACCAGCTGGGCATTGCGACCGGCACGCCCGGGGCGACGCCACCGGCCACCGCGGCGAGCACGGCCAGCGAACAGGCGCCGTCTGCCAGCACCGACGCCACGGCCCCCGCAGCACCTGCCCAGGCGGCCACCTCTGCGCCCGAGTTGGCCGTGGCCGCCCCTGCCGCCTCCGCGCCGGAGCCGGCGCCCCCCTCCACAGAGCCCACGCGCTGGATCGACAGCCTGCTGGGCCATCCCTGGGTGCCTGCGGCGGCGGGGGCGCTCATCGCGCTGCTGGCCGCTTTCGGTCTGTACCGCGCGCGCCAGCGGCGCAAGGCACTGGCCGCCGCACAGGCCGGCAGCGGCGCGGCGCCAGCCGACTCCTTCTTCGCCGCCAGCGGTGGCGAGCGTGTGGACACCTCGGCGCTCGACGCGCCGGCGGCGTCCATGGAAGACCGCCTGGGCCCACTCTCCGCCGCCACCGATGCCGACCCGGTGACCGAGGCAGAGGTCTACCTGGCCTATGGCCGCGACCTGCAGGCCGAGGAAATCCTCAACGAGGCTCTGCGCAACACCCCCGAGCGCCTGGCCCTGCACGCCAAGCTGGCCGAGATCCATGCCAAGCGGCGTGACCTGCCGGCCTTCGAAGCCCTGGCCGAGATGGCGCATGCGCTGAGCGGTGGCGCGGGCCCCGAGTGGGCGCGCATTGCCGAACTGGGGCGCACACTGGCCCCCACCCACCGGCTGTGGTCAGACGCAGGCGCAGGTGTCAGCGGCGCGGCCCTGGCGGCGGGCGCAGGCCTGGCGGCGGGCGCCGGCCTCGCTGCCAGCGCGACCACCAGCGCTGCGGACGAAGCAGCGCCAGGGCAAACGCAAGAGCCAGCCGTGGCCCCACCTGCGCCACCGGCCGCCGCGCTCGATTTCGGCCTGGATCTCGACCTCGACCTGGACCCGACGACGCCCCCCGGCACGCCCGCGCCGCGCCCGGCCACCACCCCTGTAGTCGATGCCGCCGGGCTGTCACCAGCCACCGTGCCAGCACCCGCTGCCGCCACGTCTGCGCCCGAGGATCTGCCCCCGCCGCCGCTGGCCAATGACCTGGACTTCGACATTGACCTGGACGCCACAGACGCGCCGACGCCGACAGCTTCGGGGCCAGGATCGCCGGGCTTCCCCGCCGCCCCGCTGGATTTGGGCTCGTTGAGCCTGGACCTGGGCGAGCCGCCCGAAGCAGATGTGGCAGCAGCGGCCACCGAGATGCCAGATGTCGACGACCCGCTGGCCACCAAGCTGGCGCTGGCCGAAGAGTTCAGCGCCATCGGCGACAGCGATGGCGCCCGTGCGCTGGCCGAAGAAGTGCTGGCCGAAGCCACCGGCGCGCTGAAGGCACAGGCCGAACGCTTCCTGGCCGAGCTCGCCTGACGGCGGGAAGGCACGCGTGCGTCTGGCGCTGGGGGTCAGCTATGCGGGCCAGGATTACGAAGGCTGGCAAAGCCAGGCCTCGGGCCGCACGGTGCAAGACCGCCTGCAGGCCGCGCTGCACGCCTTCACGCAGCAACCGGTGTCCACCATCTGCGCCGGCCGCACCGATGCCGGCGTGCACGGCCTCATGCAGGTGGTCCACTTCGACACCCTGATTGAGCGCCCACCGAATGCCTGGGTCCGCGGCACCAACGCCCATCTGCCAGGCGACATCGCCGTGCACTGGGCGCAGCCGGTGCCCGACAGCTTTCACGCGCGTGCCAGCGCGATCGCCCGCCGCTACGCCTATGTGCTGCTGGAGTCGCCGGTGCGCCCAAGCGTGGAGCGCGGGCGCGTGGGCTGGGTGTTCCGCCCGCTGGACGAGGCAGCAATGCGGGCAGCGGCGCAGTTGCTGATCGGCACGCATGATTTCTCCTCGTTCCGCGCCTCGCAGTGCCAGGCCAAGACCCCGGTCAAGACGCTGCACCGCATCGACATCGTGCGGCGCGGCGCCTACTGGCGCTTCGAGTTCGAGGCCAATGCCTTTCTGCACCACATGATCCGCAACCTGATGGGCTGCCTGCTGGTCGTCGGCCGGGGCGAGCAACCGGTGCCTTGGATCGGCGAGGTCCTGCAGGCCCGCAGCCGCAAGGTGGCCGCACCCACGTTCTCGCCGGACGGCTTGTACTTCCTCGGGCCGCGCTACGAAGACCATTGGGGCCTGCCGGACCGCACCGCTGCCTATGATTGGCTGCCTTGAACATGACCATGACCACTCCTGTACCCCTGCCCGCTGCGCGTGATGCGAACGCGCCTCAGGTCGCGCGCACCCGCGTCAAGATTTGCGGCATCACACGCGAGCAAGACCTGGACGCCGCTGTCGCCGCCGGGGCCGACGCCGTGGGCTTGGTGCTGTACGCCAAGAGCCCGCGCCATGTCACACCGCAGCGCGCGGCCGCGCTGGCCCGCCGGCTGCCGCCCTATGTCACGCCGGTGCTGCTGTTCGTGAACGCCCCGGCTGCCGACGTCATCGCCGCGTGCGACCAGGTGCCCGGCGCCGTCGTGCAGTTCCATGGCGACGAGTCGCCCGCGGACTGCCTGGCTGCCACTGCGCGGCCGGCACGCCCGTTCATCCGCGCGGCCCGCATTCCGCTTGGCGACGACGGGCATTTCGACTTGGTAAGATTCGCCGCCGACTTCTCCCAAGCCCAAGCCATCTTGCTCGACGCCCATGTCGAGGGATACGGCGGCGGCGGCAAGGCATTCAATTGGTCACTGCTTCCACCAAACGTCGCATCTCACCTCGTCTTGAGTGGTGGACTCACGCCTGCAAACGTGACCGATGGCATCTTGCAAGTGCGGCCACGCGCCCTGTCGCTGGCCGTTGATGTGAGCTCCGGCGTCGAGGTCTCCAAGGGGATCAAGGACGCCGACAAGATCAATCAGTTCGTGGCGGCCGTTCGCGCCGCCGACGCGCACTTCGCAAGGTATCAACATGTCGACCCCCTATCAGCAGCCTGACGCTTCAGGCCATTTCGGCGTCTACGGCGGCAGCTTCGTCTCCGAGACCCTCACGCACGCCATCGAAGAGCTGAAAGACGCCTACGCACGCTTTCAGCACGACCCGGAATTCATCGCCGAATTCAAGAGCGAACTGGCCCACTTCGTCGGCCGGCCCTCGCCCGTCTACCACGCCGCGCGCAGCAGCCGCGAGCACGGCGGCGCGCAGATCTTCTTGAAGCGCGAAGACCTCAACCACACCGGCGCCCACAAGATCAACAACGTGATCGGCCAGGCCATGCTGGCCCGGCGCATGGGCAAGCCGCGCGTGATCGCCGAGACCGGCGCCGGCCAGCACGGCGTGGCCACGGCCACCATCTGCGCCCGCTACGGCCTGGAGTGCGTGGTCTACATGGGCAGCGAAGACGTCAAGCGCCAAAGCCCCAACGTGTTCCGCATGAAGCTGCTGGGCGCCACCGTGGTGCCGGTGGACAGCGGCAGCAAGACGCTGAAGGACGCGCTGAACGAGGCCATGCGCGACTGGGTCGCCAATGTGGACGACACCTTCTACATCATCGGCACCGTGGCCGGCCCGCACCCCTACCCGATGATGGTGCGCGACTTCCAGAGCGTGATCGGCAACGAGTGCCTGGTGCAGATGCCCGAGATGCTGGCTGCGGCCGGTTGCAAGAACGACCAGCCCGATGCCGTTTTGGCCTGCGTGGGCGGCGGCAGCAATGCCATCGGCATCTTCTACCCCTACATCGGCCATGCCGGCACGCGCCTGATCGGCGTGGAAGCCGCCGGCGAAGGGCTGGACAGCGGCAAGCATGCGGCCTCGCTGCAGCGCGGCACGCCGGGTGTGCTGCACGGCAACCGCACCTATCTGCTGCAAGACGAAAACGGCCAGGTGACAGAGACGCACAGCATCAGCGCCGGCCTGGACTACCCCGGGGTTGGCCCCGAGCATGCGTTCCTGCAGGACATCGGCCGCGCCGAATACGTGGGCGTGACGGACACCGAGGCGCTCGAGGCCTTCCACTACCTGTGCCGCACCGAAGGCATCATCCCGGCGCTGGAGTCGGCCCACGCATTCGCCTACGCGCGCAAGCTGGCGCCGACGATGCGTGCGGATCAGAGCATCCTGGTGAACCTCTCCGGCCGCGGCGACAAGGACATCGGCACCGTGGCCGACCTGTCGGGCGAAGACTTCTACGACCGACCGTCCATGCGCGGCCACGCAGTCAAGGGCGGAGTGAAAGCATGAGCCGCATCCAGACCACCTTCGCCAGGCTCAAGTCCGCGAACCGCAAGGCCTTGATCCCGTACGTCACCGCCGGCTTCCCCTACGCCGACGTCACGCCCGAACTCATGCACGCCATGGTCGAGGCCGGTGCCGACGTCATCGAGCTCGGCGTGCCTTTCAGCGACCCGATGGCCGACGGCCCCGTGATCCAGCAGGCGGGCGAGAAAGCCCTGGCGCTGGGCATCGGCATGGCCCAGGTGCTGGCGATGGTCAAGACCTTCCGCGCCCGGGACGCGCAGACGCCCGTGGTGCTGATGGGTTACGCCAACCCGGTCGAGCGTTATGACCAGCGCCATGGCGAACACAGCTTCGTGCGCGACGCGGCTGCGGCCGGCGTGGACGGTGTGCTCGTCGTCGACTACCCGCCCGAGGAGTGCGTGGACTTCGCCGCCCGCCTGCGCGAGAACGGCATGGACCTGATCTTTCTGCTGGCTCCGACGTCCACCGAACAGCGCATGCGCCAGGTCGCCGAGGTGGCCAGCGGCTACGTCTATTACGTCTCGCTCAAGGGCGTGACCGGCGCTGGCACGCTGGACACGGCGGCGGTCGAGGCCATGCTGCCGCGCATCCGCCAGCACGTGAGCCTGCCAGTGGGCGTGGGCTTCGGCATCCGCGACGCGGCCTCGGCGCAGGCCGTGGGCCGCGTGGCCGATGCGGTCGTCATCGGCAGCAAGATCATCCAGCTGATCGACGGCCAGCCGCGCGACCGCGTCGCCCCAGTCGCCGCCGAGTTCCTGCGCGAGATCCGCCAGGCCCTCGGCGCATAATCGGCACCCCCTTCAGCCCCATCGGAGTTCCAACGCCCATGTCCTGGCTCGAAAAACTGCTTCCCGCGAAAATCCAGCCCAGCGACCCGGCGGACCGGCGCAGCGTGCCCGAGGGGCTGTGGATCAAGTGCCCCAGCTGCGAAACGGTGCTCTACAAGACCGATCTCGAAAAGAACCTGAACGTCTGCCCCACCTGCGGCCACCACCACCGCATCGGCGCACGCGCGCGGCTCGATGCCTTCCTGGACCCGGAAGGCCGCTACGAGATCGGCCAGGAGGTCATCCCCGTCGACCCGCTGAAATTCAAGGACAGCCGCAAGTACCCCGAGCGGCTCAAGGAGGCGCTGGAGAACACCAACGAGACCGATGCGCTGATCGTGATGGGCGGTGCGGTGCACGGCCTGAATGTGGTCGTCGCCTGCTTCGAGTTCGAGTTCATGGGCGGCAGCATGGGCAGCGTGGTGGGCGAGCGCTTCGTGCGCGGCGTGCACGCGGCCATCGAGCAGAAGGTGCCCTTCATCTGCTTCACCGCCACCGGTGGCGCGCGCATGCAGGAGGGCCTGCTCTCCCTGATGCAGATGGCCAAGACCAACGCGTCGCTGACGCGCCTGGCCAAGAAGGGCCTGCCCTATATCAGCGTGCTGACCGACCCGACCATGGGCGGCGTCAGCGCGGGCTTTGCCTTCGTGGGTGACGTGGTGATCGCCGAGCCCAAGGCGCTGATCGGCTTTGCCGGCCCGCGCGTGATCGAGTCGACCGTGCGCGTGACATTGCCCGAGGGCTTTCAGCGTGCCGAGTTCCTGCAGCAAAAGGGCGCCATCGACCTGATCTGCAACCGCAAGGACCTGCGCCGCACGATCGCCAACACGCTGGCCATGCTGCAGCGCCAGCCGGCCGACGCCGTTACCTGAGCGAGGCGGCCAGCGCCTGAGCGTCGCACGGCCGCCCGACGCGGCGTTCACCGACCGCGGTGCCGAAAGCGGCCCAGTCAGCGCTGTTCTTCAGATCAGCGCGCCCAACGTGGCGCCCAGTGCGTGCCGCAACACGATGGCGGCCACCTGCAGCAGCACCAGCAGCACCAGCGGCGTGAGGTCCATCCCCCCCACCATCGGCACCACGCGGCGCAGCGGCCGCAGCGGCGGCGCCACCAGCCGATCGATCACATCGGCCATCGGCGAGCGGGTTTGCACCCACGACAGCACGGCATAGACGATCAGCAGCCCGGTCAGCCCGTGGATCACCAGCCCCAGCAAGCCGAACAGCGCCATCACCGGCACGAGCGCCAGCGCGCCGCCCGTCATGGCCCACAGCAGCAGGTACTGCAGCAGCTTGAGCAAAAAAGCCGCAAGCAGGCTGGCCATGTCCCAGCGGCCGACCGGTGGCACCACGCGCCGCATCGGCACCACCAGCCAGTCGGTCAGGGCGAAAACCAGGCTGCCGATGGGGTTGCCGAAGGGAATGCGCTGGTGCTGCATGTACAGCCGCAGCAGGCAGGCGCTGCCCAGCAGGCCGGTCACGACTTCGAGCAAAAAAACGGCGATTTGGTAGAGCATCAGGTCGTGACAAAAAGGGCATGGGATGATAGCGGCTGTCCGACAACCGAACGAATTCACGCTGTGCCCGTCCCGTCGCTGCCCCTGTTCCCTCTCGGCACCGTGCTGTTTCCCGGCGGGCTGCTGCCGCTGCGCATTTTCGAGGTGCGCTATCTGGACATGGTCGGCCAATGCCACCGCAACGGCACACCATTCGGCGTGGTGGCGCTGCAGGAGGGCAGCGAAGTGCAGCGTGCCGGCGCGGCGGCGGAGAGCTTCCACGCCGTCGGCACGCTGGCGCGCATCGTGCAGTTCGAGGCCACGCAGCCCGGGTTGATGACGATCCAGTGCCAGGGCGCCGAGCGCTTTCGCATCACCGAACGCCGCCAACTCAAGCATGGCCTGTGGACCGCTGACGTGGACCTGCTGCCGCCCGACATGGCGGTGCCGGTACCCGACGACCTGCAGGCAGCGGCGCGCTTGCTGGACGAGTGGCTGCAGAGTCTGCGTGCCCAGGGTCTGGCCGAGGCCGATTGGCCGATGGCGCTGCCTTTGCAGCTGCAGGACTGCGGCTGGCTGGCCAACCGCTGGTGCGAACTACTGCCGCTGCCGGTGGCGACGAAACAGCAACTGATGGAGCTGGACAACCCGCTGGTGCGGCTGGAACTCGTGGTCGACCTGCTGGCCCGCCAGCAGGACGCCCCAGGCCCGGCCGCGTGATGCTCGCGCTGCAGTCATCCGCCAACGCCGTGCTGGGCTGGCCGCGCGCCGTCAAGCGCGTGGTCGTGGTCGGCATGGACGTGGGCCTGTCGCTGGCGGCCATGTGGATGGCCTTCACGCTGCGACTCGACGCGCTGCACTGGCCGAGCAATGCGCAGTGGGCTGTCTATGCCGTCGGCCCCCTGCTTTCGGTCCCGGTGTTCATCCGCTTCGGCTTGTACGACGCCATCTTTCGCTACACCGGGCTGGAGGCCCTGCTGACCCTGGCGCGCGCCACCGCGCTCTATGGCCTGATGCTGCTCATCGCGCTGGCGCTGATGCAGCGCGCCGGCCTGTCCGTCGTGCCGCGCAGCCTGGGCATCCTGCAGCCGCTGATCTTTCTGCTGCTGACGGTGGCAAGCCGCGCCATCGCGCGCAACTGGCTCGACAGCCTGGCCCGGCGCGGGCCACGTGGCTCGGCGCGGCTGCTGATCTACGGCGCCGGCATGGCGGGCGCGCAGATGGCCGCCGCGCTGACCAGCGCACGCCAGCCCTATGCGCTGGTCGGCTTCGTCGACGACGACCCCGGCAAGGTCGGGCGCACGATCAATGGCACGCGCGTGCACGCGCCGCAGGAACTCACTGGCCTGGTGGCGCGCCAGCGCATCACCGACATCCTGCTGGCGCTGCCCAGCGCCACGCGCGAGCGGCGCAACCAGATCCTGCACCGGCTGCAGCCGCTGGCCGTGCGCGTGCGCACCCTGCCCGGCCTGTCGGACCTGGCCAGCGGCCGCGTGACGGTGCAGGACATCCGCGAGCTGGACATCGAAGACCTGCTGGGCCGCGAGCCGGTGCCGCCCCGGCCCGAGCTGCTGGCGCGCAACCTGGCCGGCCGCACGGTGCTGGTGACCGGCGCCGGCGGCAGCATCGGCAGCGAGCTGTGTCGCCAGATCGTCCGCGTCCAGCCCGAGCGCCTGCTGCTGCTGGACCACAGCGAATTCGCGCTGTACAGCATCCATGAGGAACTGCGTGGCCTGTGCATCGCGCAGGGCTGGCACATCGAGCTGGTGCCGGTGCTGGGCAGCGTGGTGAATGCGGAGCGCGTGGCGGCGGTGTGCGCCCGCTGGCGCCCCGCCACCGTCTACCACGCAGCCGCCTACAAGCACGTGCCGCTGGTGGAAGACAACGCCGCCGAGGGCGTGCTCAACAACGTGCTGGGCACGCTGAACATGGCGCGCGCGGCGATGGCGCATGGCGTGGAGCATTTCGTGCTGGTCTCCACCGACAAGGCGGTGCGGCCCACCAACGTGATGGGCGCCAGCAAGCGCGTGGCCGAGCTGATCCTGCAGGCGCTGGCGGCCGAGCCGCAGTCGCCGTTCGACACAGCGCAAGCCGGCGCTGCGGCCGTCGCGCCCGGCCACCGGACGCAGTTCTCGATGGTGCGCTTCGGCAATGTGCTGGGCTCCAGCGGCAGCGTGGTGCCGCTGTTCCGGCGGCAGCTGCTGGAAGGCGGCCCGTTGACGGTGACGCACGCCGAAGTGACGCGCTATTTCATGACCGTCACGGAAGCGGCGCAGCTGGTGCTGCAGGCGGGCGCCATGGCGCGCGGAGGGGATGTGTTTGTGCTGGAGATGGGGCAGCCGGTGAAGATTTATGACCTGGCGCTGCGGATGGTGAAGCTGGCGGGGCTGTCGGTGCGGGATGCGGAGCATCCAGGTGGGGACATCGAAGTCACCGTCACGGGGCTGCGGCCGGGGGAGAAGCTGTATGAGGAGCTGTTGATCGGGGATCATCCCGAGGCGACGGAGCACCCGCGGATCTTGCGGGCGCAGGAGGAGTTTTTGGGGTGGTCTGAGTTGCAGGGGCCGCTGCAGGCGCTGGTGGATGCAGCGCAAGCCGGGCACGATCCCTCTATGCTGGCCCTGCTCCAAAGGCTCGTACCGGAATTTCGCCTTGAACCCGGCACGCGTAGTCACCAGGGATCAGAAACCGGGCCACCGTGCGGGTCCAGACCAGGCGTTGCAACATGATGCGCCCGGCGAGCCGTGTCCTTTCCGGCAACCTGCGGGCCAATGTGCTCGGCCAGGCGTGGGCGGCATGGATGGCGCTGGCATTCGTTCCGGTCTACCTGAAGCACCTCGGTATGGAAGGCTATGGCCTCGTCGGCTTCTTCGCGCTGTTGCAGGCCTGGCTCTCGCTCGTGGACCTGTGCATCGGCCAAACCCTCAGCCGGGCCGTGGCACGTTCGGGCGCAGGGCAGAACCCCCAGCACGGGTTGCGGGCACTGCTGCGAAGCTGCGAGCTGGTGTGCGGTCTCTGCGCTGTCCTGTTCGGCGCGGTCATCTATTGGCAATCAGGCTGGTTGGCCCAGCACTGGGTCGATGCGCGTGCCGTGTCGGCTGACGAGGCAACACAGGCGATCGGGCTCATGGGAGCGGTCGTCGGCCTGCGGATGCTGGAAGGCATGTACCGGGGTGCCATCGTGGGCAGCCAACGGCATGCCGCACTGAATGCCGTCGGCGCGTTCGTCGCGACCTGGCGTTGGGCCGGCGCTGCAGCCGTTTTGGCCGGACTGCAGGCAGGCGTCGTCGGATTCTTCCTGTGGCAGGGACTGACATCGTTGCTGGCAGCTGCACTGTATGCCGCCATGCTCTACCGTCTGCTACCACCGTCTACGGCTCCCACGGGTTGGTCGCTGCGACCGCTGGCGGAAATCGCTCGCTTCTCGGGTGGCCTGCTGGCTACGGCGCTGCTCGCACTGGTGCTGACGCAGCTCGACAAGCTCGTGCTTTCAAATCAACTGAGCCTGGAAGCGTTCGGCGGCTATTCCGTGGCGGTGCTGGCATCCAACGCGCTGTACCAGCTCGTCGGCCCCATCACACAGACTTATTCGCCGCGTCTGGCCAGCCTGGTCGCCCAGGACGATGCGCCGCTGCTGCGCGCCACCTATCACCAGGGCGCTCAAGTGCTCGTCACTGTGCTCGCCCCCTTCGCCTTGGTGCTGGTCGTCTTTCCGCAAGAGGTGCTACGAGTCTGGACGCAGGACGCCCAACTGGCACGGGCGATGGCGCCAACCCTGTCTTTGCTGGCGCTGGGGACCCTGCTCAACGGGCTGATGGGTTTGCCGCACATGCTGCAACTGGCCCATGGATGGCCCGGTCTGGCCGTGCGTGTCAACAGCGCCGCAGCCTGCGCCTACGTGCCGGCGCTTCTCCTCGTCGTTCCACACCATGGCACCGAGGGCGCGGCGCTGCTGTGGATGGTGCTGCACGCGGCCACCATGGTCGCCGGCACCTACTGGATGCACCAGCGTCTCTTGGTGGGCGACCAAGTCCGCTGGTACTTGAAGGATGTGGCCCAGCCCACGCTGGCCGCGTCTGCCATCGTGCTGTGTAGCGCCAGTCTGCACCCGGGCCAGCTGGACCGTCCGGTGGAGATGCTGTGGCTTGGGATGACCGTTGCATTGGCGTTCTGCGCGGCCGCACTTGCATGCAGCCAAACCCGCGAACGGCTGCGTGACCTGTCCTGGTGAACGCAGTGACAGCAGCCGTCATAGTGGTCCGCGTTTCGATCGGCATGCCGGTCTACAACGGCGAGAGAACGCTGCGGATGGCGCTGCAATCGCTGCTGGCGCAAAGCGTGACGGACTTCGAACTGCTGATCTCCGACAACGCCTCCACCGACGCGACCGCCTCGATCTGCCAGGAGTTCGCAGCACGCGATCCACGCGTCCAATACCACCGGCAGCCCAGCAACATCGGCGCGGCCGCCAACTTCCGCTATGTGCTGGACCACTCACGCGGCATCTACTTCATGTGGGCTGCGGCTGATGACCAGCGCTCGGCCGACTTCCTGCACCACAACCTCCAGTTCCTGCAAACCCATCCGGACTACGTCTCGTCGGGCAGCCCGGTGCGATTCGAGGACGGGGATTTTGATGCCATCCGCATGGGTGATGCCAGCCTGGACGGGGTGCTCGACCAACGGCTGTGCCAGTTCTTCCGCACCTGGCATGCCAACGGGCGCTTCTACAGCCTCGTACGCCGCGCAGCGCTGCTTGACTGCCCGGCGATCAACCAGCACTACTTGGGTTCGGACTGGGCCGTGGTGTTGCACCTCGCCAGCAAAGGCAAGCTCCAGCGCATACCGCAAGGGTGGACCGTTCTCGGCAGCCGCGGCGTCAGCCGCAGCCGGGACATCTTCAAGTTGTACCGCACCCACGCGCTGATGTGGTTGTTTCCGTTTCTGCGGCTGACGCGCTTCACTTGGCGGTGCAGCCGGCCCATGCACGTCGTCGGCAGAATCAGGCTGGTTCTGGTGCTGCTCAAGCTCAATGCGATGGCGGTGGTGGTGCAATTTCTCGTGCGCTGGCGCTAACACCCCCACCCACCCATGCGCGTCCAGTTCGACTCCCAGATCTTCTGCGCCCAGGCGTACGGCGGCATCTCGCGTTACATCACCAACCTCGCCACCGCGCTGGACCAGCATGCCCTGGCCAAGGTGCAGGTCCTAGCACCCCACCATTGCAATGCACACTTGGAACAGGCGCCCACCCATCTGGTGCGCGGCGCGAGGGCGGGCGCCGAACCCACCACCGCCGGTCGCGCCGTCAGCCTGCTCGGCAGCCTGTGGATGCAGCGCCGGGACCCGGCGGACATCCTGCACCACACGTACTACTACCCCTTCACGCTGCCGCCCGCGCGATCGCGGACCGTGTTGACGGTGCACGACATGATCCACGAGCGCTTCCCGAACAGCTTCATGGCGACGGACCCCATCCGCCGCTGGAAGCGGCGCGCGCTCGGCCGTGCGGACGCACTGATCTGCGTCTCGCAGAACACGCGCGCGGATCTGTTGGAGCACTACCCGGCGCTGGACCCCCAGCGCGTCTACGTCACCCACCTCGGCGTCAACCAATGGCGGCCTGCAACCGGCTCCGCCGCAGATGAACACGGCACGACAAACACCGAGCCCACCATCCTCTTCGTGGGTAGCCGGCACGGCTACAAGAACTTCGGCCGCCTGTTGGTCGCCTACCAAGCGTCGCATTGGCTTCAAGAGAACTTCGGGCTGGAGTGTTTCGGCGGTGGGCCTTTCTCGGCCACCGAGCAGGCGGAGATCGCGCGCGGACTGCGGCCTGAAAACGTGCGGCAACGCGGCGGGTCGGATGCTGATCTGATGCAGCGCTACGCCCGCGCCGCGCTGTTCGTGTACCCCTCGCTGTACGAGGGCTTCGGCCTTCCCCCCCTGGAGGCCATGTCGATGGACTGCCCCGTGGCGTGCAGCCGCACCAGCGCGATCCCGGAGGTGGTTGGCGACGCTGGTGCCTATTTCGATCCGCACGATTCGGAATCGATCGCTGCCACGATGGAGCGCCTGTTGGGCTCTGCCGCCGAACGGCAGGATTTGGTGCGCAAGGGACGACAACGCTGCACACAGTTTTCCTGGACGCGCTGTGCGGAAGAGACGCTGGCGATCTACCAGGCCACGGCGGGGCATCGTCCATGAGCGGAGAGCCGTTTGCGCGAGCCTCGGGCGCCTGGCAAACGGATGCGTCACATCACGCCCCCGCATTCAGCGTCATCACCGTCGCCTACAACAGTGCGCCGACCATCCTGGCGACGCTGCAATCCGTAGCGGGGCAGACACTGAAGGGCGTGCAACACATCGTCATCGATGGCGCGTCACCCGATGGAACGGCTGCGCTCGTACGCGCCCATGGCCAGAGCGCGGCGCTACTCGTCTCCGAACCCGACGCCGGCATCTACGACGCCATGAACAAGGGCCTGCGCCTGGCCACAGGCGAGATCGTCTGTTTTCTGAATGCCGACGACCGCTATGCGCATGACGACGTGTTGACGCAGGTGGCCGCCGCCATGCAGCCCGAATCCCTGGACGCCCTGTTCGGCGATGTCGCCTTCTTCCGTGCCGACGCGCCGGCACGCCTGATGCGTCGCTACGACTCCTCGCGCTTTCGCCCCGACAGAATCGGCTGGGGCTGGATGCCTGCGCATCCGGCCGCCTTCTTCCGCCGCAGCGTCTTCGAGCGGGTCGGCGAGTTCAAGACCGACTACCGGATCGCAGGCGACTACGAGTGGATCGCCAGGGCCTTCTCACGCGGGCCGCTGGCCTACCGCCACATGGCTCAGGTGCTGGTCCACATGCAGACCGGAGGCATCAGCACGCAAGGCTGGCGCAGTACGCTGCGGCTGAACCAGGAAGTGCTGCGCGCCTGTCGGGAGAACGGCATCGCGACCAGTTGGGGCCGCTTGCTGTCCAAGTACCCCGCCAAGCTGCTGGAATATCTGCGGCCATGAAGCTCGTGCTGACGGGAGGCCGTGGCTTTGTGGGCACTGCCGTGTCGAAGCAGCTCGACGGCCATACGCGGCTGGCCCTGCTCGCGGCCGGTGAGCGCCGCCTTTCCACGCGTGCAGGCGGCGCCGAAGAGATGACAGATTGGCGCCCCGTGCTCGCGCAGGCGGACGCCATCCTCCACCTCGCCGCCCGCGCCCACATCCTCCACGACGACGCCGCCGACCCGCTGGCCGCGTACCGCGCCGTCAACACCACTGGCACGCTGCACCTGGCGGAACAAGCCGCCGCAGCGGGCGTGCGCCGCTTCGTGTTCGCCAGCACGGTCAAAGTGCATGGAGAGTCCAGCCCCGCCGGCCAGCCCTGGACGGAGGCCGTGCACCCAGCCCCCACCGACCCCTACGCCATCAGCAAATGGGAGGCCGAACAAGGCCTCGTCGCCATCGGCGCGCGCACCGGCATGGAGGTTGTCATCGTCCGCCCGCCGCTGGTCTACGGCCCGGGCGTCAAGGCCAACTTTGCCGCGCTGATGCACGCCGTCGCGCGCGGCTGGCCTCTGCCCCTGGGCGCCATCGACAACCGGCGCAGCCTGGTGGCGCTGGACAACCTGGTGGACTTCCTGCTGCTCTGCCTCACGCATCCGGCCGCAGCCGGCCAGACCTTTCTGGTCAGCGACGGGGAAGACCTGTCGACCGCTGCGCTGCTGCGCCGCCTGGGCCAGGCCATGGGCCGCCCGGCCCGGCTACTGCCGGTGCCCACCGCCCTGTTGACCGCCACGGCCACGCTGGCTGGCCGCGGGGCCGCCGCCCAGCGCCTCTGCGGCAACCTGCAGGTCGACATCACCAAAGCCCGCACGCTGCTCGGCTGGACGCCCCCGATCAGCGTGGACGAAGGCCTGCGCCGCGCCGCGCAAGGCATCGCCCCATGAAGCGCCTGCTCGACCTCGCCCTGGCGCTGGCGCTGCTGCCCCTGCTGGCGCTGCCGCTGCTGTCCATCGCCCTCGCCGTGCGCCTCACCTCCCCCGGCCCGGCGCTCTACTGGTCCGACCGCGTGGGGCGCCACAACCGCATCTTTCGCATGCCCAAGTTCCGCAGCATGCGCACCGACACCCCCGCCGTCGCCACGCACCTGCTCGACAAGCCCGAGCGCTACCTCACTCCCATCGGCAGCTTGCTGCGCCAAAGCAGCCTGGACGAGTTGCCGCAGCTCTGGAGCATCCTCATCGGCGACATGAGCTTCGTCGGCCCGCGCCCGGCCCTGTTCAACCAGCACGACCTGATCGCGCTGCGCACCGCGCAGGGCGTCGATGCCCTGCTGCCCGGGCTCACCGGCTGGGCGCAGATCAACGGCCGCGACGAGCTGCCGATCCCCGCCAAGGTCGCGCTCGACCACCACTATCTGCAGCACCGCAGCCTGGGGATGGACCTGCTGATCCTGTGGCGCACGGCGCGCAAGGTGATCGCTCGCGACGGCGTGGCGCATTGAACCCGTCGCTCTCACGCCGCTCCCACGCCGCTCCTACGCCACCGTCACGCCGCCGTCACGCCGCTGGCCGGACGCGCCATCGCGCCCACCTAAAATGCCCGGTTCGCCGCGCGCAGGGTCCCCCTCGCCGCGCCCCGCTTTTCCGCTCCCAGCCCGCCGCACCCACCATGTCTGACCAGACCCCGACCCCCGCCACGCCCACGGACGACAACCAGCTGATCGCCGAGCGGCGCGAGAAGCTCAAGGCCCTGCGCGAGCAGCAGCGCCAGGGTGGCGGTGTCGCTTTCCCCAACGACTTCAAGCCTGGCGACAAGTCCGCCGACCTGCACCGCCAGCACGACGGCGTGGACAACGAACAGCTGGAGGCGCAGGCCATCGGCGCCGTCGTGGCCGGCCGCATGATGCTCAAGCGCGTCATGGGCAAGGCCTGCTTTGCCACCCTGCAGGACGCGACGGGCCGGATTCAGCTCTACATCACGCAGGACGCGGTGGGCCCCGAGGTGCTGGCCGCGTTCAAGCATTGGGATCTGGGCGACATCGTCGGCTGCGAGGGCACCTTGTTCCGCACCAAGACGGGTGAGCTGTCGGTGCGCGCCACCAGCGTGCGGCTGCTCACCAAGTCGCTGCGGCCGCTGCCCGACAAGTTCCACGGCATGACGGACCAGGAACAGAAGTACCGCCAGCGCTATGTGGACCTGATCACCGACGGCGACGCGCGCAAGCGCTTCGTCGCGCGCAGCCAGGGTGTGTCGGCGATCCGCAACTTCATGGTCGAGCACGGTTTTCTCGAGGTCGAGACGCCGATGCTGCACCCCATCCCCGGCGGTGCCAACGCCAAGCCGTTCAAGACGCACCACAACGCGCTGGACCAGGAGATGTTCCTGCGCATCGCGCCTGAGCTGTACCTGAAGCGCCTAGTCGTCGGCGGCTTCGACCGCGTGTTCGAGATCAACCGCAACTTCCGCAACGAAGGCATCTCGGTCCGGCACAACCCCGAGTTCACGATGATGGAGTTCTACGCGGCCTACTGGAACTACCGCGACCTGATGGACTTCACCGAATCGCTCGTGCGCCATGCCGCGCAAACGGTGGCCGGCAGCCAGCAGCTGAGCTACGGCGGCAAGGCGGTGGACCTGACGCAGCCCTTCGCGCGGATGACCATCCGCGAGGCCATCCTCGCCCACACGGATGCCGGCGACAACGTGGACGACACGGCCTGGTTGGTGGCCGCACTGCGCAAGCTGGGCATGACGGAGGAGAAAAATCGCCTGTCCACCCGCAGCCTGGCCAGTTTGCAGGTGCTGTATTTCGAAGAGACCGTCGAAGAGAAGCTCTGGCAGCCCACCTTCATCATGGAGCATCCGACCGAGATCTCGCCGCTGGCGCGCGCCAACGACGAGCGGCCTGAGGTGACCGAGCGGTTCGAGCTCTACATCACCGGCCGCGAGTTCGGTAACGGGTTCTCGGAGTTGAACGACGCCGAAGAACAGGCCGCCCGCTTCCACGCCCAGGTTGCCGCCAAGGACAGTGGCGACGACGAGGCCATGTTCTACGACCATGATTTCGTGCGCGCCCTCGAATACGGCATGCCGCCCACCGGTGGCTGCGGCATCGGCATTGACCGGTTGATGATGTTGCTGACGGATGCGCCCAGCATCCGCGATGTGATCCTGTTCCCCGCACTGCGCCGCGAAAGCTGAACGCGTGAGACTGCGCGCCTACCTGCCCGCCTGGGCGCACGAGTGGATCGACGTTCTCGTGCCCGGCCTGCAGATCCTGGGCATCCTGCTCGTGGCCTGGCTGCTGTTGGTGCTGGTGCACCGCGTGCTCAAGCGCACGGCCGAGCGCTACCAGCTGCCAGCCGACCTGGTGCGCCCGGTGCGCAATGCGCTGCGCTGGATCATCTATGGCGCCGCCGCGCTGCTGGCGATGGAGCGGCTGGGCGTCTCGGCCACCGTGCTGTGGACGGGCTTCACCGGCTTCGTGACGGTGGCGGCGGTGGCGTTCTTTGCCGCGTGGAGCGTGCTGTCCAACCTGTTCTGCGCGGTGCTGATTTTCAGCACGCGACCATTCCGGCTGAACGATGTGGTCGAGGTCATCGACGTGGGGCACGAGGCGGGCATCAAGGGCCGGGTGGTCGATATCCGCCTGGTCTACACCACGCTGGAAGACGTGACGCCCGAGCACCAGGGCGCGCTACTGCAGGTGCCCAACAGCATGTTCTTTCAGAAGGTGGTGCGGCGTTGGCGCGCGCCCGAGACAGCCGGCGCTTCGGCGCTGGAGCTATGAGGCGATGGCTCGCGTGAAGGCGCCAGCGCTCGGTATCGATTTCGGCACGTCCAACTCGGCCGCAGCCTGGGTGGCGGCCGGTGGCCTGGCGCAGGCCCTGCCGCTGGAGGACGCGGCCACCACCCTGCCGACGGCGGTTTTCTTCAACACCGAGGACCGCAGCACGCACTTCGGACGTGACGCGATGACGCTGTACCTTGCCGGCGTCGAAGGCCGCTTGCTGCGCTCGCTCAAGAGCGTGCTGGGCAGCCCGCTGATGCGGGACGCCACGTCCATCGGCGACCAGCTCGTGCGCCTGGAGGACGTGGTGGCCTTGTTCCTGGACGAGGTCGCCCGCCGGGCCGAACACCAGATGGGCATCCGGCCACGCCAGGTGGTGCTGGGCCGGCCGGTGCACTTCGTCGACGACGACGCGGCGCGCGACCAGGCCGCCGAGGACAGCCTGCGGCAGGCGGCCGACACCGCCGGGTTCGACGACGTAGCCTTTCAGTACGAGCCGATCGCCGCAGCCTTCGACTACGAGCGCCGCATCAGCCGCGAAGCCGTGGTCCTGGTGGCCGACATCGGTGGCGGCACCTCGGACTTCAGCGTGGTGCGGCTGGCGCCAGGCCATGTGCCGGGCGAAGACCGCACGCGCGACATGTTGGCCACGCGCGGCGTGCACATCGGCGGCACGGACTTCGACCAGCGGCTGAGCCTGGCGCGCGCCATGCCGGCGCTTGGCCTGCGCCATACCGGGCCGGACGGGCGCGAAGTGCCGAGCACGGTGTTCTTCGAGCTGTCGTCCTGGCATCTGATCCACTGGCTGTCCACCCCACGGGCGCTGCGCGAGGCGCGCCAGCTGCGCGTCAACTACAGCGACACGCGTCTGCACAACCGGCTGATGCAGGTGCTGGCCGAGGGCCAAGGCCACCACATCGCCCAGGTGGTCGAGCAAGGCAAGATCGACGTGTCGGTGCAGGAAGCGGCCACCGTGCTGGACCTGTCGTTCGTGGAAGCCACGCTGCGCATCGCGCTGACGCCCGAGCAGATGGCCGTTGAGCTGGCCGATTCGCTGCGCCGCGTCGTGGCCTGCGCCCTGGACTGCGTGCGGGCTGCGGGCCTGGCGCCGCAGGCGCTGGACGCGGTCTATCTGACGGGCGGCTCGTCGGCGCTGCGGCCGTTCCAGCAGGCGCTGCGCGAGGCCTTTGCCGGTGTGCCGCTGGTCGAGGGCGACCTGTTCGGCGGCGTAGCTGCCGGGCTGGCCTATGAGGCCCAGGCGCGCTATGGGGCCTGAGGGCTCGGCCGGAGAAGCGCCAGCGGTCAGGCGCTCCCGTTCAAGCGCTCAAGGCAGCTTCCACAAAGCCTGCATGTAGGCCGGCTGGACCATCAGGGCGTCCCACTCGGGGGCCGGCGTGGTCGGCAGCAAGGCCTGGCGCCGTGCCTCGGATGCTTCGCTGGGTTGCCAGCGGCCCTCGATCTGCGCGCGCGCGACGCCGTCGATCAACTCGTCGATGGCCGTGCCGCCGCCCGGGCTGTCGGGCAGGCTCTGGTTGCAGAGCAAGGCTAAGTCGCAGCCGGCCTGCAAGGCAGCCAGCGCGGCATCGGCATAGCCGACCTGCTGGCCATCGATCACGCGGGCGCCGGCCATGCTGAGGTCGTCGCTGAAGATGGCGCCGTCAAAGCCTAGCTGGCCGCGCAGGATGTCCTGCAGCCAGCGCTGCGAGAAGCCGGCCGGGCGGCTGTCGACCTTGGGGTAGACGACGTGGGCCGGCATGACAGCCGTCATCACCGTGTCGAGCCAGCGGTAGGGCTGGGCGTCGTCGGCGAGGATAGCCTTCAGGCTGCGGCGGTCGACCGGCATGTCGGTGTGCGAATCGGCGCGCACGAAGCCGTGGCCAGGGAAGTGCTTGCCGCAATTGCCCATGCCGCTTTGCAGCAGGCCTTGCATCAGGCAGCGCGCCAGCATGGTGACGACACGCGGGTCGCGCGCGAAGGCCCGGTCGCCGATGACGCCGCTCTCGCCGTAGTCCAAATCCAGCACTGGTGTGAAGCTGAAGTCCACGCCACAGGCGCGCAGCTCAGCGCCCATCACGTAGCCGCAGGCCGTCGCCGCGCCCATGGCCTGCATGGCGGCCTCGCCTTCCGTCTTGTGTTCGCCCTGCAACCACATGCGGCCCAGCGCGCGCATGGTGGGCAGGTGGGTGAAGCCGTCGGTCCTGAAGCGCTGCACGCGGCCACCTTCGTGGTCCACGCAGATCAAGAGGTCGGGCCGCAGCTTCTTGACGGCGCGGCACAGGGCCGTGAGCTGCTCGCGATCCTGCCAGTTGCGGGCGAACAGGATCAGGCCGCCGACCAGCGGGTGGCTCAGGCGGCGGCGGTCGTCGTCGGTCAGTTCCAGGCCGGCGATGTCGATGATCAAAGGGGCGTGTTGCATGGCATCAGGAAGTTTCAACGATCACGAAGCTGGCCGCATAGTCGGTCTCGTCGGTGACGCTGACCTGGGCGCGCAGGCCCTTGGCCTCGAACCAGGTCTTGAGTGCGCCGTGCAGCACGATGACGGGCTGGCCGCTCGGCAGGTTGGCGATCTCGCACGAGCGCCAGGTCATGGGCATGCGCATGCCCATGCCGATGGCTTTGCTGAACGCTTCCTTGGCGGAGAAACGCGTGGCCAGGAAGCGCAGTCCACGGTCGGGCCAGCGTTCGCTGCGGCGGCGGTACACCGCCAGTTCGCCCTCGGACAGCACCTTTTCGGCAAAGCGCTCGCCGTTGCGCTCGACGCTGGCGCGGATGCGCCGCACGTCGCAGATGTCGGTGCCGATGCCGTAGACCATCAGCGCGTAGCCGCCTCGGCGATGCACTGCAGGTAGGCCTTGACGGTGGCGTCGTAGCCAAGCTCCAGCGCGTCGGCGACGAGCGCGTGGCCGATGGACACCTCTTGCACTTCGGGGCACGCGGCGAGGAAGGGCGCGAGGTTGTCGCGGTTCAGGTCATGACCGGCGTTGACGCCCAGGCCGGCTGCGGCCGCCGCACGGGCCGTCTGCGCGAACGCTTGCAACACGCTTTGGCCGTGGGGCAGGCCAAAGGTGGCGGCATAGGGCTCGGTGTACAGCTCGACGCGGTCGGCACCCACCGCGCGGGCGGCGGCCATGGCGGTAGGGTCCGGATCCATGAACAGGCTGACGCGCACACCCAGAGCCTTCGCCTCCGCAATCAGCGGACGCAGACGCTCACCGTCCTGCACCAGGTTCCAGCCATGGTCGCTGGTGAACTGGTCTTCGCCATCGGGCACGAAGGTGCATTGCGTCGGCCGCACGGCGCGCACGAAGTCCATGAGGTTCTGGAACGGATTGCCTTCGATGTTGTATTCGCGGCCCGGCCAGGCTTGCATCAACGTCGCCAGCGCGTGCACGTCGTCAGCGCGGATGTGGCGAGCGTCCGGCCGCGGGTGCACGGTGATGCCGTGGGCGCCGGCGGCCAGGCACAACTCGGCAGCGCGCAGCACGCTGGGGATGCCCAGGTGCCGCGTGTTGCGCACCAGCGCCACCTTGTTGACGTTGACGGACAGCGCCGTGCGCGGGGATGTAGAGGTCATAGGGCTTGCAGGTCCATCATGAGCTGCCGGGTGTGCAGCATGGCACCGCCGCAATGGTAGTGCAGCATTTGGCGCAACTGCGGCTTGAGCATGCCCGCCACATGGGCGCCGGCCTGCAGCAGCGCGTGGAAGGGCGCCGGGTCCTGTAGCGCCTGCTGCAGCGCTTTCCACTGTGCGCCCGGCAATCCCGCGCGGTCGTCTTCATGGCTCTCGCGCAGGCCGCCTTCGGGCACGAGGGTGTAGCGGGTGGTGTCGTCCAGCGGCGCGAGTGTCTGGGTCTGCAAGTCCAGCGCCGGCAGCACACCGGTTTCGCGCAGCAGCAGCAACTCGAAGCTGCGCAACGCCGCCTGCAGCACCTCGCCATGCTCGGAGGCCAGCAGCGCGACAGCCTGGCCATAAGCATCGAAGAGCTCGGGGTGCGGGTCATCGCGCGCGAGCAGACGCATCAGCAGCTCGTTGAGGTAGTAGCCCGACAACAGCGCGTCGCCGGTGGGCATGACATGGCCGCCGACCCACTCCACGCCCTTCAAGGTACGGATCTCGGCATCACCGCCGAAGCCCACGCGCAGCGCCTGCAGCGGCAGCAGCACCGGGCGAAAGTTCGAGCTGGGCCGCTTGGCGCCCTTGGCCACCAGCGCTACGCGGCCGCAGTGGCGCGTGAACACGTCCAGGATCAGGCTTGACTCGCTCCAGTCATAGCGGTGCAGCACATAGGCCGGCTCGTCGAGCGTGCGCTTGGTGGCCACACCCAGCGCGTCACTCGTAGCCAAACGAGCGCACGCGCGCTTCGTCGTCGGCCCAACCCGAACGCACCTTGACCCACAGCTCGATGAAGACTTTGGCATCCATGAGCTTTTCCAGATCCATGCGGGTCTCGGTGCCGATGCGCTTGATGCGCTCGCCCTTGTCGCCGATCACCATGGCCTTGTGGTTGTCGCGTTCGACCACGATGGTGGCGGCTACGCGCACCAGGCGCTTGTTGGGGCCGCGGCCGGGCTCTTCGCTGTACTGGTCGATGATGACGGTGGAGGTGTAAGGCAGCTCGTCACCGGTCAGGCGGAACAGCTTCTCGCGCACGGTCTCGGTCACCAGAAACTTCTCGCTGCGGTCGGTCAGCTCGTCCTCGGCGTAGAACCAGCCCTGCTCGGGCAGGTACTTCTCGCAGATGCCGAACAGGCGCTCGATGTCCTTGGCGTTCTTGGCCGACATGGGCACGAACTCGGCGAAGGCATGGCGTTCCTGCATCGACTTGAGCCACGGCGCGATCTCGGCGCGCCGGTGGATGTTGTCCAGCTTGTTGGCCAGCAGCACCACGGGGATGCCCGGCTTGAGCAGCGACAGCACCTTGGCGTCGGCCAGTGTGAAGCTGCCGGCCTCAACGACGAAAAGCACCAGGTCGACATCGCTGACCGCCCCCACCACGGTCTTGTTCAGAGAGCGGTTCAGCGCGTTGTCATGCCGGGTCTGGAAGCCCGGCGTGTCCACGAAGACGAACTGCGTCGCGCCGCGCGTGCGCATGCCGGTGATGCGGTGGCGCGTGGTCTGCGCCTTGCGCGAGGTGATGCTGATCTTCTGGCCTACCACTGCGTTCAACAGGGTCGACTTGCCGACGTTGGGCTTGCCGACGATGGCGATCAGGCCGCAGCGCTGGCCTGCGGCGCCATCCGTTGGGTGCGGGGCAGCGGGTGCATCCGTTTCGTCGGACGCGTGCGGCGCATCGAGAGCGTCGGACTCGTCGGACACATCCGGACCTTCCGACGCATCGGGTGCGTCAGCGGGGTCGGTGGCGTCAGCGGCGTCAGCGGCATTGGTTGCATCCGGAGCATCGGCAGACTTTCGTGCCTTCCGTGCCCTCCGTGCCTTCGGAGCGTCTTGTGCTGTCGGTGCAGAAGATGCATCCGGTGCGTCCGAAATCGGCTCCTGTTCGGCCGGCGGTGTGGTGTCGTGGTTCATGCGTTGTTCGCTTTCAGTTTGGCCAGCATGGCGGCAGCCGCCGCCTGCTCGCCGGCGCGGCGCGAGCCGCCGATGCCGCGCTCGACCAGGCTCAATTCCTCGATGACGCACTCCACGTCGAAAGTCTGCCGGTGCGCCGCGCCCAGCGTGCTGACCACGCGGTAGGCCGGCACCTTCATCTTGCGACCCTGCAGCCACTCTTGCAACTCGGTCTTTGGGTCCTTGCCGATCGCCTGCATCTGCGGGTTGATGGCCACAGATGCGAACAGGCGGTGGACCAGCGCCTCGCCGGCTGCAAAACCACCATCCAGGTAGACGGCGCCGATGAGCGCCTCCAACGCATCCGCCAGGATCGACGGGCGCTTGTGGCCACCCGATCGCGCCTCGCCCTCGCCCAACCGCAGAACGGTCGCCAAGGCCAGCGTCAACGCGATCTGGTGCAGCGTCTCCTGCTTGACCAGGTTGGCACGCACGCGCGAGAGATCGCCCTCGGGCTGGTCGGCCAGCCGCTGGTACAGCAGACTGGAGATCGCCAGGTTCAGCACCGAATCGCCGAGGAATTCCAGGCGCTCGTTGTGGTCGGCCGAAAAGCTGCGGTGGGTGACCGCGCGCAGCAACAGCCGGTCGTCCTTGAAGCGGTGCTGCAGGCGCTGTTGCAGCGCCGTCAGTTCAGGGTTCACGCTATTTCGACTGGCCCTGGTACTTCAGCAGCAGGTACGCAGGGGCAAACAGTTCGATCTCTTTGTCGTAGGCAAACGCCACGACGACCTTGTCGCCGTTCTTGCTGATTTTCAAGTCGTTGCCATTGATGGAGGTGATGTCGTCGATGGCTGCGGCCCGGTCGAAAATGGCGCGGACCTCGGCCACCGTGGTGCCGGCGCTCGCCTTGTCGGCAGCCTTGCTGATCGCCTGGTATTCAAGCGCCGTGGGCACCACCTTGGCGCCGATCACGAAGCCGAACACGAGGACGGCCCCCACGAAGACCACGCCGAAAAACGACATGCCACGCTGCCGGCCCCCGAACGGATGGTGCTTGCTCTTCATCTCTGTGTCCTCTTGCCGCACGGTTCAGTTGAACGCGCCGATGCGCTTGAAACTGCCGAAGTTCATCCAGATGAAAAAGGCCTTGCCGACGATGTTGGCGTCCGGCACGAAGCCCCAATAGCGCGAGTCCAGCGAGTTGTCGCGGTTGTCACCCATCATGAAGTAGTGGCCCTGCGGCACTTTGCAGACCACCCCTTCCACACTGTATCGGCAGTTGTTCTTGAAAGCGAAGTCTTCTGCGCCGGGAATGAAGGCCGGCCGGTCGTCGTCGATCAGCAGGCGATGGGGCTTGTCGCCCAGCTTCTCTTCGTACTGCTTGAAGTAGCGCATCGCGTCCTGGTCGAAGAACTCGGGCACTGCGCTGGTGGGCACTGGCTGGCCGTTGACCGTCAAACGCTTGTTCAGGTAGGCCACCTCATCGCCCGGCACGCCGACGACACGCTTGATGTAATCCAGGCTGGGCTTGGGTGGATAGCGAAACACCATCACATCGCCGCGCTGCGGCTTGTTGCCGTCGGTGAGCTTGGTGTTCATCACCGGCAAGCGCACGCCGTAGTGGAATTTGTTGACGAGGATGAGGTCGCCCACCAGCAAGGTCGGGATCATGGAGCCGGATGGGATCTTGAACGGCTCGTACAGGAACGATCGCAGCAGGAACACGACCAGGATCACCGGGAACAGGCCGGCGGTCCAATCCAGCCACCACGGCTGCATCAACAACCGGCCCCTGGCTTCGGCCATGTCGACGTTGTCGACCTGCGTGATGCCCTTGCTGGCCAGATCGGTCTTGCGCCGGGCGGCCTCGTGTTCCAACTGTGTCACCGCGGCGCGGCGGCGCGGCAGGAAATAGAAACGCTCGGCCAGCCAGTAGATGCCGGTCACCATGGTCGCCAGAAACAGCAACAAGGCGAAGTTGCCTTCCAGCCGCCCCATGTACCAGGCCCCCGCGTACGCCACGAAGGCCGCGAGGATCGCTGCGGTCAGAACTGGCATCAGTCTTCCACCTGCAAAATGGCCAGAAAGGCCTCCTGGGGAACTTCAACTGAACCAATCTGCTTCATGCGTTTTTTGCCGGCCTTTTGTTTTTCGAGGAGTTTGCGTTTGCGGCTGATGTCACCGCCATAGCACTTCGCCAGCACGTTCTTGCGCAGGGCTTTGATTGTCTCACGCGCAATGATGTTGGGCCCGATGGCGGCCTGGATCGCCACGTCGTACATCTGGCGCGAAATGATCTCGCGCATCTTGGCCACGACGGCGCGTCCGCGATACTGCGACTGGCTGCGGTGCACGATGATGGACAGGGCATCGACCTTCTCGCCGTTGAGCAGGATGTCGACCTTCACCACGTCGGCGGCGCGGTACTCCTTGAACTCGTAGTCCATGGACGCGTAGCCGCGGCTCACGGATTTGAGCTTGTCGAAGAAGTCCAGCACGATCTCGCCCAGCGGCATCTCGTAGGTCAGCACGACCTGGCGGCCCTTGTACGCCATGTTCATCTGCACGCCGCGCTTCTGGTTGGCCAAGGTCATGACCACGCCGACATACTCCTGAGGCATGTACAGATGCACGGTGACGATGGGCTCGCGGATCTCGGCCATCCGGCCCACGTCGGGCATCTTGGAGGGGTTCTCCACCATCAACGCTTCGCCGTCGCTCTTCATGACCTGGTAGACGACGCTAGGTGCCGTGGTGATCAGATCCTGGTCGAACTCGCGTTCGAGCCGCTCCTGCACGATTTCCATGTGCAGAAGGCCGAGAAAGCCGCAGCGAAAGCCAAAGCCCAACGCCTGACTCACCTCGGGTTCGTAGTGCAGCGAGGCATCGTTGAGCTTGAGCTTTTCCAGCGCGTCGCGCAGCGAGTCGTACTCGCTGGCTTCGGTGGGGTACAGACCTGCGAACACCTGGGGCTGGATTTCCTTGAAGCCCGGCAAGGCTTCCGACGCGGGGCCCAGGTTGTTGGGCAGCTTCTTCTCGAGCGTGACGGTGTCGCCGACCTTGGCGGCCTGCAACTCCTTGATGCCCGCGATGATGTAGCCCACTTCACCCGCTTCGAGCGAGGGACGCGGCTCGTTGGCAGGCGTGAAGACGCCGAGGTTGTCCGCGTTGTAGACGGCGCCCGAGGCCATCATCTTGAAACGCTCGCCCTTGCCGAGCCGCCCGTCGACGACGCGCACAAGCATGACCACGCCGACGTAGGTATCGAACCAGCTGTCGATGATCATCGCGCGCAGTGGTGCATCGGGCTTGCCCTTGGGCGCGGGCACGTGGGCGACCACAGCTTCGAGGATGTCGTCGATGCCCACGCCCGTCTTGGCCGAGCACGCAATCGCGTCAGTCGCATCGATGCCGATCACGTCTTCGATCTCGGAGCGCGCGTTCTCCAGATCGGCATTGGGCAGGTCGATCTTGTTGAGCACCGGCAGCACCTCGACACCGAGGTCCAGTGCGGTGTAGCAGTTCGCCACGGTCTGCGCTTCCACACCCTGCGATGCATCCACCACGAGCAGTGCGCCTTCGCATGCGGACAGCGAGCGACTCACCTCATACGAGAAGTCGACATGGCCCGGCGTGTCGATCAGATTGAGATTGTAGACCTGCCCGTCGCGGGCCTGGTAGCGCAGTGCTGCTGTCTGCGCCTTGATAGTTATCCCGCGCTCTTTTTCGATGTCCATCGAGTCGAGAACCTGGGCTTCCATCTCGCGGTCTGCGAGCCCGCCGCAGCGCTGGATCAGCCGGTCCGCGAGGGTTGATTTGCCATGGTCAATGTGCGCGATGATCGAAAAATTTCTGATGTGCTGCATCAACGAGAAGCTTCAAGTAATTGAATTAAAAAGACGCGCAAAAGAAAAAGGGCGCGTCGATCAACGACGCGCCCAGAACCAACAATCTTTGGCAACTGCGATGGTTGGAGCTTCATTGTAGGCAAAAAGCCCTACCTGCATAGCCGTGAAAAGAGGACAAAGCGGTCGTTGCAAGGTCACAACAAGAAACTTGTGCACAGCTTATCAACAATATTTGGGGACAAATTTCTGGACAACTTGTGGGCGCCCTGTGGATCGTCGATCGTTAACGTGGCGGTATCCCGTATCGTGGGTTGCAGGAGCGTTGTTATGCCGTTCCAGCGCGTACCGGGCCACGGATTCTATCCAAACTGCTTGAAGCGAAGACCGGTGCTAGCGCCCACTCACATCGAGAAATCTGGACGCAAGCACAAAATTTGGTGAGCCGCAGTGGCGTTTGCACCACCTGCCCGGCCCCTCAACCCCATTTCCGAGAACAAATTGGGGCTTTTTGCATACGATATCAGGGGCTGGATCGGATCAATGCGTACTGTGCCCACTCTCCGCGGCGGAACAACACGCTGACCGGCTTGCTGCGATCGGCCTTGGCCACTGCAGCTTCGAAGCCCTTGGTGCCGTCGATCTCCATGTTGGCAATCGCCACGATGACATCGCCCTCGCGCAGGCCGGCGCGCGCCGCGCCTTCCGCTACTGCCTCCACCTTGACGCCGCCTTTGATCTTCAGCTCCTTCTTCTGGGCGTCGGTCAACTCGCTGACCACGAGGCCGAGCGCTTGGCCGGCCGCCGAGGCACGTGGTTTGTCTTCCTTGACGGGCGCCTTGGCGACGGCCTTCTCGGGCTCGATTTCCGCAATGACGACGCTGAGGTCGCGGGTGCCGCCGCGCCGGAACACGGTGATGGCGCTCTTGGAGCCCGGCTTGGTGTTGCCGACCATGCGCGGCAGGTCGCCCACACGCTCGATCTGCTTGCCTTCGAAGCGCGTGATGATGTCGCCGGCTTCGATGCCGGCCTTCTCCGCAGGTGAACCGGGCTCGACGCTGCGCACCAGCGCACCCTGCGGCTTGCCCAGGCCGATGGACTCGGCGACGTCCTTGGTGACCTGGTCAATCTGCACGCCGATGCGGCCGCGCGAAACCCGGCCGACCGTGCGCAACTGCTCGCTGACGCGCGTCGCCTCGTCGATCGGGATCGCAAACGAGATGCCCATGAAGCCGCCCGAGCGTGAGTAGATCTGGCTGTTGATGCCGACGACTTCGCCGCGCATGTTGATCAGCGGACCACCCGAATTGCCGGGATTGATCGCCACATCGGTCTGGATGAAGGGCACGTACTCGCCGGTGTCGCGCTGCTTGGCGCTCACGATGCCCGCCGTCACGGTGTTGTCCAGCCCAAAGGGCGAGCCGATCGCCATCACCCATTCACCAACGCGCAGCCGGCCGACGTCGCCCAGCTTGACGGCCGGCAGCCCGGTGGCTTCGATCTTGACCACAGCCACGTCGGTGCGCTTGTCGGCGCCGATCAGCTTGGCCTTGAACTCGCGCTTGTCGGTCAACGTGACCAGCACCTCGTCGGCGCCGTCCACCACATGCGCATTGGTCATGATGAGGCCGTCTGACGTGAGGATGAAGCCCGAACCCACACCACGCGGCTGTTCGCCGTCGGGCTGCTGGGGCCGGGGCCCTTGACGCGGCACGTTCGGCATCGGCATGCCGAAACGACGGAAGAATTCGAGCATCTCCTCGTCCATGGCACCGGGCGCCTGCCGCGGCGCGACACGCTCCGAAGTGCGAATGTTCACGACCGAGGGCCCGACCTGGTCCACCAGATCGGTGAAATCGGGAAGCGAACGCCCCTGAGCCTGCACCGACGGAGCCGGCACCAGCACGGCCAGCCCCACGATCGCCAGCATCCACACCGTCGCCTGGCGACGCAACTTTGCTACAGCAAGCACCTGCATGATCATCCTTTTCATCAAACCACCACGACGCGCAGCGCTGCGATGAACGCAAGCGCTGCACGCCGCTACTTTTGTCGTTCCAGCGCCTCGGCGAATGCCTTCAAGGTCTTGGGCGGAACCTCACCCACGGCGGTCAGCCACCAGTCCTCGGCACGCTGCGTCAACGACTGCGTCGCGCCGACCGTCATCACGCCTGGCTTGACGTGCCGTTGCGCATCGAAGGGCTCAAGGAACAGCGACACGGACGCAAGACCGTCGGAAAACACCCACTGGACCATGCCGTGCTCCACCACGCCATCCTTGGACGCGCGCTTGATGCAACTCACGGACTTGAAGCCAGCCACCGGAATTTGCATCGACCAGCCTTCGGCGGCCGGATCGGTGCGCTGCGTCTCCAGTGTCTCGGTCCGATAGCCTGCGGTCTGGCCCATCAGCTTCGTGAGTCGGTCCAGCCGCAGGGGTGCATCGAGCTGCAGCTCCGAGAACGCGGCCTGTTCCAGCACCCGACCGTTGGCAGCCAACGTCTGCAACTTGATCACCAGGCCGGACTTCTTTTCGCTCCAGATCCGGTAGCCGTAACGGAAGTGGTCCTTAGGCTTGAGCAACACAACATCGGCTTCGAACCCCGCGACGCGATCGTCGCCAATCTGGCGCGCTGAATAGAACTCGGGGATCGAGGTGTCTGTCGCCTGTAGAACGTTGGGGAACAAGCCCAAGGATTCGCGCCGCTCGATGCGCACGACCTTGGTGTCCTGCATGAAGGTCACCATGTGGTCGTTGCGACGGAAGGTAGAGCGCGGTGGCCCCGTCAACGCGTCGACGCGCTCGATCTGCTGGTCGCCCTCACACGCATGCCAGATGCGAGCACTGGCCATGCTGGCGTCCGAAGACACGACAAACGTGCCCACATAGGCACGCTTGCGCGAGGCTTCATGCATCCGCATCAACCACTCGCCAATGCTGCGCTGCGGAGTGGGGGCCGTCGTCGACGCGCTCTCGACAGCAGGTACAGGCACGGTTTGGCCAACCGCCGCACAAGCGGACAGCGCCAGCCACAAGGCGGTCAGCGTGAAGCAACGGAAGGAACGTGGGTGCATGCTGTCGAAAGTCTTGGCTGCGTTCAGCGTTCGGGTGACGCGAAGGTCGCGCTGCGCAGGACGCCAGCTGGCAGCAACAGCGCCGTCGTGCCGCCTTGTCGATGCTGGGCGAGCAGTTCGTCCAGGCGCGCATCGCGGATCATGATCTGTTCCTCGCCGCCAAGCGGCCGCACCGGCATCTCCACGGTTTGCGAAACGGCCGCTGCGGGGGCCGCCACGGCCAACTGCTGCGACATGGAGCTCGGAGCGACGCCACCGCCCGTCAAGCCCCAGGCCAGTACCGCGACGGCAGAAAAGGATGCCACGCCCGTCACCAGCTTCCAGCGGAAGACCGCCTCGTTCGCCGGCTCGGCATGCCCCGTCACCGGCATGGCTGTGGGCGAGACCTCGGGACGTCCATTCGCCGTACCGGCGGCAGGCAAGGCCACCTCAGACCGGTGGACCGACAAAGGCTCCTCGGTCTGCAAGCGTACTTGCAGGCGCTGCAAAAAACCGGGCGAGCCGCGCACCATCATCGGGTCGCCGCCGCGCAGAACATCTCCGATCACATGGTAGGTGGCCCAGGTGGCCGCCAGATCGGCGTCCGCAGCCGCAGGCATCGCCATCCACTGCGCACATTCAGCGCGGTCCAACTCGCCATCCGCCAACGCGGACAACAACGCGCTGTGCTCTTGGGTTCCGTATTCGTTCATCTTCTTCACCTGCATCGTGTGTCTCGACCACCGTGTGGCTATCAGCGCTTACCAGCGCTTGCCGGACTGGTTTTCCAGCAACGGCTTGACCCGGGCGGAAATCGCTTCCCGCGCCCTGAAAATGCGCGAACGCACCGTGCCGATCGGGCAATCCATGACCTCGGCAATTTCTTCGTAGCTCATGCCTTCGATCTCGCGCAGCGTCACAGCCTGCCGCAAGTCCTCGGGCAAACCTTCCATCGCCGCGTTCACCACGGCTGAGATCTGTTTGGCCGCCAGCACGGTGTCCGGCGTTTCATGGCTGATTGGTTCGGTTTCGCGCCGGGAAGTTTCATCGTCGTCGTCCGAGCCGCGCAACGCGCTCTCGCTGACCGTGGGATCGCGCTTGAAATCCATCAAGGTCTTCTTGGCGGTGTTCACGGCGATCCGGTACAGCCACGTGTAGAACTGGGCGTCACCGCGGAATTTGGGCAGCGCCCGGTAGGCACGGATGAAGGTTTCCTGGGCGATGTCCTCGACCAGATCGACATCGCGGACCATCCGCCCGATCAAACGCTGGATGCGGCGCTCGTACTTGATCACCAGCAACTCGAACGCGCGCTGGTCACCAGCGACGGTGCGCTCCACCAGAATCAGGTCACTGTCTGCTGGAGGTGGCAGTGGCGTAGGCGTTGCGTCCTCCGTCACGACGCAGTGCCCCCATCCGCAGCCAGCGTGCGGCCGGCCCGGGGCGACGCATGCAGCGCGCAGCGCATGTCGTTCCAGGCCCGCGGCAATACAGCACGTTCGACACAGCACCAGGGGTCGCGGCCCGGCAGACCAGCCACGCGCAGGACCATCAAATGCTGGAAGTCAAAATGCAGCGCCACTGTCACCTGGATCTCGGTCTCACCGGCATGCCACCACCACGCCTGGCCGTCCCAGCGCAAGCTGCCCTGGGGCATGGCGCGCAGCAGGAACACGGCCGCCGCGCCGCTGCAGAGCAGACTCGCCGCTCCGGCTGCGAGCCGCCATCCCGCGCCGCCCGTTGCATACCACCACCAGCCGCCCAGCGCGGCCGCCGCCAGCCACAGCACCGCCACAGCCAGCACGAGGGGGCGCGCAAGCGCCACCGGGTAGCGAACAGCCGGAGCGCTGTGCATGGCGCAGCAGTGAAGGACGACAGCTCAGACGCGCTTGAAGACCAAGGAACCGTTGGTGCCGCCGAAGCCGAAGTTGTTCTTCAGCGCGACATCCACGGCCAGATCACGTGCCGTGTTGGCGCAGTAATCCAGATCGCATTCGGGATCCGGATCGACCAGATTGATGGTCGGCGGCACTTTCTGGTGGTGCAGGGCCAAAATGGTGAACACGCTTTCGATGCCACCCGCGCCACCCAGCAAGTGGCCGGTCATCGACTTGGTCGAGTTGATGACCAGCTTCTTGGCATGATCACCGAACACCAATTTGACGGCATTGGTCTCGTTCACGTCGCCCAGAGGAGTGGACGTCCCGTGTGCATTGAGATGTTGCACCTCGTCGGGGTTGATGCCGGCGTTGCGCAGCGCCATCTGCATCGACCGGCGTGGCCCGTCCACATTCGGGGCCGTCATGTGAAACGCATCCCCGCTCATGCCGAAGCCCAGCACTTCGGCGTAGATCCGCGCGCCGCGGGCCTTGGCACGCTCGTACTCCTCGAGCACGACCACGCCTGCGCCTTCGCCCAACACGAACCCGTCACGCCCCTTGTCCCATGGACGCGAGGCCCCTTGCGGGTCGTCGTTGCGTGTGCTGAGCGCCCGGGCGGCAGCAAAGCCGGCGATGCCAAGCGGCGAGACCGTTGACTCGGCGCCCCCAGCCACCATGACATCGCAATCGCCGTACTCGATCATGCGCGCAGACAGGCCGATCGCATGCAAGCCTGTGGTGCACGCCGTCACCACCGCCACGTTCGGCCCCTTGAAGCCGAACTTGATCGAGACATGGCCGGAGATCATGTTGATGATCGACGCCGGCACAAAAAACGGCGACACACGCCGCGGACCACGGCTGACCAACTCGGCATGCGTCTGCTCGATCATCGGCAAACCGCCGATGCCCGAGCCGATGTTGCAACCGATGCGCGTGGCCTCTTCTTCGCTCAACGCCTCGCCAGTGGTCAGCCCAGCGTCCGCCACGGCCTGGCAGGCCGCCGCGATGCCCAGGTGCATGAAGCGGTCCATGTGACGCGCTTCTTTCTCGGCGATGTAGTGCGTGATGTCGAAACCCTTGACTTCGCCTGCGAACTTGCAGGCCAAGCCGCTCGCGTCGAAGCTCTTGACCAGATCGATACCGGACTGCCCGGCCAGCAAGGCCTGCCAGGACGACTCAACGTCCGCTCCAACAGGGCTGACGCAACCAAGACCGGTGACGACGACACGACGACGCGACATATTGCAGGTCCTACTGGTCTCAAGCCTTTTGATGGTTGTTGGCGTAGTCGATCGCGTTCTGAACGGTCGTGATCTTCTCGGCGTCTTCGTCCGGGATCTCAATGCCGAACTCATCTTCCAATGCCATCACCAGCTCCACCGTGTCCAGGGAGTCGGCGCCCAGATCAGCCACGAACGACTTTTCGCTCGTGACTTGAGACTCCTCCACCCCCAGCTGCTCGGCAATGATTTTTTTGACGCGTGCTTCGATATCGCTCATGGTTCCCTCTCTTGGGGTTGTAAAGAATCGGTGATTTTAGCTGGGCTGCCTGCACCGCATTGGCCCCTGCAGGACAGGGACAAACGCCAGCGCCGACGGGCCGGCTACATGTACATGCCGCCGTTGACGTGCAGTTCCTGCCCCGTCACATAGGCGGCTTGAGGCGATGCCAGATACGCGACCGCGTGCGCGACGTCTGCAGGCCGGCCCAGGTGGCCCAGCGGGATCTGCCCCAACAGCGCCTTGTGCTGCTCGGCAGACAGTTTGCCGGTCATGTCGGTCTCGATGAATCCGGGCGCGATGCAGTTGACCGTGATGCCGCGCGAACCCAGTTCACGCGCCAGTGCGCGCGTCATCCCGGCCACGCCGGCCTTCGCTGCCGCGTAGTTGGCCTGGCCGGCATTGCCGGACGCGCCGACGACCGAGGTGATGTTGACGATGCGGCCATAGCGTTGCTTCATCATGGTCCGCATCACGGCACGGCTCATGCGAAAGACCGCCTTGAGATTGGTGTCGAGCACGGCGTCCCAGTCGTCGTCCTTTAGCCGCATGGCCAACATGTCGCGCGTGATGCCTGCGTTGTTGACCAGGATCTGCAGCGCGCCATGCTGCTGCACGATGGATTCGACTAGTGTGTCACCGGCGCCCGTCTCGTTGACGTCCAAGACGCGGCCTTCGCAGCCGGCGTGGGCCGACAGCGTCTGTGAAATCTTCTCCGCGCCCTGCGCGGTGGTGGCGGTTCCGATCACCTTGAGCCCAAGAGCAGCCAACTCCAGTGCGATCGCGGCGCCAATGCCGCGTGATGCGCCCGTCACCAGGGCGACTTGCCCTTCGAGATTGGTGTTGCTCATGCTGCCGTTGCCTCCAGTTGCGTTCTGGTTTGTGCCAAGGACGCCAGGTCATAGACAGCGCCAGAGGCCATCTCCGGATCGATCCGCTTGATCATGCCGGCGAGAACCTTGCCTGGGCCGCATTCGACCACCGTGGCAATGCCGCGCGCCTTGATGGCTCGCACGCATTCCACCCAACGCACCGGACCGAACGCCTGCCGGTACAGAGCATCGCGGATGCCGTCGGCATCGTCGAGAACCGCCACGTCGATGTTGTTGACCACGGGAATCTGCGGCGCGCCCAGCGTCAACGCGGCCAGACGCTCGCGCAGGCGCTCGGCTGCCGGCCGCATCAGGCTCGAATGAAATGGCGCGGACACCGGGAGCGGCAAAGCGCGCTTGGCGCCTTGCGCTTTCAGCACCTCACAGGCGCGCTCCACGGCCGCCTTGCTTCCCGCGATCACCGTCTGCGCCGGATCGTTGAAGTTCACAGCTTCAACCACCTCACCGCCGACGCCGCCCAAAGCTTGCGTCACTTCAGCGCAGCCGGCAATCACGCGTTGGCTGTCCATGCCCAAGATGGCAGCCATGGCACCCGTGCCCACTGGAACTGCGTCTTGCATGGCCTGTGCGCGAAAGCGCACCAACGGAACAGCCTGTGCCAGCGTCAACACGCCGGCGGCCACCAGCGCTGAATACTCGCCCAGCGAATGACCGGCAACGAGCGCCGGCGCAGCGCCGGTCTCTGCCAACCACGCGCGGTAGGCAGCCAGCCCTGCGACCAGCATCACCGGCTGGGTGTTGGTTGTCAGCGCCAGATCTTCCTTCGGCCCCTCATGGATCAGACGGGCCACGTCCTGGCCGAGCGCATCGGAAGCCTCGGCCAACACGGAGGCAACGGCGGGATGGTCGCCCCAGGCGTCAAGCATGCCGACGGCCTGCGAACCTTGACCAGGAAAAACAAAAGCAAATGGTGTCATGGTGAACGGTGGAGGCACCTCACAGCGCCATCGAGTTCAGAGGGTCAGCAGAACCGCGCCCCAGGTAAAGCCGCCGCCGACACCCTCGAGCATCAGCAACTGGCCCTTCTTGATCTTGCCGCTGCGCACACCGGCATCCAACGCCAGCGGAATCGAGGCCGCCGAGGTGTTGCCATGCTGGTCCACTGTCACGAGCAACTTGTCGAAAGGCAGCTTCAGCCGCTTGGCCGTTCCTTGCATGATGCGAATGTTGGCCTGATGCGGAATCAGCCAGTCGATCTGGTCGGCCGTCTTGCCTGCCTTGAGCAGGGTCGCGCGCGCAGCTTCCTCCAGCACGCCGACCGCCAGCTTGAACACGGCCTGGCCGTCCATTTTCAGCAAGGGATCGCCCACGACATGTCCACCGGAGACATGACCTGGCACACAGAGGATGCCGACATACTTGCCGTCGGCGTGCAAGTCGCTGGCAAGGATGCCCGGGGTCTCGGAAGCCTCGAGCACCACTGCACCGGCGCCGTCACCGAACAGCACGCAAGTCGTGCGATCCGAGAAGTCCAGGATGCGGGAGAACACTTCGGCCCCGACGACCAGCGCACGCGTCGCTGCGCCTGATCGGATCATGGAATCGGCCACCGTCAGCGCATAGACGAAGCCACTGCAGACTGCCTGGAGGTCGAAAGCCGGGCACCCGGCGACACCGAGCTTGTGTTGCAGGATGCACGCGGCCGATGGGAACACCATGTCAGGAGTCGACGTCGCCACGATGATCAGGTCGATCTGATCGGCCGTCACACCAGCGGCCTGCAGCGCAGCCTGCGCGGCTGGGAGGGCCAGATCGCTGCAAGTCACATCGGGCGCTGCGAAGTGGCGCGCCCGGATGCCGGTCCGCTCGACGATCCACTCGTCGGAGGTTTCGATGCCCTTGCCTGCAAGCTCAGCCGCCAGATCCGCATTGCTCAATCGCCTTGGGGGCAAGAAGCTTCCGGTTCCTGTGATGCGTGAGTAAGTAGGCATGGATTTTCGTTAGTGCACCGCAGAGACCGGCGACACCAGGGCGCCGGGGTCGACGGGTGCCTGCGTCAACACCGTGCGCGCGATGCGCGCCTGCACGCGGTCCAGCAGCTTGTTGCGCGCCGCATCATACCCGCGGTTCAAGGCCTGTTCGAATGCGAACGCATCGGCCGATCCATGGCTTTTGAAGACCAGCCCACGCAAGCCCAACAGGGCAGCGCCGTTGTAGCGACGGTGGTCCATGCGACGCTTGAGCGCCTGCAACACCGGGTAGGCCAGCAGCCCAGCGGCCTTGGTCAGCAGGCTGCGCGAGAACTCAGCCCGTAGGAAGCCGCCGATCATGGTTGCCACACCTTCGCTGCTCTTCAGCGCGACATTGCCCACAAAACCGTCGCAGACGACGATGTCGGTCGTGCCCTTGAAGATGTCGTTGCCTTCGACGTTGCCGCGAAAGTTCAGATTGCCGGCGCTGGCGGCAGCCTGGAGCAGTTCGCCAGCCCGCTTGATGACTTCGCTGCCCTTGATGGTCTCTTCACCAATATTGAGCAGGCCGACCGAGGGCTCATCCACATTGTTCAAGACAGATACCAGCGCTGATCCCATGACGGCGAACTGCAGCAGGTGCTCAGCCGAACAGTCGACATTCGCGCCCAAGTCGAGCACGGTGGTCGCCCCGCCACGGGCGTTGGGCAACTGCGTGGCGATCGCCGGGCGGTCGATGCCCGGCACAGTCTTGAGCAGGTAGCGCGCAATCGCCATCAAGGCGCCGGTGTTGCCGGCAGAGATGGCCACATCGGCGGCCTGATCTTTGACCTGCATCACGGCCACACGCATGGAGGAATCTCGCTTCTTGCGCAGCGCGACCTCGACCGGATCGTCCATGCTGATCACTTCCGTCGCCGCAACGATGCGCGCGCGAGGATGTGAGAAAGCGGCGAGAGCGTCAGGCAGCCCTACGAGCAGGAGTTCAGCATCCGGGTGTGCGGCCAGAAACGCGGTGCACGCGGGCAGGGTGATCCGCGGCCCGTGATCACCCCCCATGCAGTCAACAGCCAGCTTGATCATGGAGTTCACTGCAGGACTGCCGTCCATACGCTAGTGGCAACAAATGGACAACCATCGGCGCAAAAACAAAGGCCCGCAGCTACAGATGTCGTAGCGACGGGCCTGGCAGCCGAGAAGATCAGGCTTCGGATTTGTTCTTCAACACCTGCCGGCCGCGGTAGAAACCGTTGGGGCTGATGTGATGGCGCAGATGGGTTTCGCCGGTGGTCGGCTCGACCGCGATGCCGGGCACGTTCAGCGCATTGTGCGAACGGTGCATACCGCGCTTGGACGGGGACTTTTTGTTTTGCTGGACTGCCATGCTTGGCTCCTGGACGAGTAGGGATTGCAACAATCGCACCACACGACATGGTGCAAGCTGGCCAAACGGACGATCGGTGCAAAAGCACACTAGGTCCATGGCGCGCGAAGCCCACGATTATAGCCCAGGCCGTACGGGCCAGCTAGTGGTCGTCCTTGCCCGGTCCGATCTTCAGGCCCGCCAGCGCGTTGAACGGGTTCGGCTTGGCTTGCTGGGCTTCCTCGAAGTCGGCATCCACATGCTCCATCGGAACCGCAGTCGGGCAAGCTTCGTGGCGCGGCACCAGCGGCATCGCCATCAGCAGTTCGTCCTCGATCAAGGCCATGAGGTCGAACTGAGGATCGAGCACCAACACATCTTCTTCCGCTTCTTCGTCCTCGGTGTCGGCCGTCGCCTCGTCGGCCACGAACCGGAACCAGCGGTCGACAGTAAGCGCCAGATCCACGGGCTCCAGGCAGCGCTGGCAGATTGCGGGCAGCTCGGCCTGGACTTCGAGGTGCAACCAGACCTGCGAAAGACCCGCGACAAGACGCATTGCACCCTGCGCCTGCCAATGCACCACCTGGTCGCCAGCGGGGCCCGCGGCCTCTTGCACCAACCGTGGAAAGTCCGCCAGCGGGCTGACTTGTCTGCGTGCGCCGCCCGATCGGGCGAAGGCCTGGACATCGAAACCAGGCGCCAGCTTGTCGGAGTTCATGCAGGGCAGTGTAAGAGAATCGCCCCATGCCATCTTCCACCCCGCCTGCCCTGCAGGCCAGGCTGATCCTTGGGTCGACCTCGCGCTACCGCCACGAACTGTTGACCCGACTGCGGTTGCCGTTCGACGTGGTCGCCCCCGATGTCGACGAGTCACCGCGGCCCTCCGAATCACCCGCTGACCTGGCCTGCCGACTGGCCCTGGCGAAGGCGCGGGCCGTGTCGGCGCTGCACCCAGATGCCGTGGTCATCGGCTCCGACCAGGTGGCGGACCTGCACGGGCGCCCGCTCGGCAAGCCCGGCAACCATGCCCGCGCAACCGCCCAACTGCGCGAGATGCGCGGCCAGACCGTGGTGTTCCAGACCGCCGTCAGCGTCGTGCATGTGGCGCGCGGATTCGAGCAGACCGCGCTGGCCGCCGTTCAGGTGCGCTTTCGCGCCTTGGAAGACGCAGAGATCGAAGCCTATTTGCAAGCCGAACAGCCTTACGACTGCGCCGGCAGCGCCAAGAGCGAGGGCCTGGGCATTGCATTGCTCGATGCGATCGTGAGTGACGACCCGACCGCCTTGATCGGCCTGCCGCTGATCCGCACCTGCCAGTTGCTGCGCGCTGCCGGTCTGACGGTGATCGGATGACGGGCCGCCTGTACCTGGTGCCAGCGCCGCTGGATTTCGGCTGCGCCACCCAAGCGGCGTTGCAGGACGCCATTCCGCTCGGCACGCTGCAGGTCGCGGCCAGACTGCAACATTGGATCTGCGAGAACAGCAAGAGCACGCGCGCCTATCTCAAGCGTGTCGATAGCGTCGTCCCGTTGGCAACGCCGATCCAACAGCTGACATTGACCGAGCTGCCGCGCGAGGTCCACAAGAAGGGCGACCACGGCCCAGGCTTTGACGCGGCGCCGTTGTTGGCTGCGGCCATGCAGGGGCATGACATGGGACTGGTCAGCGAGGCCGGCATGCCCGCTGTTGCGGACCCTGGCGCCTCGGTGGTGCGCGCCGCCCATGCGCTCGGCATCCCGGTGACGCCGCTGGTGGGGCCCAGCGCCATCCTGCTGGCCGTGGCGGCCAGCGGCCTGAGCGGCCAGGATTTCGCCTTCGTCGGCTATCTGCCGCAGGATGCCGACGCCCGGGCCCAGCGCATCCGCACGCTCGAATCTTTGGCACTGAAGACCGGCCAGACCCAGCTGTTCATCGAAACGCCCTACCGCGGCGAAGTGCTGCGCCGCGCGCTGTTGCAGACGTTGCAACACAACACGCGGCTGGCGATTGCCAGTGGTCTGACATTGGCGGGAGCGCAGGTCGTCAGTCGCACGGTGAAGGAATGGCGGCAGCAGGAAACTGTTGCCCTGGCCGACATGCCGGCCATGTTTGCCATCGGACGCTGAGGCGCCCGGCCTCAGCGGATCGCAGGCAGCGACCTGAGCGCCCGCACGGCGCCCTCGCCAAGTGCAGCGCCGAACCGCTTGGCCAGGCGTTCGGCTACATTGTCGCGCCGGGTGTAATCGATGATTTCCTCGGCCTTGACAACGTCCCGCGCCACGGAATCCAGATTGCCATACGCATCCGCAAGGCCCTGCTCGACCGCCTGTTCACCGCTCCAGAAGAGGCCGCTGAAGGTCTCCGGCGTCTCCTTGAGTCGATCGCCACGGCCGGTTTTGACGACCGCGATAAATTGCCGGTGGATGGTGTCGAGCATGGACTGCGCCAGCGCACGCTGCGTCTCACTCTGCGGGCTGAACGGGTCCAGGAAGCCCTTGTTCTCGCCAGCCGTCAGCAGCCGCCGCTCAACGCCCAGCTTGTCCATGAGCCCGGTGAAGCCAAAACCGTCCATCAACACGCCGATGCTGCCAACGATGCTGGCTTTGTCGACATAGATCTGATCTGCCCCGACAGCGATGTAGTAGGCGGCGGAAGCGCAGGCCTCTTCCACGACAGCATAAACCGGCTTCTTGTGGATCGCCTTCAGGCGCAGGATCTCGTCGTTGATGATGCCGGCCTGCACCGGGCTGCCGCCGGGTGAATTGATGAGCAGCACGACAGCCTGCGCACCTTCGTCCTCGAAGGCGCTGCGCATGGCGGCGATCACGAACTCGGCACTGGCATCGGCGCCGGAGGCGATCTCACCCTTGATCTCGACAACCGCCGTGTGCGCCACCGTCTTGTCGGTCACCGGAGACCCACGCGACAGCAGCACCCACGCCATGCCGACGAAGAACACCAGCCAGGCCAGACGCAGGAAAGTCTTCCAGCGCCGCGAGGCCCGTTGCTCCTTCAACGAAGCAAAGGCAAGCCGCTCCAGTGTGTCGCGCTCCCAGCGCAGGTCGGAAGGTTTGCTGCCGGCCTCAAGAGAACTGGGGTACTGCGGATCGCTCATAGGGGTGAAAAGCCGAGGTGGTCGGCCTGCTAGAAATCAAGAGGCTGCAACTGTTCACGAGTATGCCAGTGCACGACGCCATCGAATTCGGACAATTCGATCTTGACCAGCCCACCCCGACACGGCCCACCGGCGCACGCGCCCGTTTCTGGCTGGTAGGCGGCGCCATGCGTGGCGCACAGCAGCCACTGGCCGGAATCGTCGAATACACGGTTTGGCTGGTAGTCCAGTTCCATGGCGACATGGGTGCAGCGATTCAGGTAGGCATGGGGCAGCCCATTGAAGCGCACGGCGAACGCCCGGCAAGTCATCCCCTGATAGAGCACGTCGAACGGCACCGCAGCGGCGCCGTCGCCCAAGTCCCTGGAACTGCACAACGCCACGACGTCCATGTCCACGTGCCCGCCAGCTTCAAGTGGGCCCGAGCAGCCAGTCATGCAATTCGCGGACCGAGTGGGCCACGAACAGCGGACGCAGGCTGGCGAACTCGCCAAACGGATGGGCGCCGTAGCCCACGCCCACACTGGGACAGCCAGCGTTCACGGCCATCTGCAGGTCGTGCGTCGTATCGCCCACCATCAAGGTGCGACCAGGGTCGACACCGAACTGGCGCATCAGTTCGTGCAACATCCGCGGATGGGGCTTGCCGGCAGTTTCGTCGGCCGTCCGGGAACCGTCGAACAGACCTTGCAGCTCGACCGTCCGCAGGGCTTCGTCGAGGCCGCGCCGCGACTTGCCCGTGGCCACGGTCAATAGAACCTGCTGCGACTTGAGCTGTTCCAGCATGCCCAGCACGCCGGTGAATAACACGATGTCGTGCTGGTGCGCCGTGTAGTGGTGGCGGTAGCGCGCCCCCAGTTCCGGGTAACGCTCCTTGGGCACGTCCGGCGCCGCGTGTGCCAGCGCCTGCGGCAGCGCCATGCCGATCACGAAGGACGCTGCCTCATCGCTGGGCACGGCCCCGCCGACGTCGCGCACGGCCTCCTGGATGCAACGGGTGATGATGGCCGTCGAGTCGAACAGGGTGCCATCCCAGTCGAAGGCGATCAGGTCAAATTTTCGGGCTTGCATGGACAGATTGTGCTGTGGCCGGAGGGTTGGGACGGGTCAGGCTGGCCAGAAAGTCTGCCAGCGCAGGGGGCAACGGCGCCTCGATCTGCAGCACCTCACCTGTTGCCGGATGGTTCACCCGCAGACGCCAGGCGTGCAGGAACATCCGCGAGAGGCCCTGCGAGCCCAGGGATTTGTTGCGGGCGAAATCGCCATACTTGTCGTCCCCCGCGATCGGGTGGCCTTCGCTGGCCAGATGCACCCGGATCTGGTGCGTGCGCCCGGTCTTGATGGTGACCTCCAGCAAGCTGAAATCCGCGAGTTGCTCGGCCACCTTGACCAAGGTGATCGAGCGCATGCCTTCCGGATCGTCGCGCGCCGCCACGCGGACGCGGCGCTCGCCCTCGGCACCGGGCTTGGCCGGCAGCAAAAACTTGACCAGTGACTTGTCCAGTACCTTGAGCCTGGCAGGCCAGGCGCCCAGCGTCAGCGCCAGGTAGGTCTTGCCCGTCTCGCGCTCGCGAAACTGGTCCTGCAATTGCTTCAGCGCGCTGCGCTTCTTGGCGATCAGCAGCACGCCCGACGTCTCTCTGTCGAGCCGGTGCACCAGTTCCAGGAAAGGTGCCTGTGGCCTGGCCATGCGCAACTGCTCGATCACACCGAAGTCGATGCCGCTGCCGCCGTGCACCGCCACGCCGGCAGGCTTGTCGATGGCCAAAAAGCTGTCGTCTTCGTGCAGCACCGGAAAATTGCGCCACGGCGTGGCCTGCGCCATGGCGGCGGATTTGAGTTCGACCCGCTCGGACACGCGCACCGGCGGCAAGCGCACGCTGTCCCCCTCGGACAGCCGTGTGCTGGCAGCCGCACGGCCCTTGTTCACGCGCACCTCGCCGCTGCGGATGATCCGGTACACATGGCTCTTGGGCACGCCTTTGAGTTCGCGCACAAGGAAGTTGTCCAGGCGCTGGCCATCGGCGTCAGGCCCGACCGGTACCAATTTGCTGGCAGGCACGGCGGACTGGCTCTGTGCACCTATAATCTTTTTCACCAGCGTCTAGGCCTAAGTGCTTGATAAATCACGAGTTTAGAGCACAACTCGCCGACGCTGCGAGGCGATGTCACTCCGAGGCGTCGGCTGTCGATCCTGTCCGCACTGGTCAGGGTGGCAGCAGGCGTCGACCGAGGCGGACCGACGCAATTGAAACCCTGATACGGAATACCCCAAACCGGGCTGACCACCATGTACTGCATGACGGTCAGCTTGGCGGATCTGAGCAAGACATGGTGCACAGACTGACGATGCGAACCTGCCTGCGCTGGCCTCTGCCAGCGTGGCCCGGCTCTGGCACGCGCCGCGCACCATCCCGGCAAACTTCGTCTCACGCCGCATCGGCGCCATGGCGGAGCCACCTGCAACTTGCACCCATCCACGCGCCCATGCCCCACCTGAAGAGCTAGGTGCTCGCAGGTGTCGGCTCTCCGGCAATTCCCTTCGTTTCAAGCGCGTCGTTCAGGCATCAAAGGTTCCCACCGAACCGAGACGTTTTGACGACACACCGGGTCTCGCAAGAGCCCACTGAAGGACCGCTACCCATGAAACGGATGCTGATCAATGCCACGCAGGCCGAAGAACGCCGCCTGGCCATCGTCGACGGGCAGAAGCTGCTCGACTATGAAATCGAGATCGAAGGGCGCGAACAGCGCAAAGGCAACATCTATAAAGCCGTTGTCACCCGGGTCGAGCCCTCGCTCGAAGCCTGCTTCGTCGACTATGGCGAAGATCGCCACGGCTTCCTGCCGTTCAAGGAAATCTCCAAACAGTACTTCGCCGAAGGCGTTTCGGTCAGCCAGGCGCGCATCAACGATGTGATCCGTGAAGGCCAGGAACTGCTGGTTCAGGTCGAAAAGGAAGAGCGCGGCAACAAGGGCGCGGCGCTGACCACGTTCATCTCGCTGGCGGGGCGCTATGTGGTGCTGATGCCCAACAACCCGCGTGGCGGTGGCGTGTCGCGCCGCATCGAAGGCGACGACCGCGCCGAGCTGAAGGAGGCGATGGACCAGCTCGAGCACCCCAAGGGCATGAGCATCATCGCGCGCACCGCCGGCATCGGCCGCAGTGCTCCCGAGCTGCAATGGGACCTGAACTACCTGCTCAAGCTGTGGAACGCCGTCGAAGGCGCGGCCAAGGGACTGCGCAAACCTGAGTTGATCTACCAGGAATCCAACCTGGTGGTGCGTGCGCTGCGCGACTATTTCAACCATGACATCGGCGACATCCTGATCGACACCGACGACGTGTACGAGCAGGCCCAGCAGTTCATGGCGCATGTGATGCCCGAGCACGCCGCCCGTGTGAAGCGTTACCGTGACGACGCGCCGCTGTTCAGCCGCTTCCAGATCGAGCACCAGATCGAATCGGCCTATGCCCGCACGGTCAACCTGCCCTCCGGCGGCGCCATCGTGATCGACCACACCGAGGCACTGGTCTCGGTGGACGTGAACTCGGCCCGCTCCATCCGCGGCGGTGACATCGAGGAGACGGCCACCCGCACCAACCTGGAAGCCGCCGAAGAAGTGGCGCGCCAGATGCGGCTGCGCGACCTGGGCGGCTTGATCGTGATCGACTTCATCGACATGGAAGAAAGCCGCAACCGTCGCGACGTCGAGAACCGCCTGCGCGACTCGCTGCGACAAGACCGTGCGCGCGTGCAGTTCGGCACCATCAGCAAGTTCGGCCTCATGGAAATGAGCCGCCAGCGCCTGCGCCCGGCATTGTCGGAAGGCTCGTCCATCCCCTGCCCGCGTTGCGGCGGCTCCGGCCACATCCGCGACACCGAAAGCTCGGCGCTGCAGATCCTGCGCATCATTCAAGAAGAAGCGCAGAAGGACAACACCGCCTCGGTGATGTGCCAGGTGCCGGTCGACGTCGCCTCGTTCCTGCTGAACGAGAAGCGCACCGAGATCGCCAAGATCGAGCTGAAGCAGCGCATCAACGTGCTGATGGTGCCCAACAAGACACTGGAAACGCCGAACTACAAGCTCGAACGCTTGAAGCACGACGACCCGCGCCTGGACCACATGGAGGCCAGCTACAAGATGGCCGACGAGATGGAGGACGCGACCGCCGTCACGCGCCGCTCGCAAGAGCCCACCAACAAGCAGACGCCTTTGATCAAGGGCGTGCTGCCCGACGCGCCAGCGCCGCAACCGGTGGTCAAGGCCGTGCAGGCCCCCGCCCCTGCCCCGGCGCCCGTCGCACCGACCGTGGTCCCGACCCCGGCGCCCGCGGAAGCCGAAAAGGGATTCCTCGGCTTCATCAAGGGCTTGTTCGGTGCGCGTCCGGCACCGGCGCCGCTGCCCCAGCCGCCCGTCGCCGCGCCGGCTCCGGCCGCTGCACCTGTCGGCGGACAGGACAGGACCCCGCGTCCACCCCGCGCTGATGGCCAGGGCGGCCGTGGCCGCGGTGGTCGCAGCCGCCAAGGCGAGGGCCGGGAAGGCCGCGAGCCTCGTGAAGCCCGCGAGGGACGTGAGGCCCGCGAAGGCCGTGAAGGCCGTGAAGGACGGGACGTACGTGAGGGCCGCGAAATCCGCGAGCCCCGCGAGCCCCGCGAGCCGCGCGCACCGCGCGAAGGCCAGCAGCCACGCACCGAAGAACTGCGCGCCGAAGGCAGCGTGGACACGCAGCCACGCGGCAACCGCGGTGGCCGTGGCGGCCGTCAGCGCCAGGATGGCGAGGCCCGTCCCCCGGTGGACGGGGACGTCATGCCGCAGGACGGCGCTGGCGAAGCGCCTGTCGGCGAGCGCACGCCCCGGCCGCCGCGCCAGGCTGGCGAACGCACTGAGCGCCCCGAAGGCCGTGAGCCCCGTGAACCGCGTGAGCCGCGCGAGCGCGGTGGCCGAGGCCGTGGCCGTGGCGAAGGTGGCCGAGAGCGCGACATGAGCGAGGCAACCGGAGCCGACGTCCAGGGCGACCTCGAGCAGGTCGCGCCGCTGGAGCGTGAGCCGCAGGCCCGGTCGGAGCGCCCGTCGTACTTCTCGGCACCCGATGCGACGTCGATGGAGCCCGTGGAGACCGCTCTTCCAGCCGGCGCGTCCGAAGAGGGTGCGGAGAACGCCCCGGACGTGGCCGCGACTGACGGTGAGGAGGCCCCGCGCCGCGAAAAGCGCTCGCGGGACCGTTATGGCCGCGACCGCAAGGACCGTCCGGCCCGCGCGCCGGCCGCCGAGGTGGCCGACGCGAGCGAAACGGCGGAGATGGCCGAGGCGACCTACGCGACCGAGAGCACGCGCCCGGCCGCTGTCGAAGCCATGGCCGTGGAGCCAGCGCCGGCATTTGCACCAGCACCCGCGCCCGCGCCTGCACCTGCACCCGCACCTGCACTTGCAACGGCGCCAGCCCCGGCCCCAGTGGCACCGGCACCGGTTGCTGTGATGCCTGCACCTGCCCGCTCCGTGCCGCCCATGCCAGCCGTCGCGTCGGTCATGGCAGCCCCGTCGGCCCCGACAGTGACCATTGCGCCGGCCAACGGCCTGCCGAAGGTCCAGGTGTTCGACCTGCCGGTATCGGAGTTGGAGCAGGTGGCCCAGGGCTCAGGGTTGCAGTGGATTTCGACCGACGCCAGCAAGAGCGCTGCAGTGCAAGCCGCCATTGCCGCCGAGCCGCGCCCAGTGCATGTGCCGCGCGAACGCCCGCCCGTCACCGTGGTGGCCGACGAGCCTTTGGTGATGGTCGAGACGCGCCGCGATCTGCGCGACATGAACCTGCCGTTCTGACCGCAACGTGCGCCCAAGAAAAACCGCCCCTCGGGGCGGTTTTTTCATGGGGCGTGGATGCGCGTCAGATGGGGCTGGTGCGAACTACAGCAGTGCGGTCTGGCGCCAGGCATGCTGGGCGGCTGACTGGTCATCGCGCTGCTCGGCCAGAGCAGCCAAGGCGCGCCAGCCGCTGCGTCGCAACGGCACGTCCGTCAGGTGCGTCACAGCCTGGGCCAGCAGCAACTGGGCCTTGCCCCACAGCTGGTGCTGCAGGCAGGCAATGCCGGCCAGGTACTGCAGTTCCGCGCTGCGGGGGTGACGCAGCTGAGCCGCCTCGATGCGCTCTAGCCACTGCAGATCGGCGCTGCCGCCATCGGCGCCGAAGGCGTCTTCCATTGCCCGGATCAGCTTGACCAACAAGGGCCCCTGGTCCGCCAGCGACGGCTGGCGCATCAGGTCGTCCCACACGGGCTCCAGCCACTGGCGCGCCAGTGTCGCGTCACCCTGCAGATGCACGAGCCGCTGAGCGGCGCAGACGGCGACGTCGGGCATGCGGCGTTCGGAGACCTCCAGCTGGGACCAGGCCCGCTGCAGCTGAGATGGGTCATGGGCGCCCTGGATCAACTCCAGAGCCAGGCCCTTGAGGATCAGGGGGCCCGCATCGCTCGAGAAAGCGCGGTGCTTGGCCAGCAGCCGCGCGGTCTCCAACGCAGGCAGCGTCTGCTGCGCATGGCGCGTGGCTTTGAGCCGCGCACGCAGGGCCAAGGTGCGCCGCGCCGCACCCTGCGGCATGTCGTCCAGCCAACGCAATGCCGCTTGTGGATCACGGTCGGCCAGCGCCCAGCGCGCGGCGCGCATCTGCACGCCTTCGCGCAGTTCCTGGGATTCGCGCGCCCCGGTTTCAGCCAGCGCCGACTGCAGGTGCTGGTCGCGCGTGGCGCGGTCCTGCAAGGCGTGGGCGCTTTCGGCCGTGACCAGGTGCGAGATCGCGCGCAATCGGGTGGCGTGCTGCAGCTTGTGGCCGCTGGCGGTCAGGGCCTCTTCCTGCACCAGCGCGGCTTCGGCTGCCCTGCGCGCTCGCAGGAAACGGCCTGCCAGCAGGTGCATCAGCCCCTCCAGCACCGCAGCGTGCGTGGCCCGCTCGCGTTGCTGCACGCGCCAAAGCTGTACCTGACGCGGCATCGAGAACAGCGCCGCCACCCCCCGCAAGGCGAAGTGCATCAGCGCAAAGCCGCCCACCAGCAGCAGCAGCACCAGGTTCAGCGAGACGTCGATGCGATACGGCGGCCAGTACAGCGTGACGGTGCCCTGGTTGTTCCCCACCAGCAGCGCCACCGCCACGGCGAGACCGAACAGCGCCAGGAGCCAGGCGAGCGCGCGCATGCCGCGTTAGCGTCCGGCTGCCGCGGTGGCCAGCGCGGAGAGCGTTTCGTCCACGCGTGGCAGTTCGACCACCGTGAGCTGCGACTGGATTTGCGACAGACTCTCGACCGCCGCCTGGGTGCGTCGCGATGCCGGATCGAAGTAGCGGTTCAACAGAAAGGCAGCCGCCGCAGCGTCCGCGCGCGACGACTCGAACTGGCGGGCCAGCAGGCCCATGCGCGCATTCAGCAGCTTGAGCTTCAAGTTCTCGCGCAGGAAATACGACTGCTCCGGCGCCACCAGCGCCGCCTCGGGTTGGTCGATGCGCGACACGCGCAGCAACCGCGAGGCCTCGGCGCGCACCGTGTCCAGCGCACGCATCCACCAGCGCTCGTCCGGCGCAGGAGCCGTTGCACGGTCGGCCAGCGACCTGGCCGGCACCGTGGCGTTGAGCAGCGGCACGCTGTCGACCTGACGCGCCAGGTCATCGAGCTTGGCGAGCAAACCCTGCGTGTCCATGGTCTGGGTGGAACGGATGCGCTCGATATCGCGGGCGATGGCACGGCGCACCGGCTCCAGGCGCGGATGGGCGGCACGTTCGACGCGCTGGTCCGCCGTGCGCAGCGCGGCAAGCAACGGCTCCACGCTCAGCGTCAGCTGGGCTTGTTGCTGGGCCAGCCGCAAAGACGATTCGATGTCGACCACCAGGGTTTCATCCCGCGAGCGCGACAGGCTCAGCATCAGGTCGTCGAGCTGGGTACGCTGCAGCGTGGCCTCGCTCAGGCGCGCATCGGACACCGCCTGACGGGCGGCGGTTTCGCGGGCGAGATCCTGCGCCTCGCGCGCCAGACTGCGCGCCTCCAGCGACTGCGACTGCGCATCCGCGCTCTGGCGCGCCAGGTTCTCCTGGACGCCCGCGAGCTTCTGCCACAGCAGCCCATTGGCCACCAGCGCCACCACGACCAGCAGCGCCAGAAACAGCACCAGCACGCGGGAGGCCGAGGGCGACGCGGCCCTGCTTGGGCTGGCCACGCTGGCCGTGGCCGCACCGGGCGTGGTCGCTTGGGGCATCTCGGCGTTCATTCGAACGATTCTATCGACGCAAGAAGGTCGTCCAGACCGGGCCGAGAGGCCTGCACGTGGCCAAAGCCGAGCGCCTGGGCGGCCTGCGCGATGCGCGGATGCGTCGCCACGGCACGGGCCTGTTCCCAGGTGTGGCCGGGCAGCAAGCGGGCCAGGTGGCGCACGGCATCGGAGCTGCTGAACAGCCAGACCGTGCCATCGCCAGCAGCAGCCCGGGCCAACGCCAGCTGCGCCGCATCCCACTGTGGCAGGCCGCGTCCATAGGCCACGATGGCATCGACCTGCGCGTGCGCCGCGGTCAACTGATCGGCCAGCCAGGGGCGCCCGGCCAGTTGCCCCTGCGCATCGGCCCCGCGCACGATCAGCACATGGGCGCCGGCCAGGGGGCCGTGGGCGATGCTCTGCCACAGCGCCTCCGAATCGAACTGCGCAGCATCGGCCGGCGGCGCGTCGACGCAGGCAACGTCAACGCCCGCGTCCAGCAGGGCCTGCGCCGTGCCGGGCCCGGTGGCCCAGGCGCGCGCTGCAGCCGGCCAGTGGCACGCGGCGGGCCGGGCGGCAAAAAAGGCATGGACGGCATTGGCGCTCACGAACATCACGGCGTGGTAGCGAGCCAAGCCCTGCCAGGCCGCCACCAACGGCGCCGGCTCGGCCGGCTCGATCGCGATCAGCGGCAAGGCCTGTGCGATGTAGCCCCGTGCCTGCAGCTTGGCGGTCCAGCGCAACGCCTCGCGCAGAGGCCGCGTGACCAGCACGCGCGCGGCTGGGGCCCTGGCGCTTGAGAGGCCATTGCTCAAGCGGCTGCCCCTCAAACTCTCAACCCGCACCACCCGCGCGCAGGTCTGCCGCGACGCGCACACCCAGCGCTTCGGCCTGCTCCAGGCTGGCCACGGCGTCGGTCGCCTCGGCGCGCACCAGCGGCGCGAAGGTCTGCGCATCGCCCCATGCCGCCTGCAGACGCAGCGCCGTGCCATGCCAGCGCGCGTGGGCGGCCAGTGGCATCGAGCAACTGCCCCCCATCGCACGGCTGACGGCGCGCTCGGCCGTGACGGCCAGCCAGGTCGGCATGTGCGCGAGCGGCGCCAGCGCCAAGGCCAACTCGGGCCGGTCGGACCGCAATTCGATGCCCAGCGCGCCCTGCCCGGCCGCCGGCAGCATGGTGTCGGCGTCGAACAACTCGCGGATGCGCGAGACCAGGCCCAGCCGCTTGAGGCCCGCAGCCGCCAGCACGATGGCCGCGTAATGTCCCTCGTCGAGCTTGCGCAAGCGCGTGTCCAGGTTGCCGCGCAGGGGCTGGATGTCCAGGTCCGGCCGCAGTGCCTTCAGCAACACGCTGCGGCGCAAGCTGGAGGTGCCGACCACGGCGCCGTGCGGCAGTGCTTCCAGGCTGGCGTGGTCGGGGCAGACCAGTGCGTCGCGCGGGTCTTCGCGCTCCATCACACAGGCCAGCACGAAGCCTTCCGGCAGTTCCATCGGCACATCTTTGAGTGAATGCACGGCCAGATCGGCACGGCCTTCTTCGAGCGCGTTTTCCAGCTCCTTGACGAACAAGCCCTTGCCACCGACCTTGCTCAGCGAGCGGTCCAGGATCTGGTCGCCCCGTGTGGTCATGCCCAACAGTTCGACGCCGTGGCCGCGCTGCGTCAGCAGCGACTTGACGTGTTCGGCCTGCCACAGGGCCAGGCGGCTTTCCCGGGTGGCGATGACGATGGGAGCAGTGGAGGTGCGCACGCAGTAACCAAGTTGTAATCGATCGCGGGGGCCGGATGCTAGCATGGGGTAAACCTCATAGCGGCCACTCAACACGCGCCGCGCAGCCCATGAAAACACAAGATCAGGCCGCCACCCCTCCTCCTGTTTCGACCAAGGCTGCAGCCTCCCCAGCCGCACCTCGAACCCGCGCATCGACACGCGACAACGAACGCCCGCTGGTCGAAGACATCCGCCTGCTCGGGCGCCTGCTCGGCGATGTCATCCGCGAGCAGGAAGGCGACACCGCCTACGAGCTTGTGGAGCAGGTGCGCAAGCTGTCCGTCGCGTTTCGGCGCGATGCGGACCAGGAGGCCGACAAGGCGCTCAAGAAGCTGCTCAAAGGCCTGTCGGGCGACCAGACGGTCAGCGTGATCCGCGCGTTCACCTACTTCAGCCACCTGGCCAACCTGGCCGAAGACCGGCACCACATCCGCCGGCGCAATGTGCACGAGCGCGCCGGCGACACGCAGGAAGGCAGCGTGGATGTGGCCTTGTCGCGCCTGCGCTGGGCCGGCATTGCGCCCAAGGCCATTGCGATGACGTTGGCGCACAGCTACGTGTCGCCGGTGCTGACCGCGCACCCGACCGAGGTGCAGCGCAAGAGCATTCTGGACGCCGAGCGCGTCATCGCCCAATTGCTGACCGCGCGCGACGAGATCCGCATGCGCGCGTTGCTGACCAGCGCGGGCAAGGACGCGCTGACGCCGCGCGAACTGGCCGCCAACGAAGCACAGCTGCGGGCACGCGTGATGCAGCTGTGGCAGACACGGCTACTGCGCTTCTCCAAGCTCACCGTGGCCGATGAGATCGAGAACGCGCTCTCCTACTACGAAGCGACTTTTCTGCGCGAGATCCCCAAGCTCTACGCCCACCTGGAACGCGAGTTGGGCAACCAGCCGGTGGCCAGCTTCCTGCGCATGGGCCAGTGGATCGGCGGCGACCGCGACGGCAACCCCAACGTCAGCGCGCAGACCATGGAATACGCGCTGCGCCGCCAGTCCGAGATCGCGCTGCGCCACTACCTGACCGAGGTGCACCACCTGGGCGCCGAGCTGTCGCTGTCGGCCCGGCTGGTCGACATCCCGCCGGCCATGCACGCCCTGGCCGAGCGCTCGCCCGACACCAGCGAACACCGCAAGGACGAGCCCTACCGCCGCGCGCTGACCGGCATGTACGCGCGCCTGGCTGCCACGCTGAAGGACCTGACCGGGGGCGAGGCGGCCCGCCATGCGGTGGCGCCCCAGAACGCCTATCTGCGGGCCGAAGAGCTGCTGGCCGACCTGCGCACGATCGAGACCTCGCTGAAGTCGCACCACGGCGGCGCCTTCGCGGCGCAGCGCCTGCACCCGCTGATCCGCGCGGTCGATGTGTTCGGCTTCCACCTGGCCACGCTGGACCTGCGCCAGAGCTCGGACAAGCACGAGGAAGTCATCGCCGAACTGCTGGCCACCGCCCGCGTCGAGCCGCGCTACGCCACGCTGGACGAGACCGCCAAGCGCGAGCTGCTGATGCGCCTGTTGAACGACGCGCGCCCGCTGCGCGTGCTGGGCGCCCAGTATTCCGACCTCGCCAAGCATGAGCTGGCCATCTTCGAGATGGCGCGCAGCGTGCTCGACCGCTATGGCCGCATGGCGATCCGCCACTACATCATCAGCCACACCGAGACGGTGAGCGATCTACTGGAAGTGCTGCTGCTGCAAAAGGAAGTGGGCCTGATGCACGGCGTGCTGGAAGAGCCCAAGGGCGCCGGCGCCCGCACCGAGGGCGCCACCTGCGACCTGATCGTGGTGCCGCTGTTCGAGACCATCGAAGACCTGCGCAACGCCGCGCCCATCATGCGCGACTTCTACGCGCTGCCCGGCGTCGCGAGGCTGGTGCAGCGATCGGGTGCCGAGCAGGACATCATGCTGGGCTACTCGGACAGCAACAAGGACGGCGGCATCTTCACCAGCAACTGGGAGCTCTACCGCGCCGAGCTTGCGCTGGTGGACTTGTTCGACCAGTTGGCCAACAGCCACGACATCACGCTGCGCATGTTCCACGGCCGCGGCGGCACGGTGGGCCGCGGCGGCGGCCCGAGCTACCAGGCCATCCTGGCGCAGCCCCCAGGCACCGTGCGCGGCCAGATCCGCTTGACGGAACAGGGCGAGGTCATCGGCTCCAAATACGCCAACCCCGAGATCGGCCGGCGCAACCTCGAAACGCTGGTCGCCGCCACGCTGGAGGCGACGCTGCTGCAACCCACCAAGGCGGCGACACCAGCGTTCCTGACGGCGGCAGCGGCCTTGTCCACCGCCAGCATGGCGGCCTACCGCCAACTGGTCTACGAGACACCGGGCTTCACCGAATACTTCTTCGATTCCACGCCGATCCGCGAGATCGCCGAACTCAACATCGGCTCGCGGCCGGCCTCGCGCAAGGCCAGCCAGAAGATCGAAGACCTGCGCGCCATCCCCTGGGGCTTCAGCTGGGGGCAGTGCCGCCTCACGCTGCCCGGCTGGTATGGGTTCGGCTCGGCTGTCGAGGCCTATCTGGCAGGCGAGCCCGCCACCGAGACCGGCGCGCGCAAGACCGCAGCCGCCAAAGACCGGCTGGCCCTGCTGCAGAAGATGTACCGCCAATGGCCGTTCTTCCGCACGCTGCTGTCCAACATGGACATGGTGCTGGCCAAGAGCGACCTGGCACTGGCCTCGCGCTATGCGGAACTGGTGGGCGATGCGCGGCTGCGCAAGAAGGTGTTCGGCGACATCGAAGCCGAGTGGCACCGCACGGCCAAGGTGTTGACGCTGATCAGCGGCGAGAAGCAGCGCCTGGCCGGCAATGCCGCTTTGCAGCGCTCGATCCGCCACCGCTTCCCCTACATCGACCCGCTGCACCACCTGCAGGTGGAACTGGTGCGCCGCTACCGTGCGGGCCAGGGCGATGAGCGGGTGCAGACCGGCATCCACATCTCGATCAACGGCATCGCCGCCGGCCTGCGCAACACGGGTTGACGCCCCGCACCTGAACGCGCTTCAAGCGTAGGTGTTCAGGCGCGTGCCCAGGTTGCCTTCGGTGGCCAGGGCTGGCACGGCCGGCAGCGACTGGATCAGCGTCGCCGCCGCCGTGGCCTGCGCATCCAGCGCCTTCTTCAGCACCAGCATCTGCACCGCATTCGCCGTCGTCCCTTGCGAGGCTGCCGCAGTGGCCGACTGCACGGCGGCGGTGCTGGCGATGTTCACTTCGACCGCCCGTACACGTCTTCGAAGCGCACGATGTCGTCCTCGCCCAGGTAGCTGCCGGACTGCACTTCGATCATCTCCAGCGGCACGCGGCCGGGGTTTTCCAGCCGGTGCGTGGTGCCCAGCGGGATGTAGGTCGATTCGTTCTCCGACACCAGAAAGGTCTCTTCGCCACGCGTGACCTTGGCCGTGCCGGACACCACGATCCAGTGCTCCGCCCGGTGGTGATGCATCTGCAGCGACAGCTGGCCCGCGGGCTTGACCACGATGCGCTTGACCTGAAAGCGCGCGCCGTTGTCCACGCTGTCATACCAACCCCAGGGGCGAAACACCTTGCGGTGCAGCTGGCCTTCTGAGCGGCGCTCGCGCTTGAGCGTGTCGACGATCTTCTTCACGTCCTGCGTCTTGTCCTTGTGCGCGACCAGTACGGCGTCGGCCGTCTCGACCACGATCAGGTTGTCCACGCCCACGCAGGCGATCAGCCGGCCTTCGGACAGCGCCAGCGTGTCGTGGCATTCGTGCAGCAGCACATCGCCCTGCGCCACATTGCCCTCGCTGTCCTTGGGCAGCACCTTCCACAGCGCGTCCCAGGCGCCCACGTCGGACCAGCCGGCCGCCAGCGGCAGCACGACGCCGGGCGGCAGGCCCTGGGCGCCGGAGGCCAGGCGCTCCATCACCGCGTAGTCGATGGAATCGCTGGGGCAGGCGGCGAACGCATCCTTGCCCACGCGCAGGAATTCGCCATCGGTCGAGCCCTGGTCCCAGGCGCTCTGGCAGGCCGCCAGGATGTCGGGCCGGCAGGCGGCAATCGCCGCCAGCCAGACCGAAGCGCGCAGCACGAACAGGCCGCTGTTCCAGGAATAGCCGCCGGCATCCAGATACGTTTGCGCGGTGGCGAGATCCGGCTTTTCAACGAAGCGGGCGATCAGGCAGGCGCCGCCCTCACCGGCGCCGTGAGGGCCGCCGGCCTGGATGTAGCCATAACCCGTCTCCGGCGAATCCGGCGTGATGCCGAAGGTGACCACTGCACCTTCCTGCGCCAGCCGGGCGCCCTGTTCCACCGCCGCCTGAAAGGCCTGCGTGTCTACGATCACATGGTCGGCCGGCATCACCAGCAGCACCGGGTCGGCGCCGTCGCGCCGCGCTGCGAGGGCGGCCAGCGTCAGTGCCGGCGCCGTGTTGCGGCCCATGGGCTCCAGAACGATGGAGCCCGGCTTGCCCATCAGCCGCAGTTGCTCGGCGATGACGAAGCGGTATTCCTCGTTGGAGACCACCATCGGCGGCGCCACCTCGATGCCGGGCACACCCTCGACACGGCGCACCGTGGCCTGTAGCAGCGAATCCGCGCCGATCAGCGGCAGCAATTGTTTGGGGTATTTCTCGCGCGACAGCGGCCACAGGCGCGTGCCGGAGCCGCCAGACAGGACAACGGGTTGAATCAGCATCGGTTGGACAAACAAAAGTTGAAAAGAAGTTCAGGCGCCGAAGCCCTGCGGGTTCTGGCTTTGCCAGCGCCAAGCGTCCTCGCACATGGCACGCAGGTCACGCTCGGCGCGCCAGCCCAGCAGCGCGGCCGCCGAGGCCGGGTCGGCATAGCAGGACGCGATATCGCCCGGCCGGCGCGGCGAGATCTGGTAGGGCACGGGCTTGCCGCTGGCGTGCTCGAACGCACGCACCATGTCCAGCACGCTGTAGCCGGTGCCGGTGCCCAGGTTGACGGTGACGCCGCCGGGCTGCGACTGCAGCCGCTCCAGCGCGCGCAGGTGGCCCACCGCCAGATCGACCACATGGATGTAGTCGCGCACGCCGGTGCCGTCGGGCGTGGGGTAATCGTCGCCCCAGACCTGCAGCTGCTCGCGCCGGCCGATCGCCACCTGTGCCACATAGGGCAGCAGGTTGTTCGGCACGCCGCGCGGGTCTTCGCCGATCAGCCCGCTCACATGCGCACCCACCGGGTTGAAGTAGCGCAGGATGCCGATGCGCCAGCTGGCGTCGCTGACCTGCAGGTCGCGCAGCATGTCCTCGATCATCAGCTTGCTGCGGCCATACGGGTTGGTGGCCGAGAGCGGATGGTCCTCCGTCAGCGGCAGGCGCTGCGGGTCGCCATAGACCGTGGCCGACGAGCTGAACACCAGCTGGCGCACATCGCAACTGCGCATGGCCTCCAGCAGGCGCAGCGTGCCGACGACGTTGTTGTCGTAATAGTCCAGCGGCATTTGCACCGATTCGCCCACGGCCTTGAGCCCGGCGAAGTGGATGACGGCACTGGCGCCGCTGTCGCGCAAAGCCTGCTCCATCGCGGCCGCGTCGCGGATGTCGCCGCGCACCAGCGCCGGGGCCTTGCCGGTGATGCGCTCGACGCGGGCCAGCGACTCGGGGTTGCTGTTGCTGAAATTGTCGAAGACCGTGACGGCATGGCCGGCCTGGAGCAATTCGACACAGACATGGGAGCCGATGTATCCGGCGCCGCCGGTGACAAGAATCATGTGGTTGTTCTGGCAATGCCGACGCGGGTCGGCGTGATGGTGGTGGTGGCCGCACCGCTCGGGGCCTGTGCCCTGCGACGCCGGTGGCAAAGCAAGAATAGCATGTGCCATGCCGGCCCAGATGTCAGCCGCGCCCGCCAGTCGCCAGGCGCATCACGGCTGTAGCGCGGCAGCCAGCGGCGCCTGCAGTGCCTACTGGCCTGAGGATTTGTCCAGCCCCATCAGCAGCGGCCGCACATACAGATCGACCGCAGCCTGCGGTGTCGTGCCCGGCATGAAGCGCTGCAGCTCGGCCGCAGCGTTGATGCCGACCATCACCAGCTGGGCGGCCTGCATCGGGTCGAGCGGCCGGATCGAGCCATCCACCATGCCGGCCACCACCAGCGATGACAGCCGCTCGGCGATGCGCCCCATCGCCATGCGGATGCGGCTGCGCTCGGCGGCGTCCGGCAAGGCGGCCACGGCCGACCACTGCAGCAGCGGGCTGCCCTCGGGCGTGATCTGGTAGAGCACCAGCGCGCGCAGCACCGCGCACAGCCGGTCCCACCCGTTGGCGTCCTCCTGTTCGGCCTGCGCCAGCGCCTGGCGGATGATGCTGAAGGTCTGGTCGAAGCAGCAGCTGACCAGGTCGTCCTTGGTCTCGTTGTGGTAGTAAAAGCCGCCCTTGGTCATGTTCAGCCGCTCGGCAATGCGGTTGACCGACGCGCCCCGGTAGCCCTGCTCGTTGATCAGCTGCGTCGCCGTGCGCAGAAAGGCGGCGGAGGGCGATTGGTCGGCCGAGCCCAGCTGCCAGCGCGCCTCGCAACCCTGCGCCTGCCAGCAAGCGCCGGGTGTCATCAGGCCCTGCGTCAACAGCGCCTGCATGTGGCTGGCGACAGCGCCGAACCGCGCCGCCTCGTGACGCAGCAACCACATGCGCTGCGCGTTGACCACGGCCAGCACGATGTGCGTGCGCGCATTGCTGGCGCTGCGGCAGGCGGCCACCTCGTCGTTCAGCAGATGGCGCAGCCGGCGGAACATGGCGACGTAGGCGGCGGACACCGGCTCCATGTGCGGCGCGCCGAGCGCCCGCAGGTCGTGAAACCGCGTCACCGGCGGATGGCGCCCCTGCTCCACGGCCGCCAGCAGCTCGGCATGCAGGCGCAGCAGCGTGGCCAGCCGCGCGTGCAGGCCCGTGTGCTGCAGGGCCTCATCGGTCAGGCGGTCGTAGATCTCGATGGAGCGCAGGTAGCAGGCCGCGGCCAGGTCTTCCTTGCGGCGGAAGTAGTAGGTGACGCTGTTCTTGATCAGCCCCACGCCCTCGCCCACGGCCGACAGCGTGGTGCCCCGGATGCCGCGCTCGTTCAGCAGCCCCGATGCCGAGGCGATCAGCGCTTCTCGCTTGTCGGTGAACTTGGCGGTGGGCGCAGTGGCGGCATGCATGGGCGGCCGCGATTGTGCGCGAGCCGCCGCCGCGCGTGCGCCGTCAGTTGCGGAACACGGCCGCCATGCTGGCGTCTTCTTCGTTGCTGCCTTCGCGCATGCGGATCTCGTTGCGGCCCACCACCAGGTGGTGCACCTCGTCCGGCCCGTCCGCTAGGCGCAGCGTGCGCTGCTGCGAATACATGTGCGCCAGCGGCGTGTGCTGCGAGACGCCCAGCGCGCCGTGCATCTGGATCGCCTGGTCGATGATCTTGCACACGCGCTCGGGCACCATGGCCTTGACCATGTGCACCCACTGGCGCGCCTCGCGGTTGCCCAGCACGTCCATGGCCTTGGCCGCCTTGAGCACCATCAGCCGCATGCTTTCGATTTCGATGCGGGCGCGCGAGATGATCTCCACGTTGCCACCCAGCCAGACCAGCTGCTTGCCGAAGGCCTCGCGTGACAGGCCGCGCTGAACCATCAGGTCCAGCGCCTTCTCGGCCGCGCCGATGGAGCGCATGCAGTGGTGGATGCGGCCCGGCCCCAGGCGCAGTTGCGAGATCTCGAAGCCACGGCCCTCGCCCAGCAGCATGTTGGCCTTGGGCACGCGCACGTTGTCGAACGTGATGTGCATGTGGCCGTGCGGCGCGTGGTCTTCGGCGAACACGTGCATGGCGCCGACGATCGTGACGCCGGGCGTGTCGCGCGGCACGAGGATCATCGACTGCTGCTTGTGCGAGGGCGCATCGGGGCTGGTGCGCACCATGGTGATGAAGATCTTGCAGCGCGGGCTGCCCGCACCGGAGATGTAGTGCTTCTCGCCGTTGATGACCCACTCGTCGCCCTCCAGCACGGCGGTGGTGGCGATGTTCTTGGCGTCCGACGAGGCGTGGTGCACCTCGGTCATGGCATAGGCCGAGCGGATTTCGCCGTTTAGCAGCGGCTTCAGCCAACGCTCTTTCTGCTCGGGCGTGCCCACGCGCTCCAGCACTTCCATGTTGCCGGTGTCCGGTGCCGAGCAGTTCATCGTCTCGCTGGCCAGCGGCACCTTGCCCAGCTCGGAGGCGATGTAGGCGTAGTCCAGGTTCGACAGGCCTTCGCCGGTCTCGGCGTCGGGCAGGAAGAAGTTCCACAGCCCTTCCTTCTTGGCCTGGTCCTTCGCGGCATTCAGCATCTCGAGCTGGCCGGGCGCGTACTGCCAGCGCTCTTCGCCGTGGCGGTTCTTGCCCAACGCCTCGTACTTCTCCGCCATGGGCGCCACGGTCTCGGCGATGAAGCGCTTGACGTGCTCGTACAGCGGCAAGGCCTTGGCGGACATGCGCAGATCGTTCAGTTCGTCGGTCGGGTTGAACCCGAATGCCGGGGTGGGCTTGCTCATGGTGGTATCTCCAGGCGGTGGCAGGGTGGTCGATGATTTCAGACCGATAGTATGGAAGAAGAAGACGCTTCGCGGAGTCCGGTACGAGACAGTAAACGACAGGGTTTGCACGGATCAACACGCCACACCTCGCCGCTACCATCGATCGGCGTTTCATACATTGGGTACGGCCAACCCCGGCGCACCCCAGTCGGCACGACGGGCGTACACCACGCCGACTGACGCCACCGCCCCCTTCCACCGCTTAACCCAGATCGGACCCTGCCATGCGCCAAGCCGTCATCGTTTCCTATGCCCGCACGGGGCTGGCCAAGGCCGGCCGCGGCGGCTTCAACGACACCCCCAGCATGACCATGCTGGGCCACGCCATCCGCCACGCCGTGCAGCGCTCGGGCGCCGACCCGGCCGAGGTGGAAGACGTGATCGCCGGCTGCGTGGCCGCATCCGGCAACGTGGCGCGCGCCGCCGGCCTGCTGGCCGGCCTGCCCGTCACCACCTCGGGCATGACGCTGAACCGCGCCTGCTCGTCCGGCCTGAACGCCATCGCCATTGCCGCGCACCACATCGTCGAAGGCGGCGCCAGCGTCATGGTGGGCGGCGGCGTCGATTCCGTCAGCTTCCAGGGCGGCGGCGGCGGTGGGCGCGACGACAGCCTGCTGCAGACGCACCCCGCCATCTGGATGCCGATGATCGACACCGCCGACATCGTGGCCGAGCGCTATGGCCTGTCGCGCGCCTACCAGGACGAATACGCCCTGCGCTCGCAGCGGCTGATGGCCGCGGCGCAGGAGGCCGGCAAGTTCAAGGACGAAATCATCTCCGTCAAGACCCGCATGAAAGTGGTCGACAAAGCCACCAAGGCCGAGAGCTATGTCGACGCCGTGGTCGACCGCGACGAGTGCAACCGGCCCGACACCACGCTGGCCGGCCTGGCCAAGCTCGAGCCGGTCAAGGGCCCGGGCAAGTTCGTCACCGCCGGCAACGCCAGCCAGCTGTCCGATGGCGCCGCTGCCGTGGTGCTGATGGAGGCCAGGGAGGCCGAGCGCCGCGGCCTGCAGCCGTTGGGCGCCTTCAAGGGCTGGGCCGTGGCCGGCTGCGAGCCCGACGAAATGGGCATCGGCCCCATCTACGCCATCCCGCGCCTGCTGAAGCGCCACGGCCTGAGGATTCAGGACGTCGACCTGTGGGAGCTGAACGAAGCCTTCGCCAGCCAGTGCCTGTACAGCCGCGACAAGCTGGGCATCGACCCCGCGATCTACAACGTCAACGGCGGCTCGATTGCCATCGGCCACCCGTTCGGCATGACGGGCGCGCGCCTCACCGGCCACGCGCTGATGGAAGGCAAGCGCCGCGGCGCCAAGCATGTGGTGGTGTCGATGTGCATCGGCGGCGGCATGGGTGGCGCGGGCCTGTTCGAGGTGCTGTGACGGCGGCGACGGGCCGCCACAAAGTGCCCGGCAGCGCGGGCCGCCAGGCCGGGGCCGGCCCCAAAGCGTCGGACGCCGGCCGGCCGCGCACGCGCCGCGCCGCAGCGCCTGCCGCCACGGCTGCGCCACCCTCCACGCCCAGCCTGCCGGCCGCCAAGCCCACCGACCGCTTCCAGGTCAAGCGCGAGGCCATCCTCGCGGCTGCGGCCGAAGAGTTCAACGAGCATGGGCTGAAGGGCGTCACGCTGGCCGGCGTGGCCGTGCGCGTGGGCCTGCAGAAGGCCAGCGTCAACTACTACTACCGCCGCAAGGAAGACCTGGCCGCCGACTGCATGCTGCAGGCCATCGCCGCCGTGCACAGCGACGCGCAGACCGCACTGGCGCAGGCCGCGCCGGAGGACAAGATCCGCGCCTTCCTGGCCGGCCAGGCCGCGCTGCTGGCCGACATCGCCACGGGCCGGCGCGGCGCACTGGTCTCGTTCAACGAGATCCGCGCGCTGGCTGCCCCGCAGGTCGGCCAGGTGGTCGAGGCCTACACCGCGCTCTTCCGCAGCCTGCGCGGCTGCTTTCCTGCCGACAGAGGCTGGACGCACGCGCAGCGCAACGCCCGCACGCATCTGCTGCTGGCTCTGTCGAACACCATGCGCACGTGGATCGACCGCTACGAGCCGGCCGACTACGCGCTGGCTGCCCACGCCCTGGCCGACATGCTGCTCGGCGGCCTGGCCACCGCAGCGCAACGCTGGCACGAACAGCCGGGCCCTGCCCTCATGCCCACGCACCCGGCGCAGGCCAATGGCGATGCATCGGACGTGCGCGAAGCCTTCCTGCGCGCGGCCACTGCGCTCGTCAACGAGCAGGGCTTTCGAGGCGCTTCCGTCGACGCCATCTCGGCCCGGCTGCACCTCACCAAAGGATCGTTCTACCACCACCACGCCAGCAAGGACGACCTGGTCGCGCAGTGCTTCGAACGCAGTTTCGACGTGATCCGCCAGACCCAGCTGCAGGCCATGGCGCAGACCCCATCGGGCTGGGAACAGCTGGTCGCCAGCACCTGCGCGCTGGTGCGCTACCAGCTGTCTGACGCCGGCCCGCTGCTGCGCTCGTCTGCCCGCAGCGCGCTGGCCGAGGGCGCGCGCCACGACACCGTGCAGCGCGGCAACCAGCTCACCGAGCGCTTCGGCCTGTTCATCGTCGATGGCATGGTTGAAGGCGCCATCCGCCCGCTGGACGCCAGCCTGGCCGCGCAGCAGGTGGCCAGCATGGTGAACGCCGCATCGTCGCTGCGCGCATGGGTGCCCGGCATTGGCATGGACGACGCCGTGCCGCTGTATGTCGCGCCGCTGTTCACCGGCATCCTCACGCCGCCTTCCGCCTGAACCACCTTTTGTCTGCCACTCCCAGAAAGCACCCGACCATGACCACTGCCACCCTGCCCGCCCACTCGCTTGCCGTCGAGGGCGACATCGGCGTCCTCACGCTGCGCTACCCGCCTGTCAACGCTCTGTCGCAGGTGATGCGCCAGGCCATCATCGACGGCATGCGCGAGGCCGATGCCCACCCCGCCATCCAGGCCATCGTGCTGATCTGCGACGGCCGCACCTTCCTCGCCGGGGCCGACATCACCGAGTTCGGCAAGCCGCCCAAGGCGCCTTCGCTGTGGGAGGCGCAAGACGAGATCGAGAACGCGCGCAAGCCCGTCATCGCCGCCATCCATGGCACGGCGCTGGGCGGCGGGCTGGAGGTGGCGCTGTGCTGCCACTACCGCGTGGCCGTGCCCAGCGCCAAGTGCGGCCTGCCCGAAGTGCACCTGGGCCTGCTGCCGGCCGCGGGCGGCACGCAGCGCCTGCCGCGCATCGTGGGCGTGGAGAAGGCGCTGGACATGATCCTCAACGGCAGCCACGTGCCCGCGCGCCAATGCCTGGAGATGGGCCTGGTCGACGCGCTGGTGCCCGAGGGCGAGTTGCGCGCCGGGGCCATCGCCTTCGCGCGCACCGTGCTGGCCGAGCGCCGGCCGCTGCGCAAGGTGCGCGACAACGACGACAAGCTGCTCGCCGCCCGCGCGCACCCCGAAATCTTCGCCAAGGTGCGGCAGGACAACGCGCGCAAGTTCCGCGGCTTTCCGGCGCCGGAGGCCAACATCCAGTGCATCGAGGCGGCCGTGAACAGCAGCTTCGACGAGGGCCTGGCCACCGAGCGCCGGCTGTTCATGGACCTGATGGTCGGCACGCCCTCCATCGCGCAGCGCTACGCCTTCTTCGCCCAGCGCCAGGCGACCAAGATCCCCGACGTGCCCGACGACACGCCGACGGTGAAGGTGGCCAAGGTCGGCATCATCGGCGCCGGCACCATGGGCGGCGGCATCGCCATGAACTTTGCCAACGTCGGCATCCCCGTCGTGCTGGTGGAGACCCAACAGGCCGCGCTGGACCGGGGCCTGGCCGTGGTGCGCAAGAACTATGAGAACTCCGCCAAACGCGGGCGCTTCACCCCCGAGCAGGTGGAGCAGCGCATGGCCCTGCTGACCGGCAGCCTCAGCATGGAATCGCTGGCCGATTGCGACCTGGTGGTCGAGGCCGTGTTCGAGAACATGGCCGTGAAGAAAGAGATCTTCGGCACGCTGGACCGCATCTGCAAACCCGGCGCCGTGCTGGCCACCAACACCTCGGCACTGGACGTGAACGAGATCGCCACTGCCGCCACATCACGCCCCGAGGCCGTGGTGGGCATGCACTTCTTCTCGCCGGCCAACGTGATGAAGCTGCTGGAAGTCGTGCGCGGCACCAAGACCAGCGCCACCGCGCTGGCCACCGCCATGCAGGTCGCCAAGAAGATCGGCAAGGTGGCGGCCGTCTCGGGCGTGTGCCCCGGCTTCATCGGCAACCGCATCCTGGCCGCGCGCGGCGCGCAGGCGCAGATGATGGTGCTGGAAGGCGCGATGCCGTGGGACATCGACGCCGTGCTGTACGACTTCGGCATGCCCATGGGCCCGTTTGCGATGAGCGACCTGGCGGGGCTGGACATCGGCTGGAGCAAGGAGACCAGCAAAGGCGCGACGGTGCGCGAAGTGCTGTGCGAGATGGACCGGCGCGGGCAAAAGAACGGCGCGGGGTATTACGACTACGAGGTGGTGGATGGCACGCGCATCGCCAGGCCGAGCGAGGTGACGCGCGGGATCATTCGGGACTTCATGGCGAAGCAGGGCAAGGTGGCGCGCGAGATTGGGAAGGACGAGATCCTGGAGCGCTGCCTGTACGCGATGGTGAATGAGGGCGCGAAGATCCTGGACGAGGGGATTGCGATTCGCGCCAGCGACATCGATGTGGTGTGGGTCAATGGGTATGGCTGGCCGGTGTACCGGGGTGGGCCGATGTTCTATGCGGATACGGTGGGGGTGCCCACGGTGCTTGCCAAGCTCAGGGAATACGGGGAGAGGATGGGGGCGGGGTTTGCGCTCTCGCCGTTGTTGGAGCGGATGGCGGTGGAGGGCAAGGCGTTCACAAACTGAGTGGGCGGCGCGTTGGCTGGTCCGTCCAGTGCCTGAAGGCGTCCAGCGCGGGGCCGGCTGGTTGGTGTGCCGCTTTGGACGGGATGCGGCTGTAGCAAACGGAGAGGCGACTGCGCACCAGCGGCCAGGTGGCGTCGCCCGCGACCGGCTGCTGCAGGCGCACTCGCCTTTCAACCACGTCGACATTACGGTCGACATCAGACGCCCAGGCACTGGACGACATGGTCAAGGAATGCTCGAATCTTTGTTGAATGTCGTCTGCCGGGAACGTACAGAGCATTGATGTCCTGAGCCGGCAAGCCGGCTCCCGGAACCACAGCGATCAGCCGGCCCGCCTCGATATCGTCGTGCACGAACGTGTCCGGGATGACGGCGATGCCGGCGCCATGGCGCGCTGCCGTCGCGAGCACGTCAGGATCGTTCGACCAGAGCGCGACCCTCGCGGGACGAATGTTGTGCAACTTCCCCATCGCGTCGAACAGCTCCGTCGTGCCATTCGCGCGCGCAGGTCGAAAGTCGAGCAGGGCGTGGTGGGCAATGTCGCGCAGCGAATTCAGCGGCACTCGCCCGCGCAAGTATTCGGGCGACGCGCACAGCAGCACGCGGTCGCGAGCCAGCCGACGCGCCGCCAGTTGCTCGCTTCCCGGGTTGCCGACGCGAATCGCGACATCGGCCTCATCGGCGAGCAGGTCGACGCGGCGGCTCGAAAGCTCCAGCTCGATCGAGACCTCCGGGTAACGCGCCATGAAACCCGGCAGCATCGGCGCGATCACGACGCGACCATAGGTGGTCGGGGCCGTCACGCGCAGCCTTCCCTCGATTCCCTGGCTTGGATCAGCCAGCCGGCGCAGCGCGTCTTCGATCGCTGCGACCGGCTCGCTGACTCTTAGCAGCAACTCTCGTCCTTCTTCAGTCAGCGCGAACCGGCCATCGCCTCGGTGCAGCAAGCGCTGACCTACGGCCGCCTCCAGCCGCTGCAGCTGGCGCGTGACCGATGCCTTCGACTGCAATGACGCGCGGGCCGCCGCGGCCAAGCCGCCAAGCTCGACGACTTGGGCGAGCAAGTGCAGGTCTGACAACGCAACATCCAGAGTTGCAGTTTTCGGAACCGTGGGTTTCATGTACCGGGGATAGTCTCACAGAGCGCAACCTCCTAGGATGCCGCTTTCCATCGAGAACCACCATGCAAGCAGCCCGCATCACATCATTCGGCCCCGCCAGTGATCTGCGAATCATCGACATCGGAACGCCGGCGCTCTCACGCGCCTCGGACGTTCTTGTCCGCGTGGTCGCCAGCGGCGTCAACGCGATCGAGTGGAAGATTCGCAGCGGCGCGATGGGCAAAGCACTCGCCAGAGCGCTGCCAGCCACGCTCGGCTGGGAATGCGCCGGCATCGTCGAGGCGGTCGGCGACGCAGTGCAGGGCCTGCGTGCCGGCGACGCGGTGCATGGCTATCCCGAGTTCACGCGCGACGGCACGCATGCCGAGTACGTCATCGTCGACGCCGCTCAATTGGCCCTCAAGCCGCGTTCGCTGTCGTTTGATCAAGCCGCCGCGGTGCCGATGACGGCGCAAGCGGCCTGGTCAGCGTTGGAAGTGGCCGGCGAGGCCGCCGGCAAGCGCGCGCTGCTCCATGGCGCCGGCGGCGCTGTCGGCCACTGGCTGGTGCAGCTTGCCAGGCTGCGCGGCTTCGACGTGACCGTGACGGCATCCCCGAGCGACTTCGCCAGGGTTACCGCGCTGGGTGCGCATCGCACGCTCGACCACCGCGCAGAGCGCTTCGAGGACGCCGGCCCGTTCGATCTCGTGTTCGACCTGGTCGGCGGTGAGACGCAAGCGCGGTCGTGGTCGGTCCTCGGCCGCGGTGGCATGCTCGTCTCGCTGGCCCAGCCTCCCGATCAGGCGAAGGCGCACGAGACAGGCGCCAGCGGCCGCTTTGTCTTCACCCAGCCCCGGGGCGCGGTGCTGGCCGAAATCGACGCCTTGATCGAAAGCGGCCGGCTCGTTGCGCTCGACGTCGGTCAGCGGCGCCCGCTGGAGGAGATTGCCTCGGTGCACGCCGAAGGCGAAGCCGGCAAAGGCCGCGGAAAGACCGTGCTCGCCGTCTCGGCGGCCTGACCCATCGACCCACTTTTCCCAAGGAGACCCTGATGCAACGCTTCAACCTGGACGACACCGCCGTCATCTTGATCGACCACCAGGTCGGCACCAACACCTGGGCCAGCTCGACGCCGCTCGCGCTCCTGCAACGCAACGTATTGATCCTGGCGCGCTTTGCCGCCGGCACCGGGATGCCCGTCGTCCTCACCACGAGCCAGGAAACCAACGTCGACGTTCAGGGTCCTTTGATGCCCGAGCTTCAGCAGGCGCTTCCCGAAGCCTCTGCGGCGCGGATCAAGCGCGTCGGCGTCGTCAACGCATGGGACGATCCGGCCTTCGCCGCCGCGTGCCGCGCCACCGGCCGCAAGAACTTCGTCATGGCCGGCGTGACGACCGATGTCTGCATGGTTGCGCCGGCCATCAGCGCGCTCGAGGAAGGCTTCGACATTCAGGTCGTGTGCGACGCCTGCGGCTCGTCGAACCCGATCGCCGAGGACATGTCGTATCGGCGCATGGAGCGGGCCGGCGTGCGCCTGACGAGCACCAATGCCATCGTTGCCGAGCTGGTCAAGAACTGGGCGACTCCCGCGGGCGCGGTAGCGTTCCCGCTGCTCACATGAACGGCGCACTGACTCGTCGGAACTGTTACCCGAGCTGACCGGCTGCCTCCAAGCCTATGGTTGAAAGCGTCCTCCATCCTGCACTCGCATCCACCCGTCAAAGCCGATACACCCGCTCCGCCGTCCCAGCCCCTGGCTGAAGCACTATTCCGCTCGATTCCCCGAGTGAAGGCGCGGTGGAAAAATGCATGTATCGAACGCATTCGGAGGATGTGCCATGGTCATGCTGACAGTCCGCAACCTTTCTGAGGAGACGCACCGCGCTCTGCGTGTCCGCGCTGCCCAGCACGGCAACAGCATGGAGGCTGAGGTGCGCGAGATCCTGGAGTCTGCGGTCAGGCCCAAAGGCCGCGTGAAGCTGGGCTCCCTACTGGCCGACATGGGTCGCCAGGCCAGATTGAGCGACGAAGAGTTCGCTGTGTTCGAGGGCGTCCGTGACAAGACTCCCTCTCGTCCGGCGAACTTCGAATGATCGTGCTGGGCACAGCTATGGTTTCGGAGCCGGTTCCCCAGCCCCTTCGAGGCCGCGGGCGCAGCGGTCATCAACCCAGGCAGACAGAAGCGCTCGCCGATGACGACTTGGTCGCCATGAGCAGGTCGGTATGACTCGAACAGCCCCACGACCGCGGCGCCGATCGCCATGGACGCCTTGCTGGCCGGCCATGGCGGCCTGACGCAGTGTCGCGCCGTAACGCCCGCCTGAAGACCACCCTGTACGCCCGAGACCAAAGCGCCCTGGCCTTTTCAGTCGCGCCGTCGCCACGGCGAGGCACACTCCCCCATGCTTCTCAAAGTCGGCGAACTGGCCCGGCGCACCGGTCTCACGGTGCGCGCGCTGCACCACTACGACAGCATTGGGCTGCTGCACCCGACGGGGCGCTCTGAGGGCGGCTATCGGCTGTACAGCCGGGACGATGTCGCGCGGCTGCACGGGATCCAGACCCTGCGCCGCATGGGCCTGTCGCTGGCCGATGTGGCGCAGTTGCTGGACGATGGCGCTGTCACCTTACCGGACATCCTGGCGCGCCAGATCGGCGTGCTGGATTAAGAGATCGCGCAGGCCCAGGCATTGCGCGAGCGGCTCACCGTCATGCAAGCCGTCCTCGCCGAGGGCGGTCAGCCGGAGATCGATGACTGGCTCGCCAGCCTGTCGATGATGCAGACGTTCGAGCAGTATTTCAGCGCTGGCGAGCTCAAGCTGGTCTTCGAGCGGTGGAAGCGCTGCAAGTCCGAATGGCCGCCGCTCGTGCAGGCGGTACGCGAGGCCATGGAGCGCGGCGTGCCGCCCGATTCCATCGCGTTGCAACCGCTCGCACGGCACTGGATGGACGTGTCGGCGCGCTGGATGGACGGCGACATGGCGCTCGTGCAGCGTTGGGGCAGCATGGTGCGCGAGGAGCCTGGCCTGCGCTTGCCCAGCGGCATGGACCGGACCTTGCTGGACTACATCAACCAGGCGGTCCAGCTGCGGCTGGCTGCGCTTGCCAAATACCTCAGCGCGGACGACCTCGCGCACCTGGACAAGACGCTGGACCCGGAGTGGCGCGTGCTCGGCGAACGGGCCGAGCGCTTGATCGGCGACGGCGTCCCACCGCACGGCGCGCGCGCCCGCCGGCTGGCCCGCGACTGGCAGGACGTGCTGGACCGTGTGGTGCGGCACGACGGCGCCCTGCGCGACAAACTCATCGCGGCCTACGAGAACGAGCCGCTGCTGCAAGCCGGGGCGGTCGTCACGCCTGAAGTGCGGCACTACCTACAGCAGGCGGCGGGCGGCACTTGACCCTCACGCAACGTGAGGCTGGACGATGCGATGTCTTCCACACCAAAGGGTCCATCCGATGTCCACGCTGCCCACCAACATCGTTCGCCAGGGCGCCCCGAGCCGCTCGGCGCTGAGCGTCGCCGCCCTGCGCGCCGTGCACCAGTTGCTCGACGAGCCGCTGGTCCTGCCCGACCCGATCGCGCTGCCCCTGCTGGGCGCGTCCACCGAGGCCGCGCTGCGGGACGATCCCTTCACCCTGAACGATCCCATGGCGCGGGGATTGCGCGGTGCGCTCGTCGCGCGCAGCCGCTTTGTGGAGGACGCGCTGTCGCGCTGCGTGGCGGCGGGTGTGCGCCAGTACCTCGTGGTGGGCGCCGGGCTCGACACGTTCGCGTGCCGCAATCCGTACCGCGACGAGGGCCTGCGGGTGTTCGAGGTGGACCATCCCGGCACACAGCGCTGGAAGCGGCAACTGCTGGCCGAGGCCGGCATCGGCGTGCCGGCGTCGCTGACCTTCGTGCCTGCAGACCTCGAGCGCGACGACTTGGGGGACGCCCTGCGGCCGGCCGGATTCCGTGCCGACCAACCGGCCTGCGTCAGCTGGATGGGCGTGACCATGTACCTGACGGCCGACGCCGTGGCGGCGACCCTTCGCACCGTGGCCGGCTTTGCGGCCGGCAGCCGCCTGTGCTTCGATTACCGTGTGAAGGTCACGATGCTCAACCCGGTCGAGCGCGTGATCAATGAGGTGCTCGAACAGCAACTGGCCGCGCTGGGTGAGCCCTGGCTGTCGACGTTCGATCCAGCGCAGCTGCAAAGGCAACTGCTCGAACTGGGTTTCCGCACTGCGGAGAGTGCCGCGCCGGAAGATCTCAACGCGCGCTATTTCGCCCGGCGCAAGGACGGGCTGCGCACGGGCGGTGGGGTCCGCATCATGTGCGCGGATACGTGACGCGCTGTGCCGGCGGTACGGTGGCTCCACCTGGCAAGCAACCAGTCCAGGTGTTCGTCTGGAAGCGGCCCCCTCAACGGCCGTTCCCGGTTCCGCTACGCACTGTTGATACCAGCACGCTCACGAACGCCGGGAAGAGCGCCCGGTTGCCATGGCCGCTCAGGTGGTCGCCGTCGAAGAACAACGGGCGATCACCGTCGAACGCCGAGCACTCGGCGCCCGGGCAAAGCACTGGCAGCGGACCCCAAACGACCAGCGCAGGGTGTGAGGCTTTCAAACTCGCCAGTGCATCCATGGTGGGCCTGCGATGGGCCTCTAGTAAGGCCTTGTCGAGTGCAAATCCGCCTGCGCAAATCGGATTGCCCTCGTTGAATGCATCCGAGCATCGGAAGGGCGGCGCTTTAAAAATTGGCTTGGGAGCGTCGATGATGACGCGCATGCCGGCATCCTCGAACGACTTGATGACCGCATCGGCTTCCCGCACGGCCTTCAGTCGGGCTGCCTGGATGTCTGCGGTTGCCGTGATCGGCGTGACTGCGTGCGCCGTGTCCCACTGATCGCCGAATCGCGGCACGCGGAGCGATGCCAGGAACACGATGTCGCCGGCGCTCGCTTTGCCGGTGATCTCTGCCACGACTTGGCTTGATCGTGCGAGGCATTGCGCGGTGACCGGCTTCTGTAGTCCTGCCACTGGGCAGCCGGCCTGCGAGTAGGTGAACACCTGGGCGCCGGTTTGCTCTCGCAGCGCCTGCAGCATGGTGCTGTATGCGCCGACGTGCGAGTCGCCCCACACGAAGAGCCTTCGGCCGGCCAGCGCGTCCTGTGCCGCCGGCAGCTTGGCAGTTGTCGCCGGCCATGCCTCTGGATACCAAGTCTGGCGGTCGCTCGTCACGCTCAGGCTGATCCGCTCTTGCGATTTGAGAACGGCAGCCAAGCCGACCGCGCACATCAGAACGCCCGCTACACCGACGGCCGCTGTCCGTCCCGGGCGCCAACCGGAAATTCGGCCACGCCACCAGGTACCCTGCTCGATCAGGTGGTACGACAGCGCTGCCAGTGCAATCGACAACACGGCGGCCAATGCCAGCATCGCGGTGCCATCCATGCCCGCCGTCCACCGCAGCAGCACGATCACCGGCCAGTGCCACAGGTAGAGCGAGTACGAGATCTTGCCGATGTATGTCACCGGCCGGCTGCCCAGCACCGCAACGGCGCGTGACCGCAAAGCCACGTCTCCCACGCTGCCGGCGATCACCAGCGTGGAGCCCAACACCGCGGGAATGGCCCAGGGGAAGGGGAACGCGCCCGCGTCCGCGTAGGCAAACGTCAGGCCGATCAGAGCGGCGCCTGCGATGACACAAAGCCCTGCCTTCTGAGGACTGGCTGGCAACCAGCGGCCACCGTGGTGCATGCGGAACAGCAACGCGCCGCAGGCCAGTTCCCAGAACCGGCTGGGCAGCATGTAGTAGGCGAGGTCCGCGCGCGTGGCGGTCTCGTACGCGCAGTAGGCGAGCGACACGACCAGCAGCGCCGGCAGGGTGCTGCGGCCAAGCATCCCGACAGGGGTTCCCCGCGTACGGTTGCGGATCCAGACGAAGAACAGCAACGGAAAGATCAGATAAAACTGCTCTTCCACGGCGAGCGACCAAGTGTGGGTGAAAGGATTGAATTCCGCGCGCGGGGAGAAGTAGCCGTCGCTGAACCACACCAGAGCGACGTTGGCCAGGCCGAAGATCGACGCCATGCCCGTGTATGCCGTCGTCTGGCTCAGCCAGGAGGCCGGCACGAACATGGATGTCGCAATGCCGGTGATCAGGACGCACGCCAGCAGCGCTGGGAAAATTCGTACGATCCGACGCGCATAAAAGCCGAGCAGGAAAGGGCCGAACGCCCCGTCATCGCGGTGGGCAAGGCTGGCACTGACCACGTAGCCAGAGATGACGAAGAACACGTCGACCCCGGCAAAGCCGCCTGGCAGCAGGGTCGCCCGCAGGTGGAACAGCACAACAGACAACACGGCGACGGCCCTCAGGCCGTCGATGCCGGGGATGTAGCCAGTCGGGCCGAGCGGTCGTAGCGCCATTCTGTGAGTTCGAAAGCGTGCTGCAGTGCACAACGACGAATTATTGCTGCGTTGCGACGCAGCTAGTCGTCAACTTTGCAACTTGCTTTGCTGGTCCTAGCGGGCGACTAGGAACAGGTGTCGAGGTGAAATTCAGACACTTCTCGCCAATCCGACCGGCGGCGTGCCCTACACCACCCCCTGCGCCAGCATCGCATCCGCCACCTTCACAAACCCCGCAATGTTGGCCCCGTCCACGTAGCTCACGCTCCCATCCTTGCGCGTGCCGTGCTTCACGCAGGCCGCGTGGATGCTGCGCATGATCTCCAGCAGGCGCGCGTCCACCTCTTCGCGCGGCCAGCTGAGGCGCATGGCGTTCTGGCTCATCTCCAGGCCCGAGGTGGCCACGCCGCCGGCGTTGCTGGCCTTGCCGGGCGCGAACAGCACGCCGCGTTCTTCGAACACCTTCACCGCGCCCAGCGTGGATGGCATGTTGGCGCCCTCGGCCACGCACACCACGCCGTTGTCGGCCAGGCGGCGCGCATCGTCTTCTGTCAGCTCGTTCTGCGTGGCACACGGCAGGGCCACGTCGACCTGCACGCCCCAAGGCTTCTTGCCTTCCAGGAACTTGCCGCCCGCGCGCTTGGCGTAGTCGCTCACGCGGCCGTACAGATGGTTCTTCACTTCCATGAGCTCGGCCAGCTTCCCGGTGGTGAAGCCGTCTTCGTCCACCACGGTGCCGCTGGAATCAGACACAGTCACGACCTTGGCGCCCAGCGCCAGCGCCTTTTCGATGGCGTACTGCGCCACGTTGCCGGCGCCTGAGACCGACACGCGCAGGCCGTCCAGCGACTTGCCCTGGTGCGCCAGCATCTCTTGCGCAAAATACACCGTGCCGTAGCCCGTGGCCTCGGGCCTGATCAGCGAGCCGCCGAACGACAGGCCCTTGCCAGTGAACACGCTGTCGGCGCGGTTGGTCAGCTTCTTGACCATGCCGGCGATGAAGCCCACCTCGCGGCCGCCCACGCCGATGTCGCCGGCCGGCACGTCCGTGTCGGCACCCACGTGGCGAAACAACTCGCTGGCGAATGCCTGGCAGAAGCGCATGACCTCGCCGCGGCTCTTTCCCTTGGGGTCGAAGTCCGACCCTCCCTTGGCGCCGCCCATGGGCAGTGTGGTCAACGCGTTCTTCAGCGTCTGCTCGAAGGCCAGGAATTTCAGGATCGACAGGTTCACCGAGGGGTGAAAGCGCAGCCCGCCCTTGTAAGGGCCGATGGCCATGCTGTGCTGGATGCGGTAGCCGCGGTTCACGCGCACGGTGCCGTGGTCGTCCGTCCAGCAGACGCGGAACATCACCGTGCGCTCTGCCTCGACCAGCCGCTCCAGCAGGCTTTGCTCGGCATAGCGCGGGTGCTGTGCGATGAACGGCCAGAGGCTCTCCATCACCTCAGTCACGGCCTGGATGTACTCGGGCTGGCCGGGGTTGCGCTCGGCGACATGGGCCATGAAGGCATGGCAATGGGGGTACTGCATGGGGGGCTGTCGAATCAAATGAATGGTGTTCCATTCTCGTGCAGGCGTGCACCATTCACGGGCTAATGCCCTGTGTTGGTGCCGTCAATGCTTCAAGTCAGTGCGCGGCGGTTCGACTGGCCACGGCACCGCGCCGCAGCCTTGGCTGCCATGCCCATCAAACCCGGTACACCCGCTCCGCCGTGCCATAGAACATCGCGTGCTGCTCATCGGCGGAATAGCCCGCTGCGATCTTCTTCATGGCGTTCCAGTAGCTCACATACGACACCGACCGCCGGTCCACCGGGAAGTTGCTCTCGAACATGCACCGCTCCGGCCCAAAGCATTCGATGGCGTGCCGGTAGTAGCGCCCCTGCGCTTCGACCAACTCGTCTGAGTGCGCCGGCAGCGCCCGCCGGTCCCAGCCGAAGCCGTTGTCCGGCATCGCCAGCCCGCCCAGCTTGGCGACCACGTTGGGGCAGCGCGCGATCTCGGCGATGTCGCGCTGCCACTGGCTGAAGATGGCCTCGCGCTGGCCGGCGTAGGCGCCCACGCCCAGCGGCGTGCCGAAGTGGTCCAGCACCATCGTCGTGCCCGGCACCGCGCGCGCCAGGGCGGCGAAGTCGGCGTTCTGGTGGTGGTAGTGCCAGGTGTCGTAGGTGTGGCCCAGACTGCCCAGCAGCGCGACGCCGGCGCGGTAGGCGGCATCGGCGTACAGGCCCGCGTCGGCACGGCCGGGAATGGTCAGCGCCTGCGGATCGGGGTCGCGCGCGCCCGAATGGCGGATGCCGCGAAACAAGCCCTGTGCTGCGTCGCCCTGTGCAGCCAGCACCTCGCGCAGGACGGCTTCGCTCTGGCGCAGGTCGGTGTGGCCGACGAAGCCTGCGATTTCGGCGCCACCGCCACCCTCGCGCGCGGCTTGCGCGATGCCGGCGACGAACGCCGCCTCGCCCACGGTGCGCAGGTGCTCGGGGCCTTCGGTTCGGTAGCCGGCCCGGCATTCGATGAACACGGTTTTTTGAATGTTGTGGCCGGCGCCGGTGTCGGCCCACAGCTGGCCCAGCAAATAGCCGCCCCAGTCGCCGCGCGAGAGCCACAGGTGGTGGTGCGGGTCGATGATGGGGCGACCAGGGTCGATGGGCTCTTCGCGCACCTGGTGCAGCCAGGCTTGCGATCCGGGGGTGGGTGCGGTCATCGTCTCACTCCTCTCGGTGTCTGGCCGCCACCGGGGCGGCGGCGGCCAGCGGGTTCAGCAGGGCGACGCGGCGTGGCGCCTCAAGCCGGCCGTGGCGTCGTGAACACGCGGGTCGCCACCATGGGCGTGCCCTTGGCCAGCGACATGCCGATCAGGAAGATGGCCAGCCAGATCGCTGCCGCCGCCCACCAGACCACATTGCCGCTGATCAGCGCCTGCCCGATCAGGCCGCCCTGCACACAGTAGAAGGCCATGGGGATCAATGTCTTGCGGATGATCTCGCCCTCGCGGTTCATCATGCCGACCACGGCGCCCGCGGCCACCACGTTGTGCACGCAGATCATGTTGCCCGCTGCGCCGCCGATGGCCTGCAGGGCCACGACGACGGCCGACGAGTCCACGTTCAGCCCGATCTGCTGGGCGGTGGAGAACTGGAAGTACGCAAACATCATGTTGCTGACGGTGTTGGAGCCGGCGATGAACGCCCCCATCGAGCCCACCCACGGCGACACGTTGGGCCATGCCTGCCCCGCCAGCGCAGCGGCGCCCTGGGCCAGCGCCATCGGCATGCTCACCAGGCTGCCGTCGGCAGCAGCAGAGTTGATGAACACCTGCACCATGGGCACGGCCAGCAGCAGCGCGGGCGCGGCGTCGAGCATGGTGCGCGCCGAGTCCTTCACGCCACGCAGGTACTGCTGCGACGACATGCGGAACAGCGCGATGCACAGCAGCGACACCAGGATCAGGACGACGCCCGGCGAATACAGAAACTGCGCCGAGGCCGAGATCGACGTGCCGAACAGGTTGGCAAAGCGCAGCGTGGTGTCCGGCCCGGTCAGGAAGGCCTTCACCGGCGCCACCGTGCGCGTGAGGATCAGCAGCGCCACCACCAGCACGTAGGGCGAGAACGCGCGCAGCACCGAGAAGCGGGCCGTTTGGGTCTGGTCGGGCGCGTCCAGCGTGCCCAGCCAGCTCGGCAGCCAGCGGTCGCGGGGCGGGAAGTCGAAGGTCTCCTTCGGCACGAACCAGCCACGGCGCGCGGCCGGCACCACGATCAACAGGCCGATCATCGCGCCCACCATCGACGGGAATTCAGGGCCCAGCAGGCGGGCGATCAGGTAGTAGGGCACGGTGAACGCCAGGCCGGCGAACAGCGCGAACTTCCAGGCTTTCAGGCCATCGACGAACGACTGGCGCTCGCCGAAGAAGCGCGTCAGCAGGCCGCACAGGATCAAGGGAATCACGAACCCGGTGAGCGCATGCAGCAGGGCGACGTTCTCGACGATCTGCTGCAGGTATTCCAGGGGCGCCGCAGGCGCGATGGCCGCGGCCACGTCGGCCTTGTTGTCGATGCCTGAGCGCACGCCCACCAGCATCGGCGTGCCCACCGCGCCGAACGACACCGGCGTGGACTGGATCACCAGCACCGCCATCACCGCCGCCATCGCCGGGAAGCCCAACGCCAGCAGCAGCGGCGCGCCCACGGCCGAGGGTGTGCCGAAGCCGGAGGAGCCCTCGATCAGCGAGCCGAACAGCCAGGCCACGATGACCACCTGCACGCGCCGGTCTGGCGAGACGTCGATGAAGCCCTGGCGGATGGAGGCGATCGCCCCACTCTCCTTGAGCGTGTTCAGCAACACGATGGCGCCGAACACGATGAAGAGCAAGGTGACGGCGGTCAGCAGACCGTTCACCGTGGCCGCAGCCACCACGGCGCCTTGCGCCTGCCAGACGAACAACGCCATCAACGCGGTGACCACATAGGCAGCGCCCATCGACAGGCGCGCCGAGCGCCCCAAGACGACCATGAGCAGAAAGACGACCGCGATCGGCCCCAGGGCAAGCAGGCTGTAGGTAGAACTCATGCTGTTAAAACCTTGATGAAAGTCGGCTGAGCGTACCGAGGAGTACGCCGTTGCGACCGCGGATGGTAAGGGGCGCCCGCTCGGACCGGCTCAACGGCCGTTGAACACCGGCTCGCGCTTGTCGACGAAAGCTTTGGTTGCCTCGCGGTGGTCTTCGGTCTGGCCGCAGTGGATGTGGTGCGTGGCCTCCAGGTCCATGCAGTCGTCCACATCGCCAGCCATCGCGCGGTTCAGGTTCTCCTTCATGTAGCGGTACGCCACGGTGGGCCCGGTGGCCAGGCGCAGTGCCAGCGCGCGGGTGCGGTCGGCCAGCTCTTCGGGCGCGCAGACCCAGTTGGTGAGGCCCAGGCGCAGTGCCTCGTCGGCGCCGACGCGGTCAGACAGAAAGTACAGCTCGCGCGCCTTGGCCGCGCCCACCAGCTGCGTCACGAAATAGGTGCCGCCGTAGTCGCCCGAGAAGCCGACCTTGGCGAACGCCGTCGTCATCACCGCCGTGCTGGCCATGATGCGCAAATCGCACGCCAGCGCGAGTGCCAGGCCGGCACCGGCCGCCGCGCCGGGCAGCGCGGCGATGGTCGGCTTGGGCATCTTGAACAGCTTGCCTGCCGTGGCGCGCTGGTTGGCGCGCTGGCGGTGGATGGCCTGGTCGATGGTCTGCGCGCCGACGGTGCCGTCACCGGCCGCCGCCATGCCCTTGACGTCGCCGCCAGCGCAAAAGCCCTTGCCCGCGCCAGTCAGCACGATGCAGCGCACAGCGTGGTCGAACTCGGCCTGCGCCAGCTGCTCCTGCAGGGCCAAATTCATCGCGCGGCTCATGGCGTTGCGCGCGTCGGGGCGGTTCAGGGTCAGCGTCAAGACGCCGGCCTGCAGCGTGGCGAGCAGATCGGGCGTGCCGGTGTCGAGGGTGGTGGGTTCGGACATGGGTGGCTCCTGTGAAATGTCGATGGGTTCAGCTGCAGGCGAAGCGCGAGGCCGCGTGGACGCCTGCAAGCCGATGAGGCCACGCCGTGGTGGGTGCCATCTTCAGGCTTGCTGCGCCTGTTGCGCCCATGCCCAGGCGCGCTTGGCACGCGGTGCGGCGCTGGCGCCCGCGGCCTTGGCTTGCGCGCTGGAGGCGGTGCCGGCCTCCACGCGCTTGGCGATGCCCTGCGCGATGGCGGCCAGGCGGAACAGGTTGTAGGCCATGTAGAACGACCAGTCCTGGCGCAGCACATCAGGCGTCGTCAGCCGGCTCTGGTCGCAGTACATGGCGATGTAGTCATCCAATGAGGGGATACCCAGCGCGGCCAGGTCCAGCCCTTCCAGCCCCCGGTTTTGCGAGGGCTCCACATGCCAGACCATGCAGTGGTAGCTGAAGTCGGCCAGCGGGTGGCCGAGCGTGGACAGCTCCCAGTCCAGCACCGCCAGCACGCGTGGCTCGGTGGGGTGAAAAATCATGTTGTCGAGCCGGTAGTCGCCATGCACGACACACGCCGTCTCGTCGCGCCCGCTGGCGGGGATGTGGGCCGGCAACCAGTCCATCAGCACGTCCATCTCGGCGATGGGCTGCGTGATGGACGCGCGGTACTGCTTGCTCCAGCGGCCGATCTGGCGCTCCAGGTAATTGCCAGGCTTGCCGAAGCCGGCGAGCCTGCGTTCGGCAAACGGCACGGTGTGCAGTGTGGCGATGACGCGGTTCATCTCGCGGTAGTGGGCGGCGCGCTCGGCCGGTGCCATGCCGGGCAGCGCCGGGTCCCACAGCACGCGGCCTTCCACGCACTCCATGACGAAGAACACGCGGCCGATGACGGCCTCGTCGCTGCACAAGGCCAGCATGCGCGCCACCGGCACGCCACTGCCATGCAGGGCCTGCATCACGGTGTATTCGCGCTCCACGGCGTGGGCGCTGGGCAGCAGCTTGGCCGCAGGGCCGGGCTTGGCGCGCAGCACATAGTCGCGCGCGGGGGTGCCGATGCGGTAGGTCGGGTTGGACTGCCCGCCGGCGAACTTGGTGACGGTCATGGGGCCGGTGAAGCCAGGGACGTGCTGTGTGAGCCAGGCCTGCAGCGCGGTCTCGTCGAAGCCGTGGTCGGTGGGGGGTGGTGTGGGTGGGGTGGATTGGGTCATTTCATTCATCCGGTGCGCAGCGTGGTGTGGGCAACTTCAGTGTGGTCGGAATCATGGGGGCGCGGGCCGAGGCCACCGGGTGGCCCCTTCCGCGAATGTCCCCCGGTCCGCGCAGGGCGCGTCCCTCCTCCTTTATTTCTACAGGGACTTCCCACCACGTCAACAACCGGTCATGGATTTTTTCTTCCATTGATAGACAGTCTTCGTTGTCGTTCAAAGCAGGCACGCAGTAAGAGAAGAGGCCACCACAAA
>NZ_JBWMBB010000014.1:0-224113 GCF_056521305.1 Rhodoferax sp. RT4P68
GTCGGGGCTGTCCACCTTGGTGATCTCGCTGATCTGGCTCACGTCCAGCTTGGCGGCCACGCGCGGGGCGATGTTCTTGCCGCTGGCGGTGGCGGGGAACAGCAGGTGGCTGTAGCCAGAAGCAATGGCCAACACCTGCGCGGCGACGTTTTCGGCCAGGCCGTGCGCAAGGCCGGGGCTTTCTGCGTGCAGCACCTTGGCGACGCCGGCAATCTGGCTGGCGGCCTGCGCTGCGGCAGCGGCGTTGTGGCCGGCGATGAGGACGTGCACGTCACCCCCGCAGGCGACGGCGGCGGCGACGGTGTTCAGCGTGGCGCCCTTGATGGAGGCGTTGTCGTGTTCTGCGATGACGAGGATGGTCATGTGGTGGTTCTCCTTAGATGACCTTGGCTTCGTTCTTGAGCTTGGCGACCAGGGTGGCCACGTCGGGCACCTTGATGCCGGCGCTGCGCTTGGGCGGCTCGCTGACCTTCAGGGTCTTGAGCTTGCTGGCAACGTCCACGCCCAGGTCTTCGGGCTTGAAGGTGTCCAGCTGCTTCTTCTTGGCCTTCATGATGTTGGGCAGCGTGACGTAGCGCGGCTCGTTCAGGCGCAGGTCGGTGGTGATGACGGCGGGCGTGGACAGGCTCAGCGTCTCCAGGCCACCGTCGACTTCACGCGTGACGCTGACTTTGCCGTCGGCCAGTTCGATCTTGCTGGCGAAGGTGGCTTGCGGCAGGTCGGCCAGGGCGGCCAGCATCTGGCCGGTCTGGTTGCAGTCGTCGTCGATGGCCTGCTTGCCGAGGATGACGAGGCCGGGTTGTTCCTTGTCGACCACGGCCTTCAGGAGCTTGGCCACGGCCAGGGGCTGCAGCTCTGCATCGGTCAGCACGAGGATGGCGCGGTCGGCGCCGATGGCCATGGCGGTACGCAGGGTTTCCTGGCACTGCTGCACGCCGCAGGAGATGGCAATGACTTCGGTCGCCAGGCCCTTTTCTCTCAAGCGCACGGCTTCCTCGATCGCGATCTCGTCGAACGGGTTCATGCTCATCTTGACGTTGGCGATGTCGACGCCGGTGCCGTCGGACTTGACGCGAACTTTCACGTTGTAGTCGACCACGCGTTTGACGGGGACCAGGATCTTCATTGTTGCGACTCCTCTAATAGTGCTTGGGGGGCAAAGACTGAGACAAAGCGGCCGATTCTATGCGGCCCACTCCGGCTCCACGGAGGGGTTTGATACCTAGGCGACGACCAAGGGCAATGGCAGAAGAGCCGCCACGCAAATGGCGGAGCCACGGCGAACGGTCAACGCACCCAGCTGCGTTCTGGGCGCTGGCGTACGTGAATGTCCACAGATTTGCGGAGCACGGGTCTGCCACTGTGCGGGTCGGTATCCACGAGATCTTCCAGGCCGATGCTCTGAACATCAGCCCCCGTTTCGAACTCGAGTTCCTGCAGCAGCGCACCGACGCGCTTCTGCGCTTGTTCCACCGCAGCCTGGACGACGGGGTTTCGGACCCTGGGTAAAGTGCTCGTGGCAGCCATGCCACATCGTGACGGGGGCACCCGCCAGGCACGTGTAGGGCAAGGCGCACGCCCCACGTCGGAAGCCGGCGCGCTTGCGCGTGTTGCGGGAGACCGCAGGCGCAAACGCCCCGCATTACCTCTATGCTTGCGCACCGGACAACTACGGCCCCAAGAGGCCCGCGACCTGACATGCGATCACACCTGCCCTCTTCCCCCGTCGTCGTCGTGACAGGCGCCTCCAGCGGCATCGGCCGCGCCACCGCCCTCGCCTTCGCGCGCACCCATGCGCGCGTGGTCCTGGCAGCGCGCAACGGCGAAGCACTGGAGCGCGTGGCCGCGCAGTGCGCGCAGCTGGGCGCGCAGACTCTGGTCGCGCCGACCGATGTCTGCGACCCCAAAGCCGTGCGCGCACTGGCCGCCGCTTCGCTGCGGCGCTTTGGTGGCATCGACGTGTGGGTGAACATCGTGGGCGTCGGCGCGGTCGGACGCTTCGAGGTGACGCCCATGGAGGCCCACCGCCGAGTGATCGAATCGAACCTGCTCGGCCACATGCACGGCGCTCACGCGGTGCTGCCGCACTTTCGCAGCCAGGGCAGCGGCGTGCTGATCAACATGATCTCGATGGGTGGATGGGTGCCCACGCCGTATGCCGGGGCGTATGTGGCAAGCAAGTTCGGGTTGCGCGGCTGGTCGGCCGCGCTGCGGGCCGAGCTGTCCGACACACCGGGTGTGTACGTCTGCGATGTCGCGCCGACCTTCGTCGATACGCCCGGCCTGCGGCACGGCGCCAACTTCACCGGCCGGCAGCTGCAGCCGCCACCGGGGCTGATCGATCCGGATCGCGTGGCCGCCACCATCGTGCGGCTGGCACGACGCCCTCGCGACACGGTGTGGCTGGGCGCCCCTGCACTGCCCGGCGTGATCGCGCAGGCAGCGGCGCCCGGTCTGGTGGGTCGCCTCAGCCGCTGGGTGCTGGACAGGGCCTTGGTCCGGGCCCCGCGCACGCCGATTTCACAGGGCAATCTGTTCGAGATGTCGCGCTTCCCCGCGGTGCATGGAGCGCCCCGCGCGCCCGCACGTCCGCACAACAAGCTGCTGGTCGGTGCTGCGGTGGTGGGCGCCGTAGCGCTGGGTGCGGTGTTGCTGAGCCGGTCGCGCTCGCGCGACTGAACGCATGGCGCGCGCCGTGGCGCGCTCAGGTGATCGGCAGTGCGATGCAGGCCGCCAGGGGCACGGCATCGATGCGCTCGCTGCTGGCCACGATGATGGCCCTGTCCTCCTGCCGCGCGATCTGCGCCAGCGCCTGCCATAGCCGCTCGCGCGAACCGGAGTCCAGCGCCGCGGTGGGCTCGTCGAGCAGCGTCAGTGGCCGCCCGCAAGTGAGCGCAGCCGCCAGCCAGACTTTGCGCTTCGATCCGGTGGACAGCATGTAGAGCGGCTTGTCGATGTGCGGGAGCAGGCCGAAGTCCGCCACCAGGCTTTCGCGCAAGGCCTCATCGACGGCCCGATCGCCGTGCGCCAGCGCTGCCAGGCAGGCGCGGCCCGTCATCTGGTCGTAGCGGTCCGTGCGGGCGTCGACGTGGAACACCTGCGCGCGGTAGCGCTCGGCGTTGTCGCTGAAGACGGCGCCGCCGAGTTGCAGCTGCCCCGCAATGGCCGGCACCTCGCCGGCCAGCACGCGCAACAGGCTGGTCTTGCCACTGCCGGTGTCGCCATACAACTGGGTGATGCCGGCGCCAATGTGCGCCGACCAGCCGCGCACCAGCGGCACATCACCCGCGTAGCCGACCTGCAGGGCGTCGATGCGCAGCAGCGGTTCAGACACCGACTTTGTCGATCTCGCGGTACAGGTCGGCCAGCCAGGTCTTCAGGCGCTGGCGGTCCAACAGGCCCAGACCGCCGCCGGCCACGCTGGCCTTCCAGAAGCTGCTGTTGGCGTCGTCGATCTTCAGCAGCGCGCTTTCGCTCAGCTTCTTCAGCGTGACGACCTGGGCGCCGAGCTCGATGGCACGCGCCTGCTGGCCCGACTTCTCCAGGATCGAAAAGTCGCTGCCACGGACCTGGTTGCGCACCAGCACGTAACGCAGGCCACCGCCGAACCGGTCGAGCAGCTTGCCGAGCAGGTCGGCCGAGTCCTTGCCGGAATCCATGACGTGCCAGTAGGTGATCTGCAGACCCTCTTCGGCGGCGACGGTCAGCAGGCTGACTTCTTCCATCCACTGGGCCAGCGTCTCGTGGGTTTGCGCTGCCAGGTCGACCAGCACGCGTTGCTCGGGGTTGCTGGCGGCGGTCTCGACGATGGTGTCCAGCGCCTCGGCGCGATCGACCGCAACGGGCGATGCGAAGTCGGCGTAAAAGCGCATCAGTGCGCCGTGCGATCGGTCGGTGTCAAAGCCGACGAAGGGCAGCTGCCGGTCGATGAAGTACTGCGCGAGGACGCGCGCGGTCAGCGATTTGCCGACGCCGCCTTTTTCGCCGCCGATGAAGTGGATGTTGGCCATGTGTGAACCCCCTGAATATGTTGGTTTGTGATGCGTGCCCACGTCCCCCCGCAGGCACACAGGCGAATGGTAATGGCGCGGCATGCCGTTGACGCACCCGAGTGGCCGGGCGGCGCCCATGGGCGCGTGCCCAATGCCCGTGGCGATGAGGGCCGACCCAGGCGGCCGCACGACGCTCAGAGATCCGCGAGCACGCGGATGTGGGCTTCCACGCTGCGCGCCAACGCGCCCAGGTGGTAGCCGCCCTCCAGGCAGCTGACGATGCGGCCCTTGGCGTGGCGGCGCGCAACGTCCTTGATGCGGCTGGTGATCCAGGCGTAATCCTGCTCGACAAGGCCCAGCTGGCCCATCTCGTCCTCGCGGTGCGCGTCAAAGCCGGCACTGATGAAGATCATCTCGGGTTGGTGTGCTTCCAGCCTCGGGATCCATGCCTGCTCGATCATCTCGCGGATGTCCATGCCGCGCGTGTACGCGGGTACCGGCATGTTCACCAGGTTGGCGGCATCCGAAAAGGCCGCGCCGTACGGGTAGAACGGGTGCTGGTAGAAGCTGGCCATCAGGATGCGCGGGTCGCCGGCCACGATGTCTTCGGTGCCGTTGCCGTGGTGCACGTCGAAATCGATGATCGCCACGCGCGACAGGCCGTGCCTCTCCAGCGCATGGCGGGCCGCCACCGCCACGTTGTTGAAGAAGCAAAACCCGCCGGCCTCGCTGCGGCACGCGTGGTGGCCGGGTGGGCGCACTGCGCAGAAGGCGTTTTCCATCTCGCCGGCCATCACCGCATCCGTGGCCGCCAGCGCGGCACCCGCTGCCCGCAGCGCGGCACTCCAGGTGTGGACATTGAGGCTGGTGTCCGGGTCGATCTGCGCGTGCTCGGGACCGCCGGCGATGATCTGCTCCTGGAGCTGATCGGTCATGCCGCGCAACGCGGCCACGTGCATGCGCGAGTGGGCGCGCTCGAGATCTGTGACCGACGCCAGCGGCGCGTCACGCCGGTCGAGCGCATCGCCCACGCCGGTGACCAGCAAGCGGTCCTCGATCGCGTCCAGCCGCTCGGGGCACTCGGGGTGGCCTGCCCCCATCTCGTGCTTCCAGCAGTCGCGGTGGCTGAAGTATCCAGTGGTGTTCAAGGTCGTCGCCCGTTGATACGGGTTTTTACGGTAAGGTTTCGACATGATCGTACAAGAGAAAGTCGCGGCCCTATTGCGTCAACTCAATGGCGTGATCGTCGGCAAGCCGACTCAGGTGCAGGACTGCGTGGCCTGCCTGCTGGCGGGCGGCCATCTGCTGATCGAGGATGTGCCGGGCGTGGGCAAGACCACGCTGGCCCACGCCTTGGCCCGCACCTTCGGCCTGCAGTTCTCGCGCGTGCAGTTCACCTCGGACCTGATGCCCAGCGACCTGTCGGGCGTCTCGGTGTATGAGCGCGGCAAGGAGGCCTTCGTCTTCCACCCCGGGCCGATGTTTGCCCAGGTGCTGCTGGCCGACGAGATCAACCGCGCCAGCCCCAAGACACAAAGCGCGCTGCTGGAGGCCATGGAGGAGAAGCAGGTGACGGTGGAAGGTGCGACGCGCCCGCTGCCGCGCCCGTTTTTCGTCATCGCCACGCAGAACCCGCAGGATCAACTGGGCACCTTCGCCCTGCCCGAGTCGCAGCTGGACCGCTTCCTGATGCGCATCTCGCTGGGCTACCCCGACCGCGCGGCGGAGCGCCAGCTGCTCAGCGGCCATGACCGCCGCGACCTGGTCGATGCATTGCCCGCGCTGCTGAATGCCGAGGAACTGCAGGCGCTGCAGCAGCGGGTGCTGGATGTGCACGCGGCACCTTCGTTGCTGGACTACGTGCAGGATCTGATCGCCGCCACGCGCTCGGGGCGCTGGTTCCTGCAAGGCCTGTCGCCGCGCGCCGGCATCGCCGTGGTGCGCGCAGCCAAGGCGCAGGCTCTGCTGGCCAGTCGCGACTACGTGGCACCCGACGATGTGCAGGCCGTGCTGCCGCAGACGATCGCCCATCGTCTGGTACCGGTCGGCGATGCCGGGCGCGGTGCGGTCGAGCAGGTGCGCGCCATGGTCGAGGCCGTGCCGCTGTCGTGACAACCTCGGCACCGCCCGGCGTCGCGGCAGCGCCGATCCGGCGTCGCATGCCCAGCGTGCGTGCGGGCTTTCGACGCTGGTGGGAAGCGCGCCTGCCGCGCACCGACACCCTGGTGCTGACGCAGCGCAACGTCTACATCCTGCCCACCCCGGCCGGGCTGATGCTCGGCGCCACCGTGCTGTTGCTGCTGCTGGCCTCAATCAACTACCAGCTGAACCTGGGCTACCTGCTCACCTTTCTGCTGGCAGGCTGTGCGTTGGTCGGCATGCACGTGGGGCACGCGACGCTGCGGGGCCTCCAACTTCATCTCTTGCCGCCTGAGCCGCAGTTCCTCGGTGCCAGTACGCCGCTCACGGTGCAACTGGCCAGCACCCGCGCGACGCCGCGCCACGCTATCGGCATCAGCCTGTTGGATACCCCGCATTGGGCGCTGGCCGACGTGCCGGCCGGTGGCACGGCGCCGCTGCAGGTGGCCTTCAGCCCGACGCGGCGCGGCCTGCAGCCCGTGCCCACGCTGACGCTGGAGACGCGCTTTCCGCTCGGCACGTTCCGCGTCTGGGCCATCTGGCGGCCCGCAGCGCAGGTGCTGGTCTACCCCCGGGCCGAGCCGCACCCGCCGCCGCTGCCGCCCGGCGAGGCGCGCTCGCATGGCGCCATGGCGCGCCAGTCGCAGGCCGTCGGCGAGTACGACGGTGTGCGCGGCTACCGGCGCGGCGATCCGCTCAAGCTGGTGGTGTGGAAAAAGGCGGCCAAGGCTGGTGAACTCGTTAGCCGCGACAGCCAGCAGGCGCAGCGCCATGAACTGTGGCTGGACCTGGCGCAAACCGGGCCGCTGGACCACGAGCAGCGCCTGTCGCGGTTGTGCGCGTGGGTGCTCCAAGCCGACCACTTGGACCTGCCCTACGGCCTGCGCATGCCCGGGGTCGAAGTGCGGCCAGCCAGCGGCGAGGCGCATCGCCGACGCTGCCTGGAGGCACTGGCCACATGCTGAAGCGGCTGGCCGCCTTGCCGCGCGAGGGCCGCGACACCTTGTTTCTTCTGCTGGTGATCGCCTGGATCGTGCTGCCGCAGGTGCGGTTGCTGCCGCTGTGGTGCAGCGCACTGGTGGCCGGCGTGCTGCTGTGGCGTGGCTGGCTCGCATGGCATGCGGCGCCGCTGCCGTCGCGGTGGTGGCTGCTGGGGCTGCTGGCGGCCACCCTGGCGCTGACCTACCTCTCGCACCGCACACTGCTGGGGCGCGATGCCGGGGTCACGCTGATCGTGGTGCTGCTGGCGCTGAAGACCCTGGAACTGCGGGCGCGGCGCGACGCGTTCGTGGTGTTCTTCCTGGGCTTCTTCACGATGCTCACGAACTTCTTTTTCTCGCAATCGTTGCTGACGGCGCTGGCCATGCTGGTGGCGTTGCTCGGTCTGCTGACGGCGCTGGTCAATGCGCACATGCCGGTCGGCCGCCCACCGCTTGCAAGGGCGGCCCGCATGGCCGGCTGGATGGCGCTGGCGGGCGCACCGGTCATGCTGCTGCTCTTCCTGCTGTTCCCGCGGCTGGCGCCGTTGTGGGGCATTCCCAGCGACGCGATGAGCGGGCGCAGCGGGCTGTCCTCCAGCATGGTGGTGGGCAATCTGGCCAGTCTGGCGCTGGACGACGGCATCGCCATGCGCATCCGCTTCGAAGGCACGCCGCCGCCCCAGCAGGACCTGTACTTCCGCGGACCGGTGATGTCCGATTTCGACGGCCGCGAATGGCGCCAGGGCCGCAGCGATTTCAGCTTCAACGCGCCGCCCCGCCGCGGCCTGCAGGTATTCGGCGCGCCGATACGATACGAGGTCACGCTGGAGCCGCACAACCGGCCCTGGTTGATGGTGATGGACGCTGCGTCGGACCGCCCCGAGCTGAGCGGCATGAACACCTTGCAGACCACGGACCTGCAGTGGCTGACGACCCGGCCGGTGACCGATCTGCTGCGCTACCGCGCGCAGAGCCATGCCGATTTCCGCTACGGCCCAACGACCCGCACGGCGGCACTGGAACCTGATCTGCGCCTGCCGCCCGGCTTCAACCCACGCACCCTGGCGCTGGCCGCCGAGATGCGCCGCGAGCCGCGCTACGCAGAAGCCGGCGCCGCCGTGCTGGTCGGCGCGGCGATGGAGCGCCTGCGCAGCGGCGGCTATGTCTACACACTGGAGCCTGGCGTCTACGGCCAGCACACGGCCGACGAATTCTGGTTCGACCGCAAGCAGGGCTTTTGCGAACACATCGCATCGGCCTTCGTGGTGCTGATGCGCGCACTGGATGTGCCGGCCCGCATCGTCACCGGCTACCAGGGCGGCGACATGAACGCTGTGGACGGCTACTGGACGGTACGCCAAAGCGACGCCCATGCCTGGGTCGAGGTCTGGCAAGCCGGGCGCGGCTGGGTGCGCGTGGACCCCACGGGCGCGGTCGCGCCCGGGCGCATCGGCAGCCTGCAGCGGTTGCAGGCGCCGGCCGGTCTGCTGGCAACGGCCATCGGTACCGTCAGCCCGGACATCGCAGCGCGCCTGCGCGCCGGCTGGGAAGCCGTCAACAACCGCTGGAACCAGTGGGTGCTGAACTACACCCAGAGCCGCCAGCTCGACCTGCTGCGCGCGTTGGGCTTCTCATCGCCGGACTGGCAGGACCTCAGCACCGTGCTGCTGGGCCTGCTCGTGGCCGCCAGCGTGGGTGGTGCCGGCTGGGCCCTGTGGGACCGGCGCCAGCACGATCCCTGGCTGCGGCTGGTCGATCAGGCCCGCAGCCGCCTGCGCACCGCCGGCTTTGCGCTGCCGGACCACGCAGCGCCACGGCAGATGGCCCAGGCCCTCGGCCCGGGCAGCCCCGACAATGTGCAGGCACTCGCATTGCGCGAGTGGCTGCTGCGGATGGAGGCGCAACGCTACGCGCGCGATGCCACCGACACACTGCCTGCATTGCGCCGTACTTTCAGGCAGCTGTCCTGGCCAGCTGCCGCCTCGTCTTCCGCCCCACCCCGTCCATGATCCCTTCCTTTCGCCGTAGCTTTGCGCTGCTGACCCTCGCCGTGCTGTGCACCGGTGTCTTGGCTCAGACCACACCCCCGCGCTCCAATCGCCTCTCGACTGCGCCGGCTCCGGGGCCGTTGTACGCCACGCGCGCCGAGGTGATGCGCGAGGCGGACGACATCGCCTTGCGCCGCGACCTCGACCGCGAATGGGTGCGCCAGGCCATTGGCCAGGCACGGCTGCTGCCCAGCGTGGTACGCCTGATCACGCCAGCGCCGCGGGGCACGCCAAAGAACTGGCGCGTCTACCGCAGCCGGTTCATCGACCCGGTGCGCATCCGGGCCGGGGTGCGTTTCTGGCAAGACCACCGCGACACGCTGGAGCGTGCGGAGCAGGAGTTCGGCGTGCCGGCCGAAATCGTCGTCGGCATCATCGGTGTGGAAACGATCTACGGCCAACAGACCGGCAGTTTTCCGGTCATCGATGCGCTGGCAACGCTGGCGTTCGACTTCCCGCAGGTGCATCCACGCGCAGCCGAGCGCAGTGCATTCTTCAAGGGTGAGCTGGAGCAGCTGCTGACGCTTTCGCACCGCACCAACACCGATCCGCACCGCTGGCGTGGCAGCTACGCGGGTGCCATGGGCATGCCGCAGTTCATGCCATCCAGCTGGGTGCGGTACGCGGTCGACTACGACGGCGACGGGCAGGTGGATCTATCGAACAACGCGGATGACGTGATCGGCTCGGTCGCAAACTACTTCAGGGCGTTCGGCTGGCAGCCCGGCATGCCCTCGTACTACCCGGTAGCGTTCGACCCTGCGCGGCTGGACTTGGACGCGTTGATGGCGCCCGACATCCTGCCCACGTTCAGCGTGGCAAGTTTCGTGGCCCATGGGGCTGTGCTGGAGGGCGCGGCGCTGCAACACCCTGGTCAACTCGCGTTGATCGAGTTGCAGAACGGGTCCGAGCCCGCGCAGTACGTGGCCGGCACCGAAAACTTCTATGTGATCACGCGCTACAACTGGTCGAGCTACTACGCCATGGCGGTTCTGGAACTGGGGCGCGAAGTGAAGGCGGCAATGGAGCGGTAAGGCCGCCGCACTGGCCGGCAGCGGAGTGCCGCGCCGCCGCCGCAGCCGCGACCAAAGCTAGAAACGAAAAAAGCGCCTAAGCGCTTTGTTCGAAAACTGGAGCGGGAAAAGAGTCTCGAACTCTCGACCTCAACCTTGGCAAGGTTGCGCTCTACCAACTGAGCTATTCCCGCATTGAAGCCGTGTTCGATCACACAGCCATCTCATGAAACCTGGAGCGGGAGAAGAGTCTCGAACTCTCGACCTCAACCTTGGCAAGGTTGCGCTCTACCAACTGAGCTACTCCCGCGATTCAAGCCTCAAAGTATAGCGCGGTTTACCAAGCTTTGGCAACTGCGCCGACTTATTTTGCCGCGCCTTCAGTGCTTGGTCGACGGCACGGGGGGCGTGGCTTCCACGCCGACCTCCAGTGCTGCCGGCGTCGCACCAGCCTCGTCATCGGCCAACGCAGTGGGCATGCGCTCCAGTGCCACTTCCAACACCTGATCGATCCACTTGACCGGCACGATTTCCAGACCGTTTTTCACGTTCTCGGGAATCTCCTGCAAGTCCTTGGCGTTCTCTTCGGGGATCAACACGGTCTTGATGCCGCCGCGCAGCGCTGCCAGCAGCTTTTCCTTCAAGCCGCCGATGGCCGTCACCTCGCCGCGCAGCGTGATCTCGCCCGTCATGGCGACATCGCTGCGCACGGGAATGCCCGTCAACGCGGACACGAAGGCCGTCGTCATCGCAGCGCCCGCACTCGGGCCGTCCTTGGGCGTTGCGCCATCGGGCACATGGATGTGGATGTCGCGCTTCTCGAACACCTCATCCTTGATGCCCAGCCGGCGCGAGCGGCTGCGCACCACCGTGCGCGCGGCCTCCACCGATTCCTTCATCACGTCGCCCAGCGAACCCGTGCGCGTGATCACGCCCTTGCCGGGCATGGTGGCGGCCTCGATGGTCAGCAGATCGCCGCCAACCTCGGTCCACGCCAGACCCACCACCTGGCCGATCTGGTTCTGCTGCTCGGCACGGCCGTAGCTGTACTTGCGCACGCCCAGGAAATCGTTCAGGTTCTCGGCATTGACCACCACCTGCGGCGTCATCTTCTTCAGCTGCAGCGCTTTGACGACCTTGCGGCAGATCTTGGACAGCTCGCGCTCCAGTGAACGCACGCCCGCCTCACGCGTGTAGTAGCGCACGATGTCGCGCACGGCATCTTCGGCGACCAGCAGTTCCTCTTCCTTCACGCCGTTGTTCTTCAACTGCTTGGGCAGCAGATAGCGCAGCGCGATGTTGACCTTCTCCTCCTCGGTGTAGCCCGAAAGGCGAATCACCTCCATCCGGTCCAGAAGCGCCGGCGGGATGTTCATGGAGTTCGAAGTCGCCACAAACATGACGTCCGACAGATCGAAGTCGACCTCGACGTAGTGGTCGCCGAAGGTGTGGTTCTGCTCCGGGTCGAGCACTTCGAGCAGCGCGCTGGACGGGTCACCCCGGAAGTCCGTGCCCAGCTTGTCGATCTCATCGAGCAGGAACAGCGGGTTGCGCGTGCCGACCTTGGACAGACTCTGCAACACCTTGCCCGGCAGCGCGCCGATGTAGGTGCGGCGGTGCCCGCGGATCTCGGCTTCGTCGCGCATGCCGCCTAGCGCCATGCGCACGTACTTGCGCCCGGTCGCCTTGGCCACCGACTGGCCGAGCGACGTCTTGCCCACACCTGGTGGGCCGACCAGGCACAGGATCGGTGCCTTGACCTTGTCCACGCGTTGCTGCACCGCGAGGTATTCCAGGATGCGGTCCTTGACCTTCTCAAGCCCGTAATGGTCTTCGTTGAGCACCGCCTCGGCGTTGCCCAGATCGTGCTTGATCTTGGTCTTCTTGCTCCACGGCAGGTTGATCAGCACGTCGATGTAGTTGCGCACCACCGTCGCCTCGGCCGACATGGGCGACATCAGCTTGAGCTTCTTGAGCTCGCCTTCCGCTTTCTTGAGCGCTTCCTTGGACATCTTGGCCAGGCGGATCTTCTTCTCGATCTCCTCGATGTCGGCGCCCTCCTCGCCCTCGCCCAATTCCTTCTGGATGGCCTTGACCTGCTCGTTGAGGTAGAAATCGCGCTGGTTTTTCTCCATCTGGCGCTTCACGCGGCCGCGGATTTTCTTGTCGACGTTGAGGATGTCGACTTCGCGCTCGAGCTGGCCGAACAGGTTTTCGAGCCGCTCGCGCACGTCCGATAGATCGAGCACGACCTGCTTGTTGTCCAGCTTGAGCGGCAAGTGCGCGGCGATGGTGTCGGCCAGGCGGCCGGCATCGTCGATGCTGGAGATCGACGTCAGAATCTCGGGCGGGATCTTCTTGTTCAGTTTGACGTACTGGTCGAACTGCTGCATCACGGCGCGGCGCAGGGCCTCGACCTCGGTATTTTTCTGTGCCGTCTCAGGCACCTCGATCGGCGTCAGGTTTGCGCTGAAGTGCAGCTCACCGTCCTCGATGTGGTTCACACGCGCGCGCTGCTGGCCTTCGACCAGCACTTTGACCGTACCGTCCGGCAGTTTCAGCATCTGCAAGATGGTGGAGATGCAGCCGACGTCGAACATGTCGGTGACAAGGGGCTCATCCTTGGCGGCGGCCTTCTGAGCGACCAGCATGATGCGGCGCTCGGCCTCCATCGCAGCTTCAAGCGCCTTGATGCTTTTGGGTCGGCCGACGAACAGCGGGATCACCATATGCGGGAACACCACGACGTCGCGCAAAGGCAGCAACGGCAGTTCCAGCGGTATGGGGGGCAAGGGGGTTTGACCGGACATGAAGATCCTTTGAGTGACCCGTCGAATATGGTCGCCAGGGTCACATTTTCAAGCGCGGGCCGCAAGCAGCCCACCGCAGGGTTGAAAGACCGGCTCCAAGCGAGGAGCCGGCTGCGCGGTCAGGCTTTCTTCGCCGCCTCGCGGTAGACCAGTAGCGGCGGCTTGTTCTCTTCGATCGTGGACTCGTCCACGACCACCTTGTCGACATTGGCCGTATTGGGCAATTCGAACATCGTGTCGATCAGCGACTGCTCCAGGATGGAACGCAGACCACGCGCGCCCGTCTTGCGCAGCAAGGCTTTGCGGGCGATAGCCTTCAGGGCCGATGGCCTGATCTCCAGGTCCACGTCTTCCATCGACAGCAGCTTGGCGTATTGCTTGATCAGCGCGTTCTTGGGCTCTGTCAGGATCTGCACCAGCGCGTCTTCCGTCAGCTCTGCCAACGTGGCCACCACGGGCATGCGGCCCACGAGTTCGGGAATCAGCCCGAACTTGATCAGGTCTTCCGGCTCCACGTCACGGAACACCTCGGTCAGCGCGCGCTCCTTCTTGCTCTTGACGGCGGCACCGAAGCCGATGCCCGACGACTCCGTGCGGTTGCCGATGACCTTCTCCAGGCCCGAGAACGCTCCACCACAGATGAACAGGATGTTCGTCGTGTCGATCTGCAGGAAATCCTGGTTCGGATGCTTGCGCCCGCCCTGCGGCGGCACGCTGGCCATGGTGCCTTCGATCAGCTTCAGCAGTGCCTGTTGGACCCCTTCGCCCGACACGTCGCGCGTGATCGAGGGGTTGTCGGACTTGCGCGAGATCTTGTCGATCTCGTCGATGTACACGATGCCGCGCTGCGCCCGCTCGACGTCGTAATTGCAGCTTTGCAGCAGCTTGGCGACGATGTTCTCGACGTCTTCGCCCACGTAGCCAGCTTCGGTCAGCGTCGTCGCGTCGGCCATCACGAAGGGCACATCGAGCATGCGCGCAAGGGTCTGCGCGAGCAGCGTCTTGCCGGACCCCGTGGGGCCGATCAGCAGGATGTTGCTCTTGGACAGCTCGACATCGTCCTTCTTGGACTTTTCCTTGTACCGCAGGCGCTTGTAGTGGTTGTAGACCGCCACCGAGAGCGTTCGCTTGGCCACTTCCTGGCCGACCACATAGTTGTCCAGGTTGTTCTTGATCTCCAGCGGCGTGGGCAGATCACCACGGGCCTCACGCGACTCACCACCCGGTGGCAACTCGTCTCGGATGATTTCGTTGCACAGGTCGATGCACTCATCGCAAATGAACACCGATGGTCCGGCGATGAGCTTTTTGACCTCGTGCTGACTCTTCCCGCAGAAGGAGCAGTACAGGGTTTTCTCGCTGGAAGAGCCTTTTTTCTCGGCCATGTAAGGAGTGCCTTTAAGGACGTGGAGCAATGATAACCAAATGGAAACGGCGCCTTTCCCTGGAAAAGGCGCCGTTTTCCGCGCATTCGCGCCGGGATTCGGTCAGGAGCGTTTAGCGATCACCTGGTCGACCAGGCCGTAATCCTTGGCCTCGTCAGCGGTCAGAAAGTAGTCACGCTCGGTGTCGTGCTTGACCTTTTCCAAGGCCTGGCCCGTGCGCTCGGCCAGGATGCGGTTCATCTGGTCCTTGGTGCGCAGGATGTCGCGCGCGTGGATCTCGATGTCTGTCGCCTGGCCCCGGGCACCGCCCAGCACCTGGTGGATCATGACCTTGGAGTTCGGCAGCGAGAACCGTTTGCCCTTGGCGCCGGCCGCCAGCAGGAAGGCGCCCATGCTGGCCGCAAAGCCCACGCACAGCGTGGACACGTCCGGCTTGATGAACTGCATGGTGTCGTAAATCGCCATGCCCGCCGTGACGCTGCCGCCGGGCGAGTTGATGTAGAACGAGATGTCCTTGTCCGGGTTCTCGCTCTCCAGGAACAGCAACTGCGCCACGACCAGGTTGGCCGTCTGGTCGTTGACCTCGCCCACCAGAAAAATCACTCGCTCCTTCAGCAGGCGCGAATAGATGTCGTAGGAACGCTCGCCGCGGCCCGACTGCTCGATGACCATCGGCACCATGCCAAGGCCCTGGGTGTCGAGCGAACTGTTGTGGATGGCCATGTTTTCTCCAGTGTGTGAGGGGTATCGCAATGGATCAGATGGGGGCCGCGTTCCACATCGCAAGCCCCGCCTGCATCAACCCTGCTGCGCCATCAATTCGTCGAAGCCGATGCTCTTGTCGTTGACCTTGGCCTTGCTCAGCACGTAGTCGGTGACGTTGTTCTCCATCACCGCCGCCTCGACATCGGACAGCCGCTGGCGATCGCCGTAGTACCAGCGCACCACGTCCGCCGGCTTTTCGTAGCTGGCGGCCAGCTCGTCGATGTGCGCCTTGACCTGCTCCGGCTTGGCCTGCAAATCTTGCCCGCGCACCAATTCGGCCACCACCAGGCCCAGGCGCACGCGGCGCTCGGCCTGCGGGCGCACCAGTTCCTCGGGAATCGGGGCTTTGTCTGCGTCCTTGACGCCGCGGCTCTTCAGATCGGCACGGGCGCCTTCGATCATGCGGGCCACCTCGGCATTGACGCTGGCGTTGGGCAGGTCGAGTTCGGACTTGGCCACCAGCGCGTCCATGACGGCCTGCTTGTTGCGTGCCAGCAGGCGGAACTTGACTTCGCGCTCCAGATTCTTGCGGACATCGGCACGCAGGCCGTCGACCGTGCTGTCGGCAATGCCCAGGGATTTGGCGAACGCATCGTCCACTTCGGGCAGGTGGCTGGCTTCGATCTTCTTCAGCGTGACCATGAAGTCGGCTTGCTTGCCAGCCACGTCCTTGCCGTGGTAGTCAGCCGGGAAGGCCAGCGGGAAGGTGCGGCTCTCGCCCAGCTTCATGCCGCGCACGGCCTCTTCGAACTCCTTGAGCATCTGGCCTTCGCCCACGACGAACTGGAAGTCTTCGGCCTTGCCGCCCTGGAACGGCTCACCGTCGATCTTGCCTTCGAAGTCCACGGTCACGCGGTCGTTCTCTTCGGCGGCGGCGTCCTGCGCGCGCTGGGCGAAGCTGCGGCGCTGCTTGCGCAGAATGTCCAGCGTCTTGTCGATGGCAGCGTCGGTCACCTCGGCGCTGAAACGGTCGATCTCCGCCGTTGCCAGATCGCCGATGACGACTTCGGGAAACACCTCGAACACAGCGTCGAAGTCCATCCGACCCTCGGCCGGGTTTTCCTTCTCGCTGATGCGGGGCTGGCCGGCTACGCGCAGATTGGCTTCGTTGGCGGCCGTCGCAAATGCCTCGCCCACCTTGTCGTTCATGACCTCGAAATGCACCGAGTAGCCATAGCGCTGGGCCACCACCGTCATCGGCACCTTGCCCGGACGAAAGCCGTCCATCTTGACGGTGCGGGCCATCTTCTTCAGTCGGTTGTTGACTTCGGTCTGGATCACATCCACCGGCAGAGACAAGGTGATCTTGCGTTCCAGCTTTTCGAGGGTTTCAACAGTTACGGCCATGGTGGTCTCGGATAAAGGAATATGTGGTGCGCGGGGGGGGACTCGAACCCCCACACCATTGCTGGCGTCAGGACCTAAACCTGGTGCGTCTACCAATTTCGCCACCCGCGCGTTTCGGTCAACCCACGATTTTAGCCGCTCGGAGAATGACTCCCCGAGCGGACCTGTGTGAGGGCTCAACCAGTCGCGACTGGCGACAGCCGACGCTCCTCGTCGGTCGGCTTCTTGACGCGGAACCAGGCGGCGTACATGGCGGGCAACGCCAGCAGCGTGAGCACCGTCGCCACGATCAGCCCGCCCATGATGGCGACCGCCATCGGCCCCCAGAACACCGAACGTGACAGCGGAATCATGGCCAGCACGGCGGCCAACGCCGTCAGCACGATGGGTCGCAGGCGCCGGACGGCCGATTCGACGATGGCATCCCAGGTCGGCACGCCGCGCGCACGGTCCTTCTCGATCTGGTCGATCAGAATCACCGAATTGCGCTGGATCATGCCCATCAAGGCGATCACACCCAGCAAGGCGACGAACCCGAACGGCCGGCCCAGCACCAGCAGGGCCCCGGCCACGCCGGCGATGCCCAGCGGGCCGGTCAGAAACACCAGCATCGCGCGGCTGAAGCTGTGCAGCTGCAGCATCAGCAGCGTGAACGTGAAGAACAGCATCACCGGCACGCCGGCTGCGATCGACGCCGAGCCGCGGCTGCTTTCCTCGACCGCACCGGCCACCTCGATGGCGTAGCCAGCCAGGCCTTGCTGCTGCCACTGCGCCTCCAACGCGCGCAGACGCGGCAGCAGCTCGTTGGTGACCGTTGCGCCTTGCATGCCCTCGGAGATGTCGCTCTGCACGGTGATCGCGTAGTCGCGGTTCTCGCGCCACATGACGCCGGGCTCCCAGTCGAACACGGGCTTGGCGATCTGCGTCAGCGGGATCAGCCGGCCCGATGCCGTCGGGACATAGGCATTGGCCAAGGCCGTGATCACACCGCGCTCGGACTCGGGCTGGCGCAGCACGATGTCGATGAGTTTGTCCTGTTCGCGGAACTGGCCGATCGGCGTGCCCGACAGCAGCGTGCGGCTGGCCTGCGCGATGCTCTGGCTGGTCACACCGAGCGCCCGGGCCTTGGATTGGTCAACCTCCAGCCGCACGATCTTGACCGACTCGTTCCAGTTGTCATTGACCCCGCGCGTGTTCGGGCTGTCGCGCATCACGGCCTTGACCTCATCGGCGCGCAGGCGCAGCACCAGCGGATCGGCCCCGACGACGCGGAACTGCACCGGGTAGGGCACCGGCGGGCCGTTGGGCAACAGCTTGACGCGGCCGCGCACTTCAGGAAATTCTTCGGCCAGCAGCGCCGGCAGCCGCACGCGCAGCGTCTCGCGCACCTTCAGGTCCTGCGACAGCACGATGAACTGCGAAACGTTGGTCTGCGGGAACACCTGGTCCAGCGGCAGGTAGAAGCGCGGCACGCCCGAGCCCACCCAGGTGCTCACGGTGGAGACGCCAGGCTCCTGCATCAGCCGCTGCTCGACGCGCTTGGCGGTGGTCTCGTTCGCCGCAAACGACGTGCCTTCGGGGAACCAGATGTCCACCAGGATCTCCGGCCGGCTCGAATCGGGAAAGAACTGCTGCTGCACGCGCCCCATGCCGACGATGCCGAGCGCGAAGATCAGGAGCGTCGCCAGGATCGTCAGCCAGCGATGCGCCACGCACCAGGTCACGGCGCGCCGAAAGCCGTTGTAGAAGCCCGAGTCGAACATCTCGTGCGGCTGGCCCGTGCCGTCCACATCGCCATGGTGGTCATGGCGCTTGAGCAGCAGCGTGCCCAGGTAGGGCACGAAATACACCGAGACGATCCAGCTCAACACCAGCGCGATCACGGTCACCGCGAAGATGGCGAAGGTGTACTCGCCGGTCACCGATTTGGCGATGCCGATCGGCAGAAAGCCCACGGCCGTGATCAACGTGCCGGTCAGCATCGGCATGGCCGTGATCTCGTAGGCGAAGGTGGCGGCACGGACCTTGTCGTAGCCCTCCTCCATCTTGCGCACCATCATCTCCACCGCAATGATGGCGTCGTCCACCAGCAGCCCCAGCGCAATGATCAGCGAGCCCAGCGAGATCTTGTGCAGCCCGATGTTGAAGTACCACATCGCCAGGAAGGTCACCGCCAGCACCAGCGGGATCGTGATGCCCACGACCAGGCCGGGCCGGATGTCGATGTAGTAGCGGCGCCACCAACGCTGCTCATGCGGCCGGGAATGGAACCCCAGCGCGATGAAGCTCACGGCCAGCACGATGACCACGGCCTCGATCAGCACGCTGACAAACTCGTTGACCGAGCTGGCAACCGCAACCGGCTGGTTCTGCACCTGGGACAGGCTGATGCCGGCCGGAAGGCCCTGCTCGATCTTCACGAACGCCGATTGCAGCGACTTGCCGAGCGCGATGATGTCGCCGCCCTTGGTCATGGAGACGCCCAGCGCGATGACTTCCTTGCCCTGATGCCGCACCTTGACGGTCGGCGGATCGACATAGCCGCGCGTGATCTCGGCGATGTCGCCCAGGCGCAGCTGCGCGCCGGACGGCCCGCGGATCGGCATCGAGCGCAACTCTTCTACAGCAGTGAACTGGCCGGTCACGCGCAGCTGCACCACGTCCAGCGGTGTCTGCACCGCACCCGCGTTCTCCACCGCGTTCTGCTGGCCCAGCTGCGACAGCACCTGGTTGAAATCCAGCCCCAGCTGCGCAAGGCGGCGCTGCGAGACCTCGATGTAGACCTTCTCGTCCTGCACGCCGAACAGCTCGACCTTGGCCACGTCGGGCACACGCAGCAGCGTCTGGCGGGCATCGTCGGCAAAAGTCTTGAGCTCGGCATAGCTGAAGCCGTCGGCCGACAGCGCATAGATCACGCCATACACGTCGCCGAAGTCGTCGTTGAAGAACGGGCCCTGCACCCCCGCCGGCAACGTGTGGCGCATGTCGCCGACCTTCTTGCGCACCACGTACCACAGGTTGGCCACATCCTTGGGCGGCGAGTTGTCCTTGAGCTCGAAGATGATCTGCGACTCGCCCGGCTTGGAATAGCTGCGCACGCGAAAGCCATAGGGCACCTCCTGCAGTGTGCGCTCGAGCTTGTCGGTGACCTGCTCGGCCACCTGCTGCGCCGTCGCGCCAGGCCAGTAGGTGCGCATCACCATCGCGCGAAAGGTGAACGGCGGATCTTCGTCCTGGCCGAGCTGGTAGTAGGACGCAAAGCCCAGCAGCATCAGCACGACCATCAAATAGCGGGTCAGGGCCGGGTGGTCCAGCGCCCAGCGCGAGAGATTGAAACCAGCCTTGGGCTGGTCCAGGGGTTTGCTGTCGCTCATCGTCGGCTCAGCGGGTGGCGGATGCACCAGCCGCGGCCGGCTCGGCCTGGCCGGCAGGCGCGACGCGGGGTTTGTAGATGGTCACCTTCTGCCCCGGCGACAGCACATGCACGCCGGCCGCCACCACCAGCATGCCGGGCTCCAGCCCGGATGCGATCACGACCTCGTTGCCATCGGCCGATGCCACCTCCACCGGGACCGACTTCACCGTCATGCTGGCGGCGTCCAGCACCCATACGGCCGTCACTCCCGCGCTGTCGCGCTTGAGCGCGCTGCTGGGCACTTTGATCACCGGCACCCCCACGTAGCCCAGCGACTGCGGCACCACGCTCACCGTGGTGCCCAGCGGTGGCGGCGTCTTGGTGTTCAGCGCCACCTTGACCTGGAAGGTACGTGTGGCCGCGTCGGCGCTGGCGGCCAACTCGCGGATGCGCCCGGGGATCTCGACATCCGAATTCCAGGGCCGCACCTGCACTGCCGAGCCGACCGTGACCGCGTCCACCCGGTCCTCCGGCACGGCGAACACCACATCGCGCACGCCACTCTGCGCCACCCGCACCACCGGCGCGCCGGCGCTGACGACCTGGCCGGGCTCGGCCTCGACAGCGGTCACCACGCCCGCCACGTCGGCCACGAGCCGCGCGTAGGCGGTCTGGTTGCCTTGCGCGGACAGCTGGGCCTGCGCCTGGTCCAGCTGCGCCTGCGCTGCCTTGTAGGACGCATCGCGGCGCTCCAGCTCGGCGCCGCTGATGAAGCTCTGGGCGCGCAATTCCTGGTAGCGCTTCAGATCGGCCTGGGCCAGGTCGCGGTTGGTGGTGGCTGCGGCCACCTGGGCGCGCGCGGCGTCGGCCGCCAGCCGCAGATCGCTTGCGTCCAGTTCGGCCAGCACCTGGCCGACGCGGACAGTCTGGCCCACCTCGACCTGGCGCCGCACGATCTTGCCCGCCACACGAAAGCCCAGCCGCGACTCGACGCGCGCACGCACCTCGCCCGCATACTCCACGCCAGACTCGTAAGCCCCGGTTGCCACGGTCAGCAGCTTCACGGCGCGCACCGGCTCGGCTGGCGGCGGCGGCTTGGAACATCCCGCCACCAGGGCGGCGATCAGGGCCGGGACCACGAGGGCCGCGCGCGGCAATAAAAAGCGGCAGACGCGCCAGGGCTGGTGTGACATGGAAGATCCCGAGAACGACGCGCCCTTGCTGGGTGGGCGCCCGAATTGCTAATGACTAGCGGGTTAGTAATCTAGGTAAAAGTGCACACCTTGTCAACCGAACGAGGCGCCGAAAAACGACGCGACAATCCGCGCCGTGAGCGCCTCCCCTGCCCCTGCGCCGGCCCCCGTGCCGGCCGTCGACCATTACGAAAACTTCCCCGTCGCCTCCTGGCTGTGCCCTGCGGCCCTGCGGCCGGCCGTGGCTGCTTTGTACTGGTACGCGCGCACGGCGGACGACATCGCCGACGAAGGGCTGGATAGCGCGGACCAACGGCTGGCCGACCTGGCCGCCTACCGGGCCGACCTCGCCGCGCTCTATGCCGATGGCCCTGTTTCGACACGCTGGCCCGCGGTCTTCGGGCCGATGCGGCAGGCCATTGCCCGCTACGGCCTGCCCGAGCAGCCACTGGCCGACCTGCTGGACGCGTTCGCCCAGGACGTGCGCAAGAACTCCGCCGGCCAGGGCTATGCCGACCAGGCCGAGCTGCTGGACTACTGCCGCCGCTCCGCCGCGCCCGTGGGTCGCCTGATGCTGCACCTGTACGGCGTGGTCGATGCGCGCGCCCTGGGGCACAGCGATGCCATCTGCAATGCGCTGCAGTTGATCAACTTCTGGCAAGACCTCTCGGTCGACCTGCCGCGCGGGCGCTACTACCTGCCGCAAGACCGCTGCGCCGCCCATGGCACGACGCAGACCGCACCGAACCAGCCGCTGGTGCGCGAGCAGGTGCAGGCGGCGCGTGCGCTGATGCTGCAAGGCGCGCCGCTGGTCCACGCCCTGCCGGGGCGCATCGGCTGGGAGCTGCGCCTCGTGGTGCAAGGCGGCCTGCGCATCCTGGACAAGATCGAGGCCCTGGATTTCACCACCTGGCGTGCCCGGCCCCGGTTGCGCCCGTGGGATGTGGCGCTGATGCTGGCGCGCAGTCTGCGCATGTGATGCGACCGACCGAAATGACCGAGGCCACGGATGTGAGAATCGCCGCCCATGACACCTGAGCAGTACGTGCAACAAAAGGCCGCAGCCTCGGGCAGCAGCTTCTACTACGCCTTCCTGTTCCTGCCCAAGCAGCGCCGCGCCGCGATCACAGCGTTCTATGCCTTCTGCCGCGAGGTCGACGACGTTGTCGATGAAGTGGCCGATCCGTCGGTGGCGCGCACCAAGCTGGCCTGGTGGCAGGCCGAGGTCGCCAAGTCGTTCGCCGGCCAGCCCACGCACCCGGTGATGCAGGCCCTGATGCCGATGGTGCCGGTGTTCGGCATCGAACAGCGCCAGCTGCAGGCGATCATCGATGGTTGCCAGATGGACCTGGAGCAGACGCGCTACCTGGACTTCCTCGGCCTGCAGCGCTATTGCCACCTGGTGGCCGGCGTGGTGGGGGAAGTCTCGGCGCTGATCTTCGGCCAGACCGACCCGGCCACCACGCGCTATGCCCACACGCTGGGGCTGGCGTTCCAGCTGACGAACATCATCCGCGACGTGGGCGAAGACGCGATGCGGGGGCGCATCTACCTGCCCATCGACGAGCTGAAGCGCTTCGACGTGAAGGCGCACGAGATCCTGAGCCGCGTGCACTCCGAGCGCTTCGTCGCGCTGATGCGCTTTCAGGCCGAGCGTGCACACCGCTACTACGACGAGGCCCTGGCCGCGCTGCCCGCTGCCGATCGGCGCTCACAAAAGCCCGGGCTGATGATGGCCAGCATCTACCGCACGCTGCTGCGCGAGATCGAGCGCGATGACTTTGCCGTGCTGCACCAGCGCGTCAGCCTGACACCCCTGCGCAAGCTCTGGCTGGCCTGGCGAGTGCAGGCGCTGGGCAAGCTGTGAAGACGGTGCGCGCCCCGAGCTTTTGCGCCTTGCGGACGCTTCACGCCACGCCCCGTGGGGGCGGCGCGGCCGGCGCACGGTGGCCCGGCGCGCAGCCTCCGTGAGGCTCGCCATCGTCGGTGCCGGCTGGGCTGGCCTGGCGGCCGCAGTCGCTGCGGTGCAGGCCGGCCATGCCGTCACGGTGTTCGAATCAGCCCGCACGGCCGGGGGCCGGGCGCGCAGCATGGCGCACGGCGATGCCCTGGTGCTGGACAACGGCCAACACATCCTGATCGGCGCCTATGTGCAGACGCTGGCGCTGTTGCGCACCGTCGGCGTCGATCCGGCCACCGCCTTGCTGCGCCTGCCACTGGACCTGCGCGACGCCGACGGCTGCGGCATCGTGCTGCCCGACATGGCGCCGCCCTGGGATGCGCTAGCCGGCATCGTGCGCGCGCGCGGCTGGACCTGGCGCGACCGGGCCGCCCTGCTGGCCGCCACCACGCGCTGGCAGCTGGCAGGGTTTCGCTGCGCGCCCGATCTCACCGTGGCGGCGCTGTGCGAGGGCCTGTCCGCACGCGTGCAGCAGCGCTTCATCGAACCCTTGTGCCTGTCCGCCCTGAACACGGCGCCGGCGCAAGCCAGTGCCCAGGTCTTCCTGCGCGTGTTGCGCGACGCGCTGCTGGGCGGGCGCGGTGGCTCCAACCTGCTGATCCCGCGTCTGCCGCTGGGCCGGCTGTTCCCGGAGCCGGCGATGGGCTGGCTGCAGGCCCGTGGCCAGGCCGTGCACCTGGGCCACCGCGTGTCAGCCCTCGAGCGCCACGCCGCCAGCTGGCGTATCGACGGCCAGGACGTCGACCGCGTGCTGCTGGCCTGCCCGGCCTGGGAAGCCGCGCGCCTGGTCCGCACGGCCGCGCCTGATGCCGCGCCCTCCGCCGCGCGCGACGCCGCGCCCAAGGTCGCGCCCGAAGCCACCGCCACAGCCGCGCCCGAAGCCGCACCCTGGCTGGCACTGGCCGATGCGCTGGCGTTCGAGCCCATCACCACCGTCTACGCCCGCAGCGCCACGCGCCTACCGCGCGCCATGACGGCGCTGCACAGTGACCCGCAGTCGCCCGCACAGTTCGTGTTCGACCGGCGCCATCTGGCCGATGCCGATGGCCTGTTGGCCTTTGTCGTCAGCGCAAGCGTCGGCACGCGCGAAGAACTGGAGCAGAAAGTCCTGCTGCAGGGGCGCCGCCAGCTGGGCCTGGACGATCTGCAACCAGTGACCACCGTGGTGGAGAAGCGCGCCACCTTCGCCTGCACACCCGCCCTGGTGCGCCCTGGCACGCGCATTGCCCCGGGACTGCTGGCCTGCGGCGAATACGTGGATGGGCCGTACCCGGGCACGATCGAGGGCGCGGTGCGCAGCGCGCTGGAGGCGGTTGCAGCGCTGTAGTGGCGCTGTGGGTGGAGCTTGAGCGGCGGTTCTGCAGCGCACGCGCGCGCCCAAGGCTCAGAACAAGGCGCACAGCGCGCGCAGGTCGGCCACGCTCACATGCGGCTGGACGGCATGGGTCCAGGCATCCTCGCCCCGGTTGACCCACACCGTCTGCATGCCTGCCGCATGCGCGCCCAGCACGTCCAGCGCCGCGTCGTCGCCCACATGCAGCACCTGCGCCGCCGGCACACCCGCCGCCTGCGCACCCGCCAGGAAGATGCGCGCGTCGGGCTTGGCCACGCCGAAGGTCGAGGCGCTGATGCCCGCGCGGAAATAGCGCGCCAGCCCCACGCGCTCCAGGTCGGCATTGCCGTTGGACACGGCCACCAGTGGAAAGCGCGCAGCCAGGAACTCCAGCGACTCCTCGACGTCCGCGTACAGATCCACGCGCTGGCGCTCGGCAAAAAAGACTTCGAACGCCGGCCCGGCCAGGGCCGGGTCTTCGCCCGCGCCCAGCAGCGCCAGCCGGAGCGACTCGCGCCGCAGCGCGCTCATGTCGTGCGCCTGGTCGGCCAAGGTCAGCGCGGCCTGGTCGCGCAACGCGAGCCGCGTCTGCACGCTGGCGTACAGGGCGGCCGTCTGTGGCGCGTGCGCGGCCAGCCAGCGCGCCAGCACCGACTCGGCCCGGGCGATGGTCGGCCAGATCGGCCACAGCGTGTCGTCCAGGTCCAACGTGATGGCGCGAACGTCTGCGAGGTTCAGAGTCTGTTGCATGGGTGCTGGAGAATACGGCATGCCCACCAGCCCCGCGCCCGCCGCCGCCACTGCCCGTCCCGTCGACAAGACCGCGATCCTGTATTGCAACCTGGGCACACCGGATGCCCCCACGGCTCCCGCCGTGCGTCGCTATCTGGCCGAGTTCCTGGCGGACCCGCGCGTGGTGGAGATCCCCAAAGCCCTGTGGTGGCCCATCCTGCACGGCATCATCCTGCGCGTGCGGCCTGCCAAGTCGGCCGCCAAGTACGCCAGCGTGTGGACCGCGCAGGGCTCGGCGCTGAAGGTCGAGACCGAGAAGCAGACGCTGATGCTGCGCGGCTGGCTGGGCGAGCGCGGGCACCGCGTGGGCGTGCACACCGGCATGCGCTATGGCAACCCCGGCATCGCCCCGCAACTGGACGCGCTGATGGCCGGGGGCGTCACGCGCGTGCTGGTGCTGCAGGCCTACCCCCAGTATTCGGGCACCACCACGGCCAGCGTCATCGACGCCGTCAACGCCTGGTGTGGCCGCCAGCGCCGCATCCCCGAACTGCGCTTCGTCGCCGACTACCACCAGGACGCCGGCTACATTGAGGCACTGGCGCAAGGGGTCGAGCACCACTGGGCCCAGCAGGGGCGCGGCGAGCTGCTGGTGATGAGCTTTCACGGCATCCCCGCCCGCAACATCGCGCTGGGCGACCCGTACCAGCAGCAATGCCTGGAGACCGCGCGCCTGCTGGCGCAACGCCTGGGCCTGTCGGACGCGCAGCACCGCGTCACCTTCCAGTCGCGCTTCGGCCGCGCCAAGTGGCTGGAGCCCTACACCGAGCCCACGCTGCGCACGCTCGCGCAAGAGGGGCTCAAGCGCGTGGACGTGATGTGCCCCGGCTTCCCCGTCGACTGCCTGGAAACGCTGGAAGAGATCGCCATGGAGGCGCGCGAGGCCTTTCTGGAATCGGGCGGCGAGGCGTTCAGCTACATCCCTTGCATGAACGACAGCCCGGCGTGGATCACCGCGCTGGCCGACATCGCCGAGCGTAACCTGGCCGGCTGGGACACGCGCGGCGCCTGACGGCCATGCTCAGCCGCGTGCAGCGGCGTCGATGAATGCGGCCACCACGTCCAGCTGCAGGGGAACGTTCAGCGCCGGCGCATGCCCGCAGCCCGGCACCTCGACCACCTGCAGGCGCCCCGCCGCCCCTGGGCCGCGCGTGCGCATCTGCGTCAGTGCCTCGGGCAGCACCAGGTCGGATGCCTCGCCCCGCAGGCACAGCACCGGCGCAGTGATGGCGTCGTAATGCGCCCACAGCTGGTAGTCGTCCGGGTAGTGTGTGAACTGGCCCACGATGGCCGGGTCGTAGTGCGGCGTCACGCGGCCATCGGGCAGCCGGCGGGTGGAGGTCTCGACCAGCCGGCGCCACTGCGCATCGCTGAGCCAGCCGAAGGGTTTGTAAGCCTGCCGATAGAAGGCCTCCAGCTCGGCCATCGTGGCAAAGGCCGGCGGGTTGCCGGCATAGGCCTTGATGCGCTCGATGGCCGGCGCGGCCAGCGCGGGCGCGCTGTCGTTCAGCGTCAGGCTCAAGATGCGCCCCTGCATCGCCGGCAGCGCGAGCCCACCGGCGCACACGGTGCCGACAGCGCCGCCCATCGAGGTGCCGACCCAATGCGCCTGCGCGATGCCCAGCGCGTCGAACAGCGCCTGCGCCAGCTGCGCGTAGAACGCCAGGCAGTACTCGGCCTGCGGCTGCGGACTCCACTGCGAGAAGCCGCGGCCGATGGTGTCCGGGCACACCACGCGGTAGCGGCCCGCCAGATGGGCGGCCAGCTCGTCCATGTCGCGGCCGGTGCGCGCCAGGCCGTGCCACGCCACCACGACCGGCGCATCGGCCGCGCCCCATTCGGTGACGTGGACTTCGCGGCCCGCACAGACCACATAGCGCGATTGCGGCGTCATGTCACTCTGGGATCGTCAGCACATTGGCGCTGAAGCTGATGCTGTCGGCCGCCGCCGGCACGGCCGCGATCGGCGGCACGTTGGCGGCGGTGATGGCCGGCGCCGCGCCCGCCGTGCCGCCACGCGGCACGGTGCGCAGCACCTGGCTGGCCGGCAGCGCGGTGCCGCTGGTGAGGTTGGCCCAGACCGCGTCCATGGCCCGGTTCAGGTACACATGCAGCGGGATATAGCGGCTGTCGTAGCCCGGCAGGATGGCCGGCAGGCCGATGAAACTGTCGAAGTGCTGCGCGTTGGTGACCTCGATGTAGCTGAGCTTGCTGGCAGCACCCTCGACCTTGCGGTTCAGCGCGTAGTACGGGCGCGAGGTGTGCGAGGCCGGCAGCAGCGCATCGTCGCGCCCGTGCACGATGATGGCCGGCTTGCCACGCAGGTTGCCGTTGCGGCGCGTCTCGTCCACACCGGCGCGCAGGCGCTGCGCCAGCGTGGTGGCGGCCGGTTGGTCCGGGTCGGCCAGCGCGCGCAGGCACAGCGCGCCGTCCAGGTTCAGATCGGTCAAGCCCGTCGAGGGCGAACGCGAGAACAGGTCGCGCACCGGGCCGGCGGCGTTGCGCTCGTTGATCAGCTGCACGTTGCTGGTGGGCGGCACGCCGTTGCCGGTGGCGAACATGCCGGCCAGCGAGGCGGCATCGAGCGCCTGCGGCACGCCGCCTGCGCTGGTCGCGCCGAAGCCGTAGCCGCACAAACGCTCCTGCACGCCGGCACGCGCCAGCGCGTTGGCGAATGTCACCGCCACCGCGGGCGCCACCTCGAAGGCGGCCAGCGAGGGGTGCAGCCGCTGGGCTTCGTCTTCCCAACCGTAGGCGCGCAGCTTGGCCAAGGCTTCTTCGGCCTGCGCGGCCGTCGTCGTGGCCGTCAGCAGACCCTTGGCCTGCAGCGCGCTGCAGCGCACCCCGGCAAGCGCGCCGAAGCCGGCCACGTAGGCCGCCTGAAACGGCATGCCCGCCAGGCTGGCCGCCAGCGAGGCGCACGGCTGGTACACCTGCGCGAAGGTGGTGTAGTCGATCAGCGTCCGGGCGCTGATGGGCACAGCCGTGCTGCCACGGCGGATGCTGACGCCCGGGTCAGCCGGCAACTCGACGGCCGGCTCGGACACCGCCACGCCGTCGATCCAGCCCTCGTCGTCGAGCTCGGCCGCGGCCAGCGCCGCGCCGCCGCCGTTGGACGCGCTGGAGGCGATCACGATGGTGTTGCCGCGCGTGATGGTCTGCAGCCGCGTGCCGTTCGTTGCCGTGACGCCCAGGCGTTCGTTCAGCACATAGAAGGCGAACTGCACGGCCTGCAGCGTGAAGCGGCCCCAGTCCTTCTCGGGGTTCTGCTGCGAATGCGCATGCTTGAAGGCGAAGCGGTTCGGCGTCGCCGCGTTGAAGGTGGCCAGCTCGGCCGGCGTCAGCGCCGCCTTGAAGGCCGCCGCCGTGCCGGCGGCCGCTGCGCTGGTGCGCGTGCCGTCGATCAGCGGCACCGTGTCGTTCTGCAGGTCGTGCGGTGCCCCGCCCGTGCCCTTGTCGGTGTAGGCCACGGCGCAGCCACGCTTCAAGCCCCATTCACCGGCCGACATGGCGCCGTAGACACCGCGCGAGCCAGAGGATGTCGCCGTCACGATGCAGGGCCTGGCCGTGTCGAACGTGGCCGGCACCTGCACCATCAGCGTCACGTTGCGCTGACCCGTGCCGTCGTCGCTGAACGTGATGTACTCGCCGCCGGCAATCTTGCCCTCGCCGACGGTGACGGTGCCGTCGGCCGTGACGTTGGGGCCGTAGAAGAGGCCATAGCCGCCAGCGGCCGTCATGTCCAGCAGCGAGCGGTAGTTGTTGTGGATGGCGTTGCGCCGCAGCTCGGCCGCGGTGGGCGCGCTGGGGTTGGCGTAGACGGGCGCCACGCCGCCCAGCCCGGTCTTGCCCAGGCCAGCGGTCAGCAGGTCGTCGGTGTTGCCGTCGTACTCGGTGGCCTGCACGTTGCCGACGAAGCTGGGCTTCTCATTGGCCTTGACGCCACTGTCGCCACCGCAGGCCGCCACCAGCGCTGCCGCCGCCAAGGCCGTGGCGGCCAGCGTGAACCTCGGGGTGTTCTTGTGTGTCATGCGCATGTCTCCTCCTGGTTAAAAAGCGTTCAGCGCCGCGCCGCCGCGCGCGCACGCAGCCTGCCGACGATGCCGGTGGGAAAGTGGTAGACCGAGAGCACGAACAGCAGCCCCAGCCACAGCAGCCAGCGGTCTGGCGTGAACACGGCGGCCAGCCACGGCACACCGGCCACGGCCTCGTGTGCCAGGCGCAGCAAGTCCTGCAGGTAGCTCTGCGCGACGACGAACAGCGCCGCCCCGATGGCCGCGCCGTAGATCGTGCCCATGCCGCCGATGACGACGATCAGCAGGATGTCCACCATGATCTCGAAGCTGAGCGAGGTGTCCGGCCCGTTGTAGCGCAACCAGATGGCCAGCATCGCGCCGGCCAGCGTGGCGAACAGTGCCGACAGCACGGCGGCGGTGGTGCGGTAGACCACGACGCGGTAGCCGATGGCCTCGGCCCGGAACTCGTTCTCGCGGATCGCCTGCAGCACGCGGCCGAACGGCGAGTTGACGATGCGCAGCAGCCCCAGCACCAGCACCACGGCCAGCACGAACAGCAGGTAGTAGCACAGCAGCCGGCCGTCGAGCGAGGCACCGAGGAACGGCGCCTCGGCAAACTCGAAGCTGGGCGAGATCAGCTCGGGCATCTTGAAGGTGAGCCCATCCTCGCCGCCCGTGAACTCCGACAGCTGCGAGGCCAGCGTCTGAAACGCCGATGCCACGGCCAGCGTGATCATGGCGAAGAAGATCGCCCGCACGCGCAGCGAGAACAGCCCGATCGCCAGCGACAGCAGCAGTGACAACAGCAACGCCGCGCCGATGCCCAAGGCCAGCGCGCCCCAGCCCGGCCCCATGCGTGTGGACGCAATCGCCACGCCATACGCGCCGATACCGAAGAACATGGTGTGCGCGAAGCTGACGATGCCGGTGTAGCCCAGCAGCAGGTCGAAGCTGGCGACCAGCACCACGAACACCAGCACCTTGGCGGCCACGTTCAGCGCCTTGACACCGGGGAACAGGAACGGCGCGAACGCCAGCCCCAGGACCAGCGCGACGAGGACGAGCGCCAGCACGCGGCTGCGCGGCAGGTCGTGCGACAGCAGGCGGGACATGTTCATCCAGGAACCTTCCAGACGGGCGGCGGTACGAACTTCCTTGGGCAACTGCACGGCACGCACTGACGTGCCTTCGGCTTCGCCTTCGGAGCGAGCTTGCTTGGGGCGGCCCGGCACGGCACTCACTGGTGCACCCTTCGGCCTGCGGCCTGTCCCGCCGAGCGGGAGCGAGCTTGCTTGGGGCGGCCCGGCGCTGCGCTCATACCTTCACCACCGGGTAGACGCCCTGCGGCCGCCACATCAGCACGGCCACCATCAGCGCGATGCTGGCGAACTGCGTGGCCACCGGCAGCACGAAGCCCACGTAGTTGACCAGCAGCCCCACCAGCAACGCGCCGATCAGCGCGCCCGTGGTCGAGCCCAGCCCGCCGATGATGATGACGATGAAGATCAGCACGTTGACCTGCGCGCCCATCTGCGGAATCAGGTTCTGCTGGAACAGCCCCCACATCACGCCGCCCAGGCCCGCCAGCGCGCTGCCGGCCACGAACACGCCGACGAACAGCCGCCCGATGCGGTAGCCGAGCGACTCGACCATCTCGCGGTCCTGCACGCCGGCGCGGATCAACAGGCCGATCTTGGTGCGCGCCAGCGTGAAGGCCAGCAACGCGAACACCACGATGCCCACGGCCACGGCCATCAAGCGGTATTTGCTGATCGCCGCATCGCCCCAAAAGAGCGAGCCGCGCAGGGCCTCTGGCAGCGGCAAGGGGATCTGCGCCGGGCCCCAGATCATCTTGATCAGCTCCTCGCCGATGATCATGCCGCCCATGGTGATGAGGATCTGCTTCAGGTGCTGGCCGTAGACCGGCCGCACGATGAAGCGCTCGAACGCCAGGCCCACGGCAGCGGCCACGGCCATGGCCACCAACATGGCGGGGAACACGGCCACCAGGTTGCGCCACAGCTCCTGCGAGCCCGTCCAGTCGCCCATCAGCCCCAGCACGCTGCTGGCCACGAAGGCGCCGAGCGCGATGAACAGGCCGTGGCCGAAGTTCAGCACGTCCATCAGGCCGAAGATCAGCGTCAGGCCCGAGGCGATGATGAAGACGATCATGCCCATGGCCAGGCCCGCCACGGTGAGCGTGAGCCAGGTGGAAGGCGAGCCCACCAGCGGTAAGGCCAGCAGCGCGAGCAGCGGCACCAGGGCCAGTGGCTTCCAGTCGAAACCGTGCGCCGTCATATTGCCAACCCCAGCAGCGCATGCTGCAGCGTCGCGTCGGCCGCGAACTCGGCCATGCCGCCCGAGTGCACGACGCGGCCGTTGTCCATCACGGCCACCGTGTCGCCCAGGCGCCGCGCGAAGTTCAGGTTCTGCTCGACCAGCAGGATGGTCACGCCCTGCGCCTTCAGCTCGGCGAAGGCGGCGATCATGTTCTCGATGATGGCCGGGGCCAGGCCCTTGCTGGGCTCGTCCACGATCAACAATCGGCGCGGCTCGACGATGGCGCGGGCCACGGCCAGCATCTGCTTTTGGCCGCCCGATAGTTTGCCGGCGGGGTGGTTCCAGAATTTCTCGACGGCCGGGAACATCTTGAAAATCCACTGCAGGCGCGCCGCGTCCATCTGATCGGCGCGCTTGGCACCGCGGGCGGCGAGCAGCATGTTTTCCTTGACCGTGAGGTCGGCGAAGATGCCCATGTTCTCGGGCACGTAGGCCACGCCCAGCATGGCGATCTGCGGCGTGGTCGCAACCGTCACGTCCTGCCCCGCCAGCTGCACCCTGCCCTGCGAGGCGTGCCACAGGCCCATCACCGTGCGCAACGTGGTCGATTTGCCGGCGCCGTTGCGGCCCAGCAGCATCGTGACCTGGCCTTGCGGCACCGCGAGGTCCACGCCATGCAGGATGTGATACGCACCGATGTGCGTGTGCACGCCCGTCAGTTCAAGCAGGTTCATGCCTTGGCCACCCCCAGGTAAGCCTCTTGCACGATCGGCGAGGCGATGACTTCGGCCGGGTCGCCATCGGCCACCAGCTGGCCGTTGTGCAGCACGATGATGCGGTCGGCCAGCTCACGCACCACGTCCATCTTGTGCTCCACGAGCAGGATGGTCTTGGTCTTGTCGCGCTTGAGCTTGCGGATCAGATCGAGGATCACCGGCGCCTCGGCCGCGTTCATGCCCGCCGTGGGCTCGTCGAACATGAAGACCAGCGGCTGCAGCGCCATGAGCAGCGCCACCTCCAGCTTGCGCTGGTCGCCATGCGGCAGGCTGGCCACCGGGTCTTGCGCGCGCGGGCTCAGCGCCACCTCGGCCAGGATCGCGTCGGCCTGCTCCAGCAGAGCGCGGTGGTCGCTCCAGATGCTCCACAGGTTCAGCCCGCGCCGGTGGCCGCCGGCCTGCGTGGCCTGCACCGCCAGGCGCACGTTCTCGTGCACCGTCAGATGCGGGAACAGGTTGGTCAGCTGAAAAGCCCGGCCCAGCCCCGCGCGCGTGCGGGCCGAGGGCGCAAGGCCAGACAGCTCGCGGCCGTTCAGCGACACCGTGCCCGCGCTGGCCTTGAGCTGGCCCGAGATCAGGTTGAAGTAGGTGGTCTTGCCCGCGCCGTTCGGCCCGACGATGGCCGTCAGCGTGCCGGGCGCGAAGGTGCAGCTCACCGCGTCGACGGCGACATGGCCGCCAAAGCGGATGGTGAGGTCGCGGGTCTCCAGCATGTCAGCAAGTACCGATCACGTAGTGGTTGTTGCCGGTCTGCTTCAGCGTGGTCGTGCTGAAGATGTTCCACAGTCCCATGGCCTGGTTCGAGCCGACCGCGTAGGCACGGCCGTACAGCGCATAGGCGCGCCGGGCCAGCGTGTGCGCGTAGTTGCTGGCCGTGGTGCAGGCGCCGGTGCCGCCACCGCCGGATGCCGCCGACGTCGCGCCCGTGGCCGGTTGCGACATGGCGCCTTCGACATTGGCGGCGTCCAGCGACGAGACCGTCCACTGGTAGGTGGTCGATGCGGCCAATCCTGTGTCGGTGAAACTGGTGCCGGCCACCGGCGCCGCGTTGGCCTTGCTGCCGGCGCGGTAGACGTTGTAGCCGCTCGCACCGGCCACGCCGCTCCAGGCGATCACCATGGAACTGCTGGTGGCGCCGGAAGTGCCCACGCCCGTGGGCGCCGGCAACGCGCCAGTGCCACCCCCCGCGCCGGAGAGCCGGTCGACCATGGCTTTCAGCGCCACCATCTGCGGGCCGGACTTCTTCGCGTAGTTGGCGCTGTCGTAGCCCCACCAGTCCCAGCAGCCATTCGTGGCGGTGTTGCTGGTCTGCGGGTAGAGCAGCACGATGCCGTTGGTGTCGGCCCAGCGGTTGTAGCCGGTGTTGCGCACGTACCGGTCGCCCACCGAGGCGGTGTTCTGCTTGCAGCCATGCAGCACCACATGCACGCGGCACGCGCTGCCGGTGCAGGCCTGCGGCACATACACCCAGCCGGTGGCGGCCATGCCATGGCCGCTGATGAACTCGCCCTGGTTGAACTCGGTGAACGTGCCGGAAAGCACGCCGTTGTTGCGTGGGTTCAAAGGGCCATAGAGCTGCTGCAGGATGGCGCCCGCCAGATCGAAGCCGCAGTTGTTGATGTAGGGCGAGGCGGTCGTGCCACAACTGCCGCCGTAGTCGTCCGTCACCATCGCGTGGCCGGCGGCCAGGTTGTTCCTGTAGACGATGTTGGCGGCCGGCACGAAGTTTTGGTAGTACGTCTTCAGGTCGTCCATGACGGCCGGCTTCACGGTGTTGTCCGCCGTGCCTGCGAACAGGTAGACCCGTGAGGCCGCCAGGTGGGACACAGGATCGATCAGCCCGCTGCCAGCCCAGCTGCGCGTGGTGCTGACCAGCGACGCCACGGGGATGGCGCTGCTGCGCGTCATGCAGCGCCCGGTCGCGTTGACGATCGAGCCTTCTGCGCAGTAGAACGGCCCGCCGGCCACCACGCCCGCGCCGCGTTGGAAGGTGGCCGAATACGCCACGTGCAGCTGCACGGCCATGAAGCCGCCGGACGACAGGCCCGAAACGCTGGCCTCGGCCGGGTTGGCGCCCAGTGCCGGCAATGGCAGCGCCGCCATGGCGGTGGGGGCCGTGAGCGCCGTGAGCGCCGCCATGGCCATCACCGCCGCGGCGGGCCCTTTCCAAACCGATCGTGTCGCTGGCATCGCTGTCTCCTCCTGCTCATGGCTGCGCGAAACGCTGGCTGGCCGATGATGCGGCCGTGGGCAACGGCACCGCGATCAGCGCTTGTTCTTGACGGGAATCGCCATTTCGTCGGGCTTGATCTCGCGCACCAGCTCCGGCACGCCCCAGGTGAACGCCGGGTCCTGCTTGATGCGGAAGTGGTACATGGACTGCATCGCCTGGTGGTCTTCCTTGCGGAAGGTCATGGTGCCCTTGGGCGTGTCGAAGCTCATGCCCTCCATGGCGCTGATGAGCTTGTTGGTGTTGGTGTCGCCACCGGTCTTCTTCAGGGCCGTGACCACCGCCATCGCGGCCGAGAAGCCGCCGGCCGTGAAGAAGTCCGGCGGGGTCTTGTATTCCTTGTAGTGGGCCGCCACCAGGGCTTCGTTGACCGGGTTCTTGGGCAGGCCGAAGTAGTAGTAGGTGGCGCCTTCCATGCCGGGGAAGCGCTTGTACGCCGTCATGGCCGGCAGGATGTTGCCGCCCGTGGCCACTTCGATGTTGAAGCGCCTGGTCAGGTCGGCATCGGCCAGCGCGTTGAAGGGCGTCGTGGCGCCGGCCCACACCACCATGATGATTTTGCGGCCCGGCTTGTCCTTGAGCTGGTCGACCAGGCGCTGGATGCCGGCCGTGAAGTCGGTCGTGGCCGGTGGCAGGTATTCCTCGTGCACGATCTTCGACTTCTTCAGCGCGTCCTTAAAGGCCTTTACGCCGTCTTTGCCGAACGCCCAGTCCTGCGCCAGCATGACGATGTTTACGCCCTCCTTGTCGATGGCCACGGCGTTGCTGATGGCGTCCTGGCTGGAGTTGCGGCCGGTGCGGAAGATGTACTTGTTCCACTTGTCGCCGGTGATGGAATCGGCCACGGCCGGCTCCACGATGAGGATCTTTTTGTATTCCTCGGCCACCGGCAGCATGGCCAGCGCCACGCCCGAACCGGTGGTGCCCACGGCCAGGTCGGCCTTGTCGTCGGCATAGGCGGCGGCCAGCAGCGACTTGCCCAGGTCAGGCTTGCCCTGGTCGTCCTTCTCGATGACGACCAGCTTCTTGCCGTTGACCGCCATCGAGCCGCCGGTGGCGTAGTTCAAGCCCATGGCAAAGCCGATCTGCGTCTGCTTGCCGTAAGCCTCCAGCGGGCCGGTCTTGCCGTAGACGTGGGCGATGCGGATGTCCTGGGCCTGGGCTGTGGCGCTGGCGCAAACGGCCAGCACAGCGAGGGCAACGAGATGGCGGCGGTTCATGGGAATGTCTCCTCAGTGGCGATGACTGAATATTGCACAGTGCGTGCCAGCCATCACATCGCTGATTCACAAAGAGTTTTTCAAACATCCGACTCGGCGATGCCGAAGTCCAGGCATTTCGATTGCCTGACTTTCAGACAATTGGACGGATCGTGCGCAGGGTTTTCATGGGCTATGCGCAGGCCGGGCGTGGCCGCTTGTCGCTCCGGTCCCGCGCGGGACCGGCTGCCGTTCGGTGGCTGTGCCATCATCGCCGCCGCATTCACAACCGGGTCAGCCACATGTCCGACGCTCTGGGACGCCGCGCAGACACGGCGACGATCACGGGAGAACCGGCTCCCCCCGAAAGCGAGCCGGCAGGGCCCGGGCCGGCGCCCCACCGCCACTACGTCACGCTGCTGTTTTCCGACCTCTCGCGCTCGACCGAACTGGCCGGCGCCATGGAGGCGGAGCAGTACGCCGCGCTGCTGGCCACGCTGCGCATCGCCTACCAGGAGACCGTGCCGCGCTGGGGCGGCAGCATCGTGCGCGTGCAGGGCGATGGGCTGCTGGCCATGTTCGGCCACCCCATCGCGCAGGAGGACGCCGGCCGCCGCGCCGTCGAGGCAGCGCTCGGCCTGCACCATGCCGTGCGCCGGCTGGCGCCGCGCCTGCCGCCCGGCTTCGAGCTGAATCTGCACACCGGCATCCACGCCGGGCTGGTGCTGGTCAGCACCGGCGACATCGAACGTGGCCGCTTCGAGCTCATGGGCACTGTGCCCAACATCGCCGCACGCTTGTCGGACGCGGCCGGGCCGCACGAGATCGTGGTCAGCGACGAGACGCTTGGGCCGGCGCGCCGCTTCTTCGGCGCTGGCGCGCCCAGCATGCTGCGGGTGAAGGGCCGCGAGGAGCCGATCCTGGTGCACCGGATCGAGGCGCGGCTCGAAAGCGGTGCCGACACCCCGCACAGCCACCGGCCGCGTTCGCGCCTGGTCGGCCGCCAGCATGAGTTCGACCGCCTCGTGCAGACGCTGGACCAGGCGTGTGCCGGCCACACGTGTGCGCTGGAAGTCGTCGGCCCGGCCGGCATCGGCAAGACCCGCCTGGTCGAAGAGTTTCTGCACCACGCACACCAGCGCGAATGCCGGGTGCTGCGCGGCAGTTGCGAGGGCGGCCTGGGCAGCGCGCCCCTGCAGCCGTTTCGGCAGATGCTGCAGTCGCTGGACGTGGCCGAGCTGCCGACGCGCGCGGGCGCCTACGTGGAGGCCTTTGCCGGGCTGGCCGACTCGCAGCCGCTGGTGATGTTCATCGACGACTGGCAGTGGGCCGATGGTGCCTCGCAGCAGGTGCTGACCGACACCCAGCGCCTGACAGGCGCGCGCCTGCTGCTGTTGGTGACGCGGCGCGCCGACGCTGCGCCTGGCGCACCGCCGGCAGGCTTTGCGCAGGTGCTGCTGGGGCCGCTGCACGAGCGCATGGCCGCCCAGGCGGTCGCCGCCCAGCTGCCGGGAGCCGACCCCTTCGTGGTGGCGCAGATCTGCGCGCGCGCGGGGGGCAACCCGCTGTTCATCGACGAGCTGTGCCATTCGGCCGCACGCGGCGATGGCGGGCGCCTGAGCGCGCCGGCCAGCCCCGCAGGCTGGCTGAACCAGCTGATCGAATCGCGCGTGCAGAGCCTGGGGCCGGCGCTGGTGGAGATCGTGCGCACGGCCGCCGTCATCGGCAACGTGGTGCCGGCCTGGCTGCTGTCGCGCATCACCGGTTGCGCACCCGACAGCCCGCAGGTGCGGGCCCTGGCCGACCACGACTTCTTGTTCCCCGGCGAGCAGGTGGGCACGCTGCGCTTCAAGCACGGCGTGACGCGCGACGTCGTGTATGGCACGGTCGGCCTGTTGCAGCGCCAGGTGCTGCACCTGCGCATCGGCGCGGCGCTGATGCAACACGCCACCAGCGGTGCGCCGGAGGACGCGGAAGCGTTGGCGCTGCACTTCGGCGCCGGCGGCGACCCGGCGCTGGAGGCGCACTACGCCGAGCTGGCCGGCGACCGGGCGCTGGCGGCCTCGGCCCTGGACCGGGCGCGGGCGCAGTACCGGGCCGCGCTGGCCGCCCTGGAACGCGGCGAGCTGACCGGTGAGCGCGCGCTGCACTGGGTGGGCATCGCCCACCGCCTGGCGATGGTGTGCATGTTCGACCCCGAGCGCCGCCAGATCGAGGTGGCAGAGCGGGCGCTGGTGCTGGCCGAACGCCATGGCGACGTGGGCTGCGTGGCGCGCGCGCGCCACTGGCTGGGCTGCGTCTGCCATGCCCTGGGCGAGCCGCGCCAGGCCATCGTGCACGGCGAGCGCGCCCTGCGCGAGGCCGACCAGGCTGGGGACGGGCCCCTTGCGGTGCAGACCGAGGCCTGGCTGGGCGCGGCCCACACCGCCGCCGGCCAGTACCCGCGCGCCGCCGAGCTGCTGGACCGGGCGATCGCCATCAAGCGCCAGCATCGCAGCGGGCGCCACACCAACGCCGGCCTGACGTATGCCCTGGTCTGCCGTGGCGCGGTGTTCGGCGACCAGGGCCAGTTTGCGCAGGCGGCGGCGTGCTTCGACCAGGCGCAGGACTGCGTCGTCGGCACCCACCAGATCGGCGCCAGCGTGCATGGCTGGCGCGCCGCCGTCCTGCTGTGGCAGGGCCGCTGGGCGGCCGCGCGTGTGCAGGCCGAAGAGTCGGCGCGCATTGCCGAGCAGACGCACGCGCTGTGGCAGGTGTCGATCGCCCGCGCCATCGCCGCCTATGCGGACTGGATGGACACCGGGCGGGCCGAGGCGGTCGACACCATCGTGACCGTCACCGACTGGCTGCTGCCGCATGACAGCGGGCTGTTCCGTTCGTTCAACCACGGCTGGCTGGCCGACAGTCTGCTGTCGCTCGGCCACCCCGACCAGGCGCGGCGCCATGCGCTGCAGGCGCTGCAGCGGGCCCGCCAGGGCGACCGCTTCGGCCTGGCGATGGCCTGCCGTGCGATGGCGCGCGACGCGCACGCGAACGGCAAGCAACATGTCATGCAACGCCAGCTGGCCAGCGCCTACCGCGCGGCGCGCGGGCGCGCATCGGCGCACGAGAAGGCGGTCACCCAGTTGCTGGAGGCCGAGCTCGTCCAGGCCCGGGGCAACCCCGAGCAGGCCCGCGCCCTGCTGGACGAGGCGTTGGCCGCGTTCGATCAGATGGAGATGCACTGGCACCTGGGCCGGGCGTTGCAGCTGCAGGCGCAGCTGTGATTCAAGTGGCCGTCGCGGGCGGCGCTGATCCTGCAGGCGGTTCAGGCGCGTCGGGCGCTTCCGACCCAGCAGAAGACGTGTGAGACGTCGGCAGCGGCAGCTTGGGCGTCAGGATCAGCAGCACGGGCGAACCCGCAGGCCGCAGCGTGCCGGCATCGAGCAGCGCCGCCGCCATGGCCATCATGACGCCCAGACCCATGGGCGCGCCGGGGCAGGCGTGCAGGCCCCATCGGTCCGACTTCTTGTTGGCAAAGTAGTCGCCGCCGAACAGGAGCGCGTCACGGCGGTTCTGGTTCTCGCATGAGGTGCCCAGGTCTTCGATGGCTGAGGCCAGGCCGAGAACGATGGGCGGGGCGTCCATGTCCGGCCCGCCCTTGCCAACCGGACAGCGCCACACCATCGGTGGCACGGGCTCGTGTTGCATGGTGTCCAGCGTGGTGCGGCGCAGCACCGCCTGGGCGATGCCGTGCGTGACTTGGCCGCCCTGGGCGGCCTGGGCCAGATCCTGCTGCAGATTCCACAGGCTCTGGCTGTCGATCCAGTTGCGCATGACGGTGAGGAAGTTGCCTTGGACGGTGGGCGCGAAGCCCAGCAGCAGGCCGGCCAGCGCATCGGCCAGCACGTCCTGCCCGTACTTGCCCGCCAGCGCCTGCAGCGGGCTGCGCAATTCGTCCAGCACGGTGCCGCGCACGCCGCCTGCCACGCCATCGCGGACGGCCGCGCGCAGCTTGTTGCCGCGGGTCAGTCCCTCACCCTCCACGGCACTGCGCGGCTTCGCGCCGAAGATCATGCGCGAGGGCCCGATGATGTGGCCCGGGCAACGGGCCTTCACGCCTGCATCCGCATCGGGCACCGGCGTGCGCCCGCCGATCTGCACGTACTGCTCGTGCTCGTCCGGCAGTCCGAACCACTGCCGGGCCAACCGGCCGACCACCTGGTCTGAGAAGTTCATCAGGTCCAGTGGCACGCGCAGGCGTCCGTCCGGGTGCCGCATGGCCATGTCCGTGTCAAAGGCATGGATGGTTGCCGCCAGCACCTGCCTGGCGACCCACCACGCCGCGTCGAAGGCTTTGCGCTCGTCGATCCTGGCGATGGCGCCATTGACCACCGGGGCGATGTCCGCGTGCCCGTCGGCCGGGTCCATCCCCAGGTGGTTGATGCCGATGGTGCTGCGCATGCGCTCGCCGAACCCCTTGACCGACACGCGCTGGGCGTGCGCATCGGCCAGCGCGTCGAACACAGCGCCGGCGGAACCGACCAGCTGACCGTACGGCGCGGCATCCTGGTGACCGCCCTCGGCGCGCACCTTGGCCCAGGCGGCGCGGCCGTTGTCGCGGTCTTCCAGCCGGGCGCGCCATGCCTCCATGGCCGCATGGGGATCGGGCGCCTTCGGCTCGTCCATCTCACGTGGTGGCGCAGCGGTGTACAGCGCGTGCAGTTGCCTCAACACCGGCAGCGAGGGCACGAACAGGTACAGCCCCCACTGCAGTTCGACGAAAGCCTTGTCGTGCAGGTTCGCGCGCTGTACGTGGCCCTGGGCATCCAGCCAGCGAAACGGGCGCAGATCGCCAGCGCGCGGCACGCCCAGGAACGGGTCGGACTGCTCGGACCCGACGCCGCTGCTGTTGCCCCCTGCAATCCAGCCCTGGATGGTCTCGAACTGCTCTGCAATGCTGGCGCAGTACGCCATGAACAGCGTGCCCCGGTCGTCCTGCAGCGTGCCCTGCGTGGACGCTGGGCCGTAGCCCATGCCACGGCGCAACAGGCGCGGCATGGCCGGCCTGCCGTCGCGCGGGTTGGTGCGCCGCGCGTGCGAGGCAAAGGGGCATTGCGCCCCGCCAGCGCCGCGATAGTCGAAGTCGTTGGATGGCCCGCTTTTGGGCGTGCTGGCCGGCGCGACCAGCGGGGCGCCGTCGAGCCGGCGGCCCATCATGTGCGCCAGCAGGTCGTCCCGGCGGGTCTTGTCCTTCGGGTCGAACGCGTGGAGCGTCGCCTGCAGATGGTCGAGCCGCTGGCGCAGTTTGCGCACGACGAGAAAGCTGCCATGGTTGAGCAGCGCGTCCGCAGGGGCGGGGCCATCGCCCCGGCTGTTGGAAAAGCCGAGCACCAGCTCACCGGGCGGCACCGTGTCGCTATAGACACGCTGCGCGCGGGCTGCGTTGGGCGGCTGGATCTGCAGGTCTGCAAAGCGTGGCGCTGCCGGGTCGACGACCGGCTGGCTGATGCCGTCGACAAAACCGAAGTGCTCGCGGCCGGAGTCCGCCGTGCGGCTGCGCGTCGGCTCCACGGCCAGGATGGTCATGCCGGTGCCGGGATCGCCCAGCGCCGCCACCGCCGGCGCCAGGGCCGGGTGCAGGGCATGGCCGGGGTTGCCCGGGTCCACCAGGCGCAGCATGACGGCCACGTGCACGACCGCCAGGTCGATGCGGTCCTCGCGTGCCGGGTCGACCCCGTGGCGCAGCGGCCGATGCCAATGGTCAGGGTGGTTGCCGCGCACGTCACCCAGCGTGCCGGCGCGCGCCTCCATGCCGTCGCGGAATTCCGCGGGCAGCCGCTCCAGGCGACTGGGGTGGATGCCGAGCGCGCGCAGACCCTCGTACGTGAAGGCCACGTGCCGACGCACCGGGTCCTTGCCCCCTGCGGGCGCCGCGATCGGGGCATCGCAGTACGTGGCCTGCGCCGCCAGGTACCGGGCGGCAACCTCCGACTTCACCACACGCAACAGCACGAGGGCGCCGTGCGTGGCCTTGTCACTCTGGTCCAGCAGGGCGGCCTGCAGCTTGCTCGGCTCCCAGGCGGGGTCGGGCACGTCGGGTCGCGGCTGTAGCGGCGGCTTCAACCAGGCGAGCTCGTCGCCGAACCTCTCCTGCAGCTGCCGAACCGCCTCCGCGAGATCCCCCTGGGGTTGGGACCGGGCCTGGGCCTGGAGCACACCCCACGTGACCTCGAAGCCCTTGAGCACCAGCTTGGCAAAGCGCCGCAGGATCTCGCCGTCGTCGCCGGACCAGAAACTGGTCAGGCGGTACAAGCCCTTGAGCGTGCGCAGCTGCAGCGCCAGATGGTCCTTCGGGCTGGCCAGCATCTTGTCCAGCCCGATGTTCAGCGCGGTCTGGTCGTCGCGCTCGGCGTGGCGGGCCACCGCGACTGCGGCTGCCAGTGCGGCGAGCGCTTCTTGCGCAACGGCCGCTGTGCCGGCCCTGGCCGCCTTGGACACCTTGGCCGACTTCGACGACTTCGATGACTTCGATGCCTTGACCACCTGGTACGCGTTGGCCGCCTTGCCGGCCTTGACGCTCGGTCCAGGGATCTCACGCTGCAGCCGCTCCACGCTGGCCAGGTAACGCTGGTCGCCGAGCGAGGCCCCCGAATCGGTATAGAAAATGCCGGCGTTCAGCTCGGCGCCCCGCACCCAGCGGCAGTACTCGTCAAACGGGCTGCTCGAACCCGGGTAGCCCACGCAGTGGCACAGCAGCGCGTCGAGCAGCGCGCCGATGTCGCGGTAGATCACCCGCATGTAGGGTTCCCACCCGCCGTCGAAGCTGACGTTCAGCGACAGGTGCCAGCGCGTGGAATCGACCAGCCCTGGCGGTACCAGCGCATAACGGAAGCTGCTGATGATGCCGAAGCGCCCGATCGGGTCGGGAAATGGCGAGGGGCGCAGTTCGGACTCACGCGCGTTGCGGCGCGAGGCATGCATGGCATCGAGCAGGCGACGCAGGCGCTCCAGGTGGCTGATCGGCTCGAAGCCCGCAGCCAGGACGCCCTCGCGCACCGGAGCCAGCAATGCGAGGTTCGTCGTTCCTGCCAGCGAGCTGCCACGCGGCGCGTTTCCGCTCCTGCCGGGGCTCTTGTTTCCGCGCTCGTTCTCGCGCTCGTTTCCGCTGTGCTCCTGGTGCATCGCCGATCCTTGTGTGGGCCACTTGCCCGTCGGCGAAGTTAGCAGGCCCCGCCTGTCGGCGACGATCGCGCCTCCTCTGAAGTGATGAAGTGCGCCGGCGCGGCGGTGCAGCTGGTCAGGCCGCGCCCTGCAGCCGCTCATACAGCGTGGCGCGCGAGATGCCCAGCAGGCGTGCGGCCGCCAGCTTGTTGCCGCCGGTCTCGGCCATGGCGGCGGCAATCGCCCGCGCCTCCAGCGCGGCCACCTGTTCGGCCAGCGGCCGCAAGCACTCGGCGCGCCCTGCGCCACCGCCCCCTTCGACAGACGGCAGCGGCTGGGCCGAGGCGATGGTCTGCAGCCCGGTCTCGGCCAGCACGCGGCGCACCTCGTCGGCGTCCACGCGCGCGGTGTCGCTGCGCATGGCCAGCTGCTCCAGCACGTTGCGCAGTTCTCGAATGTTGCCGCGCCAGTGCTGGCCGGCCAGCAGCGCCAGCGCGTCGGGGAGCAGCTCGGGCGGCGCCTCGCCGCTGCGCTGGGCCAGGTCTTCGCTCAAGGTTTCGATCAGCGCCGGGATGTCGCCGCGCCGCTCGCGCAGCGGCGGCACCTTGAGCGGCAGCACGTTGAGGCGGTAGTACAGGTCTTCGCGAAAGCGCCCATCGCGCACCAGCGCCGCCAGGTCGCGCGATGTGGCGGCGACAACGCGCGCATCGAAGGCCACCAGCCGGTTCGAACCGAGTGGCTCGATCTCGCCCTCCTGCAGCGCGCGCAGCAGCTTGGCCTGCAGGCCCACCGGCATGTCGCCGATTTCGTCCAGGAACAGCGTGCCGCCATCGGCCAGCTTGAATTTGCCGTCGCGCCCGCGCCGCTCGGCCCCGGTGTAGGCGCCGGGCGCGACGCCGAAGAACTCGGCCTCCAGCAGCGTGTCGGGCACGGCGGCGATGTTCAGGCTGACGAACGGGCCGTCGGCCCGGGCCGAGGCGGTGTGGATGGCGTGGGCCAGCAATTCTTTGCCGGTGCCGGTCTCGCCCAGCAGCAGCACCGGGCTGGACGAACGCGCCGCCCGGCGCGCGTGGCGCTTGACCTCCAGCGTGGCCGGGCTGCTGCCGACGAAGCTGGCAAACGTGTACTTGGCGCGGCGCTGGCCATCGCCCTGCAGCAGCGCGCGGCTGCGCTGGCTGGCCAGTTCGCGCCGGGCCTCGTCCAGGTCGCGCTGCAGCAACGCGAATTTCTCGATCAGCGGCTTGAGCGTGGTCTCCGGGTGGTCGAACAGCACGATGCCGATGGCGCCGATCACGGCATCGCCCTCGCCGCGCAGCGGCAGCCGGCTGACGACGAAGGTGCCGGCCTTGTTGGTCAACAGGTCGACCAGGATCGGCTCGCCGGTTTCCAGCACGCGCCGCATCAGCGTGTTGGGGATCACCTCTTCGACCGGGTGGCCCTGGAACTCATCGATCGACGAGAAGCCCAGCGCCGGAAGGAAGCGGCGGTAGCCCTCGTTGACCCAGACGATGGTGCCGGCCCGGTCGACCAAGAACATGCCCTGGCTCATGCTGGAGAACAAATGAAACATCGAGCGCGCCGCCAGCGCCAGGATGCCCTGGGCCTCCAGCGGCAGCGCGTTCGGGCTTGGGTCGGGCAGCATCGGCGGATAGTAGCTGGCGCAGATGGTGGATCTGGTATGCGCGGATTGCGCGCAAGTCGGAGCACAATGGCCGTCGATGGAAAAAGTCAGGATCGACAAGTGGCTGTGGGCCGCCCGCTTCTACAAGACGCGCACGTTGTCCGCCGACGAGGTCGGGCGGGGCCGCGTGCAGGTCAACGGCCAGGACGTCAAGCCCGCGCGCGAGGTCAAGGCCGGGGACACCATTTCGGTGCGGCAGGGAGCGGTCATGCGCACTGTGGTGGTGCTGGGCGTCAGCGGCATCCGGGGGCCGGCACCGGTGGCGCAGGGCTTGTACGCGGAGACTGCGGACAGCCTGGCGGCCAGGGAGCGCTCGGCCGAACAGCACCGCCTGGCGCCCGAACCGGCACTGGCCCAATCCCACGGTCGCCCCACCAAGCGGCAGCGACGCTCGCTCGACGAGGCCAGCGACCAATGGGGCAACCGGTGGAGCGCCTCGGTCGATGGCTGACCACCGCGCAGCACCCCATCAGGAGAACCCGTGATGAAAACTCTCGTCGCCGCGCTGGCCGCTCTGGCGCTGCTGAGCGCGTGCCCCGATGCCCGGCCGCCCAAGGACCCGACCACGCTGCCGACACCCAAGGCCGAAGCTGCAGGGCCGGTGTCCTGAGCGCGTGCAGCCGCAGCCGGCCTCAGCCGCAGGCCGCCCGAACCACCTTCGCGTTGCCGTCCAGCGTCAGGCTGAGCCGCGCGGCATTGAACTCCTTGGTGACCACCTGGCCCGGGCTGAGCCAGCGCACGACACTGGCGCCCGAGCGCGTGCGAGCCTGGCGTTCGAGTTGCGGGCTGAACGACTGCCCCAACGCAAACTGCGCGGCGGCCCCGTCACAGCTGGCCTGGGGTGCCGGCGGAGTGGCCGGTGCCTGCAGGCCGGCGCAGCCTGCCAACAGCAGCGCGGCGCCCGCTGCTGCCAGCCACGGGGCCGGGCGCGGCGCCCGGTGGGTCTTGTCGGTTGATGTCATGTGCATGGCGCCATGCTATGCCAGCGGCCGGCCGCACCGGCGACGCTGTGCAGCAGGCCCCACACGCTGGCTGGCTGGTACGCTCTGCCCGTGGGGCCTGCACGGCAGGTCTGGCACTTTTGATGCATGCCCATGACCCGCCACCCCGTGCAATCCCTCGCCCCGGACCCGAAACACCTCCTACCCGTGAAATCCACCCCCTCCAACACCCGCCCTTTTCTGTCGACCGGCATCGGCAGCCGCCTGGCGTTTGCGCTCTACGCAATGGCCATGCTCGGGGCGCTCGGCGCCATCACGGCGCTGATCGAGCGGGCGGCCTCCTGACCGTGCAGGCCCATTGCACGGTGCGGCCGGGTCATCGCCTCTGACGGAACCCCTTGCCACCCAGCACCGAAGAACGCCTGCGCCAGCTCGAACGCAGCAACGAAGACCTCATGGGCCTGGTGACGGCGCTCAGCGCCATCACCACGGCGCTGGCCGCGACGCATCCGCAGCGCGCTGTCCTGCTCGAAGCGTTGGTCCGCGCCGCGCCCGGCGTGCGCCAAGCCACGCAGGACCACGGCGTTTCCGAGCGCACCCAAATGGTGCTGGAGCAATTCACCAATTTGTTGCATCAGACGCTGACCGAGCCGGTGCCATCGCAATTCGACGAGGCCGACGACGTCATCCGGTCGTTCCTGCAGAACCCGCCGGCCAGCAAGGACGACAGCGCTTGACCAACCGCCCCGGCATCGCCACGATGGGTACTGCCGGGTCCGCATCACATCGGCCCGGGAATTGCTATTTGCATCCCATGCGAGCTGAGCCCACCGTCATCCTGGAAGTCGATCGGCGCCTGGCGCACTTCATCCGGGGCGCGCGTCCCGCCGAGCCGGCCCGTGCCACGGCGCTGGAAATGGGCCGCTGGCAGGCGGCCCTGGAGGTGCGGCAGATCCTGCAGGAAGCCTGCCCCTACGATTCGAGCGCTGCCGCGCGCGTGGCCTGGTTCACCGAGAAGTACGGCGACGCCGCAGACTCGGTCATCGGTGATCTGAAATGAAACGAGCGCGGTGCACACAGTGCACCGCGCTCGGGACAAGACGCCGACGCGCCTGAGCTGCACCCGCCTTGCGGCGGGCCAGGGTCAGGTGGTCACCGGCACCAGGAACTCGCGGCTGATGTGGCTGCCCAGCTCGTTCACGCGGTCCAGAAACTGCGTCAGGAAGGCATGCAGGCCGGTCGCCAGGATCTCGTCGATGCGGCCGAACTTCAGGTCGGCCCGCAGCTTGCCGGCGCGGCGCAGCGTCTCGCTGTTCGGGTCGGCGGTCACCATCTCCAGGTTGATCAGCACATCGTTCAGGCTGGCGTGCAGCGAGCGCGGCATGTCGGCCCGCAGGATCAGCAACTCGGCCACGCGCTCGGGGCGAATCACATCGCGGTAGACCTTGCGGTAGACCTCGAACGCCGATACGGAACGCAGGATCGCACTCCAGTGGTAGAAGTCGTATTCCTGGTCCTTTTCGCTCGCGGCGCCGTAGAAGTCGCTCTCGACCGCGTGGAACTTCACGTCGACCAGGCGCGCCGTGTTGTCGGCCCGCTCCAGGAACGTGCCCAGGCGCAGGAAGTAGAAAGCCTCGTCCTGCAGCATGGTGCCCAGCGTGACGCCGCGCGACAGGTGCGAGCGGAACTTGACCCACTCGAAGAACTGCGCCGGATCGGACTCGAATTCGCCGGCGCGCAGCATGCGGTTGACGTCCAGCCAGGTGGAATTGGCGGTCTCCCAGACTTCCGTCGTCAGGCTGCCGCGCACGGCACGGGCGTTCTCGCGCGCAGCGCGCAGGCACGAGATGATGGACGAGGGGTTGCTCTCGTCCTTGACCATGAACTCCATGACCTCGCGCGAGGTGATGGCGTCGTGGTTGCTGGCGTAGGCTTCACGCAGTTCGCTGATGGACAGCAGCCCTTGCCAGCCCAGCTGGGCCACGGCGGCGGACTGCGGCAAGAGCGAGGACTGGTAGTTGACGTCCAACATGCGGGCGGTGTTCTCCGCGCGCTCGGTGTAACGCGACATCCAGAACAAATGGTCGGCGGTGCGGCTCAGCATGCTTACTTCCCTTGGCTTTGTTTTTGGCTTGGCGCCGGCGCAGCAGCAGGCGGTGGCTTGGGGCTGTCTTCTTCGAGGATCCAGGTGTCCTTGGTGCCCCCGCCCTGCGAGGAGTTGACCACCAGCGAACCATCCTTCAGCGCCACGCGGGTCAGGCCGCCGGGCACCATCTGCACCTCTTTGCCCGACAACACGAATGGCCGCAGGTCGATGTGGCGCGGCGCGATGCCCGATTCGACGAAGGTCGGGCAGCTGGACAGCGACAGCGTGGGCTGCGCGATGTAACCGCTGGGGTTGGCCAGCACGGCCTTGCGGAAGTCTTCGATCTCGGCCTTGGTGGCGGCCGGGCCGACCAGCATGCCGTAGCCGCCGGCGCCGTGCACCTCCTTGACGACCAGGTCCTTCAAGTTGTCGAGCACGTACTTCAGGTCATCCGCATTGCGGCACATGTAAGTCGGTACGTTGTTCAGAATGGGTTTTTCACCCAGGTAGAACTCGATCATCTTGGGCACATAGGGGTAGATCGACTTGTCGTCGGCCACACCGGTGCCAACGGCATTGCAGATCACCACGTTGCCGGCCTTGTACGCCTCCATCAGCCCGGCGCAGCCCAGCGTGGACGTGGGGCGGAACACCTTGGGGTCGAGGAAGTCGTCGTCCACGCGCCGGTAGATCACGTCCACGCGCTTGGGGCCGCGCGTGGTGCGCATGTAGACGAAGTTGTCCTTGACCATCAGGTCCTGGCCCTCGACCAGCTCGATGCCCATCTGCTGGGCCAGGAAGGCGTGCTCGAAATAGGCGCTGTTGTACATACCGGGGGTGAGCACGATCACCGTCGGGTCGGCAGTGGCCGGCGGCGCCGAGGCGCGCAACGTTTCGAGCAGCAGATCGGGGTAGTGCGCAACCGGTGCGACGTGGTGGTGGCTGAACAGGTCGGGGAACAACCGCATCATCATCTTGCGGTCTTCCAGCATGTAGCTCACGCCGCTGGGCACGCGCAGGTTGTCTTCGAGCACGTAGTACTCGCCATTGCCCTGGGCATCGGGCGCACGCACGATGTCGACGCCCGCGATGTGCGAATAGACATGGTTCGGCACGTCCACACCCACCATCTCCGGGCGGAACTGGGCGTTGTTCACGATCTGTTCTCTGGGAATCAGACCGGCCTTGATGATGTCCTGGTCGTGGTAGACGTCGTGGATGAACCGGTTCAGCGCCGTGACGCGCTGCACCAGGCCCTTTTCCATGGCGGCCCATTCGGCGGCCGGGATGATGCGTGGGATCAGGTCGAACGGGATCAGGCGCTCGGTGCCGGAGCCGTCCTCGTCCTTGGCGCCATACACCGCGAAGGTGATGCCGACACGGCGGAAGATCATCTCCGCCTCTGACCTGCGCTTGGCCATCATGTCGCCGGGCTGGCGTGCGAGCCAGTCATCGTAGATCTTGTAGTGATCCCGGATTTGCGCGCCCTTCGAAAAGAATTCGTAAGGGAGCTTGGTGTACATCTCGTCGTATTTCAACATGCGGGCTTCTCCTGACAGCTAGGATAGCAAGTTGCAAGCCAGCTTCTCACGACATCCACCGCCATCGGCGCAAAAAAAAGCCGCAAGACAGACCTCGCGGCATGGTGTAAATGGGCGCGCTTAGGTCGCGCCGATGGAGGCCAGTGCGTCCTCGCCGAGCACTGGCACCAGGGCCGGTCGGCCGACGATCAGCGGGTCGGTCGAACCAATGGTGGCGAGGTCGCGCTGGGTGTAGGGCAGCCGGTGCAGCAGATAGCGCATGGCGTTGAGCCGCGCTCGCTTCTTGCAGTCGCTCTTGATCACCGTCCATGGTGCGTCCGAGGTATCGCACTGCACGAACATGGCCTCCTTGGCACGCGTGTAGTCGTCCCATTTGTCGAGCGAGGCCTTGTCGATGGGGCTGAGCTTCCAGTGCTTGAGCGGGTGCAGTTCGCGCTCCTTGAAGCGGCGGCGCTGCTCGGCCTGGCTGACGGAGAACCAGAACTTCACGACATGCACGCCCGCACGCACCAGCTGGCGCTCGAACTCCGGCGCCTGGCGCAGAAACTCCTGGTACTCGTGTTCGGAGCAGAAGCCCATGACCCGCTCCACGCCCGAACGGTTGTACCAGCTGCGATCGAACAGCACGATCTCGCCGCGCGTGGGAAGGTGCTGGATGTAACGCTGGAAGTACCACTGGCCGCGCTCGACATCGCTAGGTTTCTCGAGCGCCACGACGCGCGCGCCACGCGGGTTCAGATGCTCCATGAAACGCTTGATCGCCCCGCCCTTGCCGGCGGCATCGCGCCCCTCGAAGACGATGACGACGCGCTGGCCGGTCTCCTTGACCCAGGACTGCAGCTTCAGCAGCTCGACCTGCAACCGGTACTTCTGCCGCTCGTAACTTTTGCGTGACAGCAGATTCTTGTAGGGGTAGGCCCCCTCACGCCAGCCGGCGCTGAGCTCGGCGTCCGGGTCGACGCCGCGGCCGGGCGCATCTGCCGCCGGGGCGAACAGCGCGCTGCGCAGCGCCTTCAGCTCGTCGGGTGATGCGCCGCGCGCCAGGGTCTGCAGTTGCTGCAGCACCTGTGACTGCGAGGCGCCGTTCCCCGCCTGCGCCAGCAGATCGGAGACGACCAGAGTCTGCACCGTCTCGGCCGTACTGGTGCCACGCGCCACGCGGTCGGCCTCGGCCGCGCGCCGGCCCGGGCGCGCCAGCGTGTCGCCGGCGTTGACCGGACGCGGTCTGGCGCCTGCGCGGCGCGGATTGCGGGTAGGGGGGAAAGGTGCTGGGGTTGGGTTGTCTTTGGCCATGTTGTTGTACGCGTCTGCGGGAAGATGACAGTGCGGTGACACCGCCATCTTGCAGCGCCAGCCGCGCCGCAAGTTGATCGACATCAAACGTACACCGCATCGCTCACGGCGGGCGGTGCTGCCAATAGCGCGGTCGCTGCGCACGTTCGCAGTGCACGCGATCGGGCGCCTGGCTGTACCAGGTGATGGCCCCGCAACGCGAGGAGCCGACCACAGCCGCGCCGTGCGCCTCGATGCGCTGCACCACGTCGGCCGCCGGGTGGCCAAAGCGGTTGCGGTAGCCGGCCTGCACCAGGGCGATGCGCGGCGCCACGCGCTTGAGGAACGCGGCACTGGACGACGTTTTGCTGCCGTGATGAGGGACCAGCAGCACGTCGGCCTGCAGCAGTTCGCCGGCTGCAACCAACCGGGCCTCTTGCGGCTGCTCGATGTCCCCCGCCAGCAGCGCCGCCTGGCCCGTGGTGGCGATGCGCAGCACGCAGCTGTCGGCGTTGGCCTTTGCGCTGCGTGGGCCGCCTGCAGGCGGATGCAGCACGGTGAACGCCACGCCATCCCACTCCCAGTGCTGCCCGGCCGCGCAGGGCGCGCCCGGACGCAAGGCCAAGAGCGCGTGGTCCGGTGGCAGCGACGCCAACAGCGCTGCCTGCGGCTGCATGGCGAGGACGGCCTGCGCCCCACCGCTGTGGTCGCTGTCGCTGTGGCTCACGACCACCGTGTCCAGGCGCTCGCCCAGCGCGCGCAGGAGTGGCACCAGCACACGGTGACCGGCATCGCTGTCCTGACCGTAACGCGGCCCGGTGTCGTAGAGCAGGCTGTGCCGTGCCGTGCGCACCAACACGGCGTTGCCCTGGCCGATGTCGACGGCCAGCAACTCGAAGCTGCCGTGCGATGGCCGCTGCGGCTGCCACCACAGCGCCGGCAGCAACAGGGGCAGACCGATCAGCCGCAGCGCCAGCGGCGCCCGCACCACCAGCAGCACGGCCCCGAGCACTGCGGCCGCACCCACGGCCAGCGGCACCGCCGCAGCGCTGACGCTGGCCAGCGGCCAGCCCGCCATCACGCGCAGCACCGCGGCCAGCAGGCCAACGGCGATGCCCGCCACTTCCCACAGGGCCGGCCACACCGCACCGAGAATGGCCAGCGGCGTCAGCACCAGCGTGACCCAGGGAATGGCCAGCAGGTTGGCCACCAGCCCCACCAGCGACACCTGCTGGAACAGCAGCAGGGACAGCGGCGCCAGCGCCAGCGTCACGATCCACTGCTCGCGCAACATGCGCAAGAAAGCGCCCGCCGTGCGCCGTGCCAGGTCCGCAGCGGTCGCGTGCGAACGCCCGGCATCGGTGGCGAACAAGACGCCCACTGCGACGAAGCTGAGCCAGAAGCCGGGCTGCAGCAGCGCCCACGGGTCCAGCACCAGCACCGCGCTGCAGGCCAGCGCCCAGACCAGGGGCCAAGGCCAGGCGCGGCCCGACAGCCGCAGCAGCGCCACCGTGGCCAACATCAGAGCGTGCGCTGGGCGGGCACGCCCCAACCGCTGAACATCGCATAGGCGCCGGCCAGCACGACGCCGCCCACCAGCCCCGCGTGCTGGGCCGGGCACCACAGACTGACCGGCGAGCCGCGCCACGCCAGGCGGCGCCATGCGGCCCGCACCAGCGCCCCGGCCAGCCAGGCGAACATGGTGATGTGCAAACCTGAGACGCTGAGCAGGTGGGCCACACCGGTCGCGCGGAACAGCTCCCAATCGGCGCGCTCCACGGCGCCCTGGTCGCCCATGACCAGCGCGGCCACCACGCCGGCCTGCGCACGGTCGGCCACGCGCGCGAAGATCGCCTCGCGCATCGCGTGGCGGGCACGCTCGACCGGGTGGCGCCAGCTGCGGGCCAGCAGCTGCGGCGGCAGGTCGCGCGGGCCGGCCCGCACATAGCCGGTGGCCTGCACACCGCGCTCCCACAGCAGCAGTTCGTAGTCGAAGCCGTGCGGGTTGCGGTGGCCGTGCGGCGCACGCAGGCGAACCTGCAACTGCCAGCGGTCGCCTGCGCGCCAGTCGGCCGTGCGCTGCACCGCCGCATCGGGTGAGCCATCCGGTGCGGCGGTCCACAGGGTGCCGTGGTACCACGACAGTTCGATGCGCGGCGGCACCGCCACCGGCCGGCCATCGAGCTGCGCGGTCTCGACATCCAGCCGCAGCCGCGTGGCGATCTCACCAGGCTGCGGCATGGCCGCCACGGTGCCGATCACCACCAGATCGCGGCCTTCGAGCGCCGGATCCAGCGCCGAGCCCAGGTACCACAGCGCGCGCAGGCCGCACAGACCGAAGGCAACCGCCGCCACGCCCGCGCCCATCGCCAGCTGCCGCATGCCGGGCCTGGCCCGCCCCGCCAACACCGCCCAGGCGACCACCGCGGCACCCGCCAGCAGCAAGGCGGCGTAGCCCCAACCCGGCCCCAGCCCGGCCTGCTGCAACTGCAGGGCCGTGCCCGCCGGCAGGCCCAGGCACGAGGGCAGCCAGAGACCGGCGCGCACGTCGCCGGCCCGCATTTGTCGCCAGCCCTCCGTCTGCCCCAACATGAGTCCCCACTACACTGGCTTGCCCCAAGCCGGATGCGCACGTTGCACACGCCGCATCGCTCACTGGCTCGGCTCTTGCTTAGCAATCCTCCAGCTAGTATCCAGCACCGCTGGCGAGGGCCACAACCTTTCTTCGGCATCAAAAGAGACAACACATGTCCACACACGCAGCGCTGAACCACATCACCCACTACCGCTACGACCGGCCCGTGCAACTGGGACCCCAGGTCATCCGTCTGCGGCCTGCGCCACATTGCCGCAGCAATGTCATCTCCTACTCGCTGACGGTCGAGCCGGCCAACCACTTCATCAACTGGCAGCAGGACCCGTTTGCCAATTACCAGGCGCGCCTGGTGTTCCCGGAAAAGTCCACCGAGTTCAAGATCACGGTGGATCTGGTCGTCGAGATGGCGGTCTACAACCCGTTCGACTTCTTCCTGGAGCCGGCGGCCGAGAACTTCCCGTTCAAGTACGAGCCACTGGTCAAGGAAGAACTGGCGCCGTACCTGGCGCTCGAGCCCATGACGCCGCTGGTCGAGAAGTACCTGAAGACCATCGACCTCACCGAGCGCCGCACCATCGACTTTCTGGTGGCGATCAACCAGCAGGTGGCCAAGGACATCCGCTACCTGATCCGCATGGAGCCTGGCGTGCAGTCGCCCGAGGAGACGCTTGCCAACGCCAGCGGCTCGTGCCGCGATTCGGGCTGGCTGCTGGTGCAACTGTTGCGCCGCTGCGGCCTGGCGGCGCGCTTCGTCTCGGGCTACCTGATCCAGCTGACGCCCGACGTCAAGGCGCTGGACGGCCCCAGCGGCACCGACCACGACTTCACCGACCTGCACGCCTGGTGTGAGGTGTACCTGCCCGGCGCCGGCTGGGTCGGCCTGGATGCGACCTCGGGCCTGCTCGCCGGCGAAGGCCACATCCCGCTGGCCTGCACGCCCCAGCCCTCGGGCGCCGCGCCCATCGAGGGCCTGGTCGACGATGCCGAAGTCACCTTCGAGCACCACATGGGCGTCACGCGCATCTACGAATCGCCGCGTGTCACCAAGCCCTACACCGAAGAGCAATGGGCCGACGTGCTGGCACTGGGCCAGCAGGTGGACGCCGAGCTGGTGGCCGGCGACGTGCGCCTGACCATGGGCGGCGAGCCCACCTTCGTCGCCACCACCGACCGCGACGCCGGCGAGTGGAACACCGACGCGCTCGGCCCGACGAAACGCGGCTACGCCACCGAACTGGTGCAGAAGCTGCGCGCGGAATACGGCGATGGCGGCTTCCTGCATTTCGGCCAGGGCAAGTGGTACCCCGGCGAGCAGTTGCCGCGCTGGGCGCTGTCGATCTTCTGGCGTGCCGATGGCCAGCCCGTGTGGCGCAACCCCGACCTGTTCGCCGATGAGCGTGTGCCCGCGCAGTACAGCAGCGAGGACGCCCGCCGCTTCACCGAGCTGCTGACCAGGAAGCTGCACATCTCCGCCGAACACATCGAGCCCGGCTACGAGGACACCTGGTACTACCTGTGGCGCGAGCGCCGCCTGCCCGTCAACGTTGACCCCTTCGATTCGCGGCTGGACGATGAGATGGAGCGTGTGCGTTTGCGCCGGGTGTTCGAGCAGAAGCTCGATGCCGTGGTCGGCTACGTGCTGCCCATTGCGGTAGACGAAGGCCCGTCGCTGGCCGGCCCGAAGTGGACCACCGGCCCGTGGTTCCTGCGTGACGAGCGCATGTACCTCATGCCGGGCGATTCGCCGATGGGCTACCGATTGCCGCTCGATTCGCTGCCCTGGATCAGCAAGAGCGACTTCCCCTACATGATCGAGCGCGACCCCACAGCCCCGCGTGACGCATTGCCGGCGGCCGATGCTATCCGCGCCCGCTACGTGGCCGCGCTGAGTGCCGGCCGGGACCCGGCGATGCTGGTGGGTCAGCCCGCATCGGACGAATCGGCGCGACGCATGCAGTCCAGGGTCGGCGGGGCCGCAGGCGGCGATGCTGCCGTTGCTGGACTCGCTGGTGGAACCATCGCTGGTGGAATCGGTGCTGGAGGCGCTGATGTTGGTGGCGGCGCCGTTGGTGGCACCGCCGGCACTGGTGCGGGCGGCACGGGCACGCGTGCCGGTGCTGCAGCCCTGTCGCAGGGCGAATCGGCCGCGTCCAGCCGGGCGCCCAACCGCTTCGAATCCGCCCACTGGACCAAGCGCACGGCCCTGTGCGTGGAAGCCCGTGACCCACGCCGCGCCAATGGCGCCAAGGCCGAGCAGGTCGGCACCAAGTCCGGCCAGCTCTACATCTTTATGCCGCCTTTGGAGCGCCTGGAGGACTACCTGGAGCTGGTCGCCGCGATCGAAGCCACGGCGCAGGATCTGGGCGTCAAGATCGTCATGGAAGGCTACCCGCCGCCGCGCGATCCGCGCCTGAAGATGCTGCAGGTCACGCCCGACCCGGGCGTCATCGAAGTCAACATCCACCCGGCCCACAACTTCACAGAACTCGTGGAGCACACCGAGTTCCTCTACCAGGCCGCGTTCGAGACGCGCCTGTCGGCCGAAAAGTTCATGACCGACGGCCGCCACACCGGCACCGGCGGCGGCAACCACTTCGTGCTGGGCGGGGCCACGCCGATCGACAGCCCGTTCCTGCGCCGCCCCGAGCTGTTGGGCAGCCTGATCCTGTACTGGCACAACCACCCCTCGCTGTCCTACCTGTTCAGCGGCATGTTCATCGGGCCGACCAGCCAGGCACCGCGCGTGGACGAGGCGCGCAACGACCAGCTGTACGAGCTGGAGATCGCGCTGCGCGAGATCACGCGCAACCGTGAGGTCTACGGCAACGACATGCCGCCATGGCTGGTGGACCGCACGCTGCGCAACATCCTGATCGACGTCACCGGCAACACGCACCGCAGCGAGTTCTGCATCGACAAGATGTACTCGCCCGATTCGGCCACCGGCCGCCTGGGCCTGTTGGAGCTGCGCGCCTTCGAGATGCCGCCGCACGCGCGCATGAGCATCGTGCAACAGCTGCTGCTGCGCGCGCTGATCGCCCGCTTCTGGAACGCCCCGTACAAAGCGCCGGCCACGCGTTGGGGCACAGAGCTGCACGACAAGTTTCTGCTGCCCACCTTCGTGCAGATGGACTTCGCCGACATCATGCGCGAGATGCGCGAGGCCGGCTACGCGTTCGACACCGCCTGGTTCGCGCCGCACCTGGAGTTCCGCTTCCCCATCGTCGGCCAGGTGCAGGCCAGCGGCATGGAGCTGACCGTTCGCAATGCCCTGGAGCCCTGGCACGTGATGGGCGAGGAAGGCACGTCGGGCGGCACCGCGCGGTATGTGGATTCTTCACTGGAGCGCGTCGAAGTGCGCGTGACCGGCCTGAACGAGAGCCGCTACGTCGTCACCTGCAACGGCCGCGCGATGTCGTTGCAGCCGACCGGCATCAAGGGCGAATTCGTCGGTGGTGTGCGCTACCGCGCGTGGAACCCGCCATCGGCACTGCACCCCAGCATCGGCGTGCACGCCCCCCTGGTGTTCGACATCGTCGACACCTGGATGAAGCGCTCGCTGGGCGGTGGCCAGTACCACGTCGCCCACCCCGGCGGGCGCAACTACGACACCTTCCCGGTCAACTCCTACGAAGCCGAAAGCCGGCGCCTGTCGCGCTTCCTGCGCATCGGGCACACACCGGGCACGATGTTGGTGCCCCCGGCCACGATCAACGTGGCCGGCAGCCGCGAGTTCCCCTTCACGCTGGACTTGCGTCGGTAGGAAGCAACGAGCGACGGTGTCCGTGATGTGACAATGCGGGCCACGTGGACAAGTACAACAACAACCTATTCGATACCCAAGCGCAGGAGAGCCCTGCAGGGTTCGCCTCCGCGCTGGCCCGTCAGGCAATGCCCGGGCATTTCGACGAGTTGCGGGGCGTGGCGCGACCTGCCAACGCCAGCGCGCCCCGCAGCACCGAAGCGCGCCCGCCCCTGACCCCAAGCTGGGGCGAGTTCTTCGAGCTGCTCGGCCGCGAGGGCTTTGCCGACCTGGACCGTCGGGCCGCGCAGCTGCAGCGCCAGCTGCGCGACAACGGCGTCACCTACAACGTCTATGCCGATGCCGGCAACCCGCAGCGGCCCTGGTCGCTGGACCTGTTTCCGCTGATCGTCACGCCGGAGAGCTGGCGCCAGATCGAGACTGGCGTGCTGCAGCGCGTGCGCGTGCTCGACAGCGTCATGGCCGACGTTTACGGCCCGCAGCGTTTGCTCGCCAAGGGGCTGCTGCCGCCCGCGCTGGTGCAGGGCCACCCCGGCTACCTGCGCTCCATGCACGGCTGGACACCGCGTGCCGAGACGCACCTGCACATCGCCGCGTTCGACCTGGCCCACGGGGCCGACGGCAACTGGTGGGTCGTGTCGCAGCGCACGCAGGCACCCTCCGGCCTGGGGTATCTGCTGGAGAACCGGCTCGCCATTTCGCGCCTGTTCCCGCAGGCCTTCGAATCGCTGCAGGTGCAGCGGCTGGCCGGCACCTACAGCGCGCTGGTGCAGGGCTTGAAGCGCATGAGCCCGGCCGGTGCAGATGCCCACATCGCCCTGTTGACGCCCGGCCCCTACAACGAGACCTACTTCGAGCACGCCTATCTGGCCCGCTATCTGGGCCTGACCCTGGTCGAAGGCAGCGACCTGACCGTGCGCGACCAGCGCCTGTACCTGAAGACGCTCAAGGGCCTGGAGCCGGTGCACGGCCTGCTCAAGCGGCTGGACGACCAGTACCTGGACCCGCTCGAGCTGCGGCCCGATTCGCGCCTGGGCGTGCCCGGTCTGCTGCAGGCCATCCGCGCCGGCAATGTGCTGATCGCCAATGCGCCGGGCTCGGCCTTCCTCGAATCACCGGCCCTGCTGGGCTTTCTGCCGGCACTGGCCCGCCATCTGCTGCAGGAAGAGCTGAAACTGCCGGCCCTGCCCACCTGGTGGTGCGGAGAACGCGCGGCCATGGAAGCTGCCCTGCCCGACTTGCCCAGCTGCGTCATCAAGCCGACCTATGGCGAACACGGTGGCGCCACCTTCGAAGCGCGTCTGGGCGGCAGCCTGTCGCGCCGCGAGCTGGACGAATGGGCCGGCCGCATCGTGCGCCAGGGCGACGAGCACACCGTGCAGACCTACATGCCGCTGTCGCAGATGCCCACCTGGAACAGCGGCGCCGGCCACCCCCCGCGCATCGCACCGCGCTCGGTGATGCTGCGCGTGTTCGCGGTGTCCGACGGCCCGCGCTCCTGGCGCGTGCTGCCCGGTGGCCTGGCCCGCATGGTCAGCGTGCAGCACAGCATCGCCTCGATGCAGCGTGGTGGCAGCAGTGCCGACGTCTGGGTGCGCACGCCGGGCGAAGTCGACCGCACCACGCTCCTGCAATCCCACCTGTCACCCGCCGCCGTGGTCCACAGAAAACGCATGGTCACCAGCCGCGCCGCCGAGAACCTGTTCTGGCTGGGCCGCTACGCCGAACGCACCGAGAACACGCTGCGCCTGGCGCGCGTGACGCTGAACATGCTGAACGGCGAGGAGCAATCCTCTCCACCGCTGTTGGCCTGGCTGTACGAGATGGCCGTGACCTTCGCACTGGTGCTGCCGGCCGTGCCCTCGCCGGCGCAGGCGCGGCGCGTGTTCGAGCGTTCGCTCATCGCCGGCCTGGGCGACACCGACAAGGTGCACAGCGTGGGCTACAACCTGCGCTCGACCCGCTTTGCCGCATCGGCCATCCGCGAGCGGCTGTCGCAGGAGCACTGGAACGTGATCGTGCGGGCCGAAGAAGGGTTTCTGGCGCGCTGCGCCGAACACACCCGCAACGGCGACTTCTCGGCCGTAGAGGCGTTGCGGCTGCTCGAATCCACCAGCACCGCCACCGCCGCCATGACCGGCGCGCAGACCGACCGCATGACGCGTGACGACGGTTGGCGGCTGCTCAGCATCGGCCGCCATGTCGAGCGGCTGAGCTTCCTGTCCTCGGCGCTGGCCCGCGGCATCAGAACCGGATCGGTGGCCAGCAACGGCGGGTTCGAGGCCATGCTGGCGTTGTTCGACAGCACCATCACCTTCCACTCGCAATACCAGCAGAGCCGCGACCTCGCCGCGCTGCTGGACCTGCTGGTGCTGGACCGCGACAACCCGCGCTCGCTGGGCTGGGTGGCGCAGACGCTGCGTGGCCGGGTCGCCAAGCTGGCCGGTGATGCGCCCGCCGACACGACGCCCCTGGCCCGCGATGTGGTGCGCCCGATCACCTGGGATCTGGAAGCGCTGTGCAGCCCGGGCGACGACCAAAGCTACGCCACGCTGCAGGAACACCTGGAGCGCTGCACGCAATGCGCCTTCGATGTGTCCGACGCCATTGGCGCCATCTATTTCACGCACTCGCGCGACGCCAAGAAGAGCGTTGGCGCGTGACATGAAGCACCCCCCAGGCGGCTTCGCCGCTCCCCCCTCTGCTCCGCGATTGGGGCGCACCCAGCGGCCTGGCAGAGCCAGTTCCGCGGGTGCCCTGGCAGGTCATGCGTTCGGCGTGCGGGTCCATAGGCTGCGTGCGGCGCGCCGCGGAATCGAGGTTTGAAATGAAGCTGCGCGTCACGCACGAAACCCGCTACCGCTACTCGCCTTCGGTCGAAACAGCCCAGCACGTGGCGCACCTGCGCCCGCGCAACACGGCCGGCCAGCGCCTGCTGGACCACCATCTGCGCATCGAGCCCTTGCCTGGCGAACTGCGCTTTTCGGACGACGTGTTCGGCAACACGCGCGCATTTTTTGCGCTGCAGGTCGGGCACGATGAGCTGGCCGTGGTGTCCGACAGCGTGGTCGAGACGCTGCCCCAGCGTCTGCCGGACAGCGCCACGACCTGGGAGCAGGTGCGTGACCGCTTCCGCTACCGCGCGGGCGGCTCGTATGACGCGGCGGCCGAGTTCCTGTTCGCATCGCCCTACGTGCCGCGCCACGCCGATTTCACCGCCTACGCCCGGCCCAGCTTCGGCACCGGCGTCGCGCTGCTGGCCGCTGCGCGCGACCTGACACGGCGCATCTACCGCGACTTCGAATACTCGACCAACAGCACCGAGATCAACACCCCCGCAGTCGAAGCGCTGGCGCTGCGCAAGGGCGTGTGCCAGGATTTCGCCCACATCATGGTGGCCTGCTGGCGCATGATGGGCCTGCCCGCGCGCTACGTCAGCGGCTACCTGCTGACGCAGCCGCCACCGGGCAAGCCGCGGCTGGTCGGTGCCGACGCTTCGCACGCCTGGGTCTCGGTCTACGTGCCGGAGGTGCCGGGCCACGACGGCTGGTTCGACTTCGACCCCACCAACGACCGCGTGCCTGGCGAAGACTATGTGACGCTGGCCGTCGGCCGCGATTTTTCCGACGTCTCGCCGATGCGCGGCGTCATCCATGGCGGTGCCAGCCACACCTTGCGCGTCGGCGTGACGGTGGCGCCACTCGCTGAAACCCAGGGGGTCGTCGGCCAGGGCCAGAGCCAGGCACACAGCCAAAGCCAAAGCCAAAGCCAAAGCCAGAGCCAGAGCCAGACCCCAACCCAGACACAGGAGCCACGCCCATGAACATCTACGACAAGCTGAAGGAACAAGGCATCACGCTGCCGCCCGTTGCCACGCCCGCCGCCGCTTATGTGCCCTTCGTGCAGACCGGCAACCTGGTGTTCCTGTCCGGCCACATCGCCAAGAAGGACGGCAAGGTCTGGGTCGGCCAGCTGGGCAAGAACCTGGCCACCGAAGACGGCAAGGCCGCGGCCCGCGCTGTCGCCATCGACCTGCTGGGCACGCTGCACGCCGCCGTGGGCGATCTGAACAAGATCAAGCGCATCGTCAAGCTGATGAGCCTGGTCAACTCCACGCCTGACTTCACCGAGCAGCACCTGGTGACCAACGGCGCCAGCGAGCTGTTCGGCGAGTGGTTCGGCGCAGCCGGCGCGCATGCACGCAGCGCCTTCGGCGTCGCGCAGAACCCCATGGGCGCCTGCGTGGAGATCGAGCTCATCGCCGAAATCGGGTAACGGGTGGGGCCGGGCCGCCCGGGGGCGCATCAACAGGGGCGGCGCCAGCGCGGGAGCACCGGCGGCGCGACGTGGCGACCGGGGTGACTGTCACACAGGCTTCACCGAACCGATGCAGTGTTCGGTGGTTTCCCATGACTCCAGAGCACCATGCCAAAAGACTTCTCCACGATGGAGGACAGCAACCGCTGTCCCAATCCCAGCATCCACGACATCAGCCAGCCCTCGCGCCGCACTCTGTTGCGTGGCGCAGCGGCGTCGGCCTTCCTCGCGCCGCTGGCGGGCCTGGGCCTGGCCGGCTGCGCGACCGGCGGCTTGTCTGCCATGGGCACGTCGCTGGGCTTCAAGAGCGTGCCGATCTCCAACGCCGACAACATCACCGTGCCTGAGGGCTACACCGCCCAGGTGATCGCCCCCTGGGGCGACCCGGTCGGCCTGTCGGGCGACACCCCGGCTTTCAAGCGCGACGCCAGCAACACCGCAGCCGAGCAGGAAGCCCAGTTCGGCATGCACCACGACGGCATCCACTTCTACGCAAAGGGTGCCCAGTCGGGCCTGCTGGTGATGAACCACGAGTACGTGGACGACGGCTTGCTGCACCGGGACGGCCTGGCCAACTGGAGCGCCGAGAAGGTGCGCAAGGCCCAGGCCGCGCATGGCGTCAGCGTCTGCGAAGTGGCGCTGACGAACGGCCGCTGGGATGTGGTGCGCCCCTCGCCCTGGGCGCGCCGCATCACGGCGCGCACACCCATGGCCATCGGCGGCCCGGCCGCCGGCCACGCGCTGATGCGCACCGCGGCCGACCCGGCCGGCCGCCGCGTGCTCGGCACGCTGAACAACTGCGGCACCGGCATGACGCCCTGGGGTACGTTCCTGACGTGTGAAGAGAACTTCGCCTTCTACTTCAAGGGCCCCGACCAACCCGACGCGCACCAGGCCCGCTGGGGCCTGCGCAAGGGCGACCCGGTGGGCTACCGCTGGCACGAACACGACGAGCGCTTCGACGCCAGCAAGCACCCCAACGAGCTGAACCGCTTCGGCTGGGTGGTGGAAATCGACCCGAACAACCCCAGCAGCACGCCCGTCAAACGCACAGCCCTGGGGCGCGCGGCGCACGAAGGCGCCACCGTGGCCACGACGCGCGACGGCCGCGCCGTGGTCTACAGCGGCGAAGACGCCCGCTTCGAATACATCTACAAGTTCGTCAGCCGCGATCGCATCCAGAGCGGCGGGGCAGCAGCCAACGCCACGCTGCTGGACCACGGCACGCTGTACGTGGCGCGCTTCGACGCCGACGGCCGTGGCCGCTGGCTGGCGCTGGCGCATGGCGAGGGCCCTTTGACGGCGGCCAACGGTTTCGCCGACCAGGGCGAGGTGTTGATCAAGAGCCGCCAGGCCAGCGACCGCCTGGGCGCCACCAAGATGGACCGGCCCGAGTGGATCGCGGTGGACCGGCAAGGCTGGGTCTACTGCACGCTGACCAACAACAGCAACCGTGGTGGCAAAGACCATCCGGGCATCGACGCTGCCAACCCGCGCGCCAACAACAGCATGGGCCACATCATCCGGTGGAAAGAAGACGGCGACCACGACGGCCTGGCGTTCCAGTGGAACCACTTCGTGCTGGCTGGCGAGGCGTTGAACGAGCGCGCCGAGGCCAAGGGCAATGTCAAAGGTGACGCGTTCGCCTGCCCGGACGGCCTGTGGGTGGACGCGCGCGGCGTGATGTGGATCCAGACCGACATGTCGACCTCGGCCATGGGCAAGGGCGAACTCGCGGGGCTGGCGCACAACATGATGCTGGCGGCTGACCCGGCCACCGGCGAGGTTCGCCGCTTCCTGACCGGCCCGGCCGGCTGCGAGGTCACCGGCGCCACCAGCACGCCGGACGGCCGCACGATGTTCGTGAACATCCAGCACCCAGGCGAAAGCCCCAGTGAGCGCAGTGACCCGGCTGCACCCACACGCTTTTCCAACTGGCCCGACAAGGGCGCCAACCGCCCGCGCTCGGCGACGGTGGTGATCCGGCGGGTGGACGGGGGCGTGATCGGCGCCTGAGCCTCGCCCGGCGGCCGAAGCGAGTGGTACGGGGCAAAGCCGAGGGCGGTCGACCGAGGCAGTCCACCCAAGCGGTCCCTTGACCAGTTGCTCAACCAGTCCCTGCGACGGTCACCGCGCCAGTCGCCGCTGCGACAGCTACACGCGATGGCGCGCGCCGTGCGTCCTGAAGGCCGGGTTCACTGCGTACTATGGCGCTCCGACAACGACGGAGACACGCCACCATGCAACGCAGACGATTCCTGGCCCGCAGCACGGCCGCCGGCACCCTGGCCGCTGGCCTGGCCGCGCCCGCGCTGGCACAAGGCAACAACCCGCAAGTGCGCTGGCGCCTGGCGTCCAGTTACCCGCGATCGCTGGCCACCATCTACGGCGCCATGGACATGGCGGTCAAGCGCGTCGGCGAGCTGACCGAGGGCCGATTCAACATCAGCCTGCACCCGGCCGGCGAACTGGTGCCGCCGCTGCAGGTGCTGGACGCCACACAGTCCGGCTCGGTCGAGGCCGGGCATTCGGCCAGCTACTTCTACATCGGCAAAGACCCGGCCTTCGGCTTCGGCACCGCCCTGCCCTTCGGCCTGAACGCGCGCGGCCAGAACGCCTGGCTGTACGAAGGCGGCGGGCAAGCGCTGCTCGACGAGTTCTATGCCAGCCAGGGTGTGATGGTGATGCCGGTGGGCAATACCGGCGCGCAGATGGCCGGCTGGTACCGCAAGGAGATCAAGACCCCGGAAGACCTGAAGGGGCTGAAGTTCCGCGTCGGCGGACTGGCCGGCATGGCGCTGGCCAAGCTCGGCGTGGTCGCCCAGCAGCTGGCCGCAGGCGATCTGTACGTGGCACTGGAAAAGGGCGTGCTGGACGCGGCCGAGTTCGTCGGCCCATACGACGACGAGAAGCTGGGCCTGCACAAGGTCGCCAAGTACTACTACTACCCGGGCTGGTGAGAAGGCTCGGCCACGTTGTCGCTATTCGTCAACCCCAAGGCCTGGGCTGCGCTGCCGGCGCACTACCAGATCGCACTGCGCACCGCCGCTGCCGAGGCCAACCAGTGGTGCACGGCCAAGTACGACGTCGAGAACCCGCGTGCCCTGGCGCGACTGGTGGCCGGCGGCGCTGTGCTGCGCGCCTTCCCGCGGCCGGTGCTGGACGCCGGCTACAAGGCCACGACAGCGCTGTACGACGAGCTGGCCGGCAAGAGCCCGGCGTTCAAGAAGATCTTCACGCCCTGGCTCAAGTTCCGTGACGAACAGGTGCTGTGGCAGCAGTTCTGCGAAGGCCCGTTCGACAGCTACATGACGGCCGCCTCGCGCCGACGGTGATGCAGTGGTGCTGTGCGGCGGTGCCCAGTCGGCTGGCAGCTGAGGGCCCCACGCAAACCTGCAGCCGATGGACGCCGATGCGCTCGGCGCCGGTCCACCCGATGCGCGTGCACGCCGCAGGCCGCAGTCTGGCGGTACAGGCATGACCACGGCGCTGGATTCCGCGCTGTCGATCGCCGACCTGCGCACCATGGCCCGGCGCCGGCTGCCGCGCGCGGTGTTCGAGTTCATCGATGGCGGGGCCGAGGACGAGTTGACGCTGGCCGACAACCGCGCCGCTTTCGAACGCCTGCGCATCGTGCCGCGCGTGCTGGTGGATGTGTCGGCCCCGCAGATGGCAACCGACATCGCCGGCACGCCCTCGGCCGCGCCGTTCGTGGTGGCGCCCATGGGCTCGTGCGCGCTGGGCTGGCCGCAGGCCGATCTGGCGATTGCGCGGGCGGCGGCAGCGCATGGCATTCCCTACACGCTGTCGACCATGTCGACCACCAGCATCGAGCGCATGGCCGACGCGGTGCAGGGCGCGCTGTGGTTCCAGCTCTATGTGCTGCGCGACCGCGCGTTCAACCACAAGCTGGTGCAGCGCGCGCAGGCTTCAGGCTACGGCACGCTGGTGGTCACGCTCGACCTGCCGGCCGGCGGCAAGCGCGAGCGTGATCTGCGCAACGGCGTCTCGGTCCCGCTGCGCGTGACGCCGCGCATGGTGTGGGACGGCATCACGCACCCGGGCTGGTCGTGGCGCACGCTGCGCGCCGGCCCCTTGCAGTTCGAGAACGTGCAGGGCCTGATGGGCGACCAGAGCGCGGGCCTGACCATCGCGGCCCGGGTCGGCCAGAACCTGGACGCCGCCTACGCGTGGAGCGATCTGGCCGCGCTGCGCGACAGCTGGCGCGGCAAGCTGTTGGTCAAGGGGGTGGAGCACCCGGCCGATGCGGCCCGGCTGGCCGCGCTGGGCGTGGACGGCATCTGGGTCTCCAACCATGGCGGGCGCCAGCTCGACGGCGCATTGGCCTCGGCCGATGCGCTGGCGCTGGTGGCCGCCGCCACCCAGGGCCGCGTGGCGCTGTTGGTCGATTCGGGCGTGCGCCGTGGCGTGGACGCGCTGAAGGCCCGCATGCTGGGCGCGCAGGCCGTGGCCATCGGCCGGGCCGCAATGTTCGGCGTCTGCGCTGGCGGCGAGGCCGGGGCACACCGGGCCATTGCCATCCTGCTGGCAGAGCTGCGGCTGGCGATGCAGCTGGCCGGTGTGCCCACGCTGGACGCAGCCGAGCCGGGCATGCTCAGTCGGCCGGCGGCTGTGGGCTGAGCCTCAGCGCCAGCATCTTGCAACCTCTCGCCTAACACTTCAATAGTTGTTGTATTATAGATTTATGGACGACACAACGGCTGTTCAAGCACTTGGCGCATTGGCCCATGCCATGCGCTTGCGGGTGTTCCGCGCGCTGGTGGTGGCGGGACCGGATGGCGTGATTCCCACCGCTTTGGCCGAGCAGCTGGAGGTCGCGCCCAACACGCTGTCGTTCCACCTCAAGGAGCTGACGCACGCCGGCCTGGTGACGCAGGAGCGCCACGGCCGCAACCTGATCTACCGCGCCTCGTTTGACGCGATGAATGACCTGGTGGGCTATCTGACGGAGAACTGTTGCAACGGAGAAGCCTGCATCACCGCCGATGTCTCCATTTGCCGCCCCGCATGACCCACGCCGCTTTCCCATCGTCCACACCCATCGTTCACCACCTGACCGCATCACCATGACATCACCCACCTCCAACGTGCTGTTCATCTGCACCGGAAACTCCGCCCGCTCCATCCTGGCCGAAGCGATGCTGAAGAAGCTCGGCCAAGGCCGCTTCGGTGCCTTCTCGGCCGGCAGTCAGCCTAAAGGGCAGGTCCACCCGCTGGCCCTGCAGACGCTCAAGCACCTGCATTTCGACGACACCGGATTCAGCAGCAAGAGCTGGGGCGTCTTTGCCGAGCCGGACGCACCGCGCATGGATTTCGTGATCACCGTGTGCGACCAGGCGGCCGGCGAGGCCTGCCCGATCTGGCCGGGCCAACCCATCACGGCGCACTGGGGCGTGCCGGACCCTGCCGCGGTCGAGGGTACTGAAGAGACCAAGCTGCGGGCCTTCATGGACACGGCCGTCACGCTCAAGCGCCGCATCGAATTCCTGCTGGCGCTGCCGCTCACCAAGCTGGAGCGCCTGGCCATCCAGCACGAAATGCGCGACATCGGGACCCGCTGAGATGAAACAACCCCCACGCTACCCCGCTTCGCGAGGTCCGCTGCCCCCCGAGGGGGCGCGTCAGCGGCTTCGCGCGGCCGGGGGCCACTGACATGCCCACCAACATCCTGATCCTGTGCACCCACAACTCAGCGCGCAGCGTGCTGTCCGAAGGCATGCTGAACCACTGGGCTGCCACCCAAGGCGCTGACCTGCGGGCCTACAGCGCAGGCAGTGCGCCCAGTGGCCGCGTCAACCCGCTGGCCATCGAGGTGTTGCAGGCGGCCGGCATCGACACATCGGCCTACCGCAGCAAGAGCTGGGACGAATTCACCGGCCCGGACGCACCGCAGATGCGGGTCGTCATCACGGTCTGCGACAGCGCCGCAGCGGAGACCTGCCCCTACTGGCCCGGCTCGCCCATCACGCTGCACTGGGGCTACCCCGATCCATCGAACGCCGGCAGCAACGTGGACGAAAAGCGCGCTGCTTTCGAGGCCACCCGCCAGGCCATCGGGGAGCGCATGCGGCTGCTGGCCCAGGTGCCGTTCGACACGCTGGACGATGCGCAGCTGAGCGCCGCGCTGCAGCGGCTCTGAGCTCCCCGACTCTTCCGGGTCTTGCCGCAGCAGCGCTACGGCGGATCTTCCACGCCCTTCACGCCAAGACGCACGCATGCTGACCGCCATCCTCATCTTCATCTTCACGCTGGTGCTCGTCATCTGGCAGCCCCGCGGCCTGGGCATCGGCTGGAGCGCCTCGCTCGGTGCCGTGCTCGCCCTGCTGTTCGGCGTCGTTCAGCTGTCGGACATTCCAGTGGTCTGGCAGATCGTCTGGAACGCCACGGCCACGTTCGTGGCCGTCATCATCATCAGCTTGCTGCTGGACGAAGCCGGCTTCTTCGAATGGGCCGCCCTGCACGTGGCGCGCTGGGGCGGTGGGCGCGGGCCGCGCCTGTTCGCCTTCATCGTGCTGCTGGGCGCGGCCGTGGCGGCGCTGTTCGCCAACGACGGCGCGGCGCTGATCCTGACGCCCATCGTCATGGCGATGCTGGTGGCACTGGGCTTCTCACCGGCCGCCACGCTGGCCTTCGTGATGGCGGCCGGCTTCATTGCCGACACCGCCAGCCTGCCGCTGATCGTCTCCAACCTGGTCAACATCGTGTCGGCCGATTTCTTCGACATCGGCTTCAACCAGTACGCGGCGGTCATGGTGCCGGTGAACATCGCCGCCGTGCTGGCGAGCCTGCTGGTGCTGATGCTGTACTTTCGCCGAAGCATTCCCGCCACCTACGACATGGCGCAGCTGAAGGCACCGTCACAGGCCATCCGCGACGCGGCCACGTTCCGCGCCGGCTGGGTGGTGCTGGTGCTGCTGCTGGTCGGCTTTTTCGGGCTGGAACCGCTGGGCGTGCCGGTCAGCGCTGTTGCGGCCGTGGGTGCCGTGGTGCTGCTGGCGGTGGCGGGCAAGGGCTCGGTCATCAGCACGCGCAAGGTGCTGCACGGGGCGCCGTGGCAGATCGTGGTGTTCTCGCTGGGCATGTACCTGGTGGTCTACGGCCTGCGCAATGCCGGGCTGACCGACCGCATCGCCACGCTGCTGGACGTCTTCGCGCAGGGCGGCATCTGGGGCGCCGCGCTGGGCACAGGCGTGCTCACCGCGCTGCTGTCCTCGGTCATGAACAACATGCCCACTGTGTTGATCGGCGCGCTGTCCATCGATGCGTCGCAGGCCAGCGGCGTCATCAAGGAGGCGATGGTCTATGCCAACGTCATCGGCTGCGACCTGGGGCCCAAGATCACGCCAATCGGCAGCCTGGCCACCCTGCTTTGGCTGCATGTGCTGCAGAAGAAGGGCACGACCATCGCCTGGGGCTACTACTTCAAGGTCGGCATCGTGCTGACCTTGCCCGTGCTGCTGGTGACGCTGTCGGCCCTGGCACTGCGGTTGAGCGTGGGTTGAAGCGCGCCTACTCGACCCGGATCACCGCCGCCGGCGTGAAGCCCAGCTCGGTGGCCTTGCCCTTGCGCCCGCGCCCGGCCAGCGCGTTGTTCAGCGAGCGGATTTCCAGCGTCTCTTCGCGCGCCTTGCCGCCACGGCCCACGCCCTCGATGCGCACGCTGCGGGTGTAGGCAGCCGCGCCGGCCAGGGTGTCCTTGGGTTCCAAATCCATCAGCATCAGGCCCCGACCGCCCTTCTCCATGAGCTTGAGTTCGCTGATCGCAAAGCCCAGGATGCGGCGCCCGGCTGTCGACGCGCACACCACGTGCGTGGCGTCCGCCAACGTCAGGCCTTGCGCCACGCCAGACACGTGCGAGGGCCGGCAGATGGTCTCGCCCTCGCCCAGGCTGATGAAGGCCTTGCCGCCGCGCTGGCGCGACAGCATGTTCTCCACCGTCGCCAGAAAGCCGTAGCCGCCCGAGCTGCACAGCAGCAGCGTGGCGTGGGCCGGGCCGGCGAAGAAGTGCGCCAGTTGCGTGCCGCTCTCCAGCTCGATCAGCGAGCTGACCGGCTGCCCATCGCCCCGCGCGCCGGGTAGCGCGGCCACCGGCACGGTGTAGACACGGCCCACCTTGTCCTTGGCCGTGCCGAAGACCAGCAGCGTGTCCACGCTGCGGCACTCGAACGCGGCGTACAGCGCGTCGCCCGATTTGAAGCTGTAGTCGGCCGGCACCGCGCGGTCTTTGGCCCAGCCCTTCTGCGCGCGGACCCAGCCCTTCTCGGACACGACGACGGTGACCGGCTCGTCGACGACGCGCACCTCGGCCACGGCGCGCTTGTCGGCCTGGATCAGCGTGCGGCGCGCATCGGCAAAGGTCTTGGCATCGGCCTCGATCTCCTTGACCATCAGACGGCGCAGCGAAGCGGGGTTGTTGAGCACGTCTTCGAGGCGGCCCTGCTCCGCGCGCAACTCGCTCAGCTCCTGCTCGATCTTGATGGCTTCCAGCCGCGCCAGTTGGCGCAGGCGGATTTCGAGGATGTCTTCGGCCTGGCGGTCGCTCAAGCTGAAGCGGGCGATCAGCGCCGACTTGGGCTCGTCCGACTGGCGGATGATGGCGATCACCTCGTCGATGTTCAGCAGCACGATCTGCCGCCCTTCGAGGATGTGGATGCGGTCCAGCACCTTGTCCAGCCGGTGCCGCGTGCGGCGCTGCACCGTGGTCTGGCGGAACTCCAGCCATTCGGCCAGCAGCTCGCGCATCGACTTCTGCGTCGGCCGGCCATCCAGACCCACGCCCGTGAGGTTGATCGGCGACGTCGTTTCCAGGCTGGTGTGGGCCAGGAGCGCCGTCGTCAGTTCCTGCTGGGAAATACGGCTGGTTTTGGGCTCGAACACCAGGCGCACCGCGGCGTCCTTGCTGGACTCGTCGCGCACCACGTCGAGCACGGCCAGGATCGCGGCCTTGAGTTGCATCTGGTCCTGGCTCAGCGTCTTCTTGCCGGCCTTGACCTGGGGGTTGGTCAGCGCCTCAATCTCCTCGAGCACACGCTGGTTGCTGACGCCGGGCGGCAGCTCGTTGACGACCAGTTGCCACTGCCCGCGCGCCAGTTCTTCGATCTTCCAACGGGCGCGCACCTTGAGCGAGCCACGGCCCGTGCGATAGGCCTCGGCAATCTCGGCCGGGCTGCTGATGATCTGGCCGCCGCCTGCGTAGTCGGGGCCGGGGATGATCTGCAGCAGTTCCTCGTCGGTGAGCTTGGGCGTCTTGATCAGCGCGATGCAGGCGTCGGCGACTTCCCTCAGGTTGTGGCTGGGGATTTCGGTGGCCAGGCCGACTGCGATGCCGCTCGCGCCGTTGAGCAGCGTGAACGGCAGACGCGCTGGTAGCTGGCGGGGCTCCTCCGTCGACCCGTCGTAGTTGGGGATGAAATCCACCGTGCCTTCGTCGATCTCGTCCATCAGCAGGCGCGTGATGCGGGCCAGCCGCGCCTCGGTGTAGCGCATGGCTGCGGCACCGTCGCCGTCGCGGCTGCCGAAGTTGCCCTGGCCGTCGATCAAGGGGTAGCGCTGGCTGAAATCCTGCGCCATGCGCACCAGCGCGTCGTAGGCGGCCTGGTCGCCGTGCGGGTGGAAGCGGCCCAGCACATCGCCGACCACGCGCGCGCTCTTGACGGGCTTGGCGCCGACCGTGCCATTGGCGCCACCGAACGACAGGCCCATGCGCGCCATCGAGTACAGGATGCGCCGCTGCACCGGCTTCTGGCCGTCGCAGACATCGGGCAGCGCGCGGCCCTTGACCACGCTCATCGCGTATTCGAGGTAGGCGCGCTGGGCGTAGCGGCCCAGGTCGAGCGAATCGTCGCCCTCGCCGTCGGCCGGGCCCCCGGTACCGGGGCCTTGCGGCGGCACGTCGGAAAAGTCCAGGGTGGAAGCGTCGTCAATCATGTGCGTCAGAAAATGCGGAAAGCGGCGCGCCGGCGGCGGCCATGCAGAGAAGGGACAGGGGTGCCGCGGACGGCGTGGGCCAGAGGCGGCGCCGGCGTCAGCGGCTCAGGGCTGCTGGGCGACCCGCGTGGCAGCGGGCGGCACGTCCGGCAGGTTGCCGCGACCGGCGGCGCCGCCGCGCAGCTCCATGCGCACGCGCAGCGGCGAGCGGCGCTGCTCGATGACGGGCGGCGGTTTCAGGCCCTGGTACAGCCGCATGACGGTCTGCACGTAGGCCTGTGTTTCCTTGTAATTGGGAATGCGGTTGCCGGCCCGCTGCACAGCACCTTCGCCGGCGTTGTAGGAGGCCAGCGCCAGCTCCAGCTGCCCCGGGAACATGTCGATCAACAGGCGCAGGTAGCGTGTGCCGATGCCGATGTTGGTCTTGGGGTCGGTCAGCTTGACCTCGATCGGCGCCTTGGCATCGCCCGCCAGGCCGAAGCGCTCGGCCGTGGCCGGCATGATCTGCATCAGCCCGACCGCGCCCTTGGGCGACACGGCGGCGCGGTCGAAGCCGGATTCGGCCACGATCAGCGCCTGCAGCAACTCGTAGTCGACCTTGTGCTTGGCAGAGGCCTCGCGCAGGTGCGGCTTGAGCAGCTTGTAGGTCGGCGAGACCTCGAAGAAGTTGACCAGCTTGGCCGGCAAGGGCTGCACGTCCGATGTGAGTGCGGGGTTGATGGCGCCCTCGCCATCGCGCGTGTCGAAGCTGTCGTCGCCCTTGTAGAACAGCGTGTAGCGCTCGTCCACCTGCTCGTGCGCGAAGTGCGCCACACCGCGCGGGTCGATGTAGCCCCACACGTCGGCCAGTGCAGCCAGCGGCATGGCAGCGGCCAGCACCGTCAGCAGGCACGCGGCTGTCTTGACCTTGAACGCTGCAAACATCAAATATCTACCTCGACTGCGTCGCCATGCAATTCCATCAATTCCCGACGGGATGCGGCTTCGCCCTTGCCCATGAGTTTGGTGATCAGCTGCTCGGTCCCGGTGAAATCCGTGTGGCCGAGCTGCACCGGCAGCAGGCGGCGGGTATCAGGGTTCAGCGTGGTGTCCCACAACTGTTCGGCACTCATTTCGCCCAGCCCCTTGAAGCGGCTGATCGCCCAACTGCCTTCCCGCACGCCCTCTTTGCGCAGTTTATCGAGGATCGCCGTCAATTCGCCAGTGTCAAGTGCGTAAGCTTTGGACGCCGGCTTTTTTCCACGGGCGGGCGCGTCGATGCGAAACAGCGGCGGGCGCGCCACGAACACGTGGCCGGCCTCGATCAGCTTGGGGAAATGCCGGAAGAAGAGCGTGAGCAGCAGCACCTGGATGTGCGAGCCGTCGACATCGGCATCGGCCAGGATGCAAACCTTGCCGTAGCGCAGGCCGGTCATGTCGGGCGTGTCGTTCGGGCCGTGCGGGTCCACGCCGATGGCCACCGAGATGTCATGGATCTCGTTGTTGGCGAACAGCCGGTCGCGCTCGACCTCCCAGGTGTTGAGCACCTTGCCGCGCAACGGCAGCACGGCCTGGCATTCCTTGTCGCGGCCCATCTTGGCACTGCCGCCAGCCGAGTCGCCTTCGACCAGGAAGACTTCGTTGTGCGTGATGTCGCGGCTTTCGCAGTCGGTCAGCTTGCCGGGTAGCACGGCCACGCCCGAGCCCTTGCGCTTCTCGACCTTCTGGCCGGCGCGCTGGCGCGACTGCGCGGCCCGGATGGCGAGTTCGGCCAGCTTCTTGCCGTAGTCCACATGCTGGTTCAGCCACAACTCGAGCGCCGGGCGCACGAAGCTTGCGACCAGCCGCACGGCGTCACGCGAGTTCAGCCGCTCCTTGATCTGGCCCTGGAACTGCGGGTCCAGCACTTTGGCCGACAGCACGTAGCTGGCGCGCGCGAACACGTCCTCGGGCAGCAGCTTCACGCCCTTGGGCAGCAGCGAATGCAGTTCGATGAAGCTCTTGACGGCCGTGAACAGGCCTTCGCGCAGACCGGCCTCGTGCGTGCCGCCAGCGCTGGTGGGGATCAGGTTGACATAGCTCTCGCGCACCACCTGGCCCTCTTCGGTAAAGGCCACGCACCACTGCGCGCCCTCACCCTCGGCAAAGGTCTCGTGGTTGTCGGCGTAGCCCTCGCCCTCGAACAGCGGAATGAACGGGTCGGCCGTCAGCGTCTGCGTCAGGTAGTCGCGCAGGCCACCCTTGAACTGCCAGGTCTGCGTGTCGCGCGACTTCTCCACCGTCAGCGAGACGGTCACGCCGGGCATCAGCACGGCCTTGCTGCGCAGCAGGTGGGCCAGTTCGGCCATGGGCAGCACTTCGCTGTCGAAGTACTTGGCCTCAGGCCAGACACGCACCGAAGTGCCGGTGCGGCGGTCGCCTTCGCCGGCCTTGCGCACGACCAGCGGCTCCACCACATCGCCGTGGGCAAACACCAGGTGCGCAGCCGAGCCGTCGCGGTAGGAAGTCACTTCCAGCCGTTTGGCCAGCGCATTGGTGACCGACACGCCCACGCCATGCAGGCCGCCCGAGAAGCTGTAGGCGCCGCCCTTGCCCTTGTCGAATTTGCCGCCCGCGTGCAGGCGGGTGAAGACGAGTTCGATGACTGGGGCACCTTCCTCAGGATGCATGCCGAACGGGATGCCGCGGCCTTCGTCTTCGACGCCGATGGACCCATCGGCGAACAGCGTGACGCGGATCTTCTTGCCGTGGCCGGCCAGCGCCTCGTCGGCCGCGTTGTCGATGACTTCCTGGATGACGTGCAGCGGGTTGTCGGTGCGCGTGTACATGCCCGGTCGCTGCTTGACCGGCTCCAGGCCCTTCAGCACTCGGATGGACGCCTCGCCGTACTGCGGTTGCGCCTTTGCGGGGGGATTGCTTGCCATGGCGCGGGATTGTAGGCGCGCGCCGACCTACAAACTGTATGAAACCACAGATTCGTGCGCCATGCGAACGTCTTCCGCCAGGCAAACGTCCACCAAATTCACTACAGTCGCGCGATGACAAACACAACAAGGGCAACCCTGCCATTGGCGCGCATCTTGATCTGCGGTGGACTGATCGTCACGCTGTCCATGGGCATCCGCCACGGTTTCGGCCTGTGGTTGCAACCCATCACGCAGGCACAGGATTGGACGCGCCAGACCTTCGCGCTGGCCATTGCGGTGCAGAACCTGTCCTGGGGCGTGGCAGGCATCTTCGCCGGCATGGCGGCCGACCGCTTCGGCGCTCTCCGCGTGCTGCTGATCGGGGCAGCGCTGTACGCCGTGGGGTTGATCGGCATGGCGCACTCCAGCACGCCGCTGATGTTCTCGCTCAGCGCCGGCATCATGCTGGGGATGGCCCAGGCCGGCACCACGTATGCCGTGATCTTCGGTGTGATCGGCCGCAATGTGTCGCCCGAACGGCGCAGCTGGGCCATGGGCGTGGCCGCTGCGGCGGGATCGTTCGGCCAGTTCCTGATGGTGCCGGTTGAGGGCTTTTTGATCGCGCGCTTCGGCTGGCAGGAGGCCCTGGTGATTCTGGGCGTGGCAGTGCTGTTGATCATGCCGCTGGCCTTCGCGCTGCGCGAGCCAGGCTTCTCAGGCAACAGCGCAGCACGGCGCGAGCAAAGCATCGTCCAGGCATTGGTCGAGGCGTTCAAGTACCCCAGCTTCCAGCTGCTGATGGCGGGCTACTTCGTCTGCGGCTTTCAGGTCGTGTTCATCGGCGTGCACCTGCCGAGCTACTTGAAAGACAAAGGCCTGACGCCTGAAGTCGCCAGCTACGCGCTGGCGCTGGTCGGGCTGTTCAATGTGTTCGGCACCTACATCGCCGGCAGCCTGGGCCAGCGCATGCCCAAGAAGAACATCCTCTCGTTCATCTACTTCGCGCGCGCCGTGGTGATCAGCCTGTTCTTGCTGGCGCCACTGAATGCTCTGAGCGTCTACCTGTTCGCGGCCAGCATGGGGCTGCTGTGGCTGTCGACGGTGCCGCCCACCACGGCAGCGGTGGCGTCGATCTTCGGTGTGCAGCATTTGTCGATGCTGGGCGGCTTCGTGTTCTTCTCGCACCAGATCGGCTCGTTCCTGGGCGTCTGGCTGGGCGGTGTGCTGTACGACCGCACCGGCAGCTACGACGTGGTGTGGGGCATCACCATCGCGCTTGGCGTGTTCGCGGGGTTGGTGAACCTGCCGGTCAAGGAAGCGGCGATTCAGCGGCCTACGCTGAAGCCGGCTTGAAGACCATGCGCACCGCCGGCAAGATCACCCTGGCCGTGGCCGCCGCAGCGGCGCTGGCAGGCGTGTTCGCCATGTACCTGCGGCCCGAGTTCCTGGTCGATCTGTCGAACCAGGTCTGGGCCTGCTTCTGATGGTTGCGGTGCCCGTGCAGCCGATGCAGCCGCTGCACCCACCCTCCAGCTGGGTGCTGCGCTGGGCCCACCTGGTGCCGAATGGCGGCAGTGCGCTCGACGTGGCCTGCGGCCCGGGCCGGCATGCATACTGGCTGCATGACCGAGGCTGCCGGCTGACCGCGGTCGACCGCTCCCCCGAAGCCATCGCCAGCCTGGCCCCGCTGGTGGCGGCAGGCGCCGAGGTCGTGCAGGCCGACATCGAGACCGGGCACTGGCCGTTCGCGGGCCGCCGGTTCGATGCGGTCGTGGTGACCAACTATCTGTGGCGCCCTTTGCTGCCCCAGATCATCGAGGCCGTCGCGCCTGGCGGTGTGCTGCTGTACGAGACCTTCGCCCAGGGGAACGAGACGGTCGGCAAGCCTTCGCGCGCGGATTTCCTGCTGGCACCCGCCGAACTGCTGCGCGCATGCACAAGCCTGCGCGTGGTGGCGTTCGAGGACGGTTTCGAAGACGCGCCACCACGTTTCGTGCAGCGCATCGCCGCGGTCCGCGAGCTTGCCGACACACGCCCGGAACTCCCCGCGAGGCACCGGCTCTGACCCTTCGGCCCAGCGAAGTGCGCTGGGTAGAATGCTCGTTTTTCCGTTTCAGACTGCGGACATGACACCCATTACCGGCAGCATCGTGGCGCTCGTCACACCGATGTTCGAGGACGGCAGCGTGGACTACCCCACGCTGCGCAAGCTGATCGATTGGCACATCGCCGAGGGGACGGATTGCATCGGCGTGGTCGGCACGACGGGCGAATCGCCCACGGTCAACGTCGAAGAACACTGCGAGATCATCCGCGTCTCGGTCGAACAGGCCAAGGGCCGCGTGCCCATCATGGCGGGCTGCGGCGCCAATTCGACGGCCGAGGCGATCGAGCTCACACGCTTTGCCAAGAAGGTCGGCGCCGATTGCCAGTTGCAGGTCGTGCCCTACTACAACAAGCCCACGCAAGAGGGCCAGTACCAGCATTTCAAGGCCATTGCCGAGGCGGTCGGCGATCTGCCCATGGTGCTCTACAACGTGCCCGGCCGCACCGTGGCCGATCTGCTGCATGACACCGTGCTGCGCCTGGCCCAGGTGCCCGGCATCGTCGGCATCAAGGAGGCGACCGGCAACATCGAACGCGCTCAGTGGTTGATCCGCGATGTGCCCCCCGGTTTTGCCGTTTATTCCGGTGATGACCCGACGGCGGTGGCGCTGATGTTGTGCGGCGGCCAGGGCAATGTCAGCGTCACCGCCAACATCGCTCCGCGGCTGATGCACGAACTGTGCTTGGCCGCCATCGCTGGCAACGCACAGAGCGCGATGGAGATCCAGCGCCGGCTGCTGCCGGTGCACAAGCACTTGTTCGTCGAGGCCAACCCGATTCCGCTGAAGTGGGCGATGGCGCGCATGGGCTTGTGCGGGGAGACCATGCGCTTGCCCATGACACCACTGTCAGTCGCCCACCATCCCGTGGTGGAAGGCGCCCTGCGCGCCAGTGGCCTGCTCTGAACGCAGCGCCGGTTATTCAACAGGAATTTCGTACGTGAACCAATCCGCAAGAATCGCGCTGCTGGCGCTGGCCCTTTCGCTGGGCGCCTGCTCGGTGTTCGATGGCGACAAGATCGACTACAAGAGCGCCGGCAAGGCCCCCTCGCTGCAGGTGCCGCCCGATCTGACGCAGCTCAGCCGGGACAGCCGCTACGTGGTGCCCGGCAGCGCCGTCACCGCCAGCGCCTACCAGACCGCGCAGCCGCAGGCCGGCGTGCCGGTCGCCGCATCCAATCTGGGCGACGTGCGCATCGAACGCACCGGCAACCAGCGCTGGCTGGTGGTCGGCCGCGCACCCGACAAGCTGTGGGAACCTGTGCGCGAGTTCTGGCAGGAGAACGGTTTCCTGCTGACGCTCGATCAGGCCAACCTGGGCATCATGGAAACCGACTGGGCCGAGAACCGCGCCAAGCTGCCGCAGGACTTCATCCGCAGCACGCTGGGCAAGGTGCTCGATTCGGTCTACTCCACCGGCGAGCGCGACAAGTTCCGCACGCGCCTGGAGCGCACCCCCAACGGCACCGAGATTTTCATCAGCCACCGCGGCATGGTCGAGGTCTACCCCGACAACCAGACGCGCGAGCGCACCGTGTGGCAGCCGCGTGCCGTCGACCCTGAGCTCGAGGCCGAGTTCCTGCGCCGCCTGATGGTCAAGCTCGGCGCCACGACCGAGCAGGTGCGCACGGCCGTCGCGGCCGAAGCCGCAGCCCGTCCGACCTCGCGCATTGCCACCGTCAACAACTCGCCGGTGGTGCAGATGGACGAAGGGTTCGACCTGGCCTGGCGCCGCGTCGGCCTGGCGCTGGACCGCACCGGCTTCACGGTCGAAGACCGCGACCGCAGCCAAGGCATGTATTTCGTGCGCTACGTCGAACCAACGGCCGACAGGAAGGAGCCCGGCTTCTTCAGCAAGCTGCTGAACTTCGGCAGCTCGCCTGCCGTGGCGCCGCTGAAGTACCGCATTGCCGTGCGCAGCCAGGGCGCCGCCACCACGGTTTCGGTGCTGAACGCCGAGGGCGCGCCCGAAGCCTCGGCCAACGCGCAGCGCATCGTCAAGGTCATCGCCGACGACTTGCGCTAGCCTCAGGGCGTGCTGCGTTTCAAGAACCTGGGCAGCGGCAGCTCAGGCAACGCCACGGTGGTGGAGGCGACGCAAGACGGCCGCCCCACCCGCCTGCTGGTCGATTGCGGATTGGGGCCGCGCACGCTGGCGACGCGGTTGGGAGAAGCTGGCCTGGCCCTGACGGACCTGGACGCCATCTTCGTCACGCACGAGCACAGCGACCACATCGGCAGCGCCTGCAGGATCGCGCTGCGCCACCGCATTCCCCTGTGGATGAGCTACGGCACCTATGCGGCCATCGGCACGCCAGAGCTCGACGGCCTGCTGCGCATCGCACGTGACAGTGAAGCCATCGCCCTCGACGCCCTGCAGCTGCGGCCCTTCACCGTGCCGCATGACGCACGCGAGCCCCTGCAGCTGCGCCTGAGCGACGGCGCCACTTGCCTGGGCATCCTGACGGACCTGGGCCACGCCACGACGCATGTGCTGGACCAGCTGGCCGGCTGCAGCACCATGTTGCTGGAGTGCAACCACGATCCGGATTTGCTGGCCGACTCGCCCTACCCGCTGTTTCTGAAGCGGCGCGTGGGCGGATCGCACGGCCACCTGGCCAACCATCGGGCTGCGGGCATCGCTTCCGCGCTCGCGCCGCATGGCCTGCAGCGTGTGGTCGGCGCGCATCTGAGCCGCCAGAACAACCGGCCCGACCTGGCGCTGGCTGCCCTGGCAGGCGCGGTCGGCTGCGACGCGCTGGAACGCAGCGTGGCCGACGCGCTGCTGGGCACGCCCTGGATCAGCGTTTAAGGCCCCAAAAGCAAAAGGCCACCTTGCGGTGGCCTTGGGCTTGAGCGCGCGAACGCGCCTGGCTTTTACTTCTTGGCAGCGTCTGCAGCGGACTTGACGGCGTCCGCAGCAGCCTTGGCAGCGTCGGACGCTGCAGCAACACCCGAGGCGGCAGCGTCGGCTGCGGTGGCAGCAGCGCCTTGCGCAGCGGCGGCCGCGCTGTTGGCAGCGTCGGACACGGCAGAAGCGGCGGACGCAGCAGCGTCGGCAGCAGGCGCCATGGCAGGAGCCGGTGCGGGCTCAGGTGCTGGCACGACGACCGCTGGTGCGGGCGCAGGCGCGGGCATCGGCTCTTCCTTCTTGCCGCAAGCAGCCAGAGCAACGGAGGCCATCAATGCAGCCAGTACGAGAGTCTTGTTCATTTGGTATTCCTTGTGTGCGAGTGAAATTCTGGAGGAGTGCAGCCCTCTCCTGAGGCTGCAGCAACCGAGGTGAAAGCACCCGATCGCTTTCAACTCAGCCGGCGATTATAGCCAGCCACACCCCCAGAACTAGCGTTAACCCCAATCGTAACGACTCGTCACAGTCCGAGCACCGAGGCCGCGAACGCGGGTGTGCTCTTGCGCAACCACGGCGCCAAGGTCTCGCGCAACTGCACGCGGCGCACTGGCTCGGTGCCCGCCACGCCTGTGCAGCGGTCGGTGTCCAAACGGTGCAGTGCCCATTGCGGGCTGACCATCAGGCTGGGCAGCGCCAGCGGGTCGGCGCTGCGGCAGGCGTGGCTGTCGATCAGGTGCGACCAGCGGCTGCGCCACGCCACGAAGCGCGCGTGGCGCCGCACCACCTCGTCGTAGTGCCGCGCCAGCAACACACAACGGCGCCCGGTGCGCGCCCAGGCCTGCAGGTCCTCACACACCGCGCGCTCACCCAGCGGCCAGTCCTCGAAGGTGTCATCGCACATGACGATCTCCTGCCAGCCGTCACGCGCGGCGACGTGCAGCGCATCGCGCAGCCATTGCTGGAACTGCACGCGGCCCTCGAAGCGGCCTTGCGGCAAGGACACCGGCAAAGGCTTTGGCACTTGATCGGCAGGCTCTTGCATGGGCTGCCCCACGACATTCAGCCCGGCGCCAACGGCCGCAACCAGCCGTCGGCACACCAGCGCGCCAACAGTTCGCGTGCGCCGGCGCTGGCCGTCGCAAGCTCGCGCGCGTTCAACTGCCGCGTGTCTGCCAGACGCCGCATCAACCGTGCATCGCGACCGCCGGCGCGGTAGCCTTCACCGTTCAGATAGACGTGACGGCCGTCATAGAGCATGCGGCTGCGCCGGTCCAACGCCACGCCGTGCTGCAGGTCCGGCGCGTCGGCCTCGCCCGACGCGAACCACACCTGGGGCTTGGGCTCGCTCAGGATCTCGCCCAGCGCGCAGTCCAGCGCATCGGGGTCGGCCAACAAGGCGGACAGGGCTTCCTGCGCAAAGCTGCGCAGCGCCTGGGGCATCAGCGCCGGCTCGGCCGTAGCCGCTTGCCCAGGGTCGCGGTACAGCGCAGGGCCAAGCGCATCGTCGGCCGTCTCGGCCATCCGCTGCAGCAGGTCGCGTGCGATGCCGGCGCGGTCCGGCGCGCGAAAGCCGATCGAGCAGGTCATGCATTCGCCGATTGCCTCGCCGTCGTGGGCATAGCGCGGCGGCAGGTACAGCATGTCGCCGGGCTCCAGCACGAATTCGTCTTCGGGCTCGAAGTTCGCGAGGATCTTCAACGGCACGCCCTCTTGCAGTTGCAGATCGCGCTGGCGGCCGATGCGCCACCGCCGCCGCCCATGGGCCTGCAGCAGAAACACGTCGTAGCTGTCGAAGTGCGGGCCCACGCCGCCGCCATCTGTCGCGTAGCTGACCATCACGTCGTCCAGCCGCGCCTCGGGCACGAAACGAAACTGCTGCAACAGCGCGTGCACGGCGTCGTGGTGCAGATCGACACCCTGTACCAGCAGCGACCATGCCCGCTGGCCGAGGGGCGGCAGCGCACGCCGGGCCAGCGGGCCGTGGCGCATCGTCCAGCCGCCCGCGCCGTGCACGACCAGGCGCGACTCGACGTCCTCCTGCTCGGCCAGCCGAAACAACTCGGCACGCGCGAGCGGCGCGCAGAAGCCGGGCACGGCGCCGCGCACCAGCAACGGCTTTTTCTGCCAGTGGCGCTGCATGAACCGCTCGGGGCTGAGGCCGCCCAACAGCGGCAAGGGAGTGGTGGTGTCCATCATTTCCTTCGTGCGCGACTGGCACGGGCCAGACAGGGGCGCCCGGCGAAGCTGCGACAATTCTTCCATGGAAATCACCCAACAATGCGTCGTGGCCCTGACCTGGAAGCTGCAGGACACCCTCGGCGAAGACCTGGACGTTCTCAGTGAACCGGTGGAATTTCTCGTCGGAGGCGGCGACCTGCTGGCCAAGATCGAGGAAGCACTGCAAGGCCACGAGGCCGGTGACACCCTGCGCCTGCAGCTGGAGCCGGAGGACGCATTCGGCGACTTCAACGAAGAGCTGATCTTCCTGGAGCCGCGCGCCCTGTTCCCCGACGTGCTGGAAGAGGGCATGAGCTTCGACGGGCTCGCGCTGCCCGAAGGCATGAACACGGAGATCCCGCGGGACCGCATGTACACCGTGACCGAGATCTATCCCGAGCACGTCGTGCTGGACGGCAACCACCCGTTGGCTGGCATTGCCCTGCGCCTGACGCTCACGGTCAATGCCGTGCGCGACGCCGACGAAGACGAGATCGGCCGCGGCTCGGCAGGCACCGGTTTTTTCAAGGTGCAGTCCGCCGCGCCTGGCGGCTCGTCGCTGCACTGAAGCGCTGACGCTGAGGCTCAGGCCGTCCCGGTCGAGCCGTAACCCGCCGCGCCGCGCGACGAGGCGGGAAACTCGTTCACCACGTTGAAGCGTGCCTGCACCACGGGCACCACGACGAGCTGCGCAATGCGCTCCATTGGTTGCACGGTGTAGGCAGTGGTGCTGCGGTTCCAGGCGCTGACCATCAGCTGGCCCTGGTAATCGCTGTCGATCAACCCCACCAGGTTGCCCAGCACGATGCCGTGCTTGTGGCCCAGGCCCGAGCGCGGCAGGATCAGCGCCGCATAGGACGGATCTTCCAGGTGGATGGCAATGCCCGTTGGCACCAGCTGCCAGGCGCCGGGCGCCAGCAACAAAGGCTCGTGCAGGCAGGCCCGCAGGTCCAGCCCGGCGCTGCCGGGGGTGGCGTAGGCAGGCAGCTGCTCTGCCATGCGGGGGTCGAGAATCTTGACGTCGATGTGCATGTCACTTGGGGTGGCGCGCGCTGTCGCGGGCGCCAGGATCGGTGGAGGGAACGCCCGCTCGCTGGCGGGCTTGGGCGATGAGTTCGGGCCACGGCAACCCCCGCAGGCGCACCCAGGCCAGGGCGCCGAATGCCAGCATCAGCGGCACCGCTGCCAGCGCCAACGGTGGGTACGCGGCCGAGGCCATCAAGAACAACACGAACGCTGCAAAGCCCCACTGGAACAGCTGCACCAGCCGCGCCTTGACGAGCGCGCCCAATGCCGGGGCCTCCTGGGGCGCGCCAGCGACAGGACGGGGCAGATCGCCACGACGTGGCCGCGTCGGGGTCGATGTCGATGTCGGGATCGCTGCTTCCTGCCCGCCCGCCGTGGTCTTGTGCAGCAAGCGCAGGGTCGCCTCGCGGCCCAGCTCCTCCACATAGCGTGCGAAGTCGCCATCGGGCGGGGTGTCGTAGACCGAGGGGGGCATCAGCGGGTGCGCAGACGCGACTGGATGTCGTCGATCAGCTGGCGGGCCAGCGCCTGCTTGGAGGCCCTGGGCAGCTCCCGCACGCCTTCGGCATCGACCAGCACCAGCTGGTTGTCGTCATGGCCGAAGGTCGCCGGCCCGATGTTGCCGACCAGCAGCGGAACGCCCTTGCGCGCACGTTTGGCCTGGGCGTGGCGGATCAGGTCTTCGCTCTCGGCGGCAAAGCCGACGCAATACAGCGCACCGCTGCGCGCACGTTCGGACTGCGCGACGCGCGCCAGCACATCGGGGTTCTCGATGAACGCCAGTTGCGGCAGTTGGCCCGAGCCGTCCTTCTTGATTTTCTGCAGCGCAGCAGCAGCGGGCCGCCAGTCGGCCACCGCCGCAGTGGCGATGAACACGGTCGCCGCATCCACGTGCTGCTCGACCGCCTGCAGCAGGTCGCAGGCCGAGCGCACATCCACGCGAACGACGCCACGCGGCGTCGCCAGATGCACCGGCCCGGCCACCAGCGTGACCTGCGCACCGGCTTCGCGCGCGGCGCGTGCAATCGCAAAGCCCATCTTGCCGCTGGACAGGTTGGTGATGCCGCGCACCGGGTCGATCGCCTCGAATGTCGGCCCGGCCGTCACCAGCACATGCTGGCCCTGCAGCGTCTTGGGCGCGAGGTGAGCGATCAGGTCTTCGACCAGTTCAGCCGGCTCCAGCATGCGGCCGTCGCCGGTTTCGCCGCAAGCCTGCGCGCCGGTACCGACGCCGAGCAGCACGGCACCGTCGGCAGCCAGCTGCGCCATGTTGCGCTGGGTGGCCGGGTGCAGCCACATCTCGCGGTTCATGGCCGGCGCGATCAGCAAGGGCACACGCTGCGCCGGGCGCGCCAGGCACAGCAGGCTCAGCAACTCGTCCGAGCGGCCCTGCACCAGGCGCGCGATGAAGTCGGCGCTGCACGGCGCGATCAGGATCGCATCGGCCTCGCGCGACAAGTTGATGTGCGGCATGTTGTTGGGCTCGCGCGCATCCCACTGGGAGCCATGCACGGGCCGATTCGACAGCGCCTGCATGGTCACCGGTGTGATGAAACGCTCGGCCGCCTCGGTCATCACCACCTGCACGGTGGCACCTTGTTTGACCAGCAACCGGCACAGTTCGGCCGACTTGTAGCAGGCGATGCCACCGGTCATGCCGAGCACGATGTGGCGCCCGGCGAGATCGGCTTGCGCGCCGCTGCCTGCCTGCGCAGATGTGTCCATTTGAGTCCTCGAGAGCGTCCGGGCGCAATGTAGCAGACACCTATAATCTCGCTTTACCACCTCCCCGGGAACGCATTCCCGACCCCTGACATGACCAAATTCGTCTTCGTCACCGGCGGTGTGGTGTCCTCCCTCGGCAAGGGAATCGCCTCAGCCTCCCTTGCTGCGATCCTGGAATCGCGCGGCTTGAAGGTCACCCTCATCAAGCTCGACCCCTACATCAATGTCGACCCCGGCACGATGTCGCCTTTCCAGCACGGTGAAGTGTTCGTGACCGACGATGGCGCCGAAACCGACCTGGACCTGGGCCACTACGAACGCTTCATCGAAACGCGCATGCGGCGCGCCAACAACTTCACCACGGGCCGCATCTACCAGTCCGTGCTCGAGAAGGAACGCCGCGGCGACTACCTGGGCAAGACGGTGCAGGTGATCCCGCACGTCACCAACGAGATCCAGGAATACATCAAGCGAGGCGCCGGCTTCGGCACGCCCGAGGCCGTCGAAGTGGCCATCGTCGAGATCGGCGGCACCGTGGGCGACATCGAGTCCCTGCCCTTCCTCGAAGCGGCGCGCCAGATGAGCCTGCGCCTGGGCCCGAACCAGGCCGCCTTCGTGCACCTGACCTATGTGCCGTGGATCGCAGCCGCCGGCGAGCTCAAGACCAAGCCCACGCAGCACACCGTGCAGAAGCTGCGCGAGATCGGCATCCAGGCCGATGCATTGCTGTGCCGTGCCGACCGCCGCATCCCCGAGGAAGAGGCCGAGAAGATCTCGCTCTTCACCAACGTCGCACGCTGGGGCGTGATCTCGATGTGGGACGTGGACACGATCTACAAGGTGCCGCGCATGCTGCACGAGCAAGGCCTCGATGGCCTGATCTGCGACAAGCTGCGCCTGAACACGCCACCGGCCAACCTCAAGCGCTGGGACGACCTGGTGTATGAGACCGCGCATCCTCAGCACGAGGTCAACGTCGCCATGGTCGGCAAGTACGTCGACCTGTCCGACAGCTACAAATCGCTGAACGAGGCGCTGCGCCACGCGGGCATGCGCAACCACACACGCGTGAAGATCACGTACCTCGATTCCGAGAACATCTCGCCCGAGAACGTGGCGCAGCTGTCCGCGTTCGACGCCGTGCTGGTGCCCGGCGGCTTCGGCAAGCGCGGCATCGAGGGCAAGATCTGCGCGGCCCGCTTCGCGCGTGAGAACCGCGTGCCCTACCTGGGCATCTGCCTGGGCATGCAGGTGGCCACCATCGAATTCGCGCGCCACGTCGCCGGCCTGGCCAACGCCAACAGCACCGAGTTCGAGCCGGCTTCGCCGCACCCCGTCATCGCGCTCATCACCGAGTGGCAAGACGCCGACGGCAGCATCAAGACCCGCAACGCCAACTCGGACCTGGGCGGCACCATGCGCCTGGGCGCGCAGAGCTCTGACGTCACGCGCGGCACGCTGGCGCACCAGATCTACGGCGAGGTGGTGACCGAGCGCCACCGCCACCGCTACGAGGCCAACGTCAAGTACCTGGACAAGCTGCGCGCGGCCGGGCTGGTGATCTCGGCGCTGACGCAGCGCGAGCACCTGACGGAGATCGTTGAGCTGCCGCAGAGCCTGCACCCCTGGTTCATCGGCGTGCAGTTCCACCCTGAATTCAAGTCCACGCCCTGGGACGGCCACCCGCTGTTCAACGCCTTCGTCAAGGCCGCGCTGGACCATCAGAAAACCCCCATCGAAGAAGTGGCCACGGCATGAAGCTCTGCGGTTTCGACATCGGGCTGCAGCAGCCCTTCTTCTTGATCGCCGGCCCCTGCGTGATCGAGTCCGAGCAGTTGCAGATGGACACGGCCGGTCGCCTGAAGGAGATCACCTCGGCGCTCGGCATTCCCTTCATCTTCAAGAGCAGCTTCGACAAGGCCAACCGCTCCTCGGGCACCACCTTCCGCGGCCCGGGCCGTGAGAAGGGGTTGGAGATTCTGGCCAAGGTCCGGCGCGAGTTGGGCATCCCGGTGCTGACCGACGTGCACACCGAGGAGGACATTGCGGCCGCCGCGAAGGTGGTCGACGTGCTGCAGACGCCGGCCTTCCTGTGCCGCCAGACAGACTTCATCCGCGCTGTGGCGCAGTCGGGCCTGCCGGTCAACATCAAGAAGGGCCAGTTCCTCGCGCCGCACGACATGAAGAACGTGATCGACAAGGCCCGCGCCGCTGCGCGCGAGAAGGGCCTGGACGAAGACCTGTTCATGGCCTGCGAACGCGGTGCCAGCTTCGGCTACAACAACCTGGTCTCGGACATGCGCAGCCTGGCCATCATGCGCGAGACCGGCGCGCCAGTGGTGTTCGACGCCACCCATTCGGTGCAGCTGCCGGGCGGCCAGGGCACCAGTTCGGGCGGCCAGCGCGAGATGGTGCCGGTGCTGGCCCGCGCGGCCGTTGCCGTCGGCGTGGCCGGGCTGTTCATGGAGACGCACCCGGACCCGGCCAAGGCCATGTCCGACGGCCCCAACGCCGTGCCGCTCAAGCACATGCCCGCGCTGCTGGAGACGCTGCGCGAACTCGACGCCGTGACCAAGAAGAACGGCTACCTCGAAAACGATTTCGAAGCCTGACGCCATGCCCAGCGCCTACATCATTGCCGACGTCACCGTGACCAACGCCGCGCAGTACGAGGACTACAAGCAGTGGTCCAGCGCAGCCATACTGGCGCACGGCGCCGAAGTCTGCGTGCGCGGCGGCAAGGTCGAGGTACTCGAGGGCGAGTGGAGCCCTACCCGCGTGGTCCTGCTGAAGTTCCCCAGCGTCCAGGCGGCCAAGAATTTCAACGCCTCGCCTGAATATGACAAGGCCCGCACCGCACGCCAGGGCGCCGCCATCATGCGCATGGTTGTGGTCGAAGGCGTCTGACTTTTCCGCACCGTTTTTTACCCAAAGAAAGAGAAGCTCCAATGAGTGCCATCGTAGACATCGTGGGTCGCGAGATCCTGGACAGCCGCGGCAACCCGACCGTGGAATGCGACGTGTTGCTGGAATCCGGCACCATGGGCCGTGCGGCCGTGCCGTCCGGCGCCTCCACCGGCTCGCGCGAAGCCATCGAACTGCGTGACGGCGACAAGAGTCGCTACCTGGGCAAGGGCGTACTGAAGGCCGTCGAGCACATCAACACAGAGATCAGCGAATCGGTGCTGGGCCTGGACGCCTCCGAGCAGGCGTTCCTGGACAAGACCATGATCGACCTGGACGGCACCGAGAACAAGTCGCGCCTGGGCGCCAATGCCATGCTGGCCGTCTCGATGGCCGTGGCCCGCGCCGCAGCCGAAGAGTCGGGCCTGCCGCTGTACCGCTATTTCGGCGGCATGGGCGGTATGCAGTTGCCGGTGCCGATGATGAACGTGATCAACGGCGGCGCACACGCCAACAACTCGCTCGATCTGCAAGAGCTGATGATCATCCCGGTCGGCGCACCCAGCTTCCGCGAGTCGCTGCGCTACGGCGCCGAGGTGTTCCACGCGTTGAAGAAGATCCTGCATGACAAGGGCATCAGCACGGCCGTCGGCGACGAAGGTGGCTTCGCACCCAGCGTGCCCAGCCATGAGGCTGCGATCCAGATGATCATCCAGGCCATCGAGGCCGCCGGCTACAGGCCCGGCGAGCAGATCGCCCTGGGCCTGGACTGCGCCGCGTCCGAGTTCTACAAGGACGGCCGCTACGTACTCGAAGGCGAAGGCCTGTCGTTGACCGGCGAGGAGTGGACCAACATGCTGTCTGGCTGGTGCGACAAGTACCCCATCATCAGCATCGAAGACGGCATGGCCGAAGGCGACTGGGACGGCTGGAAACACCAGACCGACGTGCTGGGCAAGCGCGTGCAGCTGGTCGGCGATGACCTGTTCGTCACCAACACCAAGATCCTGCAGCAAGGCATCGAGCGTGGCGTGGCCAACTCCATCCTGATCAAGATCAACCAGATCGGCACGCTGACCGAGACCTTCGCCGCCATCGAGCTGGCCAAGCGCTCGGGCTACACCTCGGTCATCAGCCACCGCTCGGGCGAGACCGAAGACTCCACCATTGCGGACATCGCCGTCGGCACCAACGCCGGCCAGATCAAGACCGGATCGCTCTCGCGCTCGGACCGCATGGCCAAGTACAACCAGCTGCTGCGCATCGAAGAAGACCTCGGCGACGTCGCCACCTACCCGGGCCGCCGCGCGTTCAACACGCTGCGCTGACCACCGCCACACCACCGGGTCTTGCCATGGGTTCGCGCTTCGTTCCGGCCGTGCTGCTGGTGCTGCTCGTCATCGTGCACGCGCAGCTGTGGTTCGGGCGCGGCAGCATCTCCAACGTCGGCCAGCTGCAGCAGCGGCTGGAGGCGCAGAACGCCGAGAACGACAAGGCGCGGCTGGTCAACGACCGTCTGACCGCTGAGGTGCGCGACCTGAAGGAAGGCCTGGAGATGGTCGAAGAAAAGGCGCGTACCGAGCTGGGCATGGTCAAGCCCAACGAGGTGTTCGTGCAGTGGGTGCGCTAGCGCCAGCACGACCCTTGGGCATGCCCGATTTCCTGATTGCGCTGTGGCAGTGGCTGCTGTCTCCGGCTTTTTCGGCCTGGGGTGCACCTACCTCCTGGCTCGAACTCATTGCGGTGGTGCTGGCGCTCGCCATGGTGGGCTTCAACATCCGTGAGCGGCACTGGGGCTGGCCGCTGGCCATCGTCAGCTCGCTGCTGTATGTGGGCGTGTTTTCGCGCAGCCGGCTGTATGGCGATGCTGCGTTGCAGATCTTCTTTGCCATCGTGGCGTTCTGGGGTTGGCTGCAGTGGCTGCGCGGCCACCGCGCCGATGGCTCGGCGCTGCGCGTCGCGCGGCTCACGGCGCGTGGCGCCTGGGCCGCCGTGATCGCCTGCGCCGTGCTGTGGCCGGCCATCGCATTGTTCCTGCGCTACTACACAGATTCCGACGTGCCGTGGTGGGACGCCTTCCCCACCGCCGTCAGCTTGGTCGGCCAGTACCTGCTGGGCCGCAAGTACATCGAGAACTGGCTCGCGTGGATGGCCGTCAACACCGTGAGCGTGGGCCTGTTCGCCTACAAGGGCCTGTGGCTCACCACCCTGCTCTACACCTTGTTCATCGCGCTCAGTGTGGTGGGCTGGCAGGCCTGGAAGCGCCGCCTGCCCCACGTGGCAGCAGTGTCGTGAGCGCAGCTCCGGGCCGCCCCAAGCAAGCTCGCGTCCCCTCGGGGGGCAGCGAACCTCGCGCAGCGGGGAGCGTGGGGGCTGCATTCGCAGCGCCGGGCCGCCCCAAGCAAGCTCGCGTCCCCTCGGGGGGCAGCGAACCTCGCGCAGCGGGGAGCGTGAGGGCTACATTCGCAGCGCCGGGTCGCCCCAAGCAAGCTCGCGCCCCCTCGGGGGGCAGCGAACCTCGCGCAGCGGGGAGCGTGGGGGCCACATGACAGTTTTGCGCGTCGCCCTGCTCGGGGCGGAGAGCACGGGCAAAACCGCACTGTCACAGTCGCTGGCCGATGCATGGCGCGCACGCGGGGTTGCCGTGGCCGTGGTTCCCGAAGTGTTGCGCGCATGGTGCGCGCACCAGGGCCGCACGCCAGGGGCGCACGAGCAGATGGACATCGCGCGCGAGCAGGCCGCGCGCGCTGACCGGGCCGCCGCCGTGCTGGCGGCCGATCACCCTGCCGCCATATCGATCCTGGTCACCGACACCTCCCCGCTGATGATCGCCGTCTACAGCGACCTGCTGTTTGCCGACCGCTCGCTCTACGCCTTCGCGCTGGCACACCAGCGCGGCGATGCCGTCACGCTGGTGATGGGACTGGATTTGCCCTGGGTGGCCGACGGCCTGCAGCGCGACGGCCCGCATGTGCGTGCGCCGGTGGACGCCCGGCTGCGTGCCGCGTTGGACAGCGTGCCGCTGCCCTACCAGCTGGTGTATGGCCGCGGCCCGCAGCGGCTGGCGCACGCCGAGCGAGCCTTGCGGGGGCATCCGCAGCTCGGCGCCTTGCTGGGCGACAGGCTCACGCCATCTGCACCGGATGCGTCGGCCACATCACCTGCAACGTCAAGCGCAGTACGCTGGCAATGCGAGGCCTGCGGCGATGCCGACTGCGAACACCGCTTGTTCCAACGCTTGAAGCTCTCGACGCCGAGCTGAGCGCCGACGAAAGGCCGCCGCCCGCCGGACCAGCACCGGGGCGGCTACTGCACCGAACGGCTGCCCGGCGTCACCGCACCCGGCGGCGCGAAGATCTGCGCTGCATCGACCGCGTCGAACCGATAGTGCTGGCCGCAGAACTCGCAGGCCACCTCCACCTCGCCACGCTCGGCCAGGATGCCCTCCACCTCCGGCTGGCCCAGGCTGCGGATCATGTTGCCCACACGCTCGCGGCTGCAGGTGCAGGCAAAGCGCGGCCCGCCCTCGCCCTTCTGCGGCGCAAAGCTCATCACTTGCTCTTCCCAGAACAGGCGGCGCAACACGGTGTCGATGTCCAAGCCCAGCAGCTCGTCGCGGGTCAGCGTCGAGGCCAGGTGCGCGATGCGGTTGAAGTGCTCGTTGTGGCCCTGCGTGTCGGCGTCGTCGCCCACGGCGACCTCGGCCTCGCCACGCGCGGCCTGCCCTTGCAGGTTGGCGTCGCCCTTGACCGGCAGGCGCTGGATCAGCAGGCCGGCGGCCACCTCATCGTTGGCCGCCAGCACCAGCAGCGTGTCCAGCTGCTCAGAGCGCAGCATGTAGTGCCGCAGCACCTCGGCCACGCTGCCGAAGCTCTGCTCGTCGTCGCTGGTCAGCGCCACCACGCCCTGGTAGGGCTGCTGGCCCGGCAGCTTATGGGCCGGGTCCAGCGTGATGGCGCAACGGCCGGCGCCGGTCTGGTTGACCATCTCGCCCAGCGTGGCGTCGTCGGCCACCGCGCCGACCACCGAGCAAGTGGCCCGCAAGCGCAGGTCCGCATGCACCTCGACCACGGCCACCTTGACCGGGCCATCGCCGAAGATCTGCAACACCAGCGCGCCATCGAACTGGATACCTGCCTGCATCAGCACGGCGGCCGCCGTCATCTCGCCCAGCAGGGCCTGCACCGGCGCCGGGTAGGCGCCGGCGGGGTTGGATGCGCGGCGTTGCAGCAGCTCCTGCCAGGCATCGGTCAGCCGCACGACGGCGCCACGCACCGGCAGGCCATCGAACAGAAACTTGCGCAGTTCGGACATGCGCGCTCAGCCGATCTTCTTCAGGCCGGCGCTGAACCGCCGCGCGTTGGCCATGTAATGCTGGGCGCTGCGGCGCAGCCCGTCGATCTGCTCCGCCGTCAACTGGCGCACGGCCTTGGCCGGGCTGCCGATGATCATCGAGCCGTCAGGGAACTCCTTGCCCTCGGTCACCAGCGCGCCCGCGCCGACCAGGCAGTTGCGGCCGATCTTCGCGTTGTTGAGCACGATGGCGCCGATGCCGATCAGCGTCTCGTCGCCGATCGTGCAGCCATGCAGCATGACCTGGTGGCCTACCGTCACATGGCGGCCGATGACCAGCGGCACACCCGCATCGGCATGCAGCACGGTGTTGTCCTGAATGTTGGAACCCTCGCCTACGGTGATGGGCGCGCTGTCGCCGCGCGCCACCACACCGAACCACACGCTGGCGTCGGCCGCCAGCGTCACATCGCCCACCACCTGCGCGTTGTCGGCCACCCAGGCCGTGGGCGCCACCTGGGGCAAAAGATCATCCAATGCGTACAAGGCCATGCGGGTTCCCGTGGTTCGTGGAGGTGGCAATTGTAGGGAGCGACCGCATCGATCAGCCCATCGATCAGCCCGCCGCCACGTGCTGCAGCGCGGCCAGCTCCACGTCGCTGAAGCCTGCCGCGCGGCGCGCCTGCAGATTGAATGGCCCCCGCAGCCGGGGCGCCTGGTAAGCCTGGGCCAGCGACGCGTAGGTGGCCACCGGATCGAGCCCACGCCGCTCGCACAGCCAGGCGTACCAGTGGTTGCCTACGGCCACGTGGCCGATCTCGTCGGCCAGGATCACATCCAGAATCTCGCCGGCGCGCAGGTCGCCCGCCTTCACCAGCTTGTCACGGATCGGCGGCGCCGCGTCCAGCCCGCGCGCCTCCAGCGTGCGTGGCACCAGCGCCAGGCGCGCCAGCAGGTCGTCCTGCGTCTTCTCGGCCATCTCCCACAGGGCGTTGTGCGCGGGGAACATGCCGTACGCGAACCCCAGCGACTGCAAGTGCGCGCTCAGCAGCAGAAAGTGCAGCGCCTCTTCGCGCGCCACACGCGCCCAGTCGCGGTAGAACGCGTCAGGCAGGTCGGCAAAGCGCCACAAGATGTCGCAGGCCAGATCGATCGCGTTCAGCTCGATATGGGCCAGCGCATGCAGCAGCGTGGCCCGGCCCTCCAGCGTGTGCACGGGCCGCGGCTTGAGTTGCTGGTGCGGCACCAGCACCGGCTGCGCTGGCCGCCCTGGAATGCCGGGCGGCGTGGCCAACTGCAGCGTGGCACCTACGGGCAGGTCGTCCGCGAGTGCGCGCGCCATCTCAGCCTTGGTGGCCGGCGTGGCCTCCCGCAGCGCCGCCAATGCGGCAGGACGAAGAAATTTCATAGCACGAAGTTTGCATCGAATTCAAATTGCAATTAGAGGCGAAGTCTGCGCGAATGAAAGGGTGGGGCCTAGAATCCAATCGCCCTGTTTCACCTGACGACCGCGTTGCCAATGCTCTTTGAACCCGAAGCTCCTGTATTGATTGGCCGACAGCCCATCGTGGATGCCCGCCGGGTGGTTTTTGGTTACGAATTGTTCGACAGGTCGCAGAACCCGCAGGACCAATCGGCGGCGTCCGATGTGGCCTTGGTTTTCCACGCGCTGGCCCACGCCGGCAGCGAAGTGCTGATGGGCCAATTCGCCATCTTCGTCAACACCACGCGCAACGGCCTGGCCGGCGGGCATCTGGACCTGGTGCAGCCTGATCGGCTGGTGCTGGAGATCGCCCCGGTCGACAACGACGACGAAGAAGAAATCGAAGCGCGTTCGCACGCGCTGCAGGGCCTGCGCAAGCGCGGCTTTCGGCTGGCGTTCAACCAGACCGTGCTGAGGCCCGCGTATGCCACCTGGCAGGGGCTGGCCAACTTCATCAAGCTGAACCTCTCGGCCGTCGACATGATGCAGATCCCGCAGCTGCTGCAGGCTGCCAGGGCGCGCACCAGTGCGCGGGTGATCGCCGAAAAGACCGAGTCCGCCGCGCAGTACGAGCAGCTGGCCGGCTACGGCGTTGACCTGTTCCAGGGCTACTGGTTTGCCAAACCTGACCTGATCCAGACCCGCGTGCTCGCGCCGTCGCAGGCCAACGTGATCCAGCTCATCAACCTGGTGCGCACCCAGGCCAGCACCGACGCGATCGAGGAAGTCCTGAAGAAGGACGCGATGCTGGGCTTCAACCTGATGCGGCTGATCAACTCGTCCGGGTTCGGCCTGGACCGCGAGATCACTTCGTTCCGCCAAGCCGTCATGCTGCTCGGTCTGAAGAAGCTGTTCCGCTGGGCCGCCCTGTTGCTGACGGCCGCGCGCGAGGGCGGCGCACCGCCCGTGGTCGGCAGCACCGCCGTGGTGCGCGGGCGGCTCATGGAGCTGCTGGCAGCCGAGTCCATGTCGCCCGAGGAATGCGATGGCGCCTTCGTCGTGGGCGTGTTCTCGCTGCTCGACGTGATGCTCGGCGTGCCGCTGGACCGGGCGTTGGAACTGCTCTCCCTGTCCGCGCCGGTGGCCGACGCACTCGCCCATGGCAGCGGCCCCTATGCCGACCTGCTGTTGCTGGCCAAAGCCTGCGAATCGGGGGACGATCACGGCTACGGGCGCGCGGCCCAGGCGCTGGGTTTGTCTGACCGCCAGATCAACCTTGCCCACCTGGACGCATTGGCCTGGGCCGATCAGGTGGCGCAGTGACCGGCATGCGAACAGCACATTTCGTCACAGACCACCTCCCTACAATCGCCCGACCCGCACCCACCGCCATGTCTACCATCCCCGACGAACTGCTGTCGATGAAGGGGCCGCCCGCCGGCAGTGCGGACAGCCAACTCGTCATGGCCCGCCAGGCCATCGTGGATGAGTCGCGGGCGGTGTTCGGCTACGAGCTGTTCGACCGGTCCATGTCGCCCGAGCAGCATACGGCCGAGAGCGACGCTGCCCTGCTCTTCAACGCCCTGTCCTTTGCCGACACCGAAGCGCTGGTCAGCAAGAAGCTGGTCTTCATCAACTGCACGCACGACAGCCTGGCCGGTGGCCACCTGGAGTTGATCCACCCGGACAAGGTCGTGCTGGAAGTGCCACCCATCCTGGGCAACGCGCCCGAAGAGATCGAAAGCCGTCTGTCGGTGCTGCAGGACTTGCGCAAGCGCGGCTTTCGCTTCGCTTTCAACCACACGGTGTTGACGCGCGGCTATGCCCCGTGGCGCGCGCTGGCCTCGTTCATCAAGCTCGACCTGATGGCCCTGTCGCCCGGCAAGGTCGAAGCCTTCGTGCGCTTCGCACAGGCCAACACCACCGCCCAGCTGATCGCCGAAAAGGTCGAGACGGCCGAGCAGCACAAGACGCTGCTGGGTTACGGCGTCAAGCTGTTCCAGGGCTACTGGTTCGCCAAGCCGGCCATGGTCAAGGCCCAGGCCATCCGGCCCTCGCAGGCCACCATCATCCAGCTGATCAACCTGGTGCGCCGGCAGGCCACCACCGCCGAGATCGAGCAACTGCTGAAGAAGGACCCGACGCTGTCCTTCAACCTGCTGCGCTTCATCAACTCATCCGGCTTCGGGCTGTCGTGCGAGATCACCTCGTTCCGCCACGCGGTGATGATCCTGGGCCTGAAAAAGCTGTTCCGCTGGGCCGCGTTGCTGATGACGACCTCGCGCAGCGGCGGCGCGCCACCGGCCGTGGGCCAAACCGCTGTCGTGCGCGGCCGGCTGATGGAGCTGCTGACCGCCGAGCTGCTGGCGCCCGAAGAATGCGACAACGCCTTCGTCGTCGGCGTGTTCTCGCTGCTGGACACCATGCTGGGCGTCCCGCTGGACAAGGCCATCGAGTCCCTGGCGCTGCCGCAACCCGTGGTCGATGCCCTGCTGCACCGCACGGGCGTGTTCGCGCCGTTTCTGGAGCTTGCGGAGGCCTGCGAGAGCGGCAACGACGAGGTGTTCGCCCGTGTCGCCAATTCGCTGCAGCTGTCGAACCGGCAGGTCAACTGGGCCCATCTGCAGGCGCTGGCCTGGGCGGAATCGGTCGAGGCATAGCAGCGGCGGCTGGGGCTGCGCAACGCAGCCCTGTTTGCCCGTGTGCCGTATCCAGTGCGCCACCGTGGGTGGCGCCCGCGTTTCCAATCAATCAGTGGGCAATGCCTGACCCGGGCCGTCAACCACATGGTCGTGCGCCTGCGTGATGTGGTGGTGGATGCGCCCATGGAAGTAGCGCGCCAGGATCGCCTCCGTCGCCGCCTTGGCCGCAGCCCGCGCAGCGCTGGCCAGGGCCGTGTCCACGGCGGCCCGGTCGGCGTAGCTGATCGCCAGGATCAGGGGTAGCTCCGGCGCCCCCTCGTCGCGCTCGTCGGCAAAGCACACCCGGACGGCGAGCACGCCTGGAAACGCCGTCCAGTGCGGCAGGACATCCGCCAGAACGGCGGCGCGAAAGGCTTCGGTCATGCCATCGTGAACATGGCCTTCGAACAGGGCGTAGCGGGTGATCATGGGGGACTGGTACAGGGTTAGAACAATGGAAGGCTTGGGGCAAGCGGTTCGGGCTTCAGTTCTTCACCCAAGCCAGGCAAGTGGTCAGACATCTGCAGGCGTCGCGATGTAGACCGACCTCAGCGTGGCAAGCTCGGGGTGCGGGCGTCCTTGAAATCGCTCCGACAGCGTCAAGTGCTTCAGTCGGAGCTCTGTCTCGGGATGCGCGTTCCCCTTCTCCAACAAGACTCGGTATCCGGCTCGCTCCAGCAAGCGTACATAGTCCGAATGGCGAAGACGATTTTCGCCTTCCCCGGTGAGGTGATTGACCCATGCGTGCCTGCGATCGCCCCACGTCAGAAAGTTGACCTTCGACAGAGACTTGTCGCGATGCTCGAGATGGTCGCTGTGGTCCACACAGTGAACCATCACGCCGTTCGCGGCCAGCTTGGGGCGCAGTGATCTGAACAGAGCCGCGATCTGATGTTCGGGAATGTGCTCCAGCACTGCACGCGAGATGACCACATCGATGCTGCCAGGGGCTACTTCGTCGACGTTGAAGGGCGCCAGGTAGGTAAGTGGGAAATCGGCCAGTGTGCTTCTTTCGGGGAGCTTGGAAAAATCCCCGCCTTCGCGCCTGAGGAACGCCAAGGTCGACGCGAAAGTCACTTCATCGAGATGAGGGTTCAGATCTGTCATGAAGACATGGCGGGCGCCGCGCATGCACAGCGTGATCGGGATCGTCGGAAACCACCCAGTGCCAATTTCCAGAACGGTGCTGCCGGCGAAGCTGCGTCCAGTCTTGCGCAGTTCGGCTTCCATATCGTTGAAGTCGTAGACCGTACCGCGGATATTTCCGGGGTCTGGCTCATACCCCATGAAACGGCGCTTGAGGCGCCGCAGCTCATCTTGAAAAGGTAAACGTTTGAGCACGGCAAGCCGAGCCACATGCAATTGCCAGTACATATCGAGCGCACCACGGTTGGAGTGAAGTGATCGTTCGGAGGCAAACGGCCGGCGGCTTGTTGTCCAACGATCGCCGTTGGCCTGAAGCCTGGCAGATGCGCGAGAAGGACAGCAGCCTTCAGGTTGCGCGCCATTATGGTCAAGCGCACAACGCTGACCGTGACAGCTGACGTTGAATTCGCTGTCGATGGTCGGGGCGTATGGGTCGGCCCACCCGCCACCGCCTTCACCTATCCCCGCGGATGGTGCTTGCCATGCAGCGCATGCAACCGCTCCCTCGCCACATGCGTGTAGATCGTCGTCGTCGAAATATCCGCATGCCCCAGCAGCATCTGCACCGCGCGCAGATCAGCGCCGTGGTTCAGCAGATGCGTCGCAAATGCATGGCGCAGCGTGTGCGGCGACAGCGCGACCTGAATGCCAGCGGCCACCGCGTACTTGCGCACCAGCGTCCAGAACATCATGCGCGTCATCGCCTGGCCGGGCGTCAGCCCGCGTGAGCTGACGAACAGGTCTTCACTCTGCCGCCCATCCAACAGCGTGAAGCGCGTGCCGTTCAGGTATTGATCCAGCCAGCCGGCAGCCTCGTCGCCAAAGGGCACCAGCCGCTCCTTGCCGCCCTTGCCCGTCACGCGCACCACGCCATCGTTCAGGCTCAGCTGAAACGTCTTGAGCGTGACGAGTTCGCTCACGCGCAGGCCGCTGGCGTAGATCAGCTCCAGCATGGTGCGGTCGCGCAGGCCCAGCGGCGTGTTGACGTCGGGCGCGGCCAGCAGTGCCTCCACCTGCGCCTCGCTCAGCGTCTTGGGCACGCGCAGGGCCTGGCGCGCGGGCTGCAGGCGCAGGCTGGGGTCGGTGGTGACGAGGCTTTCCCGCAGCGCCCATCGGAAGTAACGCTTGAACACTGTCAGCCGGCGGTTGGCCGTGCTGGCCTTGGTGACGGCGTGGCGGGCCGCGAAGTAGCCGTGCAGATCGGCCTCGCGCGTGGCATCCAGTATGCGGCCCTCGGTGGCCAGCCATTGCGCGTACAAGGACAGATCACGCCGATACGCCGCCAGTGTGTTGCGCGACAGGCCCTGCTCCAGCCACAGCGCATCGACAAATGCGTCGATGCCGGCCTGGCTGGCGGCCAGCAGCGCCTCCGTCATGCCGCGCACCCGGTGGCGGCGGCGCGCATCAATCGAGCTTCAGCTTGGCAGTCTCGACAACCTTCTTGTAGACCTCGAACTCGGCCTTGATCTGGGCCGAGAACTCATCGGGCGAATTGCCGATCACCAGCGAGCCGGTCTCTTCGATGCGCTTGCGCACGGCCGGGTCTTCCAGCACCTTGCGTACGCCGGCGTTGATCTTGTCCACGACATCCTTGGGCATGCCCTTGGGGCCGAGGATGCCGTAGTAGGCCATGCGGTTCACCGGCTCCAGGCCCACTTCCTTGAAGGTCGGCACGTTGGGCAGCACGGCCAGGCGCTGCGGGGCGGCGACGATGATGGGCACCAGGCGGTTGGACTGCACGAACGGCAGGGCCGAGGGCAGGTTGTCAAAAATCATGTTGACCTGGCCGGCCACCGTGTCGTTGAGCGCCGGGCCGGCGCCGCGGTAGGCGATGTGCGTGACGAACAGGCCTGCCATGCTCTTGTACAGCTCCATCTGCAGATGGCCGATGCCACCCGTGCCAGACGAGGCGAACGCGTACTTGCCTGGCGCCTTCTTCACTTCGGCCACGAAGGTTTTGTAGTCCTTGGCGGGGAACGAAGGGTGCACGGCGATGATGTTCGGCGTGGCCGCCACGTTCACGATGGGCGTGAAGTCGGTCAGCGGGTTGTAGGGCACCTTGGGGTTGATGGCCGGGTTGGCCGCCGTGGTGGACACGGTGGCCATGCCCAGCGAATAGCCGTCGGGCTGCGAGCGCGCTGTTTCCGCAGCGCCGATGATGCCGCCGCCACCTCCCTTGTTTTCCACCACGACCGGCTGGCCCAGCACCTTGCCCAGCGGGTCAGCGATCACGCGGGCCACGATGTCGGTGGTGCCGCCAGGGGCAAAGGGCACCACCAACCGGATCGGCTTGGTCGGGTAAGACTGCGCCAGGGCGGGGCCTGCAGCGGCCAGCAGCGCGAGGGTGAAAACGGTCCGACGTTGCATCGTGGAAATCTCCGGGGAAAAGGTGGATCGAAAAGCCTTGCGCGACAGGTGTGGCTGCGGGGCTGAGGCGGCGCGATTATAAAAATCCACCCGCCGCCGCCAGCCCTGATTGCACAGGGTTTGCACTGGTATTCTCAGCCGGCGCCCCCCGGCCCGCCGCGCCCTGCCCCCGCCCTTGCCCACCGTGAACTACGCGCAACTGCTGCTGCCCGATTTCTCGCTGATCCTGATCGGCTTTCTGCTGTGCCGCTACTCACCGCTGGGCCGCGACGTGTGGGTGCCGGTGGAGCGGTTGGTCTACTTCTTCTTGTTCCCGGTGCTGCTGTTCCAGTCGGTGCTGAAGACGCGCATCGACCTGGCCGCCACCTCGGGACTGATGCTGGCCGGCGTTGGCATGAGCCTGGTGGGCATTGCGCTGGCCTACAGCCTGCCGCACTGGCCGGGGCTGGGCCGCCATATCGACCGGCGCGAACATGCAGGCGCTGCGCAGGTGGCGTTCCGCTTCAACTCGTTCATTGCGCTGGCACTGGCCGAGCGCCTGGGCGGCGCGCAGGCGCTGCAGATGATCGCCGTGCTGATCGGCGTGTGCGTGCCGCTGTTGAATGTGGCCGCCGTCTGGCCCATGGCGCGGCATGCGCAAAGCGGCCTGCTGCGCGAACTGGTGCGCAACCCGCTGATCATCGCCACCGTCTCGGGCCTGGCCGCAAACCTGGCGGGCCTGGCCATCCCCCTGTGGCTGGAGCCGACCACCTCGCGCATCGGCGCCGCTTCGCTGGCGCTGGGCCTGATGGCAGCGGGCGCCGGCATGCAGTTCGGGCCCTTGGCGCGGGCCAAGGTGCTGGGCATCGGCCTGCTGGGAATTCGCCATTTCGCGCTGCCGCTGGTGGCGCTGGGCCTGTCGTGGGCACTGGGCCTGACGCGCATGCAGAGCACGGTGCTGCTGATCTTCTCGGGCCTGCCGACTGCCTCTAGCTGCTATGTGCTGGCCGCGCGCATGGGCTACAACGGGCCGTATGTGGCGGGGTTGGTGACGCTGTCCACGCTGCTGGGCATGGCCAGTTTGCCGTTTGCGCTGGGCGTGCTGCAGGCGCTGCTTTAGGCGGCTTGCGCCAACGCCCAGGCCACGTGCTCGCGCACCAGCGCACTGCCGTCTTCAGCGCGCGATTGAAGGGCCTGCTGCAGCGCGGGGCGCGTGTGCGCATCGGCACTGCGCAAGGCATTGCCCAGCGCCACGGCGATATTGCGCAGCCAGCGCGCGTGGCCGATGCGGCGAATCGCGCTGCCCTCGGTGCGGCGCAGAAACTCTGCCTCGCTCCAACCGAACAGCGTGACCAGCTGCGCGCCGGCCAGGCCCTCACGCGCATCGAAATCGGCCAGCGGCGCGCGCGCTGCGAACTTGTTCCAGGGGCAGGCCAGTTGGCAGTCGTCGCAGCCGTAGATGCGGTTGGCCATCAGCGGGCGCAACTCCACAGGGATCGCGCCCGCGTGCTCGATCGTCAGGTAAGAGATGCAACGGCGTGCGTCCACACGGTGTGGCGCGACGATGGCGCCGGTGGGGCACACGTCGATGCAGGCCTGGCATTGGCCGCAATGCGGCGAGACGGGCGCGCTCTCGGGCAGCGCCAGATCGAGGTAGATCTCGCCGAGAAAGAACATCGAGCCGCCCTCGCGGTGCAGCACCAGCGTGTGCTTGCCACGCCAGCCCTGGCCGCTGCGCACGGCCAGCTCGGCCTCCAGCACCGGCGCCGAATCGGTGAACACGCGAAAGCCCAGCGGCCCCACCGCGCCGGCGATCTGCTCGGCCAGCTTGTGCAGCCGCGCGCGCAACACCTTGTGGTAGTCACGGCCTCGCGCATACAGCGAGACGATGCCTTCGGCCGGCCGCTGCAGGCGGGCAAACTCAACGGCCTGCCACTCGGCCGGTGTGTCCTGCGGCAGGTAGTCCATGCGCGCTGTGAGCACGCTGACGGTGCCCGGCACCAGCTCGGCCGGGCGTGCGCGCTTCATGCCGTGGGCGGCCATGTAACCCATCTCGCCATGAAATCCCTGGGCCAGCCATGCGGCAAGACCCGGCTCGGCAGACGTCAAATCGACCGGCGCCACGCCGATTTGGGAGAATCCGAGCGCGCCGGCCCACTCCCTGATACGGGCCACCAACTCGAGAGCATCGATCTGAACCACAGCAGCCGTCACCCGCCGATTGTAGAAACCAGCCCCAACCCCCTGCGGCTGGTGTGGCCCGACGAGGCCGCCACGCAGACCTTTGCCGAAGGGCTCGCGCGCCACAGCGGCATCGCCAACGCCTTCATCGCCCTGCAAGGCGACCTGGGTGCCGGCAAGACCACACTGGTGCGCCATCTGTTGCGTGCGCTGGGCGCGACCGGCCGCATCAAGAGCCCGACCTACGCCGTGGTCGAGCCGCACCAGATCGACACGCGCCAGCCGCCTCTGGCAGTCTGGCATTTCGACTTCTACCGCTTCAACGACCCGCGCGAATGGGAAGACGCCGGCTTTCGCGACATCTTCGCCAGCTCCGGCCTGAAGCTGGCCGAGTGGCCCGACAAGGCCGGCGCGCTGCTGCCGGCGGCTGACCTCACGATCATGATCGACACCCAGACCGATGGCGCGCGCCACGTCACCGTCACGGCCGGCACCGCCGCCGGCACCACGCTGCTGCAGGCGCTCGCGCTGCAGCCGGCGCCGACATGAAGCGCCGTGCGCTGTTGCAGCACAGCACCCTGGTGCTGCTGCTGGGCGTGCAGCACGTGGCACGCGGCGCTGGCATCGTGGCCGTGCGCGTGTGGCCGGCGCCAGACTATTCCCGCGTCACCATCGAATCGGATGTGCCGCTGGTCACGCACCAGACCTTCGTGGCCGACCCGCCACGGCTGGCGGTAGACATCGAGGGCATCGAGCTCAACACGGCCCTGCGCGAACTGGTCGGCCGCGTACAGCCGGGCGACCCCAACATCGAGCGCATCCGCGTTGGCCAGAACGCGCCGGGCGTGGTGCGCCTGGTGATCGACCTGAAGCGCGCGGCCTCGCCCCAGGTGTTCACGCTGGCGCCGGTGGCCGCCTACCAGCACCGGCTGGTGTTCGACCTGTACCCGGCGGTCGCCGAAGACCCGCTGGAGGCCTTGATCGCCGAACGCATGAGCGAAAAGCCGCGCGCGCCCGCATCCGGCGCTGGCGCCGACCCGCTGGACGAGCTGATCGCCCGGCACAGCGGCCCCGGGCTGAGCGTCTCGCCACCGCCCGGCCAGATCAAGCCGCTGCCCGACCCAAGCACCAGCACCGTGCGCCCGCCCTCGCCCACACTGCCACACGGCACGCTGGCCGGCGCAGCGCCCGAGGCCAGCACGCCCGCCAGGCGCCCGGCCGAGCCGCCGCAGCGCACCGACCGGCTGATCATCGTGGCGCTGGATCCAGGCCACGGCGGCGAAGACCCCGGCGCCATCGGCCCGCGCGGCACGCGCGAGAAAGACATCGTGCTGCGCGTGGCGCACAAGCTGCGCGAGCGCATCAACGGCACCAGCATCAACGGCAACCCGATGCGCGCCTTTCTCACGCGCGATGCCGACTTTTTCGTGCCGCTGCAGGTGCGCGTGCAAAAGGCCCAGCGCGTGCAGGCCGACCTGTTCATCAGCATCCACGCCGATGCGTTCACGACGCCATCGGCGCGCGGCGCCAGCGTGTTCGCGTTGAGCGAGCGCGGCGCCACCAGCACCGCCGCACGCTGGCTGGCCAACAAGGAAAACCGGGCCGACCTGATCGGCGGCGTCAACGTCCAGGCCAAGGACGCGCACGTGCAGCGCATGCTGCTGGACATGAGCACCACGGCGCAGATCAACGACAGCCTGAAGCTCGGCAGCGCGGTGCTGGGCGAGATTGGCGGCATGGCGCGGCTGCACAAGCCGCGCGTCGAGCAGGCCGGCTTTGCCGTGTTGAAGGCGCCGGACATTCCCAGTGTGCTGATCGAGACGGCGTTCATCAGCAACCCGGACGAAGAAGCCAAGCTGCGCAGCGAGGACTACCAGGACGACCTCGCCGACGCCATCATGCGCGGCATCCGCAGCTACTTCGCCAAGAACCCGCCGCTGGCGCGCAACCGCACCGTGTGAGCTTGGTTGGGGGGCCGCGAGCGCGCTGGAGCGCCGCCAATGAACAGGCACAGGACGCCCACGCCCGACAGGTCGCAGGCGCCCGGGCCTACACCCCACAACCCTCGCGTTCCCTACATTGAAAACAGGGGGTGGCGTTGGCCCGCTTCCCACAACATGCAAGGTGAACGACATGATCAAGACTCTCCTGACCCTCACCACTGCCGCCGTGATCGGCCTGACGGGGTGCGCGAGCAACCCTTCCAGCGCCCAGGTGGGCACGGGCGTGGGTGCAGTCGCCGGTGGCGTGCTGGGCAACGCGGTGTTTGGCAGCACGCTGGGCACCGTGGGCGGCGCGGCGGCCGGTGCAGTGGTCGGCAATGAAGTCGGCAAGCGGCGCGATCGGCGCTGACACCCTCAGCGCCCACAAGATCGGTGTCTGCCCGATGTGCCCACCATCTCATGATCGTGTGGCCGTTCTTGGACTAGACGATGGACGAGGGATGCTTGGCCAGCGGCGTGACCGTGATCTGCATGAATGGGAACAGCGGCAACTTGCTCAGCGTGTCGTGCAGCTCGTCGTTGCTAGACACGTCGAACACGCTGTAGTTGGCGTACTCACCCACCACGCGCCACAGGTGGGGCCACTTGCCTGCGCTCTGCAGCTGCTGCGAATAGGCCTTCTCCTCGGCCTTGATGCGCGCGGCCTCTTCGGGCGCGAGCGTGGACGGAATGTTGACGATCATGTGAACCAGATACAGCATGGGAAATCCTTGTCGGTCAGGAAGCGAGTTGTTGGGTTGCGAGAAAGTGAAGCACCGCCTGGTCGAACGCGCGCGGCGCCTCCAGGTTGGAAAGATGGGACGCAGGCACCACCGCCAGCTGCGCGCCGCCAATTCCTGCCTGCATGGCCTGGGCGTCGGCCACGGTGGTGACCGGGTCGGACGCGCCCGCCAGCAACAGCGTGGGCGTGCGGATGCGGCTGAGGTCTTCGCGCAGATCCGATGTCGCCAGGGCCTCGCAGCAAGCCGCGTAGCCTTGCGGCGCGATGCCGGCGATCCAGGCCTGCGCGCGTTGCACTTCGGCCGGATGCGCATTGACAAAGTCGGCGCTGAACCACCGGCCCGGTGACGACTCGGCCAAGGCCTGCATGGCGGCCTGACCGCCGTCGCGGACCATCGCCGCCCGCTCGTTCCAGCCCTGCGACGTGCCGATCTTGGCGGCACTGTTGCAGACCGCGATGGCGTTGAACCGGGCGCCCGCGTGGATGCCCAGCCACAGGCCGGTATGACCGCCCATCGAGATGCCGCAGAACGCGGCGCGCTCGATGCCCAGAGCGTCCAGCACGGCCAGCACGTCCTGCCCCAGGTCCGCGAAACTGTAGGGGCCGGGCGTGACCGGGCTGCCACCGTGGCCGCGTGCGTCGTAGCGGATCACGCGGTAGTGCTCGGAAAACGCGGCCACCTGCGGGTCCCACATCTCAAGCAGCGTGCCCAGCGAGTTGGACAGGATCAGCGCCGGTGCGGCGGCATCGCCGTCGACGGTGATGCGGAACGCGCCGCGCGCGGTTTCCAGCGAAAAGGGTGGTGAATGCATTGGTTGCGCCATGGTGGATCTCCTTCAAACGCGTTCGATGATCAGCGCGATGCCCTGCCCCACGCCGATGCACATGGTGCACAGCGCATAGCGGCCGCCCGTGCGGTGCAGCTGCTGAACAGCGGTGGTGACCAGGCGTGCGCCACTCGCGCCCAGAGGATGGCCCAGCGCGATGGCGCCGCCATAGGGGTTCACACGGGCGTCGTCATCGGCCAGGCCCAGTTGGCGAAGCACGGCCAGGCCCTGCGAGGCAAAAGCCTCGTTGAGCTCGATCACATCCATCTGCGCGAGGGCAAGGCCGGTCTGCGCCAGCAGCTTCTGCGTGGCGGGCGCGGGGCCGATGCCCATGACGCGCGGCGCGACACCGGCCGTGGCCATGCCGACGACACGGGCGCGCGGCGTGAGGCCGTGCCGCCTGGCTGCTGCCTCGCTGGCCAGCAGCACGGCGCAGGCACCGTCGTTGACACCGCTGGCATTGCCAGCCGTCACCGTGCCGCCCGGCCGCACCACGGGCTTGAGCTTGGCCAGCGCTTCGAGCGTGGTCTCGCGCGGATGCTCGTCCACGCTGACAAGCAGCGGCTCACCCTTGCGCTGGGGTACCGCCACCGGCACGATCTCGGCGGCGAACAGACCGGCCTTCTGCGCCGCAGCGGCTTTGGCCTGGCTGCGCCACGCGAACAGGTCCTGGTCTGCGCGCGAGACCTTGAAATCATCGGCCACGTTCTCGGCCGTCTCGGGCATGGCGTCCACCCCATGCAGCGCCTTCATTTTCGGATTGACTAAGCGCCAGCCGATGGTCGTGTCCTGGATGGAGTTGACACGCGAGAAGGCCGATTCCGCCTTGGGTACGACAAACGGCGCGCGGCTCATGCTCTCCACGCCGCCGGCGATCATCAGGCCGGTTTCGCCCGACTTGATGGCCCGCGCCGCGATGCCAATGGCATCCATGCCGGAGCCGCACAGGCGGTTGACGGTGGTGCCGGGCACCTGCAAGGGCAGGCCGGCCAGCAACAGCGACATGCGGGCCACGTTGCGGTTGTCTTCACCGGCCTGGTTGGCGCAGCCGAAGATCACGTCGTCGACAGCACTCCAGTCCACCTCGGCATTGCGCTCGGTCAGGGCCCTGAGCACGGCGGCGCCCAGGTCGTCGGGACGGACGGAGGACAACGCGCCGCCGTACTTGCCGAAGGGGGTGCGAATGGCGTCGCAGATGAACACGGGTTCGGTCATGGGTTTTCTTTCGTTGGCGTGTGGCGCGGTTTCATGGCGCGGTGCTGGCCGCAGCGATTGGCAGGCCGACGATGCCTTCCAGCGCTTCGCGGCTGAGCCCTTCGACGGCATCGATCAGCTGCAGTCCTTGGGCTGTGCACGCGAACGTCGCCAGATCCGTGTAGACGCGCTTGACGCAGCCCAGGCCGGTCAAGGGGTAGGTGCACTTCTCGACCAGCTTGCTCTCGTTCTGCTTGGTGAGCAGGTCCATCATCACCCAGGTCTGCTTGGCACCGATGGCCAGGTCCATGGCGCCGCCCACGGCCGGGATGGCGCCCGGCGCGCCGGTGCTCCAGTTGGCCAGGTCGCCATCGGCCGAGACCTGAAAGGCGCCCAGCACACAGATGTCCAGGTGGCCGCCGCGCATCATGGCGAAGCTGTCGGCATGGTGGAAGAAGGCGCCACCGGCCAGCAGCGTCACCGGCTGCTTGCCGGCGTTGATGAGGTCGTAATCCTCCTGCCCCTCGGCGGGCGCCGGGCCCATGCCCAGCACGCCGTTCTCGCTGTGCAGCACCACCTCCACCCCGGCGGGCAAGTGGTTGGCCACCAGCGTAGGCTGGCCGATGCCCAGGTTGACGACGGCGCCGTCGAAGATGTCCCGGGCCACCCGCGCTGCGAGCTGGTCCTTGGTGCGACGTTGGTACGTGGGGGATGCCATGCTCATGCTGCCTTCTTGAAACCGCCGGCCTGGGTGGCGACGCGGTCGATCTGGACGATCTTGTGGACGAAGATGCCGGGCGTGACGATGGTCTCCGGGTCCAGCGCGCCCAGGTCCACGATGTCGTGCACCGTGGCGATGGTGCGCCGCGCGGCCATGGCCATCACGGGCCCGAAATTGCGTGCGGCCTTGCGGTAGACCAGGTTGCCCCAGCGGTCGCCCGCCTCGGCCTTGATCAGGGCCACGTCGCCGTGGATGGGGTACTCCAGCACGTAATGCTTGCCATCGATCTCGCGCGTCTCACGGTCGCCCGCGAGCTGGGTGCCGAAACCCGTGGGGCAGAAAAACGCGCCGATGCCGGCACCCGCCGCCCGGATGCGCTCGGCCAGGTTGCCCTGCGGCACGAGTTCGAGCTCCAGCTTTCCTGCCCGGTACAGGCTGTCGAACACCTGGCTGTCCGCCTGGCGCGGGAAGCTGCAGATGATCTTGCGCACGCGGCCCGCCTGCAGCAGCGCGGCCAGGCCGACCTCGGCATTGCCGGCGTTGTTGTTGACGACGGTAAGGTCCTTCGCGCCCTGCGCGATCAGGCCGTCGATGAGTTCGTTGGGAATGCCGGCGGTGCCGAAGCCGCCGATCAGGACGGTCGCGCCGTCCTGGATATCGGCCATGGCCTCGGCGACCGAGCGGGCGATCTTGTTGATCATGGAAACGTGTCCTTCAGGAAATGGTGTCGTTGCGGCTGGGTCACTTGGCGGCGACTGCGGGGTTGCCCGGAGCCACGGCGCTGTGCGCCTGCGCGGCCCGGCCGTGCTGGATGCAGAACACCGCCACCGCCGCGATCACCGCTGGCAAGCCGATGGCCAGAAAGTTCTGCTCCAGCGGCAGTGCCATGGCGACAAGGCTGCCGATCACGATGGGCGCCAGGATGGCACCGCTGCGCCCGACGCCCGAGGCCCAGCCGATGCCCGTTGCGCGCACCGCCATGGGGTAGAACTGGCCGACATAGGCGTAGGTCACGATCTGCGTGCCGATGGTGGAGGCACCCGCCAGGCCGACGAGCAGGAACAAAACCGACGTGGGCACCGGGTAACCCAGCAAACTGATGGACACCGCCGCCAACGCATACATGCCGACCAGCACGTACTTGATGTGGAACCGATCCGCCAGCCACCCGCCGCCAATGGCACCCACCATGCCGCCGAAGTTCAGCACCAGCACGAAGGTCAATGCCGAACCCAGCGTGTAGCCAGCGCCCGCCATCAGCTTGGTCAGCCACGAGCTGAGCGCATAGACCATGAACAGGCACATGAAGAACGCGACCCAGAACATCGCGGTGCTGAAGCCCCGGCCGTCCTGGAACAGCTTGCCGATGGGTGCGCTCGCATCGCGGTCCTGCTGCGGCAGGTCGAACGAATCGCCTGGCTGCGGCCGGTAGCTCGGGTCCAGCTGCGCGGCGATCTCCTGCAGGCGCGCGGTCTGCCGCGTCTTGATGAGAAAGGGCATGGACTCGGGCATGGACTTCAGGATCACCGGGATCAGCAACACCGGCAGGCCCGCCGCGAGAAACACGGACTGCCAGCCGTAGCTTTCAATCAGCCCCTTGCCCACCACGGCGGCCAGCATGCCGCCCACCGCGTAGCCGCTGAACATCAGCGTGACCATGGTGCTGCGGATCTTGCGCGGCGAATACTCCGTCATTTGCGCCACCACGTTCGGCATCACGCCGCCGATGCCCAGGCCGGCCAGAAAGCGCATCACGCTGAAGGTGACCGGGTCGCTGGTGAAGCCCGCCGCTGCGGTGAACACGCTGAACAGCGCGATGCAGATGGCGATGGCGCGGCGGCGGCCGATGCGGTCGGCAATGGTGCCGAGGAAGATCGCGCCGAACATCATGCCGAACAGCGCCGAGCTGACCATGAAGCCCGCGTTGGTCGGGCTCACGCCCATCTCCTTCATGATGGACGGCAGTGCGATGCCCGCGACGGCCAGGTCGTAGCCGTCGAAGATGATGATGAGGGCGCACCAGAGCAGCACGCCCCGGTGAAAGCCGTTGAACCTGGCGTTGTCAGCCAGCTTGTGCAGATCGATGTGTTTCATGATTTGTCTCTTTGATGTTGTCGTTCGGCTCAGCCGAGATCGCCGCCAGCGACGGCGAGGATCGAGCCGGTGATGTACGAGGATTCGTCGGACGCGAGGAACAGGATCGGGGCCACCTGCTCGTCGATCGTTCCGTAGCGGTGCATCAGGCTGGACTCCTTGGTCTGGTCGATCACGCCCTGGTACCACTGCGTCTCGATGGCGGACAGCGCGCTGGCCGGTGCCTGGTTGCGCGGCACGCGGCGCGGTGGTGCGTCGGTGCCGCCGGGTGCCGTGGCGTTGATCCGGATGCCATTGCGTGTGTGCTCCATCGCCAGCGACGCGGTCAGCGCGTTCACGCCCCCCTTGGCCGCCGAGTACGGCACCCGGTGCACGCCCCGCGTGGCCACCGACGACACGTTGACGATCACGCCCTGCTGGCGCTCCACCATGTGCGGCAGCACCGCACGGCAGCACCACAGCGTGGGGAACAGCGAGCGGCGGATCTCCGCCTCGATCTGCTGCTCTTCGTAGTGCTCGTAGGGCTTGGCCCAGATCGTGCCGCCCACGTTGTTGACCAGCACGTCGACGCGGCCGAAGTGCGCCAGGCATTGCGCGACCACATGCTGCGCGCCCGCATAGGTTTCGAGGTCGGCCTGCGCCGCGGCGGCCGATCCGCAGGCCTCGCGGATCTGCGCCACCACCTCGTCGACGATGTCCGAGCGGTCGACAGCCAGCACCTGGCCGCCTTCGGCCGCGATGCGCAGCGCCACGCCGCGCCCGATGCCCTGGGCCGCGCCTGTGACCAGCACGACCTTGCCTTGAAAACGAGATTGCGCGCTCATACGGCCACCGCCGTCTGGTTGGGCGTGAACTTCTCGTAGTGGAAGCTGGCGGGCGCAATGCCCTCGGCCTTGAAGTACTTCTGTACGGCGTCCACCATCGGCGGCGGGCCGCACAGGTACACGTCGACGTTGCCGCCGTGCAGTGCCTGCGCAGGCATGTGCTGCGTCACGTAGCCCTGGCGCTCGTGCACCGTTTGCGGGTCCGCCACACAGGTGCCGAACGTGAAGCCCGGGATGCGGCGCGCGTACTCGACCAACCGGTCCACCATCACCAGATCCTGGTCGCGCGTGACGCCATAGATCAGGTGCACGGCTTGCTTCGTGTCCTGCTGCGCGAGCACTTCGAGCATGGACAGGAACGGCGCCAAGCCAGTGCCGCCCGCCAGGAACAGCAGCGGCCGCGTGACGGCCCGCAGGTAGAAGCTGCCCAGCGGGCCGGTGATCTGCAGCGGCTGCCCCGCTTGCGCACTGCCCAGCCAGCCGCTCATGAGGCCACCGGGCACCTGCTTGATCATGAACGTCATGCGCTTGTTGCCAGGCGCCGAGCTGAACGAGTAGGAGCGGTGCTGCCCACTGCCCGGCACGTCGATGTTCACGTACTGGCCGGGCAGGAACACCGGCGCTTCGGCCGGGATGTCCAGCACCAGTTCGTAGGCGGCGTCGCCGAACGGCGTCACCTCGCAGACGGCCGCACCAAAGTGCGCGGTGCCGGTCTTGCAGGCCGTCGACGGCACGGGCACCGAGATGACGCAGTCCGACTTGGGAACCATCTGGCACGTCAGCACCAGCCCTTCGGCTGCCTCGTCGGCCGTCAGCGCCTCGTCGATGTAGTCGTCGCCCATGTCGTAGCTGCCGGCCTCGGCGCGGCACTTGCAGGTGCCGCACACGCCGTCGGAGCAATCCATCGGCAGGTTGATGCGGTTGCGGAAGGCCGCGTCCAGCACCTTCTCGTCGGCGCCGCACTCGACGAAACGGGTCACCCCGTCCTCGAAATTGAGCGCGATGCGGTAGTGGTTGTTCATGGTGTGTCTCCCCGCATTTCAGATGTGATAGATGTCGACGACCTGGCTGATGTAGTCGTCCTTCAGCACGATCTTCTTGCGCGCAATCAGGTAGCCCGCGTCGCCGCCCTTGCGCAGCGTGGCGAAGATCGTGCCGAAGTAGTGGTCGGTCTTCTTGTACCGGTGGCTGAGCGTGTGGAAGTTGTAGCGAACATCGACCTGGTCGCCCCGCTCGGCCAGCACCTCCACATTGGTCAGCATGTGGTTGGTGCGCGGCTCGGGCATGGACGCGCTGGAGCGCTCTGTCTTGATGCGGAACACCCGGTCTTCCAGCCCATTGCGGTTGGGGTAGAAGATCAGCGAGATCTGGCTGTGCGGGTCTTCGGTGAGCTGGTCGTCATCGTCCCAGGCGGGCATCCAGTACTCGACATCCGGCGCGTAGAGCTGGAGCCATTGCTCGAACTCGCGGTCGTCCAGGTGGCGTGCCTCGCGGTACAGGAAGGCGCTGATGGTTGCGAGATCGGCGCTCATGCGGCGCCTCCGATCCGCTGTGCCTGACTGAACGTCGCGCTGTCGGCGCCCGTGCTGCATTCGCTGGGCCGATCCCCGCAAGCGGGGCCCCTCGTCCTCGCGCTCACTTGCAGCGCTCCTTCGCGTTCCTGCTGCAACGCCCTGCGCATGGCCTTGGCCCAGTAGTCGTGCTGGCAGACGAACAGGCCTTCGTCTTCGCTGCGCGCCCCGCTGATCAGGGGCTTCATGCCCATCCTGGTGGCGTTCTCATCTGCGCCCTCGACCCACAGCGGCGCGCCGCGGCTGAGGTCGTTCCACGGTGCTGCCTTGCCGGCGTAGCCGGTCTGGCACGAGCGGAACTCTTCCAGGTCATCGGCTGTGCCCATGCCGGACACGTTGAAGAAATCCTCGTACTGGCGGATGCGCAGGGCACGGTCTTCCGCGCTCTCGCCCTTGGGCGCAAAGCAGTAGATGGTGATCTCGGTCTTGTCCACGCTGATGGGGCGCGTCACGCGGATCTGCGTGGAGAACTGGTCCATCAGGTACACGTTGGGGTACAGGCACAGGTTGCGCGTCTGGCTGACGATGAACTCGGCCTTGCTCTCGCCCAGGCGCTGCTTCAGTTCGTCGCGGCGGCTGTAGACCGGGCGCACTTCGGGGTTCATGGTCTTGGTCCACAACAGGATGTGGCCGTTCTCGAAACCATAGACGCCGCCCACGCTCTTGCTCCAGCCGGCCGCGTCCACGGCCTTGGTCCCGCCCTCAGCGCGGCGGCCCATGGTGGCGGCGTAGTTCCAGTGCACGGAGCTGACGTGGTAGCCGTCGCTGCCGTTTTCCATCTGCAGCTTCCAGTTGCCGTCGTAGGTGTAGGTGGAGTTGCCACGCAGCACTTCCAGCCCATCGGGCGCCTGGTCGACGATCTGGTCGATGATGACGCGGGTCTCGCCCAGGTACTCGTCCAGCGAGGGCACGTCGGCGTTCAGGCTGCCGAACAGAAAGCCTTTGTAGCTCTCGAAGCGCGCCACCTTCTTCAGGTCGTGCGAGCCTTCCTTGTTGAACTGCACCGGGTACTCGGTGGTCTTCTCGTCCTTGACCTTGAGCAGCTTGCCGGTGTTGTTGAAAGTCCAGCCGTGGAACGGGCAGGTGAAGCTGCCCTTGTTGCCGTGCTTCTTGCGGCACAGCATGGCGCCGCGGTGGGCGCAGGCGTTGATGACGGCGTTGAGCTTGCCGTCCCTGCCGCGTGTGATGACGATGGGCTGGCGGCCGATGGTGGTGGTGAAGTAGTCGTTGATCGCGGGGATCTGGCTCTCGTGCGCCAGGTAGACCCAGTTGCTTTCGAAGATGTGCTTCATCTCCAGTTCGAACAGCGCGGGGTCGGTGAAGATGTCGCGGCGGCAGCGGTAGATGCCGGCGTCCTTGTCGTCCTGCAGGGCGCTGTCCAGCAGCTTTTCAACGGCGCCGTAGGTGTCGGGTGATGCGGTCGTGTTCATGGTGAGGTCTCTTGAGGGCGAGGTCCTCCCCCACGACACACGTCGCGGTTCGGAACCTAGGTGGGGTTGGCGGGCTGGCGTGCGCTGCGGCGGCCTGCGCCGCAGCACATCCGCGCTCAGGCGGCCAGGCGGGGGCGGTCGACGATCTGGTTGTCGACGCCCTGGACCAGTGCGCTGAGCCGGATGTCGAACACGATCTCTGCGAACGGCCCGTTCAAGCCTTCGGCCTGGATGCTGGCCGCGTCCGTGCGCTCGACCAGCGGCGGCACCAGGCCTTCGCGCGTGGCGTAGGCGAAGTCATCGAACACCAGAGGGTCGCCGTCGATGTTGATCTGCGTGGTCAGCTTGCGGTGGCCTTCGGCACTCACGAAGAAGTGGATGTGGGCCGGGCGGTTGCCGTGGCGGCCCAGCTGGTTCAGCAGTGCCTGCGTGGGGCCGTCCGGCGGGCAGCCATAGCCCACGGGCACGATGCTCTGGAACTTGTACCGGCCCTGCGCGTCGGTGACGATGGTGCGGCGCATGTTGAACGGCTGTTGCTCGCCGGTGGGGTCGAAGTGCGAGTAGAAGCCCTTGGTGTTGGCATGCCAGACCTCGACCGTGGCGTTGGGCATGGGCTTGCCATTGGCGCTGTAGACCGTGCCGTGCATGACGAGTGTGTGGCCGGCCTTGTCGCTGCCGTCGTCCAGCCGCGCAAAGCCCTTTTCCACCGGTGCGCCGGCCACATACAGCGGCCCCTCGATGGTGCGCGGCGTGCCGTTCTCGACGCCCAGCGCCGCATCTTGTGCATCCATGCGCATGTCGAAATAGCGGTCCAGGCCCAGGCCCGGCGACAGCAGGCCAGCTTCGCCACGCGCGCCGAGCTGGTTCAGGTAGGCCATGCCGGCCCAGTATTCGTCGGACGTGACATCCAGGTCTTCGATGGCCTTGAACAGGTCGGACAGGATGCGGTGGACGACCTTCTTGGTGCGGGCGTTGCCGCCCTCCTGGTTGAGTCCGGCGGCCAGACGCAGGAAGTCCTGGACTTCGGCGGTGTTGAAAATTTGAACGCTCATGGGAGTCTCCGTTTCGTGGGGGGGGTTGAAAGTGGGTCGTGCGGGATGGGCTCGGGGGCGCAGGTGTCCGCTCAGGTCAGGGATGTGGCGGCGGGGCCGACAGTGGTGCGCGTGCGGTCGCGGCGGAAGTGCGCGACACGCTCCTCGTCCAGCGCGATGCCAAGGCCAGGCAGGGCGGGAACGGTGAGGTGGAAGTCCTTGTATTCGAGCGGCCGGGCCAGGATTTCTTCGGTCAGCAGCAGCGGGCCGAACAGTTCGGTGCCCCAGCGCAACTCGCGGAAGGTTGCGAACACATGGGCCGAGGCGATCGTGCCGACCGCCCCCTCCAGCATCGTGCCGCCGTACAACTCGATGTGGGCCGCGTCGGCAATGGCCGCCACGCGCTGGGCGGCCTGCAGGCCACCGGACTGCTCGGTCTTGATGGCGAACACGTTGGCACCGGCCACGCGTGCCAGCGCAAAGGCGCTCTCGGGGCCGACCAGGGATTCATCAGCCATCACCGCGATCGGGTACTTGCCGGTGAGCCGGGCCAGTGCGTCCACGCTGGCCACCGGCTGCTCGACCAGCTCGCAGCCGGCGTCCACCAGGCCCGCCAGCCCGTGCTGGGCGTCAAGCTCGCTCCAGGCCATGTTCACGTCCACGCGCACCGAGGCCGTGTCGCCCAGCGCCTTCTTGATGGCGGCGACATGGGCCACGTCTTCGCGCACCGAGCGGCGGCCGATCTTGAGCTTGAAGATGTTGTGGCGGCGCATTGCCAGCATGCGCTGGGCTTCCTCGATGTCTTTGCCGGTATCGCCAGAGGCCAGGGTCCACGCCACCGGCAACCGGTCACGCAGGCGCCCGCCGAGCAGCTCCGACACCGGCAGGCCCGTGCGGTGGCCCAGCGCGTCAAACAGTGCGGTCTCGATCGCGCACTTGGCGAAGCGGTTGTCGCGGAAGGCGGTGTGCAGTCGGTCCATCAACGCCGGAACGCGGTTCGCGTCCGCGCCGATGAGCTGGGGGGCGAAGTAGGTGTCGATGGCCAGCTTCATCCCCTCGGGCGATTCAGCGCCGTACGCCAGGCCACCGATGGTCGTGCCCTCGCCGATGCCCACGGTGCCGTCCGAGCAGCGGATGCGCACAAGCATCAAGGTCTGGCCGTCCATGACGGCCATGGACAGTTTGTGCGGACGAATCGTCGGTAGATCGACCAGCATCGTCTCGACATGTTCGATGCGGACGAAGCCGGCGGCGGCTTGGTGACAGGCAGTATGTTGCATGGGCTGTATTGGACGACTGCAGTCGTTTTCCAGCCAACACCGAATTCATCTGATGCGATACCTATTAGGTATCATGTGGCCGTTTTCTTTTGAAGAACAACCACTTGGAGCGCACCCTACTCGAGAGAGTATGGTTTTCCCCTATGGATTTGCGTCAACTCCGGTACTTCGTGGCGGTGGCCACCACCAAAAACTTCACGCGTGCTGCGGAGCTGATGCACATTGCACAGCCCCCACTCAGCCGCCAGATCCAGTTGCTGGAAGAGGAACTGGAAGTACAGCTCATCCTGCGCAATAGCCGCCCGGTGCGCCTGACCGAGGCCGGCAGGTTGTTCTACGAACAGTCGCTGCAGGTGCTGCACCGGGTCGACCAGATGAAGAACACGGCGCGGCAAGCAGGCCGCAACCACCGGCAATCCATTTCCATCGGCTACGTCCCCTCCACCCTCTATGGCGGGCTGCCCATGCTGGTGCGGATGTTTCGCCAGCGTTACCCCGACACCGACGTGCACCTGGTCGATCTGGGGTCGATCCAGCAGATCAGCGAGCTCAAGTCGGGTCGCATCGACCTGGGCTTTGGCCGCATTCGAACCAACGACACGTCAGTGGCGCGCACGGTGCTCCGCGAGGAAAGGCTGGTGCTGGCCATCCCGCCAGCCTGGCCGTTGGCGGCTTCCAATGGACCGGTGAACCTGGAGGACCTCGATCATCCCAAGCTGATCGTGTTCCCGAAAGAGCCACGCCCCAGCTTTGCAGACCATGTGCTGGGCCTGCTGCATGAGAGAGGCATCAGCCTGGCCGAAGTCCAAGAGGTGCGCGAGCTGCATGCCGCGTTGAGCTTGGTCGCCGCAGAGGTGGGGCTGTGCATCGTGCCGGTTGCCTCGCGGCTGCGCTCGGACCTCGTCTACCGGCTGATCGCAGACGAGAAGGTGACATCGCCCATCATCCTCAGCCACCGGCTCAACGACGACTCGTGGTACGTGGTGGCGATCAAACAGCTCATCGTCGAGATGTATGCGCAAAAGCCACCGTGGCTGGACTTTTAGACCGACGCCGTTCCATCGGGTCTGGCGCCCGACAAGGCTAAGGGCTCGTCACCTGATGCCGGTGGCGAACTGGGCGGCTGAGCAAATCGTTCAAAGCGGGTGTGGGCGACGCGGCCTACGGTAGCGCCGCCGCCGCGCAGGCCACCGTCAAGCTGGTGCCGCTGCCGGTGGTCTGGCAGGCCACCACGCGCCCGCTGGCGGTGTCCTGAAACCATGCCGTCGTGGCGGCGCCGGAGGCCGCGCCCACCGGCTGCAGGGCCGGCGTCACGCGCACCTGCGATTGAGCCGGCGCTTGCCAGCCCAGCGTGGCGGCAGCGGCCACGGCGACGACGCACGCAGCGCCTGCGAGAGAAATAGACAGCTTCATACGGGGCAGCTCCAGGGTTGGGTTCAAACAGGGTAGATCAGCGAATTGAGCACGAGCTCGCTGTCGTAGATGCACAGGCGGCTGCGCAGTCGCAAGCCCGCTGCCGTGCGCACAAACTCATCGACATAGCGGCCCACGTTGTAGACCTCGCTGATGCCCCCCGGCTTGGTGCGGAACACGGCGTAGTGGGTCTGCGCGCGGATGTCGCCGCCATGCTCTTGCAGCACTTGCGCCGGGCTCAGCACATGGCGCGTGTAGTGGGGCTGGTGGTAGATGGTCTGCGTGATGCCGTAGACCCGGTCGCGCAGCATGCCCTGGCTTTCCAGCGCGATCAGCGCCAACGGCAGGCCCCGGTCGAAATTCTCGCGCGCCTGCACGGTGTAGCGGCAATCCGGCACGAACAGCTCGGTCCAGGCGTCGAAGCGGCGCTCGTCCAGGGCGGCAGCATAGGCGGAGTTGAACTGGTCGATCTGGTGGTGCAGCAGCAGGCTGGCCAGCGCCGCACCATCGGTGTGGTCGGCGGCGGTGTCGGCGCCGTCGGCTGTCATGGGTTCACCACCTTGCGCCAGTAGGCGTACATGCTGCGGATCAAGGTCTCTGTCACCATGTGCTCGGTCGCCTCGGTGCCTGTGCCGCCCAGCTCGCACAGCGTCTCGCCGCCCTCGCCCCACTGGCGAAAACCGGCCTGGCTGAGCTCGATCACCTCACCGTCGTCGGCGCTCACGAAACCGGCCGGCCCGAACAGGTTGGCCTGGCGCAGGCGGCGCTGCGTCATCTCGGGCGTGTCGTCGGCAAAGCCGAAATGCGTCCACACGAAATCGAAGCTGTCCGGCCCGCACGGCACGATCTGCCGCGTGCTGAGCGAGTTGACCTGCTGCTGCACGATGACACCTGGGAACAGCGTGATCATCGTCACCGTGGGGTTGATCTCTTGCCCCGGCCGCGACGGGTCCGGGATCTTCCACCACGGCTCGGCCACCACGTCGAGCAGCCGGTCGTCGTGCAGCGTCATGCCGGCCTTGAACGAGGTGACGCCGACCGTCACGGCAGCCGCCGCCGGGGCACTCTCGTCGCGCCGCGAGACCATCACCGCGTGCCGGCCGTGCGCGTCCATCACCATGCGGCTCTTCTGGTCGGCGCGCCACAGGCCGAAGGTGACGAACCAGGTGTGCAGCAGGCCCGGGTGGTAGGGGTCCTTGATGTTCTCCATCATCAACTTCCAGTTGCCCGGAATGCGCTGGCGGTTGTAGCCCAGCAGCGTCAGCTCTCGTGCGCCATCGGGGCCCTTGAAGATGCGGTCCAGCCAGGGCACGACGGCCGGGCCGAAGTAGTCTTCCAGTGGCTCCACCTCGTCGGAGAAGCTGGCGAACACCAGGCCGTGTAGCACGCCCACCTTCAGCCGCGTGAGGCCATGCGCGCGCAGATCGAAATCGGCCGGCATGCCGCCCTGCACGCTCTCGCCTTCCGCGCCTGTGGCCTTCACACCGTCCTTGAATGGCAGGCCGGCCAGCTCACCGTTGAGCTTGTAGGTCCACTGGTGGTAGGGGCATACGAAGCTGCGCGCATTGCCGTGCGGCTGCTGGCAGAAACGCACACCACGGTGGGCGCAGCGGTTCTCCACCACGCGGATGCCGTGGTCGGTGGCGCGCTCGCGTGGGGCCACGCGGTCGCGCACCAGGATCACCTGCCGCTCACCGATGGTGGTCAGCCGGAAATCGCCGACGTTGGGGATCTCGGCCAGCAGGCCGACATAGCTCCAATGCGCGCCGTAGAAGATGCGGTCGAGCTCGCGCTGGTAGAGCGCCGGGTCGGTGTAGGCCCAGAACGGCACGCGGCTGCTGCCGGGACGGCTCCAGCGCGCGAGGGGTTGCGCCGCGTTCATGCGAGGTCTCCTTGGCTTCAGTGTTCGTGGCCCGCTGCGTGCGCCACACCCCGCCGTGCGGTGCGCTCAGGAGGCGCGGGCCGTCTCCTGCTCGGCCTGGCGCTTGGCGCGCCAGGCGCCGTAAATGGCCAGCGCGCCGGGGATGAAGATCATCGCCCAGATGATCTTGTCCAGGTTGGCCTTGACCCACGGCAGCCCACCGAGGAAGTAGCCAGCCGTGCAGATGCCCACCACCCAGATCACCGCGCCCACCACGTTGTAGGTGGTGAACTTGACCCGGCCCATGGCCGCCACGCCGGCCACGAAGGGCGCGAACGTGCGGATGAACGGCATGAAGCGCGCGAGGATGATGGTGATGCCGCCATAGCGCTCGTAGAAGGCGTGGGCCTGGTCGAAGGCGTTCTTGTTGAAGAAGCGCGAGTCTTCCCACTGGAACACCTTGGGCCCGAAGTAGCGGCCGATGCTGTAGTTGCACTGGTCGCCGAGGATGGCGGCCACCAGCAGCACGCCGATGGCGATCGGCAGGCTCATGAGGCCGGCGCCGCACAGCGCACCCACCACGAACAGCAGCGAATCACCGGGCAGGAAGGGCATCACCACGACACCGGTTTCCACAAACACGATCAGGAACAGCAGGGCATAGACCCAGGGGCCGTAGTCGCGCACGAAGGCCTCCAGGTAGCGGTCCACGTGCAGGATGAAGTCGATCAGAAAGCTGGCAATTTCCATGCGGCGCATTATCGGGGCCGGCCTGCACAGATCCATGACAGGCGGGCGGCCGCGAGGTTTTGCTAGCATGGATGCATCCCGGCAGCGGCCCCTGCGCCCCTCCACGCCGAGACCTCCCGCCTTCTTCGCCATCCCCCTGCGCCCATGCCACACACCTGCCCGGCCTGCCAGACCGAGAACCGGATCGGCGCCAGATTCTGCAAACGCTGCGGCACATCGTTGACCGAGGCGGCGCCCACCGTCGTCGCCGCTGCACCCGAGACCCCGGTGGAGTGCCCGGCCTGCGGGCACGCCTGCGCGCCGGGTGCTCGCTTTTGCAGCCTGTGCGGCGTGCCCCTGCGCGCCTCGGCGATGCCCGAGGGGCCCACGCCGGCGCCCCCCCCGGATGTGGCTGCCGAGCCGGCGGCCCTGGCCTCACGCCTGGGCGGCGTCGCGCTGGCCGTCTCGCTGGCGCTGCTGCTGATCGCGGGCTGGTTCTGGTCGACCCAGCGTGGCAGTGCGGCCCCGGGCGCGGGCGCCGCACCAGCATCGGCGCCGGCTTCCGCGCAGGCGCCCTCGTCCGGCCTCTCGTCGGCATTGCCGCCGCTCACGCTGGAAGTCATCGCCGAACCTGTCGCGCCGTCGGCCGCGCCAGTCGCGCCTGCACCGGGCACGCTGCTGGTGGCGCCGGTCGCGACCGCACCATTGGCGGCACAGGGCCCGGCGGCCGCCGTCACCTACCCGGCCACCACGTCGCCGCTTGCGACCGTGCCCGGATCTGCGCTCGCGCCCGCCTCTGCGGTGGCGCCCGCCCCGACTCTCGCGCCTGCGCCTGCTTCCGCGCCAGCGGCGGCCGGGGCCGGCCCGGCGCAAGGCACGTCAGCGCCGCGCCCGCCAGCGGCAGCACGGACAGCGCCGCCCGCGCGGGTCGCGCGTGCGCCTGCCGGCCCTGAGCAGGCCTGCGCGACCAGCAGCACCTTCACCCGCCCGTTCTGCGTCAGCGTGCAATGCATCAAGTCGCAGTTCCGCGACCATCCGAGTTGCGTGCGGCTGCGCGACCAAGAGCGCCAGCGCCTGGAAATCGAGCGCGCCAACGGCACCGACGGCTGACCGCCACCTTCCCTTTTCCAGATCGCCCCCACCACCATGCTTTCGCAACAAATCAAGGACAGCGGCACGCTGCTGGACAGCATCGACGCCCTGCGCAACTGGCGCGCCGTGCTGCTGCTGCTGGTGACGCTGGTGGCAGCGGCCATGGTCATGGGCCTGGGCACGCTGTTGGCCGATGTCGGCTACGTGTTCGTCGCCATGTTCGCGCTGGCCGCCTATGCCGTGCTGTTCTACGGCGCCAACGCGGTCGGCATCCTGCTGATGGACGAAGCGCGGGGCCGGCCCTCGCTGTCGATGCTGGACGCCATCGGCCAGTCGCTCGCCAGCTCGCACCGGCTGATCCTGGTCTACCTGCTGCTGGCGGGGGTGTACCTGGCCGGGCTGGTCCTGCTGGCGCTGGTGCTGGTGGTCTGCAAGCTCCCCATCCTCGGCCCGATCCTGTACGCGGTGGTGTTTCCGGTCTCGGTGCTGGTGGCCGGCGTGGCCCTGTTCGCACTGCCAGTCGTGGTGTTTCCGCTGTCGGCGCCCGCCGTCTGGAACGGCGCCAGCGCCATGGAATGCGCCACCCAGCTGGTCGCGATTGCGCGCCGCCGGCTGCTGATGGTGCTGGTGCTGATGCTGGCCGTGGCCTTCATCGCCGGCATGGTGGGCCTGCTGCTCGGCGCGGTGCTGTTCACCGGCGCCGCTGTCACCGCCGGTGTCTCGGCCCCCATCCTGGGCAGCGCCGATGCCATGGCGATTGGCAGCATGGGCGCCTTCGGCATGGGCAGTGCCGGCCCCTATGCGACTGCGGCCGGCCTGGGTGGCGGCGTGCTGTTTGCGGCGGCCTGCACGCTGCCGGGCCTGGTGTATCTGCAAGGTGTCAGCATGGTCTACCTGCGGGCCATCGACGGGCTGGACCTGGCGTTCGAGCAGGCTTTCGTCGACGCCCATCTGACCGTCGCGCGCGACAAGGCACGCGCGATGCAGGCGCAGGCACAGGCCCGCGCCCAGCAGGTGGCCGAGCGCGCGCGCAACGCCGCTGCGGCTGCCGCAGCGCCGTCGGCCGAGCCCGGCCCGGTCGAGCCCGCCACGCCCGCGGACACGCCCGAAGCCCCTACGCCCGTGCTGTGCCCGCAATGCGCCACCCCGGTGCAGCGCCGGGACACCTACTGCGCCGCCTGCGGCAGTTATCTGAAATGAAACCCCCACGCTCATCGCTTCGCGTATCGCTGCCCCCCGAGGGGGCGCTCAGTGGCTTCGGGCGGCCGGGCGCTCACGACATGAAACCCCCACGCTCATCGCTTCGCGTATCGCTGCCCCCCCGAGGGGGCACTCAGTGGCTTCGGGCGGCCGGGCGCTCACTGATATGACCGACTCGCCCCGCGTGATCCGCGAACTGCCCGATGAACTGATCAGCCAGATCGCCGCCGGCGAGGTGGTGGAACGCCCCGCCTCGGTGGTGCGTGAACTGGTCGACAACGCGCTGGACGCGGGCGCTCGCCAGGTCGTGCTGCGCCTGTCGGCCGGTGGCGTGCGCCTGATTGCGGTGGAGGACGACGGCACCGGCATGGCCGCGGCCGACCTGCCGCTGGCGCTCAAGCGCCACGCCACCAGCAAGATCGCCAGCCTGCTCGACCTGGAGACCGTGGGCACCATGGGCTTTCGCGGCGAGGCTCTAGCGGCCATCAACTCCGTCTCTGACATGACGGTGGCCTCGCGCCCGGCCGACCAACCGCTCGCCATGCAGCTGGACGGGCAGACCGGCGAGATCCGGCCCGTGGCGCGCGCCGTGGGCACCACGGTGGAGGTCAAGGAGTTGTTCTTCAGCACACCGGCGCGCCGCAAGTTCCTGAAGACCGATGCGACCGAGCTGGCGCATTGCATCGAGGCCGTGCGCCGCCACGCGCTCGCGCGGCCCGATGTGGGCTTTGCCATCTGGCACGAAGGCAAGCTGGTCGAGCAGTGGCGCGCCTGCGCCGATGGCGACGATGGCGGCCTGCTGCAGCGCCTGGCCGATGTGCTGGGCGATGATTTCAGCGAACGCTCGGTGGCCGTGGACTACACCTCGCCCGCGGCGCGCGAGGGCGGCGGCCCGGCCATCCGCGTGCGCGGGCGGGCCGGCATTCCCGACGCCGCGCGCGCCCGCGCCGACCACCAGTTCGCCTACGTGAACGGCCGCTACGTGCGCGACAAGGTGCTGGGCCACGCCGCCCGTAGCGCGTATGAAGACGTGCTGCACGGCCAGCGCCAGCCGGTGTATGCGCTGTACGTGGACATGGACCCGGCGCGCGTGGATGTGAACGTGCACCCGACCAAGATCGAGGTGCGCTTTCGCGACAGCCGCGAGGTGCACCAGGCCGTGCGCCGGGCCATCGACAACGCGCTGGCGGCCCCGCGTGCCGGCCAGGCACTGCGGCCGGCCGGTATGGCGGCGCCATCCTCCGGGCCGTCCGAGCCGTCAGCGCTGCCCGCGCCAGCCGCCCCTGCCATGCGTGACTGGCGCCAGCCGGCCATGGCCTTCACCGATCGGGCCGCACCAGCGCCGGCCCTCGCGGCCTGGGCGCCGCGTGCGCCCACCACCGACCACGTGGCCGAGTTGCGGGCGCTGTGGGGCGCAGGCGACGGTGGTGAGGGCGTGGCCGCTGCCGCGCCGCTGGTGACGGCCCTGCCGACGATGCCTGCTGCTGCGCCCCAGCCGGCGCCGGTGGGCGCTTCGTCTGCCGCATCGCCCGCGTCCGCTGCCTCATCCGAGGACGCCTGGCCGCTGGGCCGCGCGCTGGCCCAACTGCAGGGCATCTACATCCTGGCCGAGAACCGCCAGGGCCTGGTCGTCGTCGACATGCACGCCGCGCACGAGCGCATCGTCTACGAGCGGCTGAAGGCCCAGGCGGCCGACGCGGCCATGGCCAGCCAGCCGTTGTTGATCCCCGCCACCTTCGCTGCCACGCCGGCCGAGCTGGCCACGGCCGAGGGCCATGCCGACACGCTGTCGACGCTGGGCCTGGACATCGCCCCGTTCTCGGCCCGCACGTTGGCGGTGCGCGCCGTGCCTGCCAGCCTGGCCCAGGGCGACGCCGTGGCGCTGGCCCGCAGCGTGCTGGCCGAACTGGCCCAGCACGACGCCAGCGGCGTCGTCGAGCGTGCGCGCAACGAGCTGCTGGCCACCATGGCCTGCCACGGCGCGGTGCGCGCCAACCGACGGCTGACGCTGGACGAGATGAACGCACTGCTGCGCCAGATGGAGGCGACGGAGCGCTCGGACCAGTGCAACCATGGCAGACCCACCTGGCGCCAGATCAGCGTGCGCGAGCTGGACCAGCTGTTCCTGCGCGGCCGGTGAGCCGTGGCCAGACCGGCGCACCGGCACGCGCCAGGGGCCAGACGAACCGAAGGCCCGCAGGCCCGATGGCCGATGGCCGATGGCCGATGGCCGATGGCCCGAATGCTCAAGTGTCGGCGGTGCCCCGGCTGGCCTCGTTCCTGCTTTACTTTGCGGCAATGAACTTGTGGGACTGAACCGGAATCTGTGCAAGCCATGCGACGCTTTTCCCTCCTGGCATCTTTTGTCTCTGCGCTGGCGCTGGCCGGCGCCATGGTTGGCTGCAGTGCGCTGGACGAGCGCCAGCGCGATTGGATCTTCCAGCCCGGCGACCGCAGCTGGGGCGGCAGCGCCGCGCAGGCCGAGGGCATGGACGAGGTGTGGATCGACTTCCAGTCGCGCGCCTCGGGCCACCCGGTCCGCCTGCACGGCCTGTGGCTGCCCGCCAGCGCCGCAGCCGATGCCGGTGAGCCAGGCCCCGCGCCGGTGCTGCTGTACCTGCATGGTGCACGCTGGAACGTGAAGTCCTCCGCGCCACGCATGCGCCGCATGCAGGACCTGGGCTTCTCGGTGCTGGCCATTGACTACCGGGGCTTCGGCAAGAGCACGCGCGAGCTGCCGTCCGAGGAGCGCGCCTTCGAAGACGCTCGCGCCGCCTGGGACTGGCTGGCACAGCGCTACCCGGACCGGCCGCGCTACATCTTCGGCCACTCACTGGGCGGCGCCGTCGCGATCGACCTGGCGGCCAAGGTGAAGGACGAACGCGGTGTGCTGGTCGAAGGCACGTTCACTTCGATCCCCGAGGTGGTGGCCAGCATGAAATGGGGCTGGCTGCCGTTCGGGTGGCTGATCACGCAGCGCATGGAATCGGTCAACAAGGTCGGCGCCATCGGCTCGCCGCTGCTGGTGGTGCATGGTGCCGACGACCAGTTGATCAAGATCGACATCGCCCGCAAGTTGTTCGACGCGGCGCAACAGCCCAAGGCGTTCGTGGCCGTGGACGGCGGCACGCACTACAACACCATCGACCGGGCGCGCACGCACTACCGAGCGGCGCTGCAGTCTCTTTTTGGTTGGCCTACCCGTCAGATTGAACAGGGTGCCGAGTAGCCGTGCGACAACACCGCCCATCCTTCGCTCGAAAAGTGCCCTAAAAGCCTTCTAGTTTCCTTACACGGGCAGCGCAAATTCCCATAATGTGCGGTTGCTCCGTGACACACAAGAAGGAAACGCCGTGCACATCATCCCGCTGGCCCGAACGGCCCTCTCCAAAAACTCTGTGCGGCTGAACCCGGGGAAGGCGCCATGAACGGCCTGCGCAGCATGCGCATCGGCGCGCGCCTGGGCCTGGCATTCGGCGTCATCCTGCTGATCATTGCGGCCAGTGCGGCCGTCGGCGTCTGGCGTCTGCAGTCACTGGCCCACTCGGCGCAGACCTTGGGCACGGTGGACAGCGAGAAGCTGCGCCTGGCCGAAGTGTGGCGCCTGAATATCGAGCTGAACTGGGGCCGCACGCAGTCCGTTCTGCTCGACTCGGACACGCGGCGCATCCCTGCGCTGCAGGTGCTGATGGACAAGACATCGGCCAATGTCACGACCCTCAGCGGCAAGATTCGCGAGCTGGCCCAATCGGACGACGAGAAGGCGCTGCTGGCCGACATCAACGTGCGGCGTGAAGCCTACCGCGGCCCACGTTCCGATCTCATCAAGCGCCGCATCGCCGGCGACGACGTCGCCGCCCTGGTGGAGACGAACCTGCGCCCGCTGGCCAACGCCTACGACGCCTCGATCCAGCGGTTCGAGCAACGCCAGCGCGAGATCTACGACGCCGCGCTGGCCGAGACCGCGGCCGCTGCAGTCACCGGCGAGGCCATTCTGATCGGCTGCGGCATTGCCGCGCTGCTGCTGGGCCTGCTGTTCGCGGTGCTGATCACGCGCTCGATCACCGGCCCGCTGCACCAGGCTGGCGGCGTGGCCCGCCGCATCGCCGACGGTGACCTCACGGACGACAGCGTCGTGCAGGGCCGCGACGAAGCCGCCGACATGTTCAAGGCACTGAAAGACATGCAGACGCAGCTGGGCACGGTGGTGGCCAACGTGCGCCGCAACGCCGATGGCGTGGCCACGGCCAGCGCGGAGATCGCCCAGGGCAACAACGACCTGTCCGGCCGCACCGAGCAGCAGGCCTCGGCCCTGCAGCAGACGGCCGCCTCGATGGAGCAACTCAGTGCCACCGTCAAGCAGAACGCCGACAACGCTCGCCAGGCCAACGCGCTGGCCACGAACGCCTCGAGCGTGGCGGTGCGCGGTGGCGACGTGGTGGCCCGCGTCGTGGACACGATGAAGGGCATCCACCAGAGCTCGGACAAGATCTCCGACATCATCGGCGTGATCGACTCGATCGCCTTCCAGACCAACATCCTGGCGCTGAACGCAGCGGTGGAAGCCGCCCGCGCCGGCGAGCAGGGGCGCGGCTTCGCGGTGGTGGCCACCGAGGTGCGCAGCCTGGCAGGACGCTCGGCCGAGGCTGCGCGCGAGATCAAGGGCCTGATCAGCGCCAGCGTGGAACGCGTGCAGCAGGGCACGGCGCTGGTCGATGAGGCCGGCACCACGATGCAGGAGGTGGTGACCGCGATCCGCCGGGTCAACGACATCATGGGCGAGATCAGCGCGGCCAGCGGCGAACAGAGCGCCGGTGTCTCTCAGATCGGTGAAGCCATCACGCAGATGGACCAGACGACGCAGCAGAACGCCGCGCTGGTCGAGCAGTCGGCCGCCGCCGCCGACAGCCTGCGCCATCAGGCCGAGCAGCTGGTGCAGGCCATGGCCATCTTCAAGCTGAGCGGCGACAGCGGGCTGGTCGCCACGCCGCGCGCCGCGCCGGCCCCGGCGTTTCGCCCGAGTGCGCCAGCGGCACTGCGCACGGTGGCGCCACCGAAGATCCGCCCGGGGGCAGCGCCTGCAATCGCCAACCGCGCCGCCCCAGCCGCGCTGGACAAGCCGCGCGCATCGGTAGCAGCCACCGCCACCGCCCGCAGTGCCGCGCGGCCAGCGCCCAGCGCTGGCCCCGCCACCAAGGCCCTGCCGCCCGTGCGCAAGCCCACTGCAGCGCCCGCCAAGGCTGCGGTGGCAGCCACGCACGACGGCGACTGGGAAAGCTTCTGATTCCCGGCCTGGCGACGCCTCGCCCTGGGCCACTCCACTTCGACCACCCGCTTGCGTGCCGAGACACCCCACCCGACCCATGACCCTGCCGATCCGTTCCAGCGCCGTGCGCGCTCTCGTTCCCGTCGTCCTGGCCGCCCTGATGGCCGGCTGCGCCAGCATCCCCGAACCGACGCCCACGCCGCGCAAGGAGATCGCCTTCGGCCTGACCGAAGACCTCGAGCTGATCAAGTTCAACACCGGCCATCCGCAGCAGATCCTGGAGCGCAAGCCGGTCAAGGGGCTGACGCCCGGTGACCGGCTGATTGGCATCGACTTTCGCGTGGCGCGCGGCGTGCTGTACACGCTGTCGCACAACGGCCAGCTCTACACGCTGGACACGACCACCGCCGAACTGAAGAAGGTCGGCAGCGGCACGCCCGGCGCGCCGATGGCGGTGGCCGGCTTCGCGCTGGCGGGCACGCAGTACGGCTTCGATTTCAACCCAGCGGCTGACCGCATCCGCGTGGTCAGCGACACCGGCATGAACCTGCGCCTGCACCCGGACACCGGCATGGCCGTGGACGCCGACCCGGCGCAGCCTGGCATGCAGCCCGACGGCACGCTGACCTACGCGGTGGGCGACGCCAACGCCGGCAAGAAGCCCAGCGTGATCGCGGCGGGCTACACCTACAACAAGACCAACGAGAAGATCACCACCAACTACGCCGTCGACCGCGATCTGGGCGCGCTGGTGATGCAGGGCTCGATCGAAGGCGAAACGCCGGTCGTCTCGCCCAACACCGGTGCGCTTCGCACCGTCGGCCCGCTGGGCCTGGCCGGGCTGCGCGATGTGTCGTTCGACATCGCCGACCTCTCCAACGCTGCGTTCGCTGTGGTGCGCACGGCGCAGGATCTGCGCGCGCGGCTGTACCTGGTGGACCTGAAGACCGGCAAGGCCACGGTGCTGGGCACGGTCGGCAATGGCCGCCCTCTGCTGGGCCTGGCGATCGAGCCGTAGGTAGAGAACAACCCCCTGCGCGGCTTCGCCGCTTCCCCCTTCTGCTGCGCGAAGGGGGACGCACCCAGCGGCCTGGCAGAGCCAGTTCCGCGGGTGCCCTGGCCGGGCTGGCCTGCGGGCTTGGGAGGTGTGGCTTGCGATCTAGCTGCTTGGACTCGGGTGGCACACTGCGCGGGTGACAACTGACTTTAAATGGATCGGCCTGGCCGGGCCCACGGCTTCGGGCAAGACGGCGGCGGCGCTGGCGATTGCAGAGCGGCGCGCGGTGGAGATCGTGAGCGTCGATTCGGCGCTGGTCTACCGTGGCATGGACATCGGCACCGCCAAGCCGACGGCGGCCGAGCTGGCCGCCGTGCCGCACCACCTCATCGACATCCGCGACCCGCTGCAGCCCTACAGCGCGGCCGAGTTTGCGGCCGATGCACAGCGGCTGGTCGGCGAGATCCGCGCGCGCGGCGCGTTGCCGCTGCTGGTGGGCGGCACGATGCTGTACTTCAAGGCGCTGGTCGACGGCCTGGACGACATGCCGCGGGCCGACGCCAGCGTGCGCGCAGCGATCGAAGCGCAGGCGCAGGCGCTCGGCTGGCCGGCCCTGCACGCCGAGTTGGCGACCGTGGACCCTGTCACCGCCGCGCGCCTGGCACCGGGCGATTCGCAACGCATCCAGCGCGCGCTGGAAGTGCACCGCGTGAGCGGCCGGCCGCTGTCGTCGTTCCATTCGCAGCGCCCGCGCGGTACCCTGGCCGGGCAACTGATCTCGCTGGAGCCGCAGGACCGCGCCTGGCTGCACGAGCGCATTGCCCAGCGCTTCGACGCGATGCTGGCAGGCGGCTTCGTCGACGAGGTGCGGGCGCTGCGCGCACGCGGCGACCTGCACCCTGACCTGCCCTCCATGCGCTGCGTGGGTTACCGCCAGGCGTGGGAGATATTGGATGGCCTCGGCGACGCCGCGTCTGCGGCCGGTGCGCCGTTGCCCGCCGCAGCGCTGGCCATGCTGCGCGAGCAGGGCATCGCCGCCACTCGCCAGCTGGCCAAACGGCAGCTGACCTGGCTGCGCTCCATGGCGCAGCGTGAGGCCATCGCCTGCGACGCGCCGGACGCCCTCACGCAGGTGCTACAACGCGTGGGATGCAGTTAGCTCCCACCCTCGACATCCAGTCCCTCGCCAGGCGTTATGGCGACACCGAAGTGTTCCGCAACGTCACGCTCGCCGTGCAGCGCGGCGAGTTCGTCGCCATCGTCGGCGAATCGGGCGTGGGCAAATCTACCCTGCTGAACTGCATGGCCGGGCTGGACCACTGGGACAGCGGCACGGTGCGGCTGGCCGGCGAGGACCTGGCCGGTCTGTCCGACGACGCCCGCGCGCTGCTGCGCCGGCGTGCGCTAGGCTTCGTGTTCCAGGCCTTCCATGTGCTGCCGCATCTGGACGTGGCGCAGAACGTGGCGCTGCCGCTGATGCTGCTGGGCCAACGCGACACAAAGGCCGAGGTCACGGCGATGCTGGACGCCGTGGGCCTCGCCGGCCTGGGCGCGCGGCTGCCGCAGCAGTTGAGCGGCGGCCAGCTGCAGCGCGTGGCGATTGCGCGCGCGCTGGTGCACCGCCCGGCCCTGCTGCTGGCCGACGAGCCCACGGGCAACCTGGACCCCACCACCGCCGCCCGCGTGCTGGACCTGCTGGTCGGCCAGGTGCGGGCGACCGGCGCATCGCTGGTGCTGGTGACGCACTCGGTGGCTGCCGCTGCCCGCGCCGACCGCACCCTGCACCTGACCAGCGAAGGCATCGCCGATGCCGCAGTCTGAACGCCGCGCGCCGCTGGGCGCGCTGCTGGCCACGTTCTCGTGGCAGGAACTGCTGCACCACCCCTGGCGCAACGCCGCCGCTGTCCTGGCGGTGATGCTGGGCGTGGCGCTGGCGTTCTCGGTGCAGCTGATCAACGCCTCGGCACTGGACGAATTCGCCAGCGCCGTGCGCGCCGTCAACGGCCAGCCCGACCTGGAGCTGCGCGCCGTGCAGGGCGGCTTCGACGAGGCGCTGTACGGCCGCGTCGCCACCCACCCCCAGGTGGCGCTGGCCAGCCCGGTCCTGGAGCTGCAGACCCTGGCGCAGGCAGCCGATGAGGGCGGCAAGCGCCAGCCGCTGCGCGTGGTGGGTGTGGACGCGCTGCTGGTCGCGCGCGTGGCCCCTGCCCTGCAGCCGGTGCCCACGGCTGGGCAGGCCGATGCCAGCGCCGCGCTGTTCGCGCCCGGTCAGGTGTTCCTGAACCCGGCCGCGCGCCAGGCGTTCGGCGACGCCACCACGCTGCGCCTGCAGCAGGGCCTGGCGCTGCAGACGGTGCGCGTGGCCGGCACCGTGGCGGCCGGCGGCGGGCCCTTGGCGGTGATGGACATCGGCGCCGCGCAAGAGCTGTTCGGCCGCGTCGGCGAGCTCACACGCATCGATTTGCGGCTGGCCGAGGGCGCCGACCCGGCCGCGCTGCTGCGGGCGCTGGCATTGCCGCCGCAAGTGAGTGCCCAGGTGCCGGGCGACGATGCACAGCGCGTCAGCAACCTGTCGCGCGCCTACCGGGTGAACCTGACGGTGCTGGCGCTGGTTGCGCTGTTCACGGGCGCGTTTCTGGTGTTCTCGGTGCTGTCGCTGTCGGTGGCGCGGCGGGCGCAACAGTTCGCGCTGCTGGGCGTGCTGGGTCTTTCGGGGCGCGAACGCCAGCAGATCGTGCTGGGCGAGTCGCTGGTGCTGGGCGTGGTCGGCAGCGTGGCCGGCATTGGGCTGGGCACGGCGTTGGCGGCGGCGGCGCTGCGGCTCTTGGGTGGCGACCTGGGCGGCGGCTACTTTGCAGGCGTGGCGCCGCGCCTGCAGTGGCAGAGCGGCGCAGCGGCCATCTACGGCGCGCTCGGCGTGGCGGCCGCGCTGGCCGGCGGCTGGTGGCCGGCGCGGGCTGCGCAGGCGCTGCCGCCGGCGCAGACGCTCAAGGGCCTGGGCGCGCCGCTGCACACCGGCGGCAGGCAGCTGGCCAGTGCGGCGCTGCTGGTGCTGGGTGCAGCGTTGGCGCTGCTGCCGCCGGTGTTCGGCCTGCCGCTGGGCGCCTATTTCTCGGTGGCGCTGCTGCTGGTGGGCGGCATCACGGCACTGCCGGGCCTGATCGCGCTGCTGTACGACCGGCTGGCGCCGCGCGTGGCCGGCCGCCTGCTGCCGATGCTGGCGGTGGAGCGCGCGCGCCGCGTGCGTGAGAGCGCGGCCGTGGCCGTCAGTGGCGTGGTCGCCTCGCTGAGCCTGGCGGTGGCGCTGACGGTGATGGTGGCCAGCTTTCGCGATTCCATGATCGGCTGGCTGGACGTGGTGCTGCCGGCCGATCTGTACCTGCGCGCAGCCGCAGGCGGCACCGGCAGTGGCGACACGGTGTTCTTCTCGCCCGAAACGGTGGCCGCCATGGCCACCGCGCCCGGCGTGGCCCGTGTCTCCACCACGCGCCAGCGGGCGCTGCAACTGGCGGCCGGCCAACCGGCCGTGCAGCTGCTGGCGCGCCCGCTGGACGACCCGGCCACCAGCCTGCCGCTGGTGGGGCCTGCGCTGCCGGTGCCGCCGGGCATGCTGGGCGTCTACGTGAGCGAGCCCATGGTCGACCTGTACGGCGCCCGGCCAGGTACGACGATGGACGCGCTGGGCGCCGCGTTTCCGCAAGCGCTGGTGCAGGGGCAGGCGCCGACGCAAGCCCAGGCTCCGGCTCCGGCTCCGGCTCAGGCTCAGGCTCCGGCATCGGCTTCGCCTTCGGCTTCGGCTTCGGCTCAGCCTCACGCGCCGCGCTTCTTCGTGGCCGGTGTCTGGCGCGACTACGTCCGCCAGTTCGGCGCGGTGGTCATTGCGCAGGCCGATTTCGAGCGCCTGTCCGGCGACCGGCGCGTCAACGACGTCGCCCTGTGGCTGGCGCCGGGTGCCGACCTGGCCGACCTGCAGACGCGCCTGCGCGCGCTGGTGGAGGTGCAGTCGCCCGGTGCCGGCGCCCTGCTGGAGTTCGCCTCGGTGTCCGATCTGCGCGCCACCTCGCTGCGCATCTTCGACCGCAGCTTTGCCGTCACCTACTGGCTGCAGGCCGTGGCCATCGGCATCGGCCTGTTCGGCGTGGCGGCCAGCTTCAGCGCCCAGGTGCTGGCGCGGCGCAAGGAGTTCGGGCTGCTGGCCCACCTCGGCCTGACACGGCGCCAGGTGCTGACCGTGGTGGCCGGCGAAGGCGCGGCCTGGACGCTGATCGGCTCGATCGCCGGGCTGGGGCTGGGGCTGGCGGTCTCCGTCGTGCTGGTGCACGTGGTCAATCCGCAGAGCTTCCACTGGACGATGGACCTGCTGCTGCCGTGGGGCCGATTGCTGGTCTTGTGTGGGGCTGTTGTGGCAGCCGGTACGCTCACGGCCTGGGTGTCGGGCCGCGCGGCCGCCGGTCGCGACGCGGTGCTGGCCGTCAAGGAGGATTGGTGACTACGGGACACAGACAGTCGCGCGGCTTCGTGCTGCGCGGGGCAGTGGGCATCGTGGCCTTCTGGCTGGTCGTCATGGCCGGCCTGTACTGGGCGATGGAACGCTGGCAGCAGCCGCGTGCCGCGCGCGTGACGGCCAGCGGCGCGCTGGTGATCGAGCGCCACACCGACGGGCATTTCCGCGTGGCCGGCGCCGTCAACGGCGAGCCGGTGATGTTCCTCGTGGACACCGGAGCGAGCGTCGTCAGCGTCAGCGCCGCGCTGGCGCAGCGCGCCGGCCTGTCGGGCGGCGAGAGCGCCACGTTTCGCACCGCCAACGGCGTGCGCACCGGCCGCATGGTGCGCGCCGACAGCGTCAGCCTGCAGGGCGGGCTGGCCGTGACCGACCTGCGCGTGGCCACCGGCCTGGGCATGGGGGACGACGCGCAGGCGCTGCTCGGTCAGAACTTCCTGCAGTACTTCGACGTGGAGATGGGCCGTGAACGCATGGTGCTGCGGCCGCGGGGCGGGTGAGGCGCGCGCAGCGTTGGAGGGCATCGCCCGACCGTGTATCGTCCACGCCTTCATCGATTCGACGAACGCAACATCCCGTGACCTGGCTGTCCACCGCCCTGCGCCGTATCGAGGCCGACCTGCAACGCAGCGCCGATACGCACCTCATCCCGCTGCCGCTGCCCGTGTTCCACGCCGCCGGCATTGACCTGTACCTCAAGGACGAATCCACGCACCCGTCCGGAAGCCTCAAGCATCGGCTGGCCCGCTCGCTGTTTCTCTACGCGCTGGTCAACGGCCACGTGCGCGAGGGCACGACGATCGTCGAGGCGTCCAGCGGCTCCACGGCCGTCAGTGAGGCGTATTTCGCGCGGCTGCTGGGCCTGCCCTTCGTGGCCGTGGTGCCGCGCAAGACCTCGCCCGAGAAGCTCGCGCAGATCGCGTTCTACGGCGGGCGTTGCCATTTCGTCGACCATGCGGACGAGGCCGACGACGAAGCCTGGGCGCTGGCGCGCGACTGCGACGGCCACTACATGGACCAGTTCACCAACGCCGAGCGGGCCACCGACTGGCGCGGCAACAACAACATCGCCGAGAGCATGTTCCAGCAGATGGCGCACGAGCGGCACCCGGTGCCGGCGTGGATCGTGGCGGGCGCCGGCACCGGCGGCACCAGCGCCACCATCGGGCGCTTTGTGCGTTACCGCGGCTACGCCACGCAGCTGGCCGTGGTCGACCCGGAGGGCTCGGTGTTCGCGCAGTACCACGCAAGCGGCGATGCCGCGCTGACGTCGCAGGGCTCGCTGATCGAGGGCATCGGGCGGCCCTGCGTGGAGCCCAGCTTCATCCGCTCGGTGGTCGATCGCATGGTCGAGGTGCCCGACATCGCCTCGGTGGCGGCGATGCGCGTGCTGTCGAAACTGCTGGGCCGACGCGTCGGCCCGTCCACCGGCACCAACTTCGTCGGCATGCTGGTGCTGGCGCACGAGATGCATGCGCGCGGCGCGCACGGCTCGGTGCTGTCGCTGCTGTGCGATGCGGGCGAGCGCTACCTGCCCACCTTCCACGACCCCGACTGGGTGGATGCGCACATCGGCGATTGCACGGTGGCGCAGCAGGGCATCGAGGCCCTGCTGGAGGGCTGAGAACTTGACGCACGGCCGCAGGCAGGTTCTGGGATGGCTGGCGGCCACCGGTCTGCTGCCGGTCAGCGGCACGGCCATTGCGCTGCCGCCGCGCACGCTGCAGTTCCCGCGCGATCTGGGTAGCCACCCTGAGCTGCGCACCGAGTGGTGGTACATCACCGGCCAGGCCACCAGCGGCGGCCGGGTGTTCGGCTTTCAGGTCACGTTTTTTCGCTCACGGGTGGACGCGACGCAGGGCATGACCTCGCGCTTCGCAGCGCGGCACTTGCTGTTCGCGCACGCGGCCATCACCGACCCGCAGGGCAGCAAGCTCTGGCACGACCAGCGCATCGCGCGCGCCGGCTTCGGCGTGGCGCAGGCCGACGAGGCGGACACCGGTGTGCGGCTGCACGACTGGTCGCTGCGCCGCGAGGGTGCCGATCTGGTGGCCACACTGCCGTCGCGCGATTTCGGCCTGCAACTGCGCTTTGCCCAGACCCAGCCGCTGCTGCTGCAGGGGCAGGACGGCCTGTCGCGCAAGGGGCCGCAGCCGGAGCAGGCCAGCTACTACTACAGCGTGCCGCAGCTGGCGGTGTCGGGCCAGCTCACGCTGCAGGGCCAGCGTTTTGGGCTGGATGCCGATGCGGCCGACCCGACCCTGCGCAGCCGCGCCTGGCTCGACCACGAGTGGAGCGAGGCGCTGATGCATCCCGAGGCGGTGGGCTGGGACTGGATCGGCATGAACCTTTTCGACGGCAGCGCGCTGACGGCCTTCCACCTGCGGCGCTCCGATGGGTCGGCGCTGTGGGACGGCGGCTCGTTCCGCGCCAGTGGCCAGGCTGCGCGCATCTTCGGCCAGGGTGAGGTGCGCTTCGTGCCACAGCGCTGGTGGAGCAGCCCGGCCAGCCGGGGCCGCTATCCGGTGCAGTGGCAGGTGGAGACGCCGGCCGGCACCTTCACCGTGCGCGCCGTGCTCGACGCGCAGGAGCTGGACAGCCGCGGCTCGACCGGCGCAGTGTATTGGGAGGGCCTGTCGGACCTGCTGGACGCGCAGGAGCGACTGGTGGGGCGCGGGTACCTGGAGATGACGGGGTACGCGGCGCGACTGAAGCTGTAGGCGCTGTCCGCAGGGGCGCCAGATCACCCTGCGGATGCGCCTGGGCAACGCCTGCGGGAGTTGGAGCCTTGCCCGACCAAAGACGTAACGAGCGGGAACTTTGATGCGGGCCTGTGTCTCCCCACGCCATGTCTTCTCCATTTCCCAAGGTACTCCGCATCTTCGTCGCAGCGTTCGCGCTGCATTCCTTCGGCGCCTGGGCGCAGCCCTACATTGGCATCAGCGTGCGCGAGGCCAACATGCGCGCCGGGCCAGGCACGCAGCACGCCGTGTGCTGGCAGCTGAGCCGTGGTTACCCATTGCAGGTGATTGCGCGCCGCGGTGAGTGGTTGAACGTGCGCGACTTCGAGCAGGACAGTGGCTGGGTGCACCGTCGCGTCACCGGCAAGAGCACGCACAAAGTCGTGCGGGCGCCGGTGGCCAACCTGCGCGCGCACCCGCGCATCGGCGGCCGCCTGCTCGGCAAGCTGGAGCGCGGCGACATCGTGAAGCGGGTGGCGCGCCGCGGCGAGTGGGTGCAGGTGCAGCGCGAGGGTGGCCGGCGCGGCTGGGTCGCGGCCCGGCTGTTGTGGGGCGGCTAGCGCCCACGCGGAGTGGCTGCTACACGCTACGTCACTGGCCCCCTGCGCCACCCTGGGCACCCGCTGGGCAGAGCGACGCTTGCGCAGCCGCAGGTCAGCGGCGACGTTGGCGGCGCGCGGCAAGCGTGGACAGACCCATGGCCGAGAGGATCAGCCACAGCACGGGCGGTTCGGGCACGGCCTGCACGTCCAGCGGCGTCAGCACATAGCCCCGCGTATCGCCCGTCAGCGTGTTGACGGCATCGCCCACAATCCAGCCTCTGCTGTTGATGTCATGGGCTTCTCGCAACACCCAGTCAGCTCCGAGCTGGTTCGGCGCGATGAGGGCGTTCAAGTCCAGGGCTCGCGTGGCGCCAAGTCCGTCCACCGCGCGTACGGCCGTGCTTCTGATCGTTGTTGCAACCACGCCTCCCCGCGCACGACCTGCACCTGTCGAATGCGCTGGCGGTCATGCGGGATCAGTGTCCGCGTTTGCGATGCAGAACGGATCGTTGCGCGGTGCAACTCTTGTAACGCTGTCGACGCTATAACCCGGTGGACCGGCGCACAGACTCTTCAGTCCTGCCGGCGGCTGAGGCCAGGCGGGGTGGGTAGGCTCCGCGGGGCCCGATGGCGAGCGCCCCCGCCCGGCCCCGGGACCCTCACGCCTTCTTGAACCGCTGCAGCAGCGCGATGATCTCGCCCATGATGCCGCGCCGGAAGGCCAGCACGCAGATCACGAAGATCAGGCCAGTGACCATGGTCACCGACTCGCCCAGCGTGTTGAACCACTCGACGCCGGTCAACGCGGCCAGCCCGTTGCCCAACTCGCCGATCTTGTTCTCCAGCAGCACGACGACGGCCGAGCCCACCAGCGGGCCAGACAAGGTGCCCAGGCCACCGACAAGCGTCATCAGGATGACGCCGCCAGAGGACGTCCAGTGCACATCGGTCAGCGTGGCAAAGCCCAGCACCAGCGTCTTCAGCGAACCGGCCAGGCCGGACAGCGCGGCCGACAGCACGAAGGCCAGCAGCTTGAAGCGGTCGGTGTCGTAGCCGAGCGAGATCGCACGCGGCTCGTTCTCCTTGATGCCCTTCAGCACCTGCCCGAATGGCGAATGGATGGTGCGCACGATCAGTGCGAACGCGAGCACCACGATCACCAGCGTCACGTAGTACATGGTCAGGTCGTCGGCCAGCGAGATCACGCCGAACAGCGATCCACGCGGAACGCCCTGCATGCCGTCTTCGCCACCCGTGAACTTGGCCTGCAGCGCCACGAAGAACACCATCTGCGCCAGTGCCAGCGTGATCATCGAGAAGTAGATGCCCTGGCGCCGGATGGCGAAGAAGCCGAACACCCAGCCCAGGAAAGCACCCGCCAGCGTGCCGGCGATGAGACCCACTTCGGGCGTCAACCCCATGGACTTCATCGCGTAGCCGGCAGCGTAGGCCGAACCGCCCAGGAAGGCGGCGTGCCCGAAGGACAGCAGGCCGGTGTAGCCCAGCAGCAGGTTGAACGCCGAGGCGAACAGCGCGAAGCACAGCAGCTTCATCATGAACACCGGATAGGCGCCCAGGAAGGGCGCGGCGATCAGTGCCAGCAGCAGCAGGGCGTAGCCAATGGTGCTCTTGCTCATTTTTCTTTCCCGAACAGGCCCGCAGGGCGGATGAGCAGCACGATCGCCATGATCACGAACACCACCGTGGAGGAGGCTTCGGGATAAAACACTTTGGTCAACCCTTCGATGATGCCCAGGCCCAGGCCCGTGAGGATGGCGCCCATGATGGAGCCCATGCCACCGATCACGACGACGGCGAACACCACGATGATGAGGTTCTGCCCCATCAGCGGCGAGACCTGGATCACCGGTGCGGCCAGCACGCCGGCGAACGCGGCCAACGCGCACCCGAAAGCGTAGGTCAGCGTGATCATCAGCGGCACATTGACGCCGAAGGCCTCGACCAGCCGCGGGTTCTCGGTGCCTGCGCGCAGGTAGGCACCCAGCCGCGTCTTCTCGATCACGAACCAGGTAAGAAAGCAGATGGTCAGCGAGGCCACGACGACCCAGGCGCGGTAGTTGGGCAGCATCATGAAGCCCATGTCGGTCGCGCCGGTCAGCAACTCGGGCGTGTCGTACGACAGGCCGGAGACGCCGTAGACCGAGCGGAACGCGCCCTCGATCAACAGCGTCAGGCCCAGCGTCAGCAGCAGGCCGTACAAGTGGTCGAGCTTGTAGATCCAGCGCAAGAGCAGCCGCTCGATCAACACGCCGAACAGGCCGATCAACAGCGGGGCTACCAGCAGCATGACCCAGTAGTTGACCTCGAAATAGTTCATCGCCATCCAGGTGACGATGGCACCCATCATGAACAGCGCACCGTGTGCGAAGTTGATGACGTTCAGCAGGCCGAAGATCACGGCGAGCCCCAGGCTCAGGATGGCGTAGAAGGAGCCGTTGACCAACCCCAGAAGGAGCTGGCTCAGCAAGGCGGGTAGTGAGATCGTCATGTCGGGCTCATGGCGGCTGTGTCGATGTCACGCGCGCGGGCAGCGTTGGCCCTCACTTCCACAGCGCGCACTTGCTTTCGGCCTTGGTCGTGTAGACGTCGTCGCCCTTCAGTTTGGTGACGACCTTGTAGTAGTCCCACGCCTGCTTGGACTCGGCCGGCGACTTGACCTGCATGAGGTACATGTCGTGCACGAAGCGGCCATCGGGACGGATCTGCCCCTTGGCGTAGAAGTCGTCGATCGGCGTCTTCTTCAGGTGTTCCATGACCTTGTCGGCGTCCAGCGTCTTGGTGGCCTGCACCGCCTTCAGATAGGTCGTGGTGGCGGAGTAGTTGGCCGCCTGGATGTCGGTCGGCATGCGCTTGACCTTCTCGAAGAAGCGCTTGCCGAAAGCCCGGCTGGGCTCGTCCAGGTTCCAGTCCCAGCTGGTCGTGAGCAGCAGGCCTTCAGTGTTCTTCAGGCCCAGGCTGTGCACATCCGTCACGAACACCAGCAGACCGGCCATCTTCATCGTCTTGTTGATGCCGAATTCGCGTGCGGCCTTGACGGCGCTGATGAAGTCGCCGCCGGCATTGGCCAGCCCGAGGATCTGGGCCTTCGAGCTCTGCGCCTGCAGCAGGAACGAAGAGAAGTCCGACGCGTTCAGCGGGTGCTTGACGCTGCCGGCGACTGTGCCGCCCTTGCCCTGCACGACCCGGGCCGTGTCGGCCTCGAGCGCCGCGCCGAAGGCGTAGTCGGCCGTCAGGAAGTACCAGCTCTTGCCGCCCTGCCCGACCACGGCACCGCCCGTACCCTTGGCCAGCGCCACGGTGTCGTAGGCGTAGTGCACGGTGTAAGGCGTGCACTGGTCATTGGTCAGTGCAGAGCTGCCCGCACCGTTGACGATGTAGACGCGCTTTTTCTCCTGGGCCACCTTGGCCATGGCCAGCGCCGCGCCGGAGCTGGTGCCGCCGATCAGCATCGACAGGTTCTGCGTGTCGATCCACTCGCGCGCCTTGGACGCGGCGATGTCGGCCTTGTTCTGGTGGTCAGCCGACAGCAGCTCGATGGGCATGCCATTGACCTTGCCGCCGAAATCGTCGATGGCCATCTGGATCGCGAGGGCGCCGCCCTTGCCGTCGACGTCGGCATACAGGCTGGACATGTCGGTGACGAAGCCGATGCGGACTTTGTCCTGCGCCTGCACGGCCGTGGCGGCAAGGGCGGCAAGCATCAGGGCGGAAAGACGGAACGTGGAGGTCATGGCTGGCTCGGAAAACGGAAACGAAAAGGAACGAAAAACGCGCGGGCGCTGCGATCAGGCCCGCGCCACCATCACTTCCACAGCGGGCACTTGGACTCGGCTTTGGTGGTGAACACCTGGTCGCCCGGCAAGGTCTTGACGACCTTCAGGTAGTCCCAGGGCTTGGTCGATTCCTTGGGCGACTTGACTTCGACCAGGTACATGTCGTGCACGTAGCGGCCATCGGCGCGGATCTGGCCCTTGCCGTAGAAATCGTCGATCTTCATGCTCTTGAGCTGGGCCATGACCTTGTCGGCGTCGGTGGACTTGACGGCCTCGACCGCCTTCAGATACGTCATGGTGGCCGAGTAGTCGGCAGCCTGCACGTCGGTGGGCATGCGCTGGGCCTTGGCGAAGAACTTCTTGGAGAACTCGCGCGTCTTGTCGTTCAGGTCCCAGTACCAGCTGGTGGTGTGCAACAGGCCTTCGGTGTTCTTCAGGCCCAGGCTGTGGATGTCCGAGAGGAAGACCAGCAGGCCGGCCGTCTTCATGGTCTTGTTGATGCCGAATTCCCGGGCCGCCTTGATCGAATTGATGGTGTCGCCGCCGGCGTTGGCCAGCCCGAGGATCTGCGCCTTGGAGCTCTGCGCCTGCAGCAGGAAGGACGAGAAGTCCGACGCGTTGAGCGGCGTGCGCACGACGCCCACGACGGTGCCGCCCTTTTCCTTCACGACCCGGCTGGTATCGGCCTCCAGTGCGTGGCCGAAGGCGTAGTCGGCCGTCAGGAAGAACCAGCTCTTGCCACCCGCATCCACCACGGCAGCGCCTGTGCCCTTGGCCAGCGCCACAGTGTCGTAGGCATAGTGCACGGTGTAGGGCGTGCACTGGTCGTTGGTGAGCGCCGAGGACGCTGCGCCATTGTTGAAGTAGACGCGCTTCTTCTCCTGCGCGACCTTGGCCACGGCCAGGGCCGTGCCCGAGTTCGTGCCGCCGAACACCATGGTCAGGCCGGCGGTGTCGATCCATTCGCGTGCCTTGCTGGCGGCGATGTCGGCCTTGTTCTGGTGGTCGGCCGACAGCAACTCGATCGGCTGGCCCAGCACCTTGCCGCCGAAATCATCGATGGCCATCTGGATCGCCAGCGCGCCGTTCTTGCCCTCAACGTCCGAGTACAGGCTGGACATGTCGGTGATCAGGCCAATCTTGACCTTTTCCTGGGCGGCGGCCTGCGTAGCGAAGCCAGCGGCGGCCAGCATCAAGGCGAGCGTGGTGAGTTGGCGGGTCATGGCAATCTCCTAGGGGTAAAAATCAAAAAAAGAAGGCGTCAGACGCCCAGCAATTCGTGCAGCACGGGCATCTTCTCGTCGAGTTGCGCGGCGTCGAAACGTTCGACGATGCGGCCGTGCTCCATCACGTAGAAGCGGTCGGCCAGTGGCGCGGCAAAGCGGAAGTTCTGCTCGACCATGACGATGGTGTAGCCCTTGCTGCGCAGCATGGTGATCATGCGTGCCAGGGCCTGCACGATCACCGGGGCCAGGCCTTCGGAGATCTCGTCGAGCAAGAGCAGCTTGGCGCCGGTGCGCAGGATGCGGGCCACGGCCAGCATCTGCTGCTCGCCACCCGACAGGCGCGTGCCCTGGCTGTTGCGGCGCTCGGCCAGGTTGGGGAACATGGCGTAAATCTCGTCGACCGACATGCCTGCACCCATGCCCTTGAGCGCAGGCGGCAGCAGCAGGTTTTCTTCGCACGACAGGCTGGCGAAGATGCCGCGCTCTTCGGGGCAGTAGCCCACGCCCAGGTGCGCAATGCGGTGCGTGGCCATGCCCACCGTCTCGGTGCCGTGGATGCGCACGGAACCTTCGCGCCGGCCGGTCAGGCCAAGCACCGCACGCATCGTCGAGGTGCGGCCGGCGCCATTGCGGCCGAGCAGCGTGACGACTTCGCCGGGTTGCACGACCATGTCGACGCCGTGCAGCACGTGCGATTCGCCATACCAGGCTTGCAGGCCCTTGATCTCCAATGCAGGAGAGCTCATCAATGCGCTCCCTGGAGTTGGCCATCGGTCGTGCCCATGTAGGCCTCCATCACCTGCCGGTTGCGTGACACTTCGGCATACGGGCCTTCGGCCAGCACGGCGCCACGCTGCAGCACGGTGATGGTGTCGGCGATGGTCGAGACCACGCCCATGTTGTGCTCCACCATCAGGATGGTGCGGCCTTGCGAGACCTTCTTGATCAGCTGCGCGACGCGGTCCACATCCTCATGGCCCATGCCCTGCGTGGGCTCGTCCAGCAGCATGAGCTCGGGCTCCATGGCCAGCGTGGTGGCGATCTCGAGTGCGCGCTTGCGGCCATAGGGCAGGTTCACGGTGACTTCTTGCGCCACGTCGGACAGGCCGACCTGGTCCAACAGCGCGAGGGCCTGGTCGTTCAGACGGTTCAGCGATTTCTCGCTCTTCCAGAAGTGGTAGGACACGCCCAGCTTGCGCTGCAGACCCAGGCGCACGTTCTCCATCAGCGTGAGGTGTGGAAACACAGCCGAGATCTGGAACGAGCGGATCACGCCGCGCCGTGCGATCTGCGCCGGACGCTCACGCGTGATGTCGTGGCCGTTGAAAGTGATGGTGCCCGTTGTGGGCTCCAGAAACTTGGTCAGCAGGTTGAAGCAGGTGGTCTTGCCGGCACCGTTGGGGCCAATCAGCGCGTGGATGCTGCCGCGCTGCACCGCCAGGTTGACCTTGCTGACGGCCGTGAAGCCCTTGAACTCTTTGGTGAGGTCTGTGGTTTGCAGAATGATGTCCGCCAATTTTCCGCGCCTTCCGCATCCAGCCGTTGAAGCATATGTACCGCCGGGGTGGCGAAACGTTGCGGCGAATGTACGGTTGCGCCGAGGGCCGGGGCACTAGGTAAAACGCCTATGCTGCACTGCGATATTGCTGAAACTTTAAGCAAGGTTGGGCGCCAGTGTCGCCCTGCCGGCAAGCTTGACGCGAAACTGACATCACCCTCGGCAAATCGACCTCCATGCGCTGTCGCGGCAGGTCGATTGGCAAGCGGTCATGGCTTCCTTGCGGCGCAGCCCGGCGGCTGCGCGTTGTCCAGGATGCGGGCGAGAAGGCTCTTGAGCAGCAGCCACTCATCCCGCGAGAAGCCGGCGAGATAGGCGTTCTGGGCGCGGCTCAATGCGCCGGGGATTTGCTCGGCGACGGCCTGGCCCTGCGGCGTCAGCACCAGCTGCACGACACGTCGGTCTTGCAACGATCGCTCGCGCCGGCACAGGCCTTTGGCCTCCAGCCGGTCGAGCAGCCGCGTCATGGAGCCGGCGTCCAGCTCGCATTGGCGCGCCAGCTCGGCCACGGTGATGCCTGCGTGGTCCATCATCTTGAACAGCGGAATCCACTGGGCATGCGTCAGGCCGGTGGGCTCGAGTTCCCGCTCGACCGCACCGGCCACGGCCGAGAGGATGCGGCGCATGAGATAGCCCACGCTGTCGCTCGGGTTGTAGTCGGTGGCCGAGCACAACTCGGCTGGCGCAGCGCCGGTGGTGGCCACGGATCGACTGGCCGGTCGGCGTGCGACGTCGCTACGTTTGGGCATGCCGAAAATTTAATTGCCTAGGCATTTATTGTCAAGGCGATGATTGCCCAAGCAATTGGTCGCTGGCTACACTCTCGCCCCATGTCCACCTCTTCCCCAGCGGAACCCGCCAAGGGTTCACCGCAATCGCTGCGCGGCCTGCTGCCCTTTTTGCGTCCGTACCGTGGCCGGATCACACTCGCTGTGATGTTTCTGGTGCTCGCGGCCGGCGCCACGCTGCTGTTCCCGCTGGCACTGCGCAGCTTGATCGACAACGGCCTGGTCAGTGGCGGCGCGCCCATGGACGCAGGCACGCGGCTGGTCGGCCTGCGCACGCATTTCTTCGAGCTGTTCGCGGTGGCGGCGGCGCTGGGGCTGTTTTCGGCCGGGCGCTTCTATGTCGTCAGCTGGCTGGGCGAGCGCGTGACCGCCGACCTGCGCAACGCGGTCTACGCCCATGTGGTGCAGCAGAGCCCGGAATTCTTCGAGACCACGCAGACCGGTGAAGTGCTGTCGCGCCTGACTGGCGATACGACGCTGGTGCAGACGGTGGTCGGCTCGTCGCTGAGCATGGGGCTGCGCAACCTCGTCATGGGCGTGGGCGCGCTGGGCATGCTGGTCTGGACCAACCCCTACGTGATGACGCAGGTGATGGGCATCCTGGTGCTGGTGGTGCTGCCAAGCGTGTGGTTCGGCCGGCGCGTGCGCAAGCTGTCGCGCGCCAGCCAGGACCGGGTCGCCGACTCCAGCGCCATCGCAGCCGAGGTGCTGAACGCGATTCCCGTGGTGCAGAGCTACACGGCCGAAGGGCGCGAGGCCACACGCTTCTCGGCCTCCACGCAAAGTGCCTTCCAGACCGCCGTGCGGCGCACCAAGGCGCGTGCCGCGCTGGTGGCCTTCATCATCATCGCCACGTCGGCCGCGCTGCTGTGGGGGCTGTTCCAGGGCACGCAGGCGGTCATGCGCGGCGACATCACGGCGGGCCATTTGAGCCAGACCATCGTCTACGTGATTCTCTTGGCCAGCGCCACCGCCGTGCTGGGCGAGATCTACGGCGACCTGCTGCGCGCCGCAGGCGCCAGCGAGCGGCTGATGGAGCTGCTGCACAACCGATCGCCCATTACTTCGCCCGAGCGACCGGTGCAGGCGCCTGCGCGCACCGCAGGCAGCAGCGTGCAGATCCAGGCCCTGGGCTTTCACTATCCCTCGCGGCAGGCGCAGGCGGCGCTCAGCGACTTCAGCCTCGACGTCGCGCCCGGCGAGACCGTGGCCCTGGTCGGCGCCAGCGGCGCGGGCAAGAGCACCGTGTTCCAGCTGCTGCTGCGCTTCTACGACCAGGAGACGGGGCAGATCCTGATCGACGGCGTGTCCACGCGCGACCTGGCGCTGGCCGACCTGCGCGAGCATATTGGCCTCGTGCCGCAGGACCCGGTGCTGTTCTCCACCAGTGCCCGCGAGAACATCCGCTACGGCCGGCCCCAGGCCAGCGATGCCGAGGTCGAGGCGGCCGCGCGTGCAGCGTTTGCGCATGACTTCATCAGCGCCCTGCCCCAGGGCTACGACAGCTTCCTGGGCGAACGCGGCGTGCGCCTGTCGGGCGGCCAGCGCCAGCGCATCGCGATCGCGCGCGCCATGCTCAAGAACGCCCCCTTGCTGCTGCTGGACGAGGCCACAAGCGCGCTGGACGCAGAAAGCGAGCGCATGGTGCAGGCGGCACTGGAATCGGCCATGCAGGGCCGCACGACGTTGGTCATCGCGCACCGGCTGGCCACCGTGCAACAGGCCGACCGCATCGTCGTGCTGGAACAGGGCCGCATCGTCGAGCAAGGCACGCACGCGGCGCTGGTGGCGGCCGGCGGCACCTATGCGCGGCTGGCGGCGATGCAGTTCACGCAGTAGGCGCGGCTCCCGGGTTCGACTTCGGCTTCGACTTCGACTCTCGCCTGGGCTCCAACCACGAGCGCCCGACGCCCGGCAGCCGGCAGCCGGCAGCCGGCAGCCGGCAGGTTATGCCTTATGCGCATAGTCCGCGCCTCGGCCCCTGTTCGGCTTGGACAAGTCAGGGGGCGGCCCCCTAAGCTTGGCGCACCTTATCAACAGGAGCCCAGCCATGTCCGACACCTCGTCTCTCCCGGCGCCCACCGTCCATCCCCTGCCCTCGTACCTGCAGGCCGACCACCTCGGCCCCTGGGGCATCTTCCTGCAGCAGGTGGACCGGGTCGAGCCCTACCTGGGCAACCTGGCGCGCTGGGTCGAGACGCTGAAGCGCCCCAAGCGCATCCTGGTGGTGGACGTGCCGATCCACCTGGACGACGGGCGCATCGCCCACTTCGAGGGCTACCGCGTGCAGCACAACACCTCGCGCGGCCCGGGCAAGGGTGGCGTGCGCTTCCACCAGGACGTGACGCTGTCCGAAGTCATGGCGCTGTCGGCCTGGATGTCGATCAAGAACGCTGCGGTGAACGTGCCCTACGGCGGCGCCAAGGGCGGCATCCGTGTCGACCCCAAGACCCTTTCGCGCGGCGAGCTGGAGCGCATGACGCGCCGCTACACCAGCGAGATCGGCATCATCATCGGCCCGACCAAGGACATTCCGGCGCCGGATGTCAACACCAACGAACAGATCATGGCCTGGATGATGGACACCTATTCCATGAACCAAGGCTCGACCGCGACCGGGGTCGTCACCGGCAAGCCGGTGGATCTGGGCGGCTCGCTGGGCCGGCGCGAGGCCACCGGGCGCGGCGTCTACACCGTGGGCGCCGAAGCGGCACGCAACATCGGGCTGGACATCTCCAAGGCCCGCGTCGCCGTGCAGGGCTTCGGCAATGTGGGCGGCATCGCCGGCAAGCTCTTCGCAGAAGCCGGCGCCCGCATCGTGGCCGTGCAGGACCATGGTGGCGCCATCTACCGCGAAGCGGGCCTGGACGTGCCCTCGCTGCTCAAGCACGTGTCCGACAAGGGGACGGTGGCCGGCTTCGAGCATGCCGAGGTCATGGATGTGGAGAAATTCTGGGACGTGCCCTGCGACATCATGATTCCGGCCGCGCTGGAGCAGCAGATCACCAAGGCCAACGCGCACCGCATCCAGGCCCGCATGGTGATCGAGGGCGCGAACGGCCCCACAACGCCCGAGGCCGACGACATCCTGCACGAGCGCAATGTGCTGGTGCTGCCCGACGTGATCGCCAACGCCGGCGGCGTGACGGTCAGCTACTTCGAATGGGTGCAGGACTTCTCGTCCTTCTTCTGGGACGAGGACGAGATCAACAAGCGCCTGGTGCGCGTGATGCAGCAGGCCTTTGCCGGTGTGTGGCAAGTGGCCGATCAACACAAGGTCAGCCTGCGCACTGCCACATTCATCGTGGCCTGCCAGCGCATCCTGCACACGCGCGAACTGCGCGGCCTGTACCCCTGAGCGCTGCGGCCGCTGCAAGGCGGTCGCACCCTGCGCCCGCGGCCGCAGGGGCCCAGGACACGTGGGGGTTACTGCAGCGGCCCCTTCATCGCCTCGGGGATCGCCAAGGGCATCACCGAGATGCCCTCATCGATCAGCGCCTCGGTCTCTTCGCGCGAGGCCTGCCCGCGGATGTTGCGCTCGTCTGCTTCGCCGTAGTGGATGCGGCGCGCCTCTTCGGCAAACTGCTTGCCGACGTCTTCGGTGTTCGCCATGACGTGGCGCACCATCTTCATCCACGCGGCCTGCAACTGCGGGTCGGACGGAATGGCCGCGACCTCGCGCGATGGGGAAGCGGAAGGCTTGGGCGCAGATACGGGCGCAGTGGCACCGAAATTCAGCCTCGGCGCCGACAGCTTCTTGGCCACGGCCGTGTCGCCGCACAGCGGGCATTCCACCAACTGGCGTGCCAGCTGCGACTGGAAATCGTCTTCCGAGCCGAACCAGCCTTCAAAACTGTGGCCGTGCGCGCACGACAGGTCCAGGACTTTCATGGGCCGATTATCCGGCCGCGTCCAGATCGGGGTTGGCTTGCCAGGTCAAGTCCCACTGGCCGGAACGCAGGTTCTGCAACCACAGCGCGGCGCTGAGCGTCTTGGCATCGGTGACCTGGCCGTCGCGACACCACGCCAGCAGTTCGTCCAGGCTGGCGCTGAACACGTCCAGGAATTCGCCTGCCTCCAGATGCCGCTGCTGCAACTGCAGGCCACGGGCGAACCAGATTTCGATGAACTCGGTGGAATAGGAAATGACCGGATGCAACACCCCGGCGCGGGCCCATTCACGGGCCGTGTAGCCGGTCTCTTCCAGCAGTTCGCGGCGACCGCAGGTCCAGGTGTCCTCGCCGGCATCGAGCTTGCCCGCCGGGAATTCGATCATCACGCGCCCCATGGGGTGGCGGTACTGGCGCTCCAGCACCAGACGGCCATCGTCGAGCAGCGGCACGACCATGACGGCGCCCGGATGGACAACGTACCCGCGCGTATCGCTTCCGCCATCGGGCAGGCGCACGGTGTCGCGCAGGACATGCAGGAAGCGGCCGCGTAGAAGCTCCTCCTGCTGCGTGGTGTGCTCGATCAGGTGCTGGTCAGCCGGGGCTACCAAGGTCAGCTCCGGTGCTTGAGCAGGTAGCGCCAGACAAAGCCGGGAAAGGCCAACGTCAGGAACAACGCCGCGGTGATGGCGTAGAACTCCCACCCCTGTGGCGCGATCCGGCCCAGGTTGCGCTCCAGCAGCAAGCCCAGACCGCCGACGAGAAAATAGTAGGCCAGCAGTTCGAGCAGCCGGTGGGCCAGCGTCTTGTCCCCGCGCGGCTGCCAGACCAACAACAGACGTTGCGTCAGGAACGGAAGGTTGGCGCCAACCACTGCCGCCAGGATCACCAGCCAAACGGCCGCATTGGGCAACACGCCTGATGCGCCTGTGCGTCAGGTGCCGAGCGTCAGCACGATGGCCTGCGCGCACAGCGCCATCAGCCCACCCGGCAAGACGCCCAGCAACAGCACCAAGGCACCGTTGATGGTCAGCACGGCGCGCACGTCAAGCGGTGCCGACACGGTGGTGGCGGTGATGGGCGCATCAAAGTACATGACCTTGACCACCCGCAGGTAATAGAAGGCGCCGATCAGCGACATCATCACGGCGAACACGGCCAGCACGATCGACGCCGTATCGCCCGAGGACACCAGCGCCTGCAGCACCGACAGCTTGGCGTAAAAACCCACCATCGGCGGAATGCCCGTCAGCGAGAACATGCAGATGCCCATGACCGCCGCATAGAGCGGGCTGCGCTGGTTCAAGCCGGCCAGGTCGGTGATCTCCTCGCTCTCGAAGCCCTCACGCGCCAACAGCAGCAGCACGCCGAAGGTGGCCAGCGTGGTCAGCACGTAGGTGACGACATAGAACATCGCCGAGCTGTAGGCGTTCGCAGCCGACAGCGTGTTGCCGTTGACCACGCCCGACAGCAAGCCGATCAACACGAAGCCCATCTGCGAGATGGTCGAATAGGCCAGCATGCGCTTCAGATTGCTCTGCATCACGGCGGCCAGATTGCCGACCAGCAAGGAGCCGACCGCCAGCACCGCGAGCATCTGCTGCCAGTCGAAGGCGAGCGGCAGCAAGCCTTCGACCAGCAGGCGGATCACGATCGCGAACGCCGCCAGCTTGGGCGCACCGGCGATCATCAGCGTGATCGCGGTCGGCGCGCCGTGGTAGACGTCTGGCACCCACATGTGGAACGGCACCACACCCAGCTTGAACGCCAGGCCGGCGACGATGAACACGAGACCGAACACCAGCACCTGGTGCTTGACCTGGCCCGAGGCGACCGCCTTGAAGACCTCCGTCAGGTCCAGCGATCCGGTGGCGCCATACATCATCGACAGGCCATAGAGCAGGAAGCCTGAGGCCATTGCACCCAGCACGAAATACTTCATGGCCGCTTCGCTCGCAACGGCGTTGTCGCGGCGCAGCGCGACGAGCGCGTAGGTAGACAGCGTGAGCAACTCAAGCCCCATGTAGATCACGAGGAAGTTGTTGCCCGAGATCATCACGGACATGCCCAGCAGCGCGAACATCGACAGGATGAACAACTCGCCTCCGCGCAGCATGCCGCGGTCGCCCGCGTAAGGACGGGCGTAGACCAAGCTGACCATCACCGCGAGGGTGGCGAAGCACTTGAGCCAGTTGCCCATGGGGTCGCTGACGACCATGTTGCCGAAGCCGTAGAGCGTCGTGTTGCCCGAGGCGTACAGCCCTTGCAGCACGGCGACCACGCCGAGCGACACAAGCGTCAGCACATAGGTGGACGTGCGGCGCGGGCTTTTGACCGACAGATCGACCAGCGCGATGACGCAGGCCATGACCAGCAGCACGACTTCAGGGTAGACAGTGATCCAACTGAGTTTGTCCATATCTTCTCGATATCTTCTCGTTTTGGCCGCTCAGTTCAGCTTGGTTGCCGCGACGTGCTTGAGCAGGTCGGCGACAGACACGTTCATCACGTCGGTGAAAGGCTTGGGGTAGATGCCCATGGCCAGCACGGCGATCGCCAACAGCGCCAGCATCAGGAATTCGCGGCTGTTGATGTCTTCCAGGCCCTTGACGTCGTCGTTCGCGACAGGGCCCAGGTAGACGCGCTTGTACATCCACAGCGTGTAGGCCGCGCCGAAGATCAATGCCGTAGCGGCCGCGCCGCCAATCCAGAAGTTGGCTTGCACCGCACCGAGGATGACCATCCACTCGCCCACGAACCCCGCGGTGCCGGGCAGGCCGCAGTTGGCCATCGCGAACAACAGCGCGAAGGCGGCGAACTTGGGCATGGTGTTGACGACGCCACCGTAGCTGGCGATCTCGCGTGAATGCACCCGGTCATACAGCACGCCGATGCACAGGAACATGGCACCCGAGACGAAGCCGTGCGCAATCATCTGAACAAGGCCGCCGGATACGCCCAGGTCGTTGAAGATGAAGAAGCCCAGCGTCACGAAACCCATGTGGGCCACCGACGAGTACGCCACCAGCTTCTTCATGTCCTGCTGCACCATGGCGACCAGGCCGACGTAGATCACGGCGATCAGCGACAGCGCGATCATCAGCCAGGCCCATTCGCGTGCGGCGTCGGGGGCGATCGGCATGGAAAAGCGCAGGAAGCCGTAGGCGCCCAGCTTCAGCATGATCGCCGCCAGCACCGCCGAGCCACCGGTGGGCGCCTCGACGTGCACATCCGGCAACCAGGTGTGGACGGGCCACATTGGCACCTTGACGGCGAACGCCGAGAAGAAGGCGAAGAACAGCATCGTCTGCGCCGTCCCCGACAGCGGCAGGCGGTGCCACGTCAGGATGTCGAAGCTGCCGCCCGAGTGGATGTACAGGTAGATCAGCCCGATCAGCAGCAGCAGCGAGCCGAGCAAGGTGTACAGGAAGAACTTGAAGGCGGCGTAGATCTTGTTCGGGCCGCCCCAGATACCGATGATCAGATACATCGGGATGAGGGTGGCTTCGAAGAACACGTAGAACAGCAGACCGTCCAGAGCCGAGAACACGCCGATCATGAGGCCCGACAGGATCAGGAAGGCGCCCATGTACTGGTTCACACGCGAGGTGATCGCCTCCCAGCCAGCCAGCACGACGATCACCGTCATGAACGCAGTCAGCAGCACGAACCACAGCGAGATACCGTCCACGCCGAGGTGGTAGCTGACATTGAAACGGTCGATCCAGGCCGTCTTCTCGACCAACTGCATGGCCGACGTATCGAGGGCAAAGCCGCTGTACAAGGGCAGCGTCACCAGGAGGCTGACGACAGCGCCCAGCAGAGCCAGCCAGCGCACTGCACGCGCCTGCTCATCCCGCCCCAAGGCCAGCAGTACGACGCCGAAGAATATCGGCGTCCAGATCGCAAGGCTCAACAATCCCATTTTTCTTGTTCTCCCGGCCTACTTGTTGAACCAGACGAAATACGTCATCAGCACGAAGATGCCGAGGATCATCATCAGCGCGTAGTGATAAATGAAGCCGGTCTGCAGGCGACGCACGGCACCGGCCACCCAACCCACCAGCCTCCACGAACCGTTCACCACGGCGCCATCGATGATGGCCTGGTCGCCAGCCTTCCACAGCCCGAAGCCCAGGCCCCGTGCGCCCTTGGCCAGCACGTTCTCGTTGAACCAGTCCAGGTAGTACTTGTTCTCCAGCAAGGTGTAGATCGGCATGCAGGCGCGCTTGATCGCAGCAGGCAGCGCCGGGTTGACCATGTACATGTAGTAGGACAGCGCGACACCGGCCACCGCCAGCCAGAACGGCGCGGTCTGCAGGCCGTGCAGCGCCATGGCCACCGGGCCGTGGAACTCCTCAGCCAGCGCGGCCATGGCCGGGTGCAGCGTGCCATTCACAAAGATGGAATCCTTGAAGAACTCGCCGAACAGCATGGGGCCGATGGTCAGGTAGCCGATCACGACCGACGGGATTGCCAGCAGCACCAAAGGACCGGTGACCACCCAGGGCGATTCATGCGGGGTATGGCCGTGGCCATGGTCGCCGTGACCGTGGTGGTCGTCGTGGTGGTCGTCGTGGTGCGCATCCGGGTTCTGGTCGAAGCGCTCCTTGCCGTGGAACACCAGGAAGTACATGCGGAACGAGTAGAACGCCGTGACGAACACGCCGGCCATGACCGCGAAGTACGCAAAGCCCGCGCCCGGCAGCGTGCTGGCGTGCGTGGCGATGATGATGCTGTCCTTGGAATAAAAGCCGGAGAACAGTGGCGTGCCAATGAGAGCGAGCGAGCCCAGCAGCGAAGTGATCCAGGTGATCGGCATGTACTTGCGCATGCCGCCCATCCAGCGGATGTCCTGGTTGTGGTGCGCGCCCATGATGACCGAGCCGGCACCGAGGAACAGCAGCGCCTTGAAGAACGCGTGCGTCATCAGGTGAAACACCGCGACCGAATAGGCCGAGGCGCCCAGCGCCACCGTCATGTAACCCAGCTGCGACAGCGTGGAGTACGCGACGACGCGCTTGATGTCGTTCTGGATGATGCCCAGGAAGCCCATGAACAGGGCTGTGATGGCGCCGATCACCATGATGAAGTTGAGCGCCGTGTCGGACAGCTCGAACAGCGGCGACATGCGCGCAACCATGAAGATGCCGGCCGTCACCATGGTGGCGGCGTGGATTAGCGCGGAAATGGGGGTCGGGCCTTCCATCGAGTCGGGCAGCCACACATGCAGCGGGAACTGGGCCGATTTGCCCATGGCGCCGATGAACAGGCAGATGCAGATCACGGTGATCAGCATCCACTCGGTGCCGGGGAAGCCGAGTTTGCCGAGCTCGCCGGCCTTGCCGAAGATCTCGGTGTAGTTCATCGTGCCGGCGTAGGCGGCGATCAGGCCAATGCCCAGGATGAAGCCGAAGTCGCCCACACGGTTGACCAGAAAGGCCTTCATGTTGGCGAAGATCGCCGTCGGCTTGTTGAACCAGAAGCCGATCAGCAGGTAGGACACCAGGCCCACAGCCTCCCAGCCGAAGAACAGTTGCAGCATGTTGTTGCTCATCACGAGCATCAGCATGGAGAAGGTGAACAGCGAGATGTAGGCGAAGAAGCGGTTGTAGCCCTCGTCCTCTTCCATGTAGCCGATGGTGTAGATGTGCACCATCAGCGAGACGAAGGTGACGACGACCATCATCATGGCCGTCAGGCCATCGACGAGGAAGCCGATCTCCATCTTGAGGTTGCCCACGACCATCCAGGTGTAGAGCGTCTCGTTGAAGCGCGCGCCATCCAGGGCGACGCTTTTGAGCGTCATCGCCGAGATGATGAAGGCCACCAGGACGCCCAGGATCGTGAGCGTATGCGACAGGCGCCGGCCGATCCACTTGCCGCCGAACGATGTGCCCAGAATGCCGGCCAGCACGGAGCCGACCAGCGGCGCCATCGGCACCGCCAACAGGGTGGCGGCTGAGAGAGTTTGGCTCATGTTCTTGTCTCAGCCTTTGAGCGTGTTGAGTTCGTCCACGTTGATGCTGGACCGGTTGCGGAACAGCAGCACCAGGATGGCCAGTCCGATGGCCGACTCGGCCGCCGCAACCGTCAGGATGAAGAACACGAAGATCTGCCCGTGCATGTCGTTCAGGTAGTAGGAGAACGCCACGAAGTTCATGTTGACCGCCAGCAGCATCAGCTCGATGGCCATCAGCAGCACGATCAGGTTCTTGCGGTTCAGGAAGATGCCGATCACCGACAGCGCGAACAGCATCGCGCCCAGCGACAGGAAATGTCCGAGACTGAGCGTCATGGCTTCTTCTCCTCGACCACGGGGGCCGGCGGCGGCGCCGGGCGCGTGGGATCCATCTTGACGACGGAGAACCGGTCGCCGGCACGCACGTGGACCTGGTCCTCAGGGCGCACGTTGCGGGTGTCCTTGCGCTCACGCAGGGTCAGCGCGATGGCGGCGACCATGGCCACCAGCAGGATGCAGGCCGCGATCTGCACCGGGTACAGGTACTCGGTGTAGAGCAGGATGCCCAACTCCTTGGTGTTGGAATAGTTGGCAGCCGCCGGGGCCGCACCGGCCAACGTGCGGGCGTCCTCGGTCACACGGAACCCGCCCATCAGCACAGCGGCCATTTCCAGCGCGATCAGCGCGCCGATCGTGCCGGCCAGTGGGAAGTGCCGCCAAAAGCCCTGTCGCAAGCCTTCGACGTCGACGTCCAGCATCATGACGACGAACAGGAACAGCACCAGCACCGCCCCGAGGTAGACGAGCACCAGCACGATGGCCAGGAACTCGGCCTGCAGGATCAGCCAGATGGCAGAAGCCTGCGAAAAGGCCAGGATCAGGTACAGCACCGCATGCACCGGATTGCGCGCTGTGATCACCCGGAACGCCGCGAACAGCAGCACGAGCGAAAACAGATAGAAGAAGCCAGTCTTGACGTCCATGGAGATTTTTTCTTGGGAAGCGCCGGCGGTCAGCGGTACGGAGCGTCAGCCGCCTTGGCGGCCGCGATCTCGGATTCATAGCGGTCGCCCACGGCCAGCAACATGTCTTTGGTGAAGTACAGGTCGCCGCGCTTCTCACCGTGGTATTCGAGGATGTGGGTCTCGACGATGGAATCGACCGGGCAGCTTTCTTCGCAGAAGCCGCAGAAGATGCACTTGGTCAGGTCGATGTCGTAGCGCGTCGTGCGGCGCGAGCCGTCGTCGCGCACCTCGGATTCGATGGTGATGGCCATTGCCGGGCAGACGGCTTCGCACAATTTGCAGGCGATGCAGCGCTCTTCGCCGTTTTCATAGCGGCGCAGCGCATGCAGGCCGCGAAAGCGCGGCGACAGCGGCGTCTTTTCCTCGGGGAACTGCACCGTGATCTTGCGTTTGAACGCGTAGCGCCCGGTCAGCACCATGCCCTTGAACAACTCCGCGAGCATGAAGCTCTTGAGGAAGTCCTTGACCGAGAACGTGGAGGCAGTTGCGGTTGTCATCTTTGCTTCTCCGCTCATTTCCAGATGTTCCAGGGCGTCTGCATCCAACCCCCGACCACCAGCAGCCACACCAGGGTGACCGGGATGAAGATCTTCCAGCCCAGACGCATGATCTGGTCATAGCGGAAGCGCGGGAAGGTGCCACGGATCCAGATGAACAGCGAGACCACGAAGAAGGTCTTGATGCCCAGCCAGATCCATCCGGGGATGAAGTCGAGGAAAGCGAACGGCGACAGCCAGCCCCCCAGGAACATCAGCGTCGCGAGGATGGCGATCAGCCACATGCTGGCGTATTCGGCCAGGAAGAAGATGGCAAAGCCCATGCCTGAGTACTCGACCATGTGGCCGGCCACGATTTCGGCCTCGCCTTCGACCACGTCGAAGGGGTGACGGTTGGTCTCGGCCACGCCGGAGATCACATAGACGACGAAGATCGGCAAGAGCGGCAGCCAGTTCCAGGACAGGAACCCGAGGCCGGCACTAGCGCCCATGCCCTTGGCCTGCCCGGCGACGATCTCACCCAGGTGCAGGCTGCCCGACACCATGATCACGACCACGAGGCAAAAGCCCATGGCGATCTCGTAGCTGACCATCTGTGCCGAGGCCCGCAGCGCGCCGAGGAAAGCGTATTTCGAGTTGGACGCCCAGCCCGCGATGATCACGCCATAGACCTCGATCGAGGTGATGGCCATGATCAGCAACAGGCCGGCGTTGACGTTGGCGATGATCGCCTCAGGCCCGAACGGCACCGCCACCCAGGCCGCAAGCGCCGGCATGATCGCCATGACCGGGCCGAGGCGGAACAGGCCGGAACTGGCGGCTGAAGGGCTGATGATCTCTTTGGTCAGCAGCTTGAGCGCATCGGCAATCGGCTGCAGCAAGCCCATGGGGCCCACGCGGTTGGGGCCGTGGCGCACCTGGATGAAGCCGAGGAACTTGCGTTCCCACAAGGTCAGGTAGGCGACAGCGCCCATCAGCGGCGCCAGCACGCAGATGATCTTGATGAGGCCCCAAAGCACAGGCCAGGCCATGGTGGCCCACCAGTTCGCGCCAATCAAGCCCTGGCCGGCGCTGTGAATCGAATCGATCATGGTGCGGCCGCTCCCATGGCCTGCCGCGCATCTGCGGTCATTTGCAAGGACGTGGCCCGACGCACCAGACCGTCGAGCTGGTAGATGCTGGCAACCGCCGGACGCACATCGGCCGCAGCCGCCGGGGCCATGGCCGCGCGCGTCGCGTTGGACAGACGCTCGGCCGGCACGCGGCTCTGGCCATCGACCTGCGACAGACCCAGCGAGCCCAGCACGTCCTGCGACGATTCGAAGTCGAAGCCCGGCAGACCCAGCAGGTTGGCCAGCACGCGCAGCACCTTCCAGGCCGGGCGCGCCTCGCCCAGGGGACGCACAACGGCGTGGAAGCTCTGCACCCTGCCCTCGGCATTCACGAAACTGCCGGAGGTTTCCGTGAACGGCGCAATCGGCAGCAGCACGTCAGAGAACTCCATGTTGGCCTTGAACGGGCTCAGCGTGACGACCATCTCGGCCTTGTTCACGCCTTGCGCCGCCGCGGCGCCAGCGGCGGAATCGAACACCGGCTCGTTGTTCAGCAGCACCAGCGCCTTGAGGCCTCCGGCCAGCATCTGGGCGGCGTTCTGGCCAACGGCCTTCGGCTGGGCGCCGACGAACTGCGCGCCCACGGTGTTGGCCGCTTCCGTCAGGTAGCCGAAGCTGGCACCGGTGTGTTCGGCGATCCACTGGGCTAGCGCCAACAAGCTGGAGGCGTTCGCGTGGTGGGCAGCGGCATTGCCCAGCAGCACGGCCTTGCGGTCGCCCGACAGCAGCGCTTTGGCCATAGCTTTGGCGTTGTCATCGGCGTTGCCGTTGGCCGGTGCGTCGATGCCCTTGTCGGCCGCAATCGCAACGGCCACGTCGGCCAGTGCCTGCACCCAGCCGGAACTGTCTGCCTGCACCGAAGCGGCGATCGGCATGGCCCAGGCGTCAGCAGAAGCCAACTCGGTCGCTGAGCCGAGCACCGCGACCTTGCAGCCCTTGCGTGCGGCCTGACGGATGCGCTGCGCGAACAGCGGATGGTCTTTGCGCAGGTTGGAGCCGACGACCAACACGCGTTGCAGCGTGGACAGCGCGGCGATCGGCATGCCGAGCCAGTGCACGCCTTCGGTGGCGGCGAACTCGACCTGGCGCAGCCGGTGGTCGATGTTGTCGCTGCCCAGCCCGCGTACAAAAGATCCGGCCAATGCCAGCTCTTCGAGTGTGCTGTGCGGGCTGGCCAGCAGGCCGACGCTGGCGCCGCCGTGCTGGGCCGTGATCTGCTTCAGGCCGTTGGCGACGTATTCGAGCGCGGTCTGCCAATCCACGGTCTGCCACTGGCCGCCCTGCTTGAGCATGGGTTGGGTCAGGCGCTCGTCACCGTTGAGGGACTCGTAGGAGAAGCGGTCACGGTCGGCGATCCAGCATTCGTTGACGGCCTCGTTTTCCAGCGGCACGACGCGCATGACCCTGTGGTTCTTGACCTGCACGATCAGGTTGGCACCCGTGGAATCGTGGGGGCTGATCGACTTGCGGCGTGACAGCTCCCAGGTGCGGGCGCTGTAGCGGAAGGGCTTGCTGGTGAGCGCGCCGACCGGGCAGATGTCGATCATGTTGCCCGACAGCTCGGAGTCCACGCTGTCGCCGACGATGGTCGTGATCTCGGAATGCTCGCCGCGGTGGATCATGCCCAGCTCCATGACGCCGGCCACTTCCTGGCCAAAGCGCACGCAGCGGGTGCAGTGGATGCAGCGGGTCATCTCTTCCATGGAGATCAGCGGGCCGACGTCCTTGTGGAAGACAACGCGCTTTTCTTCCTGGTAGCGCGAGGACGAACCGCCGTAGCCAACCGCCAGATCCTGCAACTGGCACTCACCGCCCTGGTCGCAGATGGGGCAATCCAGCGGGTGGTTGATCAGCAGGAACTCCATGACGGACTTCTGCGCCTTGATCGCCTTGTCGCTCTTGGTGCGCACGATCATGCCCTGCGTGACCGGGGTCGCGCAGGCGGGCATGGGCTTGGGCGCCTTCTCGATCTCGACCAGGCACATGCGGCAATTGGCCGCGATGGACAGCTTCTTGTGGTAGCAGAAGTGCGGGATGTAGGTGCCCGCCTTGTCGGCCGCATGCATGACCATGCTGCCTTCGGCGATCTCGACTTTTTTGCCGTCGACTTCGATTTCAACCATATCGGATGCTTCTCTTTCAGGCCTGCGCCGCCACAGCCGTCGTCTTGGGAATCATGGCTTCGAACTCGGGCCTGAAGTGCTTGATCATGGCGCGCACCGGCATCGCCGCCGCGTCGCCCAGCGCGCAGATGGTGCGGCCCTGGATGTTGTCGGCGATGGAGTTCAAGAGGTCCATGTCGCTGGACTTGCCTTGGCCACGGTGCACCTTGTCGACCAGGCGCCACAGCCAGCCCGTGCCTTCACGGCAGGGCGTGCACTGACCACAGGACTCATGCATGTAGAAGTAGGACAGGCGCTTCAAGGACTCGACCATGCAACGGCTGTCGTCCATCACGATCAGCGCACCTGAACCCAGCATGGAGCCGGCCTTGGCGATGGAGTCGTAGTCCATCGTGCAGGTGTTCATGATTGCGGCCGGCAGCACAGGCGACGATGAGCCGCCCGGGATCACGGCCTTGAGCGTTCGCCCCTTGCGCACGCCACCGGCCAATTCGAGCAGCGTGGTGAACGGCGTGCCCATGGGGATCTCGAAGTTGCCCGGCATTTCGACGTCGCCGGACACCGAGAAGATCTTGGTGCCGCCGTTGTTGGGCTTGCCGCACTCGAGGTAGGCCTGGCCGCCATTGCGGATGATCCACGGCACGGCCGCGAAGGTTTCGGTGTTGTTGATCGTGGTCGGCTTGCCATACAGGCCGAAGCTGGCCGGGAACGGCGGCTTGAAGCGCGGCTGGCCCTTCTTGCCTTCCAGCGACTCCAGCAGCGCGGTCTCTTCACCGCAGATGTAGGCGCCAAAGCCGTGCGAGGCATGCAGCTGAAAGCTGAAGCCGCTGCCCAGAATCTTGTCGCCCAGGTAGCCGGCCGCGCGGGCTTCCTCCAGGGCTTCTTCGAAGCGTTCGTAGACCTGGAAGATCTCGCCGTGGATGTAGTTGTAGCCGACCGTGATGCCCATCGCGTAGGCCGCGATGATCATGCCCTCGATCACGATGTGCGGGTTGTACATCATGATGTCCCGGTCCTTGCAGGTACCAGGCTCGCCCTCGTCCGAGTTGCAGACCAGGTACTTCTGGCCGGGGAACTGGCGGGGCATGAAGCTCCACTTGAGGCCGCTCGGAAAACCCGCGCCGCCACGGCCACGCAGGGCCGATTCCTTGACGGTGGCAATCACCTGGTCTTGCGTCAGCGCGTCGCCGCCATCGATGCCCAGAACCTTCTTCAGAGCCTCGTAACCGCCGCGCGCCTCGTAGTCCTTCAGGCGCCAATTGCTGCCGTTCAGATCGGCGTAGATCTGCGGGCTGATGTGGCGGCCGTGGAAGCAGGTTTGCACGCCGGTGGCGGCGAACTGCGCGAGCACTTGATCAGCGTTCATGCCTTGCCCTCCGATGCGGCCGCCGTGCGCAGGCCGTCGACCAACTGGTCCAGCTTCTCGTTACTCATGAAGCTGCACATGGTGCGGTCATTGACCAGCATCACAGGCGAATCGGCGCAGGCGCCCAGGCACTCGCTTTGCTGCAGCGTGAACACGCCGTCGGGCGTGGTCTCGCCCATCGTGATGCCGAGCTTCTTCTCGAGGTGGTGCAGAGCCTGCTGGCCGTCGCGCAGCTGGCACGGCAGGTTGGTGCAGACGTTCAGCTTGAAGCGGCCCACGGGCTGCTGGTTGTACATGTTGTAGAAGGTCGTGACCTCGTGCACGGCGATCGTCGGCATGCCCAGCATGTCGCCGATGATCCTCTCGTGCTCGGGGTACACATGGCCGTGCTGCTGCTGCGCGATCGCCAGGCAGGGCATCACGGCCGAGGCGCGGCCCTCGTGCGGAAACTTGGCGACCTCGCGTGCGAAACGGTCCAGGGTCTCCTGCGACAGCGCAGGCGCCGGTGCGGCGGAATGCGAAACAGAACTCATCGGTCGATCTCTCCGAACACGATGTCCAGCGTGCCGATCACGGCAACGGCGTCGGCAATCATGTGGCCGCGCGACATTTCGTCGAGCGCAGCCAGGTGCACAAAGCCAGGCGGACGGATCTTCAGGCGGTACGGCTTGTTGGCACCGTCGCTCACGAGGTAGATGCCGAACTCACCCTTGGGATGCTCGACGGCGGCATACGCCTCGCCTTCGGGCACGTGGAAACCTTCGGTGAAGAGCTTGAAGTGGTGGATCAGCTCCTCCATGTTGGCCTTCATTCCCTCGCGCGAGGGCGCCGCCACCTTATGGTTGTCGGTGATGACGGGGCCAGGGTTCACGCGAAGCCAGTCGACGCACTGCTTGATGATGCGATTGGACTGCGCCATCTCTTCCATGCGGACGAGGTAGCGGTCATAACAGTCGCCGGTCTTGCCGACGGGGATGTCGAAGTCCATGCGGTCGTAGACGTCGTACGGCTGCTTCTTGCGCAAGTCCCATGGGATGCCGGAGCCGCGGATCATCGGGCCGGTCAGACCCAGACTCAACGCGCGCTCCTGCGTCATGACGCCGATGCCGACCGTGCGCTGCTTCCAGATGCGGTTGTCGGTGAGCAGGGTGTGGTACTCGCCGAGGTAGGTCGTGAAGCGCTTGGTGAAGCTGTCGATGAAGTCGAGCATGGACCCTTGACGGTCCTCGTTCATGCGCGCCAGGGCCTTGGCGTTCTTGATCTTGCTGACCTTGTACTGCGGCATGGTGTCCGGCAGGTCGCGGTAGACGCCGCCGGGCCGGAAATAGGCCGCGTGCATGCGCGCACCGGACACGGCTTCGTACATGTCGAACAGGTCTTCGCGCTCGCGAAACGCGTAGATGAGAATCGTGGAGCTGCCGCAGTCGTTGCCGTGCGAGCCCAGCCACATCAGGTGATTGAGCAAGCGCGTGATCTCGGAGAACATCACGCGGATGTACTGCGCACGCAGCGGCACCTGCAGGCCCATCAACTTCTCGATGGCCAGGCAGTAGGCGTGCTCGTTGCACATCATCGAGACGTAGTCGAGCCGGTCCATATAGGGCAACGACTGGATGTACGTCTTGCTCTCCGCCAGCTTCTCGGTGGCACGGTGCAACAGGCCGATGTGCGGGTCGGCACGTTGCACGACTTCCCCGTCCAACTCGAGCACCAGGCGCAACACGCCATGCGCCGCAGGATGCTGCGGGCCGAAGTTCAGGGTGTAGTTTTTGATCTCGGCCATGTCAGTGCAATCCGCCGTAGTTGTCTTCGCGGATGACGCGGGGCGTGATCTCGCGAGGCTCGATGCTCACGGGCTGGTAGACCACGCGCTTGAGTTCGTCGTCATAGCGCATCTCCACGTGACCCGACAACGGGAAATCCTTGCGGAAAGGATGGCCGATGAAGCCATAGTCGGTCAGGATGCGGCGCAGGTCGATGTGGCCGTCGAACAGGATGCCGTACAGGTCGAAGGCTTCGCGCTCGAACCAGTTGGCCGAGTTCCACAGATGCATGACCGAAGGCAACACCGGCAGGTCGTCGTCCGGGCAGAACACCTTGACGCGCAGGCGCTGGTTGAGGGTGACCGACAGCAGGTGCGACACGGCGCAGTAGCGCGGGCCTTCCCACACGGCGTCACGGTAGGCGGAGTAATCGACGCCACACAGGTCCACCAGTTGCTCGAATTTGCAGCCGGGCGCGTCGCGCAGGGTCTGCATGGCTTGCAGGTAGTCCGCAGCCTTGAGCGTCAACGTGACTTCGCCCAGCGCCAGGCTGAGCTTATGCACCTTGTCGCCCAGCACGGTGGCGACGGTGTCCTTGAGGACTGCGGGATCGATCGCAAAAACAGTCATGGGCAGCTCAGACGCGGGCAATGGTTTGGGTGCGGCGGATCTTCTGCTGCAGCTGGATGATCCCGTAGATCAGCGCCTCGGCCGTGGGTGGGCAGCCCGGCACATACACGTCGACTGGCACGATGCGATCGCAGCCGCGCACGACGGAATAGCTGTAGTGGTAGTACCCACCGCCATTGGCGCACGAGCCCATGGACAACACCCAGCGCGGCTCGGCCATCTGGTCATAAACCTTGCGCAGGGCCGGGGCCATCTTGTTGCACAGCGTGCCGGCCACAATCATCAGATCGGACTGGCGCGGGCTGGCGCGGAACACCTCGGCGCCGAAGCGGCCGATGTCGTAGCGCGCGGCAGCCGCATGCATCATCTCGACCGCGCAGCAGGCCAGACCGAAGGTCATGGGCCACAACGAGCCGGTCTTGGCCCAATTCACGACAGCGTCATACGACGTCGTGACAAAGCCTTCTTTGAACACACCTTCAATGGCCATTGTTTTCTCCAGTTGCCGCCGCCGGAATCACTCCCAGTCCAGGGCACCCTTCTTCCATTCGTAGATGAACCCCACGACCAGGATCGCCAGAAAAATGACGACCGCCCAGAAGCCGACCAGGCCGACATCCTTCAAGGCCACGGCCCACGGGAAAAGGAATGCGATCTCGAGGTCGAACAGGATGAACAGAATGGCGACGAGGTAGTAGCGCACGTCGAACTTCATGCGCGCGTTCTCGAAGGCCTCAAAGCCGCACTCATACGGGGAGTTCTTGGCCGCGTCGGGCCGGTTGGGGCCGAGGATGTAGCCCAGGACCTGCGGTGCGATGCCAACACCAATACCAACCAAGATGAACAAGAGGACGGGTAGGTATTGGTCGAGGTTCATCTGAAGGACTTCTTCACCGCTTGCGTCGGCACGCACGCAGGTTGCGTGCCGACTCTTGTTGGTGCCGTCGGCGAGACTCGAACTCGCACAGCTTTCGCCACTACCCCCTCAAGATAGCGTGTCTACCAATTTCACCACGACGGCGGTTTTTCGTGCCCGGATGGCATGAGGAACCCAAGCTGTCAAGCTTGGATTTTGGCTTTCCGGGCAGCATTCGAGTTTACCCTGAAACACCCACGCTATCGGGGGCGATCAGGGTAATTTTGGTACGCCGCGACAGCGCACCGTCGACTGTCATTTCGTCGGGATCTGCCCAGCGCCGGACGCAGGGACGGTCGGTGCAGCTGCCGATGCAGGCGCAGCGGGTGCCGTGATCGCACCAGAGGGGATCTGCGAGGCTGGCGTGGGCACTTCCGCTGGCATCGTCGCGGCGCGCTCCAACACACTGCCGGAGCTGGCGGGCCGGGCGTTGCCGAAATATGCCAATGCCAACGTGCAGACGAAGAACACAACCGCCAGCACCGACGTGGTGCGAGACAGAAAATTAGCGCTGCCGCTGGCACCGAACAGGCTGCCCGCACCGCCACTGCCGAACGCCGCACCCATGTCGGCACCCTTGCCGTGCTGCACCAGGATCAAGCCGATCATGCCGAGGGCCGACAGCATCTGCACCGCCAGCACGACATTCAACAAAACATTCATCTCAAGACTCCAGAATTCAGTTGGCGCAGGCCATCAGCCCGCAGCGGCCACGATGGCCAGAAAGTCAGCCGGCTTCAGCGAAGCGCCACCGATCAGCCCCCCGTTGATGTCGGGTTGTGCCAGCAGGCTGGCCGCATTGGCCGCGTTCATGCTGCCGCCATACAGCAGCGGGATGCGGTCTGCATGTGCGCTGGCAGCTTGCAGTTGCGCACGCAACACGGCGTGCACCTGCTGGGCCTGCTCGGGCGTCGCGGTCTTGCCAGTGCCAATCGCCCAGACGGGCTCGTACGCGACCACCACCTCGGTGATGCAGTGGCCATTGAGATGGATCACCGCCGCCAACTGGCGCCGCACCACTTCTTGCGTGTGCCCGGCGTCATGCTCTGCCAGGGTCTCGCCGACGCAGACGATGGGCGTGATGCCTGCAGCCAGTACACGCTGGGCTTTCTCCGCCACAGCCACATCGCTCTCCGCGTGGTATTGGCGCCGTTCGGAATGGCCCACGATGCAGTAGCGGGTGCCGAACTCACGCAGCATGTCGGCGCTGACCTCACCGGTGAACGCACCGACGGCATGGCGCGACACGTCCTGCGCGCCCAGCTTCAGCCGATCCTGACCCTGCAGCCAGGCCTGCGCCGATGCGAGATAGGGCGCAGGCACGCAGACCGCCACGTCGCACGCCGGCGCCGCGCGCAGGCCGTCGAGAATGGCGCGCACCAGCGCTTCGCTGCCAGCCAGGCTGGCATTCATCTTCCAGTTGCCTGCAATCAGTTGCTTCATGGTGTCACCAGGTCAGAACGATCTTGCCGATGTGCTCGTTCGACTCCATCAGCACATGAGCCTTGGCGGCCTGCGCGGCCGGGAACGAACTGTGGATCACCGGCTTGATCTGGCCGGATTCGATCAACGGCCAGACGTGCTGGCGCAACGAGCGTGCAATGGCCGCCTTGAACTCCACCGGCCGTGGCCGCAGCGTTGAACCGGTGACGGTCAGCCGGCGACGCAACACCAGCCCAGCGTTGATCTCGCTCTTGGTGCCACCCTGCACGGCGATGATCACCAGCCGGCCATCTTCGGCCAGGCAGCTGATCTCGCGCGGCACGTAGGCGCCGGCGACCATGTCGAGAATCACGTCCACGCCCTTGCCGCCCGTCAGCTGCAGCGCGGCCTCGGCGAAGTCGGTGGTCTTGTAGTTGATGGCGTGGTCGGCGCCAAGCGCCACACAGGCGGCGCACTTGTCGTCGCTGCCGGCGGTCACGATCACGCGGGCGCCGAGCGCCTTGGCGATCTGGATGGCCGTCACGCCGATACCGCTGGAGCCACCCTGCACCAGCAACGTCTCACCGGGCTGCAGTCGCGCACGGTCGAACACATTGCTCCACACCGTGAAGAAGGTTTCGGGCAGCGAGGCCGCTTCCTCGTCGGTGAGCCCCGTGGGCACCGGCAGGCACTGCACGATCGGCGCGACGCAGAGCTCTGCGTAGCCGCCACCGGCGACCAAGGCGCAAACCCTGTCGCCGACCTGCAAACCCGCCTCGCGCAGCGCTTCGGCATCGCCGGATTCGATCACGCCAGATACCTCGAGGCCCGGAATGTCCGACGCGCCTGGCGGCACCGGGTAATTGCCGGTGCGCTGCAGCACGTCGGGTCGGTTCACTCCACTGGCGCGCACGCGCAACAGCACCTCACCGGCCGCGGCGACCGGATCGGGACGCTCGCCCTGCTGCAGCACCTCGGGTGCACCGTAGGACGTGATTTCGATGGCTTTCATGGCGGCTCCGAAAGGGTTCGTTGGGACGGCCCGGCACGCCGCCAAGCTTCATGCCTTGGCAGCAATGCCGAAGCGCGGCGGTGCGTCAGCCGATCTGGCCTTGCGGCTCGAAGGGTGCAGGAGCAGGCGCGGGCGCGGCTGCCGGGCGCTCGCTGCGGTCCATCAAGGCCTTCATCGACAGCTTCACGCGGCCCTTTTCGTCCGTCTCCAGCACCTTGACCTTGACGATCTGGCCTTCGCTCAGATAGTCGGTCACGCGCTCCACACGCTCATGGGCAATCTGGCTGATGTGCAGCAGGCCGTCCTTGCCGGGCAGCAGATTGATCAGCGCGCCGAAATCCAGAATCTTGGTGACGGCGCCTTCGTAGACCTTGCCGATCTCGACCTCTGCCGTGATCTGCTCGATGCGGCGCTTGGCCATTTCGGCCTTCTCGGGATCGGCGGACGCGATCGTGATCGTGCCGTCTTCCTCGATGTTGATCTGCGTGCCGGTCTCTTCGGTCAGCGCGCGGATGACAGAGCCGCCCTTGCCGATCACGTCGCGGATCTTCTCGGGATTGATCTTCATCGTGAACAGACGCGGCGCGAAGCTGGACACCTCGGTCTTGGCGGCGCCCATGGCCTCCTGCATCTTCGACAGGATGTGCATGCGCGCTTCCTTGGCCTGGGCCAGGGCGACCTGCATGATCTCCTTGGTGATGCCCTGGATCTTGATGTCCATCTGCAGCGCCGTCACGCCATTGGTCGTGCCGGCCACCTTGAAGTCCATGTCGCCCAGGTGATCTTCATCGCCCAGGATGTCGGTCAGCACGGCGAAGCGGTTGCCGTCCTTGATCAGGCCCATGGCGATGCCGGCCACGTGCGCCTTCAGCGGCACGCCGGCGTCCATCATCGACAGGCAGCCACCGCAGACGGACGCCATCGACGACGAGCCGTTGGACTCGGTGATCTCGCTGACCACACGCATCGTGTAGGGGAAGTCTTCCTTGGTCGGCAACACGGCGATCAGCGCCCGCTTGGCCAGGCGGCCATGGCCGATCTCGCGACGCTTGGGGCTGCCTACGCGGCCCGTTTCGCCGGTGGCGAAGGGAGGCATGTTGTAGTGCATCATGAAGCGGTCTTCGAAATCACCCGACAAGGCGTCGATACGCTGCGCGTCGCGCTCGGTACCCAGCGTGGTGACCACCAGGGCCTGCGTCTCGCCGCGCGTGAACAGCGCCGATCCGTGGGTGCGGGGCAGCACGCTGTTGCGGATCTCGATGGGGCGCACGGTGCGCGTGTCGCGGCCATCGATGCGGGGCTCGCCGGCCAGGATCTGGCCACGCACGATGCTGGCTTCAATGTCGAACAACAGGCCTTCGACCTTGACGCTGTCGAATGTCAGGCCCTCGGCCTTCAGCGCGCTCATCACCTCGGCATAGGCGCTCTTGCAAGCCTGCGTGCGCGCCTGCTTGTTGCGGATCTGGTAGGCGGCCTCCAGCTTGCTGTTGGCCAGTGCACCGACCTTGGCGATCAGGTCTTCATCGCGGGCCGGGGCCTGCCAGTTCCACACCGGCTTGCCGGCGTCGCGCACCAGTTCGTGGATGGCTTCGATGGCGATGCGGCCCTGCTCGTGGCCGAACACCACGGCGCCGAGCATGATTTCTTCGCTCAGCTGCTGGGCTTCGGACTCGACCATCAGCACAGCGGCTTCGGTGCCGGCCACGACCAGGTCCAGCACGGAATTCTTACGGTCGGTCTGGCCCGGGTTCAGCACGTATTCGCCGTTGATGTAGCCCACGCGCGCCGCACCAATGGGGCCGGCGAACGGAATGCCGCTGACCGACAGCGCAGCGCTGGTGGCGATCAGGGCGGCGATGTCGGCATCGACTTCGGGGTTCAGAGACACGGTGTGGATCACGACCTGGACTTCATTGAAGAAGCCTTCAGGGAACAGCGGGCGGATCGGACGGTCGATCAAGCGGCTGGTCAGCGTCTCGAACTCGCTGGGGCGGCCTTCGCGCTTGAAGAAGCTGCCGGGAATCTTGCCGGCGGCGTAGGTCTTCTCGATGTAGTCGACCGTCAGCGGGAAGAAGTCCTGGCCTGCCTTGCCTTCGCTCTTGGCGACGACGGTGGCCAGCACCACGGTGCCCTCGATGTCCAGCAGCACGGCGCCGTTGGACTGGCGGGCGATCTCACCCGTCTCCATGCGGACGGTATGCGAACCCCATTGGAAGGTCTTGGTGACTTTATTGAACATCGACATGTGTGTTTTCTCCTGGTGGCAGGCCATCGGGGCTGTGCCTGCGGGTGGTCGGACGCGTCGCGCCCGGTGAATGCGGCCTTGATCGAACCGCGTCGCAGTGCCTGCGAAAGTACGATGCCATTCCACCAATGGTCGACCCGACCTTTCGTGGAATGACACAGCGCGTACCCGTGTCAGGCACCTGTCTCAAAAAACAAGTGCAAAGCGCCTGAGCCAGCGAACCAACTCAGGCGCTTCGCAATCTCCAGCGCGACTTACTTGCGCAGGCCGAGCTTGGCGATCAGGGCCACGTAACGCTCGTGGTCCTTGGCGTTCAGGTAGTCCAGCAGCTTGCGGCGACGGCTGACCATGCGCAGCAGACCACGGCGACCATGGTGGTCCTTGGCGTGGGTCTTGAAGTGCGGGGTCAGTTCGTTGATGCGCGCGGTGAGCAGCGCAACCTGGACTTCAGGGCTGCCGGTATCGGTAGCGCTGCGTGCGTTGGCCTGGACGACCTCGGCCTTGATGGAAGATGCAATCATGTTGGTTTCCCAGATGGGCACGTGCCTTGCCGCGCGGCAAACTGCTGCGCGAGGGCACCGGCGGGTTTTCACTTGCGTTGGCTGCCGGAACTGACGCCAACGTGCGCCCTGCACAGGGCAAAGCCCCGGGATTATAGCCAGTAGCCGCAACAAGCCGGCGCGCAGTGCGCGCGCGCCGTCAGAGCTGGCTCGCGCTGAACGTGTCGCAGGCCTTGACGCTGCCGGTTTTTAGGCCGGTGGCGAACCAGCGTTGGCGCTGGGCGCTGCTGCCGTGCGTGAAGCTTTCCGGCACGATCGCGCCGCCCCCGCCCCGCTGCATCGCGTCGTCGCCGATCTTGGCGGCCGCGTTCATGGCCGATTCGACGTCGCCGTTCTCCAGGATCTTGCGCGACTCCTGCGCGCGGTTGGCCCAGACACCCGCGAAGCAGTCGGCCTGCAGTTCCAGCTTCACGCTCATCGCGTTGTACTGGGTCTGGCTCATGCGCGCGCGCATTTCGTCCATCTTGGTCGTGATGCCCAGCAGGTTCTGGACATGGTGACCCACTTCATGCGCGATCACGTAGGCCTGCGCGAACTCGCCGGGCGCGCCCAGCCGGGTCTTCAGCGTTTCGTAGAAGCCCAGGTCGATGTAGACCTTCTGGTCCGCTGGGCAGTAGAACGGCCCCATGGCCGCTTGCCCCTGGCCGCAGGCCGTGCGCGTGGCGCCGCGAAACAGCACGAGGGTCGGATCCTTGTAGGTGCCGCCGGCCTGCTTGAACAGGCCGCGCCACACGTCTTCGGTGTCGGCCAGCACGGTCGAGACGAACTTGGCCATCTGGTCGTCCGCCGGCGGGCGCTGCGCCGGCCCTTGCGAGCCTTGTGGTTGCTGCATCTCCACCGGCGCGCCACCGCTCAGCATGCCCAGCAGGGTCAGCGGATTGACCCCCAGCACCCAGCCGCCAACCAGCGCGATGACGATGGTGCCGATGCCGATGCTGCGCCCGCCAAGCATGCCGCCGCCCCGCCCGCCTCCGCCTTGTGCGCGCCTGTCCTCGACGTTGTCGGATTCGCGGTTGCCTTCCCATCGCATGGTGTTCTCCTGCCGTTCAGTGGCGCGATGGTACTGCCGAGCCGTGCCGACGCGCGGCGCCCCGGGCGCCGCGAACGTCCGCCTACCTCACCGGTACGACACGTAGACCGGCTGGCCCATGGCGGCACCCTCACTGTCACCCGACCATGCATCGCGGTCGGCGCACGCCGCCGAAGCCGTCGCGGCACCCGGCGCGCCGCAGCGCAGGGCCATGGCCTGAGCCTGCAGTTGCTGGTGACCGCGGACCTGCGCTTGAAGCACCTGGCCCTGCACGACATGGCCGATTGCCCAGAGCAGGCCGACGATCAGCAACACGCCGAACATGGCAGCAAATGCGTGGCCCGGCTCGTCGCGAAACTTGTCGAAGGCGGAAGTGATCACGGTGCTGCTCCTGTGAAATTGCTGCAGGCGATGCTAGCCACCGGTGCCGCGCAGGGCCCGCGCAACCGGCGCATGCGCATGTAGGACACAGGCTCCCCCCAGTGCCGTCGGAAGCAGTTAGGATGCCCAGGCGATCAACCGCTTCAGTCTGCATGTGGCGCAATGAGGAGCACAACCATGGACCTGACATTGGCTGAGAAACCCACCGTTCTGGTGGTGGATGACACAGCCGACAACCTCACGCTCATGGCCGCGCTGCTGCGCGACAGCTGTCGCGTCAAGGTGGTCAACCACGGCGCCAAGGCGCTGGCGACCGCCGCCAATGCGGCGCCGGACCTGATCCTGCTGGACATCATGATGCCCGAGGTCGATGGCTATGAAGTCTGCCGACGCCTGAAGGCCGACCCGGCACTCGCCCACATCCCGGTGATCTTCCTGACAGCCATGTCGGACGAGCATTCCGAGGAAAAGGGTTTCGAGCTGGGCGCGGTCGACTACATCACCAAGCCGATCAGCCCGCCCATCATGCTAGCCCGGGTGCACAACCACATCGCGCTGAGCACCCGCACGCGCATGCTGCGATCGCTGTCGGACAAGCTGTCGCGTTACCTGTCGCCGCAGATCTACAAGTCGATCTTCGAGGGCGCGCAGGATGTCTCGATCTCGGCCGTGCGCAAGAAGCTGACGATTTTCTTCTCCGACATCAAGGACTTCACGCGCAACGCCGAGCGCATGCAACCGGAAGACCTCACCTACTTCCTGAACAACTACTTCTCCGAGATGTCGAAGATCGCGCTCGAATACGGCGCCACCATCGACAAGTTTATCGGCGACGCCATCGTGATCTTTTTCGGCGACCCGGAGACTCGCGGCGTCGAGGAGGACGCGCGCCAGTGTGTGCGCATGGCTGTCGCCATGCAGCGCCGCATGCGCGAGCTGCAGGCCGTCTGGCGCGACAAGGGCTACCGCCAGCCGTTCCAGGTGCGCATCGGCATCAATACCGGCTTTTGCCACGTCGGCAATTTCGGCAGCGAACAGCGCATGGACTACACCATCATCGGCAGCGAGGTCAACATCGCGGCCCGTCTGGAGCAAAACGGCAGCCCCGACGGGGTGGTCATGTCCTACGAAACGTATGCGCTGGTGAAGGACGAGTTCCAGGCCGAGGAGCGCGAGCCGCTGGCCGCCAAGGGCGTCTCGCGCGACGTGCGGTGCTTCGCGCTGCAGGGCATCCATCCGGACGAAGCCGAACAGCGCCCCGGCCTGCGCCACAACTATGCCGGGCTGCAGCTCACGCTGGAGCCGGCCCGGCTGACCGAAGAGACGCGGGCGCGCGCCCTGCAGGATTTGCAGGCCGCACTGGACGCGCTGCGGAGCGCGCCGTCCTGACAAAGCAGCCCGTCAGGCCTTGGGCAGTGTGACCCCGACCTGGCCCTGGTACTTGCCGCCGCGGTCTTTGTAGCTGACCTCGCACACCTCGTCGCTCTCGAAGAACAGCACCTGCGCGCACCCCTCGCCGGCGTAGATCTTGGCCGGCAGAGGCGTGGTGTTGGAGAACTCCAGCGTCACATAGCCTTCCCACTCGGGCTCGAACGGCGTCACGTTGACGATGATGCCGCAGCGCGCATAGGTGCTCTTGCCCAGGCAGATGGTCAGCACATTGCGCGGGATGCGGAAGTACTCCATCGTGCGCGCCAGCGCGAAACTGTTGGGCGGGATGATGCAGCTGTCGCCGTGGAAATCCACGAAGCTCTTCTCGTCGAAGTTCTTCGGGTCGACCACCGTGCTGTGGATGTTCGTGAAGACCTTGAATTCGGGCGCGCAGCGGATGTCGTAGCCGTAGCTGCTGGTGCCGTAGCTGATGATCTTGTGGCCGTCCTGCTGGCGCACCTGGGCCGGCGCGAACGGCTCGATCATGCCGTGCTGCTCGGCCATGCGCCGGATCCACTTGTCGCTCTTGATCGTCATGTTGAAGCTCTCTCCCTTGGGAAGCGGCGATTGTAGGAAGGCGCACTGCGCCTTGCGCCCTGCGTTCAGCTACTTCGGCAGCCCACCGGCCACGCCCTCGGCCAGCCAGTTCATGGCCAGAATCTGCGGATCGGTCAGCACCTGGCCGGCCGCGATCACCTCGCGGCCCGTGTTGTCGCGCACCGCCGCGCCAGCACGGAAGGGGTGCAGGCGCCCCGCCGCGATGTCGGCCTGGCGCGCCATCACCTCCTGCTGCACCAGCTTGGGCACGCGGCTGCCGAAATCGCCGACACGCACCATGCCCTCACGGATACCGCCCCAGACCGAACCGCTCTTCCAGCTGCCGTCCACCACGGCGCGCGCGCGTTGGGTGTAGTAGTTGCCCCACTCGTGCTTGACGGCCAGCACCTGGGCATCGGGGCCGGTCTTGCGCATGTCTGAGTGGTAGGCGATGGCCAGCCGGCCACGCTCCTGCGCGGCCGTCATGACGGCGCCTGATCCCGTATGGAACGCCATCACGTCCGCGTCCTGGTTCATCAGCGTCATGGCCGCATCGCGCTCGCGCGGCGGGTCGAACCAGGCCTGCAACCAGATCAGCTTGACACCGGCCTTCGGCGCCACGGAGCGCAAGCCCAGCGTGAACGCATTGATGCCCTGCAGCACCTCAGGCACCGGGAAGCCCGCCACGTAGCCCGCGACGCCGCTGCGCGTCATGCGCCCCGCCGCAATGCCCGCCAGGTAGCGGCCTTCGTAGTAGCGCGCGTTGGCCGTGGCCACGTTGGGCGCGGTCTTGTAGCCGGTGATGGATTCGAAGCGCACGTCCGGAAAGTCGCGCGCCACCTTCAACGTCGGCTCCATGTAGCCGAAGCTGGGCGTGAAGATCAAGCCGCAGCCCTGCTGCGCCAGCTCGCGGATCACACGCTCGGCGTCGGCGCCCTCGGCCACGTTCTCCACGTAGCGGGTCTGCACCTGCTCGCCCAGCGCGGCCTGCACTGCCTTGCGGCCCTCTTCGTGCTGGCGCACCCAGCCGGCATCCGTCAGCGGGGCCACGTAGACGAAGCCGATCCTCAAGGGGTCGGCCGCCGCCGCCATGCCGGGCAGCCAGCAGGCCGCCACGGTGGCCAGCAGATGCCGGCGCGACAGCGCGGGCGGCGCGGATGCAGAGGGGGTGGTTGCCGTGCAGCGGTCGGCAGAAATGAAAGCGCGGCCAAGGCCGCTGCTGCGTATTTTAGAAGTGACGCTCTTCATGATGGTGTCCACCAGGGACAAGGAAAGGGACATTGATTGTCCCTCAACCCGCCATGCGCGGCTTTGCGGGCGCAGCACGCTGGCAGCCCGTCAGCCGATTGGCCGCAGCAGCTCGGCCACGTCGTCCTCGGTGAACAGCGGCGTCTCGCGCGACGCCGCCCCATGAAGCAGCCCCTGCGCCAGCGCCGCCTTGCGCGCCTGCAGCCCCAGGATGCGCTCTTCGATGGTGCCCTCGGCCACCAGCTTGTAGACCATCACCTGGCGCGTCTGGCCGATGCGGTGCGCGCGGGCCGTGGCCTGCTCTTCCACGGCCGGGTTCCACCACGGGTCGTAGTGGATGACGGTGTCGGCCTCGGGCAGGTTCAGCCCGGTGCCGCCGGCTTTCAAACTGATCAGAAACAGCGGTACGGCGCCGCTGGTGAAGCGCTGGATGACCTCGTCGCGCTTTTGCGTCTGGCCGGTCAGCGTGACGAACGCGATCTTGCGCTCACGCAAAGCCTCCTCGATCAACGCCAGCATGCCGGTGAACTGCGAGAACAACAGCACGCGGCGGCCTTCGTCCAGCAGCTCGGGCAGCATCTCCATCAGCAGCTCCAGCTTGGCCGAGCCGGCGCTCATGGCCGCCTGCGGCGCGGCCTTGACCAGACGCGGGTCGCAGCTGACCTGGCGCAGCTTGAGCAATGCGTCCAGCACCTGGATCTGCGAGCACGCCAGCCCCCGGCCCTCCAATGCTTCGCGCACCGCTTTCTCGGTGGTCAGGCGGATGGTCTCGTACAAGTCGGCCTGCGGGCCTTGCAGCGTGACCGGCGTGATGCTCTCCATCTTGTCGGGCAGCTCGGTCGCCACGGCCGACTTGGTCCGGTGCAGCATGAAGGGCGTGACGCGGCGGCGCAACTGCACCAATTGCTGCGTGTCGCCCTGCTTTTCGATGGGGATGCGGAACACCTCGCGAAACCGCGCCTGGCTCCCCAGGAAGCCAGGCATCAGGAAGTGGAACAGGCTCCACAGCTCGCCCAGGTGGTTTTCCATCGGCGTGCCGGTCAGGCACAGGCGCTGGCGCGCGTCCAGCGCTGCCACCACCTGGGCGGCCTGCGTGCTGGCGTTCTTGATGTGCTGGGCCTCGTCCAGCACCACCAGGTGCCAGCGCTGCTGCTGCCACAGCGCGCGGTCGCGCTGCAGCAGCGAATAGGGGGCGATGACGAGGTCGGCGTCGCTGAAATCCTGCCCGTGCCGGTCACCGCCATGCCACACGCGCGTGCGCAGCGCAGGGGCGAAGCGCTCGGCCTCACGTCGCCAGGTGCCCAGCACGCTGACCGGCGCCAGCACCAGGCTGGGGCGGTCGGCCACACCGTCCTCATGGTCGCGCAGCAGGTGGGCCAGTGTCTGCAGCGTCTTGCCCAGGCCCATGTCGTCGGCCAGCAGGCCGCCCAGGCCCGAGCGGCGTAGAAACTGCAGCCAGTTCAGCCCGTGCTGCTGGTAGGGCCGCAACTGCGCTTGCAGGCCGGCTGGCGGTACGACCGCAGGCAGTTCACCGCTGCCCAACTGGCGCAACATGGCGCGCAGGCCGTCGGCGCCCTGCCAGACGGCGCCCTCGCCCAGCAGCACGCCGGCGCGCAGGGCCTCCAGCCGCGACAGGCGCAAGGCCTCGGCCTCCAGGTCGCGCGCCGGTCGCTCGCCCACCAGTTCGAGCAGGGCCTGCAGCCAGGGGCGCAGCGGCGCGGACGGCAATCGCAGCCAGCGGCCATCGGGCAGCTCGCGCCAGAGCCAGGCCGGCAGCTGCGGCCCCTCGGGCGTCTGCTCCACCTGGGCCAGCAGGCCGGGCAACCAGGGCAGCACGTTGTGGCGCTGGCCTTCGATCTCGATGCCCAGCGAGAGGTCGAACCAGGCGGCCTGCGCGTCGGTGCGCAGCGCGTCTCCCAGCGCGTCGTCGTTGCCCGGCGGCGCAGCGACGGCAACATCCAGCGTGTCGGCCTGCTGCACGAAGCCGGCCAGGTCGCCATCGGTCTCGACCACGAACCCGGCATCGCGCAGCGGCGCCCAGTCTGCCAACGCCCATTCCAGCCACGCCATGCCGGTCGGCGCGTGAAAGCGCGCCAGCGCATCGCCCGCAAGGCCCAGGCCGCGCAGGCGCGCTTCAGCGGCGCGCTCTGCCGCCGGGTCGCGGCGCAGCAACACGCGGCGCTGTTGGTGCGCCACCAGCAGATGGACCTGGTCGCCGCTCCAGTGGCCGCGCAGACCCGCGTAATCGAAGGCCAGCGTGGCGCGCAACAGCCCCAGCTGCCCGCGCTCGGCGGCCGGCACCCGCGTCAAACGCAGGCAGGCCACCGGCGCGCTGTCGGGCCAACGCTCGGGCGGCGTGACCACGGGCGGCAACGGCAGGCCGGCCAAGCGCTCCAGCAGCCGGCTCTGCGATTCGCCGAAGGCCGACTGCGGCAACGGCGGCGCACTGAGCAACAGGTGCAGTTGCGTGGCATCCAGCCCTGCGTGCTCCAACGGGCCGCAGGTGTGGGCTTCTCGGTCCAGGTACAGCGGCGGCTGGCTGCCGAACACGCGCACCTCGGGCGCCGGCTGATCGGCTGCCTGCGTGCCAGGCGCGGCCGCGCCCGCGCGCAGCATCCAAAGGCTTTCGGTCTCGCGCACCTGCGTCACCTCGTGCCATTGCCACACCAGGCGGCGCGCGGCGCCCCACGCCAGCGGCTGGAAGTCGATGTCGCCCTCGGCATCGACTGCGAACAGCCGCCCGGTGCGTGCGGCCGCTTGCAGCGCGAGCGAGCCGATCGTGCCATCGACCACGCCGACACGCCCTTCCCCGTAGCTGGTCTGCTGCGTGCGCAGCGACTGGATCAGGTGCACGCACTCGCGGTCGTCGTTGGGCTCGGTGGCGGCCAGCACCGGCACGCGGTAGTGCGCGTCGTAGGCCGGTGGCTTGGGCTTGGCCCAGCCGCCGCGCTTGAGCAGGCGCGAGACCTTCCAGCCCAGTTGCAGGCGCGCCGGCTCGTGCCGGCCGAACCGGTTGCGCGGCACCTCGGAGAGCAGGTAGAGCGGCATGTCCGGGTTGGCAGCCACCGCAGCATGCACCGCCCGATCGGCGTCGAAGAGATCGAGCCACTGGCGCATCTCCTCGTGCCCATGCGAAGGCGCCGGTGCCGGTGGCGGTGGCGTTGGTCGGGGCGCCGCCGCAGTCTCAACCACCGGCGGCGTGGCGCCGCCCTCGCCCGCAACCGCAGCCGCAGCTGCAGATGAACGCCGCGCCGCGCCCGCCGCATAGGCCGCCTTCAGCGCCAGTGCCACCGCATGCTTGCAGTTGCTGCCGACCGGGCAGGAGCAGGTGGCCTCGAAGCCCACCACCTGACCGTTCTCGGCGACCTCCAGCGTCAGGCTGGTGTCGTAGGGTTCGCGTTCGCTGCCGCGAACGACGCCGTCGACCTGCCACACATAGGCGCTGGCGGGCAGCAGTGCGTGTTCCAGGACGCCCTGGTTCAGGTAGACCTGCAGGCCGCGCGTGTAGGTCGCCGGCGGCAGGTGCGAGGCGATGGAATGGGGGTCGATCAGCAGTGCCACGGCACACCGCGCCCGCGTCAGAACGTGGCGAAGTGCGCTTGCAGCCGGTCGCGCCAGGCCTGCCGTTCGGCCGCCGGTGCAAAGCTGGCGGCAAAACTGTTGTCGGCCAGTTGCCAGGCCTGGCGCGCCGCGAGGCCGGTGGCCGCGAAGGTCTGCACAAAGTTCTCGTTCACGTAGCCGCCGAAGTAGGCCGGGTCGTCGCTGTTGACCGTGGCCACCAGCCCCGCTTCCAGCAGCGCGCCCAGGTTGTGCTGCGCCAGATCGGGGAACACGCAGAGCTTCAGGTTGGACAGCGGGCACACCGTCAGCGCAATGCGGTCGGCCGCCAGCCGGCGCATCAACGCTGCATCCTTGGTGGACTGCACGCCGTGGTCCACGCGCTCGACCTTCAGCAGGTCCAGCGCCGTCCACACATAGGCCGGTGGCCCCTCCTCGCCCGCGTGCGCGACCAGATGAAAGCCCAGCGCGCGGCAACGCGCGAACACGCGGGCGAACTTCTCCGGCGGGTGGCCGACTTCGCTGGAATCCAGGCCCACGCCGATGAATTTGTCGCGCATCGGCAGCGCCTGCTCCAGCGTCTCGAACGCATCCTCTTCGCTGAGGTGGCGCAAGAAGCACAGGATCAACGCCGCGCTGACGCCAAGCTGAGCCTGCGCATCGACACAAGCCCGGTGCAGGCCGTTGACCACGGTGGCCATCGCCACGCCGCGCGCCGTGTGCGTCTGTGGGTCGAAGAACATCTCGGTGCGCAGCACGTTGTCGGCGGCGGCGCGCTGCAGATAGGCCCACGCCATGTCATAGAAATCCTGCTCGTGCAGCAGCACGCTGGCGCCTGCGTAGTAGATGTCCAGAAAGCTCTGCAGATTGCTGAACGCATAGGCGCGGCGCAGCTCCTCCACGCTGGCATAGGGGATCTGCACGCCATTGCGCTGCGCGAGCGCGAAGATCAGCTCGGGCTCCAGCGAGCCTTCGATGTGCATGTGCAACTCGGCCTTGGGCATGCTGCGCAGCAGCGCGGGCAGGCGGTCGGCGGCGATTCGGGAGCAGTCGGGTGCGTGCGGTGTCATGGGCGCAACTCTACTCAATGTGCGGGGCGGCCGGCGGGCCCGCGCCCGGCTCCGCTTGCCCCACGTCAAGCGCCCCGTATAGGAGCGCGGTCACGGTGTCTGCAACGTCGCAGTGCATGCCGGAGCGCAGGCAACAACTGTACGCATGCACATCAAAATGCGGCCAACCGCGCTAGGCAATGTGAACTGTGTAAGTGAGCGTCCACTAGCAATAACACGTTCCGCTACGCTGCACGGCGCGCTTTTTGGCGCAGGGAGCGGCTCTCAAAGAAATCCGGTGGTCCGTGACCCCTGCCGCAGTCATCACTTTTGGTCACAGAGTTGTTGCTAAACCTGCATACACACTTGGGCACCTCAACTTGACGTCACGGTGAACGCTATTTCTCCTCGCATTTCAACCCTCTCCCTGACCGGTGCAACGGTCGCCTCTCTCCTCATGCTTTCTGTTGGCCTTCCGGCCACCGCCGCCACTTTGGCGGTCGGCCCGGGCAAAACCTATACCACCCCCTGCCAGGCGCTGACCCGTGCGATGGCTGGCGACACGGTGGAAATCGCAGGCGGCACCACCTACACAGGTGATGTCTGCGCCTTTTTTGCCAACAACCTGACCATTCGCGGCGTCAACGGTCGCCCCAAGATCGATGCCGCCGGCAAGAACGCCAACGGCAAAGGAATCTGGGTCGTCGGCGGCACCGGCACCACCATCGACAACGTCGAAATGTTCGGCGCCAAGGTTCCCGATAGAAATGGCGCCGCCCTGCGTCTGGACGGCAAGCACCTGACGCTGCGCAACAGCCATCTGCACCACAACGAGAACGGCCTGCTGACCAACAACGATGGTGTCTCCGACATCGTCATCGACAACACCGAATTCGGCTTCAACGGGTATGGCGACGGGTACTCGCACAACCTCTACGTCGGCAAGGTCAAGAGCCTGGTCTTTCGTGGCAACTTCTCGCACGACGCCAACGTGGGCCACAACCTGAAGTCGCGCGCCAACACCAACACCATCGCCTACAGCCGGTTCTCCAGCAGCACTGGCAAGCCGAGCTACGAGATCGATCTGCCGAACGCCGGCACCACGACCATCATCGGCAACGTGATTCAACAGCCGGCAGACAACGAGAACCCGGGTGTGGTGAGCTTCGGTATGGAAGGTGCCTCCAACACGGGCAAGGACTTGTACGTCGTCAACAACACCTTCATCAACGACCGCAGCTCGGGCGGCACCTTCCTGTTGATCGGCTCCGGCGTCACGGTTCCCGTTGTGGCACGGAACAATCTGTTCGTCGGCACCGGAACGCTTTCGACACAGGGCAGCACCGTTGATCACAACAACCTGAAGGTCGCGTACTACGCCTTCGTGGACCGTGCCAATTTCGACCTGCGCCCTGCGGCTCGCACCCAGGCCGCCGATACCGGTACGGCCCCCGGCGCGTCTTCGTCGGGCACGTCGTTGACGCCAGCCATGGAATACCTGCCGGTCGCACGGTCACGGACGCGCGCGGCGGGCGGCAAGATCGACATCGGTGCCTACGAAAGCACGTCGGCGGCGGTCACGACAGGCGGCAGCGCGGTACCCGCACCCATCACCCCCCCGGTCGATGGCACATGGTCTCAGTGCGCTCAGGAAAGCGGCGTCTGCGCCGTGGACGGCGTGCGCACCATCCGCTACGGGGCCAACGGGAAGTACGTCTACAAGACGGTGGCGAGCCAGGTCACGTGCAACAACGCGACATTCGGCGATCCGATTCCCGGCGTCGTCAAAACCTGTACTGTCGAGGCTGACACGCCGGTGGCCCAAACCTGGAGTTTCTGTGCTGCGGAAGCCAGCCGCTGCAACGTGACGGGTACCCGCCAAGTGCGCTACGGCGCCAACGGCAGGTACGTTGTCAAGACTGTTACCGGCCAAGTGAGCTGCAACAACGCGTCGTTCGGCGACCCGATCGCAGGGGTCGTCAAATCCTGCGAAATCGCCTCCAGCTGAGGCCCACGCGCGCGGCCCATCAGGGGCATACAACGCAACGGCCGCCAGAAGGCGGCCGTTCTGGGGTCAGCGGTCAGCGCTGGCGCTGGCTCACTTGTCGCCCGGCACCTTGCCTTCCACGCCCTTGACGTAGAACTTCACGCCCGAGAGGAACTGGTCATCGGCCACGGCGCCGGCGGCCAGCACTTCCTTGCCGGCGCTGTCGACGATGGGGCCTTTCCAGATCGAAAAAGTGCCGTCCTTCAGGCCGGCCTTGATGGTCTCGACCTTGGCCTTGATGTCGGCGGGCACGTCGTCGGCGACCGACACCATGTCGATCGCGCCCTCCTTCACGCCCCACCACTGCGCGCCGGTGGACCAGGTGCCTTCCAGCGCGTCCTTGGTGGCCTTGATGTAGTACGGCGCCCAGTTGATGATGGCCGAGCCCAGGTGCGCCTGCGGGCCATAGGCCGTCATGTCCGAATCCCAGCCGAACGCGCGTTTGCCGCGCTCCTGCGCGGTCTTCAGCACGGCGGCCGAGTCGGTGTTCTGCATCAGCACGTCGGCGCCGCCGTTGATCAACGCCGTGGCGGCCTCGGTCTCCTTGGGCGGGTTGAACCATTCGTTGACCCAGACCACCTTGGTCGTGATCTTCGGATTGACCGACTGCGCGCCCATCGTGAAGCTGTTGATGTTGCGCACGACTTCGGGGATCGGGATCGACGCCACCACGCCCAGCGTGTTGGTCTTGGTCATGGCGCCGGCAATCACGCCGGCCATGTAGGCACCCTCGTACGTGCGGCTGTCGTAGGTGCGCATGTTCTCGCCGGTCTTGTAGCCGGTGGCGTGCTCGAACTTCACGTCCTTGTGGTCGGCCGATACCTTCAGCATCGGCTCCATGTAGCCGAAGGTGGTGCCGAAGATCAGCTTGTTGCCCTGGCCTGCCAGGTCACGGAACACGCGCTCGGCGTCGGCCGACTCGGGCACCTTCTCGACGAAGCTGGTGACGATCTTGTCGCCGAATTCCTTCTCGATGGCCTTGCGCCCGTTGTCGTGCGCAAACGTCCAGCCGCCGTCGCCCACCGGGCCCACGTAGGCGAACGCGATCTTCAGCGGATCGGCCTTGGGCGCAGCAGCGGGGGCGGCGGCGGGTGCTGCCGCCACGGGCGCGGGCTCCTCCTTCTTGCCGCAGCCGACCAGCGCGGCGGCGGCCACCGCGCTCAGCGCGGCCACTCTGAGGATGGAACGTTTGGACAGGTCGGTCATGAAATCTCCTGGGGGTTGCAACGAAAAAACCGGCAGATTATGAGCCGGGGTAAAACGGCTTGCCGATGGAATTGGGCATGTTCGCGCGGATCCACGCGGGGTTGCGCGAGATGATCGCCAGCACCACCACGGGTGCCAGGTACTGCAGCATCGAGAGGAACTGGCTGGGCACCTGCACGCCCTGGCTCTGCAGGAAAAAGCCCAGCTGCCCCACGCCGCCGAACAGGTAAGCGCCCAGCAGCACGCGCGCCGGCCGCCAGGTGGCGAACGTCGTCAGCGCCAGCGCGATCCAGCCGTTGCCGGCCACCATGCCCTCGACCCACAGCGGCGTGTAGACCACCGACAGGTACGCCCCCGCCAGCCCGCACAGCGCGCCACCGGCCAGCACCGCCATGAAGCGGATGCGCCGCACCGGGTAGCCCAGCGCATGCGCCGACTCGGGCGACTCGCCCACCGAGCGCAGCACCAGCCCGCTGCGCGTGCGCATGAGGAACCAGACCAGCGCGCCGGTGAACAGCACCGTCAGATAGACCACCGGGTGGTGGCGGAACAGCGCCGGCCCCACCCACGGAATGTCGGCCAGCAGCGGGATGGCAAAGCGCGGCGCGGTGGCAATCTTCTCCTGCACGTACGAGACGCCGACGAAGGCCGAGAAGCCGGTGCCGAACAGGGAGAGTGCCAGCCCGGTCGCGTACTGGTTGGTGTTGAACCAGATCACCAGCACGCCGAACGCCGCGGCCAGCGCCGCACCGGCCGCCATACCGGCCGCGAAGCCGACCCAGCTGTTGCCGCTGTGCACCACGGCCGCAAAGCCGGCGATGGCGGCGCACAGCATCATGCCCTCGGCCCCCAGATTGATGATGCCGGCCTTCTCGTTGATGAGCAGGCCCAGGGCGGCGATCGCCAGCACGGTGCCGGCATTCAGCGTGGCGGCCAGCAGCAGCGCGTAGGCTTCCATCAGCGTGCCCCTGCCGTGGCCGGCCGCGTGCCGCCGGTAAAGCGCACGCGGTAGGCGATCAGCGTGTCGCAGGCCAAAAGCGTGAACAGCAGCAGGCCCTGGAACACGCCGGTCAGCGACTTGGGCAGGCCCATGCGCGACTGCGCCAGCTCGCCACCGATGTAGAACATGCTCATGAGAATCGCCGAGAAGACCATGCCGATGGGATGCAGCCGCCCGACAAAGGCGACGATGATGGCCGCAAAGCCGTAGCCGGCCGGCACATAGGGCGTGAGCTGGCCGATGGGGCCGGCCACCTCCAGCGCACCGGCCAGGCCGGCGGCGCCGCCGGAAGTCAGCAACGCGATCCACAGCGCGCGGCGCGACGAGAAGCCTGCATAGCGCGCCGCCGCCGGCGCCAGCCCGCCGACCTGCTGCGCAAAGCCGGCCCGCGTGCGGAACAGAAAGATCCACAGCACCCCGGCGCCCACCAGCGCGATGATCAGGCCGATGCTCACGCGCGAGCCCTTCATCAGCCGCGGGATCTGCGTCACGGCCTCGAAGGTCTTGCTCTGCGGAAAGTTGTAGCCGCCCGGGTCTTTCCACGGCCCCTGCACCAGGTAGCCCAGGAGCTGGATGGCCACATAGGCCAGCATCAGGCTGACCAAAATCTCGCTGGCGTTGAAGCGGTCGCGCAGCAGCGCCACGATGCTGGCCCACAGCATGCCGCCGAGGATGCCGGCCAACAGAATGGGTACGACGATCCACCCGCCCGTGCCCTTGCCCGCCAGCAGCGCCACGCCCCCGGCGCAGATGGCGCCGATCACGAACTGCCCCTCCGCGCCGATGTTCCACACGTTGGAGCGAAAGCACACCGCCAGCCCCAGCGCGACGATCAACAGCGGTGTCGCCTTCACCATCAGCTCGCCCAGCGCATAGGTGGTGCGCAGTGGTTCCCAGAAGAACACGCCCAGGCCGCGCACCGGGTCCTTGCCCAGCGCGATGAACAAAAGGGTGCCGATCAGCACCGTGATCGCCAGCGCCAGCAGAGGCGAGGCGTAGCCCCAGAAGGCAGAGGGCTGCGGCCGTGCCTCAAGCTTCAGCATGGGTCGCCTCCTGCGCGATGGCCTGCGTGCCGGCGCCGCTCCACAGGCCGGACATCCACTCGCCGATCTGCGGCACCGTGGCATCGGCCCGCGCCACCGAGGGCGAGAGCCGGCCCTTGGCGATCACATGCAGCCTGTCGCTGATTTCGAACAGCTCGTCCAGCTCCTCGCTGACCACCAGCACGGCGCAGCCGGCATCGCGCAGCGCCAGGATGGCGCCGCGGATCTGCGCCGCCGCGCCCACGTCGACGCCCCAGGTCGGCTGCGAGACGATGAGCAGCCTGGGGCCGGCGTCGATCTCACGCCCGACGATGAACTTCTGCAGGTTGCCGCCCGACAGCGACTTGGCCGCCGACTGCGGCCCGCCGGCCTTGACGTTGAAGCGCTCGATGATGGCCTGCGCCTGCCTGGTCAGCTTGCGCACGCCGATCCAGCCGCTCTTGCCGATGGCGTCGTTGCGCGTCAGCAAGAGGTTGTGCGCCAGGCTCAGCGTGGGCACGGCGCCGCGGCCCAGCCGCTCTTCCGGCACGAAATGCAGGCCCAGCTTGCGGCGCTGGCCGGGCCGCAAGCGTGCCGCCTCGCGCCCGAAGATGCGCACCATGCGCGGCGCGGCGCGGCAGTCCTCGCCCGACAACGCATACAGCAGTTCGCGCTGCCCGTTGCCCGAGACACCGGCGATGCCCACCACCTCGCCGGCCCGCACCGTGAGGTCGATGCCGTCCAGGTCCACGCCGAACTGGTCTTCGCGCGCCAGGCTGAGCCCCTGCACCTGCAGCACGGCATCACCGGCGTTGGACGCACGGTGCTGCAAGGCCGGCGGCTCGGCGCCGATCATCAGCCGGCTGAGCGAGGCGTTGCTCTCGTTCTGCGGATTGCAAACGCCCGTCACCTTGCCGCCGCGCAGCACCGTGCAGGCCGTGCACAGCTCGCGGATCTCGTGCAGCTTGTGGCTGATGTAGAGGATGCTGCAGCCCTCGGATGACAACTGCTTGAGCACGACGAACAGCTTGTCGACCGCCTGCGGTGTCAGCACCGAAGTGGGCTCGTCCAGGATCAGGAGCTTGGGGTTGGTCAGCAGCGCGCGGATGATCTCCACGCGCTGCATCTCGCCGACCGACAACGTGTGCACGGGCCGCGCCGGGTCGATGTCCAGCCCGTACTCGGCCGCCTTGGCGTGCACACGCTGCGTCACCTCGGCCAGCTTCAGGCTCTTGTCCAACCCCAGCCAGACGTTCTCGGCCACGGTCAGCGTGTCGAACAGGCTGAAGTGCTGGAACACCATGCTGATGCCCAGCGCCCTCGCCTCCTGCGGGTTGCGGATGTGCACCGGCTGGCCGTTGAAGTGCACCGTGCCCTGGTCCGGCTTGACGGAGCCGTAGATGATCTTCATCAGCGTGGACTTGCCGGCGCCGTTCTCGCCCAGCACCGCATGGGTCTCGCCGGGCAGCACGGTCAACGAAACATCGCTGTTGGCCACCACCGCCGGGTAGGCCTTGGTGATGTGGGCGAGTGCCAGTCTGGGTTCGGTCATGGATGAGAAGGCACCTGGTCGGGGACGTGGTCGGTCTGCGTGCATGACAGCAAGCTCGATGCCACCTTGCGCGGCTTGGACCGGCGCAGGCTGCACCAAAAGCGGGCAAGCGGCGCGATATTACGTGCCCGCTGGCTACCATGGCCCCTCCCCCCTGCCCATGGAAACCCCATGCACCTGCCCCCTGCAGACGCAAAAGTTCCCCGCCCGGCGCCGAACCCCACGGCCCTCACCGCGCCGCAGCGGCTGCGTGTCGACGGCGTTGACGTGGAATGCGACGGCCCGCCAGATGGCCCGCCCATCCTGTTGCTGCACGGCTGGCCCGACACACTGCGCCTGTGGGACGGCACCGTCGCCGCGTTGGCCGCACGGTACCGCTGCATCCGCTTCACGCTGCCGGGCTTCGACCTGGCACAGCCCTCGCGCGCGACCTCGGTCGCGCGCATGGTGCAGCTGATCGACACCGTGCTGGACGCCACCTGCCCGGGGCAGCGCGTGACGCTGCTAGCGCACGACTGGGGCTGCGCCTTCGGCTATGAGTACGCCGCGCGGCGGCCGGCGCGTGTGGCGCGGGTCGTCGGAGTGGATGTGGGGGACCACCAGAGTGCCGAGCTGCAGCGCGCACTCGGCCGCAAGGGCCGGCGCATGGTGTGGCAGTACCAGGTGTGGCTGGCGCTGGCTTACAAGACCGGGGGAACGCTGGGCGACCGCATGGCGCGCTGGATGGCGCCGCGGCTGCGCTGCCCGGTGCCGCCGGCGCAGGTCGGCGCGCAGATGGGCTACCCGTACGCCATGCGCTGGTTCGGCACGGCGGGTGGGTTTGCGGGCCTGGCCCCGGTAGCCGATTTGGCCTGCCCGATGCTGTTCGTCTATGGCGAGCGCAAGTACTTCATGTTCCATTCACCGCAGTGGCTGGAACAGTTGCAGGCCCGGCCCGGCAGCGCTGTGCAGGCACTGCCCACCGGGCACTGGGTGATGCTGAACCGGCAGGAGGCGTTCAACGCCTGCATGCTGGGGTGGCTGGACGCGACGGCCGCGTCCGCCTGACCCTCACACCGCCACGATGCGCCGGTTCCCCGCGCCCGGCAGCACCCGCAATGCCTGGTCCGTCACGGCCTGGTAGCTGCGGCTGGCAATGTTGTCCACGTAGGTCCAGTCCGCCCGACATTCGGCGGCGGTGGCCGTCAGCACCAGGTAGCCGCGCCGCTCGGTGTCGGTGTACTGCAGCGGGCCGATCAACTGTGTCAACGCCCCTGCCAGCACGGCCGGGTCGAGGTCGGACAGGTACGCCTCGAAGCCCGGTGAGCTGACCGACGGCGTGGCGAACTCCACGCCGACCGGTCGGCCCTGCGCGTCCAGCAGATCGCTGGCCCAGGCGTTGTGCGTGTCGCCGGCCAGCACCACGAGGTTCTTGTCCAGGTCGCGCGCCATCGCCAGCACGGCCTCGCGCGCGGCGGGGTAGCCGTCCCAGGCGTCCAGGTTGTACGGGATCGCCGGCGCCTGCAGCACGGCCAGCTCGGTGGCCGTCAGGGTCTGTGGCGCCGTCTGCGCCTTGACGCCGATGGCCTGGTATTCGGCCAGTGTCACGCTGCCCGGGCTGCTGGGCGCCAGGAGGCCCAGCAGGATGGGCGCGGGCATCAGCATGCGGCCCATCAGCACCTGCTGGCCAAGCACCTGCCAGCGGGCCGTGGAGGCCGTCATCTGTTGGCGCAGCCAGTCGGCCTGCGTGCTGCCCAGCAGCTGGCGCGCAGGCTGGCCAATGGCAGCGGCAAAACCCGTTGCGTCCAGACCCGTGGGCGTGAAGTACGGCGCGTACGAGATCTGCTCGTCGCGCCCGACCACGCGGGTGTCCAGCATGTGCAGCGCCAGCAGGCCGCCGAAGTCGAAGCTGCGGTAGATCTGCGCCAGATCGGCGCCGCTGCGGATCGGCATCCACTCGTGGTAGGCCTGCAGCGCAGCAGCCTTGCGCGCAGCGAAATCGCCTTCGCTGGCCTGGTGGTTTTCCGCGCCACTGCGCCAGGTGTCGTTGGTGATCTCGTGGTCATCCCACACGGCGATCATGGGCGCGGCGGCATGCAGGGCCTGCAGGTCGCGGTCGGTCCGGTACTGCCCATGGCGCTGGCGGTAGTCGGCCAGGCTCAGGACCTCGGTGGCGGGCAGCGACAGCCGGCCCAGCGCGGCCGCGTTCTCCGACGCGTAGCCACCACGCTCGTACTCGTACAGGTAGTCGCCCAGGTGCACGGTGGCATCCAGGTCGTTGCGCTTGGCGGCCTCGGCATAGACGTTGAAGAACCCGGCCGGGTAGTTGGCGCACGAGAACACTGCCAGTCGCACCTGCGCCACGCCTGCTGCGGGCAGTGTGCGCGTGCGGCCCACCGGCGACAGCTGGCCGTACGCGTTGAAGCGGTACCAATAGCCGCGCCCCGGCGCCAGCCCGGTTGCATCGACCTTGACCGTGTGGTCGCGGGCGGCCGAGGTACGCACCTCGCCACTGGCCACCAGCGTGGTGAATGCACTGTCGCTGGCCACCTCCCAACGCAGCGCGATCTCCTGCGTGGCGGTTGTGCTGACGCGCGTCCACAGCACCACGCGGTCTGCCAGCGGGTCGCCGCTGGCCACGCCGTGTGCGTAGTCCACCTGCGGATCGTCGTCGCCACCGCCGCAGCCGGCCAACGCCAGCCCGCCGAGCGCCGCAGCGCCCGCTGCCACCTGGCGCACGAAGCGGCGGCGGCCCGGCTGCGCGGGCGCGGCCTCGGCCAGCAAATTCACCATCGGGGGAACGTTTTTCATCGCAAGCGCCTCGGGTCAGAGCAAAAACCCGGCAGCTTGGCAGCGCAACATGACGCGCGCGTGAAAGCACAACGGCGCATCGATCCAGAACTGAACCGATGCGCCGTTGAAGCGGCTGTGCGCCAGATGGGCTGGCTGAGTGGCTGCTGTGCGCGCGTGCGCATCAAGCGCAGCGGCGAGCAGCGGGGCCGGCGAAAGCCGGCGGCCGGTATATCGCGGCCGACCGCCAGGCTGCGCTTAGCCCGTCTGCGTGTTGGAGATCACGATCTCCACGCGACGGTTGCGCTGACGGCCTTCGGCCGTGCCGTTGTTGGCCACAGGCGACGCCGGGCCGATGCCCTTGGTCATGATGCGGCCGCCGTCCACACCGCGGCTGACGAGCGCGCCGCGCACAGACTCTGCCCGCTGTTGCGACAGCGACATGTTCAGCGCATCCGAGCCGGTGGAATCGGTGTGGCCTTCGATCTGCAGCGTGCGCTCGGGGTTGTCGCGCATGAACGTGGCCAGGCGGTCCAGCGTGGCGAAGGCGCCAGTCTTCAACTGCGCACGGCCGGTGTCGAACAGCACGTCGCCCAGCGTCAGCACCATGCCGCGCTCGGTTTGCTTGGCCTGCAGCGCGGCCATTTCCGCCTGCAGCCTGGCGACACGCGCCTGCGCTGCCTGGGCCGCCGCGCCCTGTTGCTGGGCCTGGTTGCGGGCGGCTTCGGCCTGGGTGCGGGCGGCCTCTGCCTGGTTGCGGGCCATGTCGGCCTGCTGGCGCTCACGCTCGGCTTGCGCGCGGGCCTGATCGGCCTCGGCACCGCGCGCCGAGATCAGGATGCGGCTGCGCTCGGCGCCGGCCGTCGTCACGGCCTGCTCGGCACGGGCGATCTCGCCGGACTGCAGTGCCGTCGAGGCGCTCTGGCGTGCCAGGTACGCGTAGTGCTCCACGGTCGCCAGGTCTTCACCCGACTTCAACGCCGCATCGCCCTGGCGCAGCGCTTCCTGCGCGCGGCGCAGGTCCAGCGGGGCGGTGCGGGCGGTGTCGGCGTCGGTCGAGGCGCGGGTGTAGAGGCCACGCGCCTGCTCCAGCGCGGGGTTGGTCGCGGGCGAAGACGCACAGGCGGCCAGCAGCAGCGCGGCGAGCGGCGCCAGGACCAGGCCGCGGTTCAGGGTGAGGGTTGAGCGGATGTTCTTCATATCGGGTCTTTCAGTTCGGTTCGGTGACGGCGGCCGCTCAGCGGGGCGCGCGGTTCGTGGCTTCGTTCTTCAGCGCGGCGTTCGAGCGGTCCAGCTCGGTGGCGGCCTGGCGTGCACGTGCAGCACGCGCCATGCGCTCGGCCAGCATGCCGTCGGCGGCGGCCTGCTCGGCCAGGCGGCGGGCCTTGCCGAACTCTTCGGCGCGCACGGCCGCATCGGCCTGCACCAACTTGTCGCGTGCGGCCAGCAGTTCCACCGGTGCCAACTGGCCGGCTTGCGCGGCCTCGGCCTGGGTGATCGCGGCGCGCGCCGTGGTCATCGCGTCCACGGGCGGCGGGCCTTTGCTGGCGCAGGCGCCCAGGAACAGCGTGGCCGACAGAGCGAGAACGGCGGCAGTCGGGCGCAGCACGCGGCGTGCGGTGGAAGTGGTGGTGGTCATGTGATGTCCTTTCAAAACAAAGATGGTTGGCGGCGAAGACCGCGGAGGTCTCAGCTGCCCATGCCCAGTCGATGCGCCAGTTAGGCGGCGACCGGCATGCGGGGTGCAGATTGGCAGTGTTGCGACAGAGCACATAGAGCACGTGGGCATCGGCGAAGTCGAAATGCGCTGCCAGTGCTGCACACAGTACGTGGCGCCCGGCGGGCCGGCTGTGGGACGCGGACGCATCGCAGCGTGGGCGTACAGGGCACAACGTGGCGCCATTGTCGCTTGCAAAAATGAGCTTCAACGTACATTAAAGACAAACCAGGTTTTCAAAAATGACAACGTCCGACGAAGACCCCCTGGCCCGGCCCACCGATCCGCGTACCGCCCCCGGCCGCTTTCGACTGGGGTGGGGCGACTTCCAGGTGGTGCTGGCGGTGGCAGAAGCCGGCCAGCTCTCGCAAGCCGCCAAGGCGCTGGCCACCTCCCACGTCACGCTGCTGCGCAAGCTTGCCTCGATCGAGACGCGGCTGAAGACCCGGTTGTTCGACCGCACGCGCGGCCACTACACGCCGACCGGCGCCGGCGAAGAGCTGGTGCGGGCGGCGCAGGCCATGGCGCCGCTGGCCCAGCAGGCCGAGATGCGCGTGCTCGGGCAGGACCTGAAGCCCAGCGGCCATGTGCGCATCACGGCGGCCAGCGTGCTGGTGAGCTACCTGATGCCGCAGGTGGTGCGCCAGTTCGCCGCTGCGTATCCAGAGGTGACGCTGGAGCTGCTGGCCACGCGCAACCACCTGAGCCTGTCGCGCCGCGAGGCCGACGTGGCACTGCGCGTGAGCGATACCGTGCCCGACTGGCTGATCGGCCGCCAGCTGGCGCTGCTTGATTTCCGTGTCTACGGACTGAAGCAGCCGGGCCTGCGCCAGCCGATTCGCCCGCTCGCAGCGCTGCTGCCGCACAAGCGCTGGATCGCCTTCGAAAGCGACGCGCGCGACCTCAAGTTCGACCGTTGGATCGATACCACGGTACCCGCCTCCTCCATCGTGCTGCGGGTGGACGGCTTCCCGCACGCGCTGGCCATGCTGCGCGCTGGCCTGGGCATTGCCCTGCTGCCCGCGTTCCTGCAGCACACCTGCCCCGAACTGCAGCCCTTGACCGAGCCCATCGCCGCGCTGCGCACCCCGCTGTGGCTCATCACGCACAAGGAGCTGCGCGACGCCATGCGCATCAAGGTCGTGATGCAGGCCATCGGGCCGGCCGTCGTTCAAGCTCTGCGCGGATCAGACGCTTGATTAGGAACAGTTGATGCACGAGCCACAAACACGGAAGATCGACCGCCGCCCCACCACCCACCCCATGCCCAGCACCCACATCGCCCACCCTGCCCCCGCCCAGCCCGCTGCCGCCAGCACCCCGACCGTGCGCGAGGCCGTGCTCGACCTGCTGCGCAGCTTGCGCATGACCACCATCTTCGGCAACCCGGGATCGACCGAGCTGCCGCTGTTTCTCGATTTCCCGGCCGACTTTCGCTACGTGCTGGGCCTGCAGGAGTCGGTGGTCGTCGGCATGGCCGACGGCTTCGCCCAGGCCACGCGCAACGCCGCATTCGTGAACCTGCACTCGGCCGCCGGCGTGGGCCATGCCATGGGCAACATCTTCACGGCGCACAAGAACCGCACGCCGATGGTCATCACCGCCGGCCAGCAGGCACGCTCGATCCTGCCGTTCGAGCCCTTCCTGTTCTCGGCCCAGGCCACCGAACTGCCCAAGCCCTACGTCAAATGGAGCTGCGAGCCGGCCCGTGCCGAAGACGTGCCGCTGGCCATCGCCCGCGCCTACTACATGGCGATGCAGGAGCCCCGTGGCCCGGTGCTGGTGTCGATCCCGGCGGACGACTGGGCGCGGCCCTGCCAGCCGGTGGCCCCGCGCACCGTCAGCACCATGGCGCGGCCGGAGCCGGCGCTGCTCGAGCGCATCGGCCAGCAGCTGGACGCCAGCCGCCGGCCGGCCCTGGTGGTGGGCGCCGCCGTCGACCGTGCCGGCGCCTGGGACGCCGTGGTCGCGCTGGCCGAGCGCTACCAGGCCCGCGTCTGGGTCGCGCCCATGTCGGGGCGCGCCGGGTTTCCGGAAGACCACGCGCTGTTCGCCGGCTTCCTGCCCGCCATGCGCGAGCGCATCGTCGAGCTGCTGGGCGGCCATGACCAGGTGTTGGCCGTGGGCGCGCCGGTGTTCACCTACCACGTCGAGGGCGAAGGCCCGCACCTGCCGGCCGGCGCGCAGCTGGCGCAGCTGATCGACGACCCTGCGATTGCCGCGTGGAGCCCGGTCGGCCTGGCCGTGGTCGCCAACATCCACCTGGCGGTGCTGGACCTGCTGGCCCGGCCGGTGGCCGGTGCGCCCCGCAACGCGCCGCAGCGCCGCCCTGCCCCCGCCGTGCCGGCCGCGCCCGCCGCCGGCGAGCGCATGTCGGCCGCCTACGTGCTGCACGTGCTGAACCAGGTGCGCCGGCCCGGCGACATCGTGGTCGAAGAGGCGCCCAGCGCCCGCCCCGTCATGCAGCAGCACCTGCCGATGCGCACGAGCGGCAGCTTCTACACCATGTGCAGCGGCGGCCTGGGCTACAGCCTGCCGGCCGCCGTCGGCGTGGCGCTGGCGCGGCCGGGTGAGAAGGTAATCGCGCTGATCGGCGACGGCTCCAGCATGTACAGCATCCAGGCGCTGTGGAGCGCGGCCCAGCTGCGCCTGCCGATCACCTTTCTGATCCTGAACAACCGCAGCTACGCGGCGCTGAACATGTTCGCGCCGGCCTTCGGCTTCACGCCCGGCGCCGAGCTGCCCGGCACGGCGCTGCCGGGGCTGGACTTCGTCGGCCTGGCGCAGGCGCAGGGCTGCGCCGGCCTGCGCGCCACCGACCCGGCCAGCCTGCAGGCGCTGCTGCCCCAAGCGCTGGCGGCCACCGGCCCCACGCTGCTGGACATCGAGATCGCCTGACAAGCCGTGACCCATCGAACAACACCGGAGACACCCCGCATGCCATTGCCCCAACCGCTGCAACGACGCACCCTCCTGGCGGCCCTGGCCGCCGCCGCCTTGGCCAACACCGCGCAGGCGCAAGCCCAGGCCTGGCCGTCCCGGCCGATTCGCCTGGTCGTCAACTTCCCGCCCGGCGGCGCGGCCGACCAGATCGCGCGCGCCGTCGGCGTGCCGCTGGCGCAGGCGTTGGGCCAACCGGTCGTGGTGGAAAACCGGGGCGGCGCCAACGGCAACATCGGTGGCGAGGCCGTCGCCAAGGCTGCGCCGGACGGCCACACCCTTCTGATGAGCTCAGGCGGCATGGTCTCGGTCAACCCGCATCTGTACGCGCGCATGGCCTTCGACCCGGCGCGCGACCTGGTGCCGGTGGCCGCCGCAGCGCGCGTACTGGTCTACCTGCTGGTGCGGCCGGACTTTCCGGCGCAGAACGCCGCCGAGTTCATTGCCCACCTGAAGGCCCGCCCAGGCAAGCTCAGCTATGGCTCGCCCGGCAACGGCAGCTCGCCGCACCTGGCAGGCGAGATGATGAAGGCCCAGGCCGGCGTGTTCGCCGTGCACGTGCCCTACCGCGGCGCCGCGCCGGCACTGCAGGACTTGCTGGCCGGGCAGATCGATTTCTTCTTCGACCCCGGCATCGGCCTGAACCAGGTGCGCGCCGGCAAGCTCAAGCTGCTGGCCGTGGGCAGCCCCACGCGCTCGGCCGCGTTTCCCGAGGTGCCGACGCTGGCCGAAGCCGGGTTGGCCGGCTTCGACGCCGACACCGTGTTCGGCTTCTACGCGCCGGCCGGCACGCCAGCCGAGGTGGTGGCCCGGCTGAACCGCGAGATCAACACCATCTTGCGCACGCCGGCCCTGGCCGAACGCATGACCAGCCTGGGTGGCCAGGCGTTGGCGCTCACGCCCGAGCAGTTCCACCAGCGCGCCGTGGACGATTCGACGCGCTTCGGCGCGCTGATCCGCACGCGGGGCATTCGCGCGGATTGATGTCGCGTGGCCACGATGGGCTGGCTCGTGCAAAGCACGCTGGCGCTGGCGCTGTTGGCGCTGCTCGCGCTGGCCGGGCTCGTATGGCGGGGCCTGCGCGAGCGTGACGCGCTGCGCAGCCAGGTGCTGTCCCTCGAGGCCGACCTGGCGCGGCGCAGTGCGGCGCTGGACGAGAGCGAGGCGCTGCGCAAGACGCTGACCGACTCGAGCGCTGCCGGCCTGATCCTGACCGATCCGCAAGGTCAGATCCTGGATGTCAACGAACGCTGGCTGGCATTGCATGGCTACACGCGCGAGGAAACGCGCTCGCTGAGCGCGCTCGCGCTGTACGCAGAAGGCGCGCAGCGGCGCGCCCAGTTTCTGCACGCTCTGGAGCGCGATGGCCAGGTGCGTGGGCGCGAGGTGCGGCTCATGCGCAAGAACGGCTCAGCCTACTGGGGCCTGCTCGATGCGACACCGATCACCGTGGGCGGCCAGACGCTGATCGCCACCTGGGTGCTGGACATCACCGAGCGCAAGCAGGCCGAGAAGGCGCTGCGCGACAGCGAAGCCTTCAACCGCATGCTGTTCCGCGACTCCACGATTGCCATGGCGGTGTACGACCTGCAGGCCCACCGCTTCGTGGACGCCAACGACGCTGCCGCGCGGCTCTACGGGCTGGCCAATCGCGCCGCACTGGTGGGCAAGACGGTGTGGGACGTGTCGCCCCTGCCGACTGCGGGCGGCACGACGCTGGAGGCGCTGGCCGCCTGCCAGCAGGCCAATGCAGACGACGAGCACCACGCGCGCCAGATCGTCTGGCCGCACCGCCGCCCAGACGGCCAGGAATGGATCGCCGACACCCGGGTCGTGCGCTTTCGCTTCCAGGGCCGCACGCTGCTGCAGTTCACGCTGCTGGACGTGACCAGCGCGCGCGCCGCGCAGCAGTCGGTGGAGGACATGACCACATTCCTGCAGCGCAGCATCGACCACATCCCCAACGCCGTGTTCTACAAGGGCCCGGACGCGCGGCTGCTGGGCTGCAACCAGGCCTTCGAGCAGATGTTCGGCTTTCGCCTGCAAGACCTGGTCGGCAAGCGCGTGGACGAGCTCGACCAGCTGCCGGCCCCGCTGCGCGAGCAGCTGCAGCGCGAGGACGACACCGTGCTGGCCACGGCCGCCACGCTGCAACGCGAGGCGCGGTGGACCTTTGCCGACGGCAAGACGCACCGCACGCTGTATTCGGTCAACGGGTTTCGCCGGCCCGACGGCAGCCCGGGCGGCATCGTCGGCACGGTGGTCGACATGGAGCCGCTGAAGGCCGCCGAGGATTCCCTGCGCGTGGCCCACGCCGCACAGATGGCCGTCTTCGAGACCGCCAGCGTCGGCATCTGCATCCTGCACCAGGGCATCGTGCTGCGCTGCAACCGCGAGCTCGAACGCATTTTCGGCTATGAGCCGGGCGAGCTGGTGCAGCAGCGCACGCGCGTGTGGTACCCCAGCGACGCCGCCTACGAGAGCGGCCGCGCGCTGGCCAACGCAAGCATTGGCAGCGGCCAGCGCCATGACCAGTGGGTGCGCCGCAAGAACGGCGAGATGTTCTGGTGCCGCATGCGCGCGCAGTTCATCGACCCAAACTCCACACACGGCAGCGTCTGGGTCATGGAGGACGTGACCGAGGAGAACGCCGCCGCCGAAGCCCTGCGCGAGGCCAAGCGCCTGGCGGACGAAGCGGTGGCCACCAAGTCCCGGTTTCTGGCCAATGTGAGCCACGAAATCCGCACGCCGATGAACGCCATCATCGGCCTGTCGCACCTGGCGCTGAAGACCGATCTGACCGCGCGCCAGCGCGACTACGTCAGCAAGGTGCACGGCGCCGGCACCGCGCTGCTGCGCGTGGTCAACGACATCCTGGATTTCTCGCGCATCGAGGCCGGCCGCATGGAGATCGAGGCCAGCCCCTTCCGGCTGGACGATCTGCTGCAGGGCGTGGCCCACGCGCTGGCCGACAAGGCCGCGGACAAGGGCCTCGCGCTGCAGATGCAGGCCGACCCGGGGCTGCCCCCGGTGCTGCTGGGCGATGCGCGGCGGTTGGACCAGATCCTCAGCAACTTGGTCGGCAACGCCATCAAGTTCACCGCCCAGGGCCAGGTGCAGGTGAGCGCGACGCAGCTCTCGCGCACGGACGAAGGGCTGGTGCTGCGGGTGGAAGTGCGCGATTCCGGCATCGGCATGAGCCAGGCGCAGTGCGCTGAACTGTTCGAGCCGTTTTCGCAGGCCGATGGCACGGCCACGCGCAAGTACGGCGGCACCGGGCTGGGGCTGACCATCTGCAAGCGCCTGGTGCAGGCCATGGGCGGGCAGATCGAGGTGCACTCCACCCCTGGCGCGGGCAGCGTGTTCGCCTTCACGGTGCAACTGGGCTGGCGCGACGCGCAGCAGGCATCCCGCGCCGGATTGCATGTACCGCAGCGGCCGGCCCCCGCGCCCGCTGCGGATGCCGTTTCAGCGCCTGCGGCAGCGGCGCCGGCGCTGGCAGACGCGGCGCTGGCCCAGGTGGCGGGGCTGGATGCCGCGACCGGCCTGTCGCGCGTGGCAGGCAACCACGCGCTGTACCGCCAACTGCTGCAGCAGTTCGTGGAGCGCCAGAGCGATGCGCCGGCCCGCGTGGCGCAGGCGCTGGCCGCCGGGGAGCCGGCGGCGGCCCAGCGTGCGGCCCATACCGTGCGCGCCGTGGCCGGCAACCTGGGCCTGGGCCCGCTGCAACAGGCCGCTGCCGCGCTGGAGCAGGCACTGGCGCATGGCGAACCCCACGCCGACGCATTGCGCGCTTTCGAAACGCAGCTGCGCGAGGCCCTGCAGTCGCTTGGCGCGGCGCTGCGCGAGGGCGAAGCCAGGGCCAGCGCGGCGGCGGCTGCGGCAGCGACTGCAGCGGAGGCCGCTGCCCAGGCCCAGGCCGGTGCCGGCACCGACACGACCGATCTGACACTGGCCACCGAGCACGCCGCGACGCTGACCCGGCTGCTCACTGCCGACGACGCCGAAGCCGCCGACTTCTTCGCCGCGCAGCGCGACACCTTGCGCCCGCTGCTGGGCACGCCGGCCCTGGCCGCGCTCGAGCGCGCGCTGGCCGATTTCGACTTCGACGCCGCACTCCAGCACCTGCATGCCGCGACGCAGTCGCGCAGCGCGGCGCCGTAGCGCAGACGCCTTCGCCCTGGCGCTGGCGCTGGCACGCCGATGCCGCGCCGATGCCACACCGGTGACGCGCGGGGGGACGCGGCGGGGGACGCGCAAAGCACGCGCGCGCACACCCGTTGGCACAATGCCGCGCATGTCCACGCCCCGCACCACCGTCCACACCATCCGCGTCGAATTTGGCGACTGCGACCCCGCCGGCATCGTCTGGTTTCCCAACTTCTTCCGCTGGCTGGACGCCGCCGGGCACCACTTCTTCACCCAGTGCGGCGTGCCCGCCTGGCATGTGCTGGAGAAGCAGACGGGCATCCTCGGCACGCCCATCGTCGACACGCACGTGCGCTTCCTCAAGACCGCCAGTTACGGCGACATGCTGCAGATCGCCACCACCGTCACCGAGTGGCGGCGCAGCAGCTTCGTGCTGCGCCACCGCGTGCTGCGCGCCCAGGCCGATGCGGCGCTGGAACCCGACGTGATCCTGGAGTGCGACGAGATCCGCATCTTCGCCAGCCGGCGGCAAGACGCGCCGGGCATCCGCGCGGTGCCGATTCCGCAGGACATCCGGGCCATGTGCGAAGGCTGACCCCGCGCGGCATCCGCGGGGCTGATCAGCCCAGCACGATCTCCAGCCTCGCGCTGCCTGCGGCTTGCGCGAGCGCGGACGTCCAGTCTTGCAGCGCCACGCTGGCCGCACCCGGGCGGTAGCGGTTGTCCAGTCGCGTGAACGCCAACGGCTGCCCGTTCAGCACCAGTTGCTGCACGCCGCAGCCGCGCGGGCCGACGCGGTAGCACACCTCCAAGGGCATTCCGCGCAGCGTGGCCTGTGCGGCCAGGCCGTCCAGGCCCTGCGGCATGACCGGGTCGAACTGCACCGCGCCGTGGCTGCAGCGCAGCCCCAGCAACTGGCACACGACCAGGCTCAGCGCGATGCCAGCGCCGCTGGAGTACACACGCCAGCCGCCCTGCACGCCCACCTCGCCGGCCAGCAGGCGGTTGTATTGCACTGCAGCCTCGTAGCGGTCGCTGAACTCGGCGTCGGAGCTGGAGTAGTAGCAGTTGGCCTGGCGCTGCCGCGCCTGCGGCAGCCAGGCCCGCATGCTGATGGGGTTGATCTGGCACAAGGCATCGAAGAATGCCTCTGCGTCGCCGTGCCGCGCCAGCGCCTCGGCATAGCGCAGGTGGGCGTGGGTGTACATGAGGCCGATCTCGCGGCCGAAGAAGCTGCTGCTCTCGGCCCGCTGAAACAGCGTCTGCGGCCCGCCGCGGTAGGCCAGCGGGCGGTCGAACAGGCGGGCACCGTCGGGGCCCAGCAGATGCGCGCGGACCAGGGCCAGGTGCCGGTCGGCCTGGTCCGGGTCCAGCATTTCGTTGATCACGGCGTGGACCATGGGCAGCAGGCTGTAGTGCGCGCCCGTGGCCGCGTCGCGCGGGTGCAGCAGGTAGCGCGGCGCGCCTTCGGTCTCGAACAGGGCATAGCCTGCCAGCACGCCATCGGGCATCAGCTGCTGCTGGAAGTCATGCAGCACGGCCACGGCCTGCGCCAGCAGTGCGCTGGCGTCGGCCGCGCGGCCCAGGCCCTGCAGCGCCTGCCCCAGCGTGCGCAGCATCTGGTAGTGCAGCGTCACGGTCCAGGCGCTGCACAGCCGCTCGCGCAGGCGCGGGTCGGCCGGCTGCAGCGAGTCGTTCCAGTCGCCATGGCCGTAGGCCGCGAGCTGGGTGTCCGCAATGCGCCGGCGCGCGACCACGCCCAGGGCCCGCTCCACGTGCTGCCAGACGGTGGCCTGCTCGGCCTGTGCGGGGCCCTCGCCATGGAAGAAGGGCAGCACCTCGTCGAGCAGGCCGCTGTCGCCCGAGGCCTGCAGGTACTGGCCCAGCGCCACGAGCGGCCAGAACACGATGTCGCCATGCGAATCGTCGGCGCGCACCAGGCGGTCGCGCGCGAAGAACATGAACCACTGCGGCCAGTCGCCGTCCTGCTGCTGCTCGGCGAACACGCGCAGCAGCAGGTCGCGCAGCGGCAGCAGGCAGCCGTGCGCCAGCAGCAGTTCCACCGGCCCCTGGCTCACGTCGCGCGTGCCCCAGCCACCGCCCGTGTACTGCTCCAGGCCGCGCGGCGAGAGGTAGTGCACCAGCGCGTTGTTCCGCAGCCAGGGCAGCCACTCAGACAGCGCCGCCACCTTGGCCCGGGACGCGCCCGTCGGCAAATCCAGCTGCGGCAGGGCCAGTGCGGCGAGGCGGGGCAAGGCGCCATCGGGCGCTGCCATCAGGCCGAGCAGCCGGGAGCGGATGGCCAGGCCGAAGGCCTGGCACGGCAAGGTCCGCAGGCACAGGAAAGGCTGGCCGCGCGAACCGCCGTCCAGGTACAGCATCTCATCCGCACCCACCCCGTCCAGCAGCGCCGCGCTGTGCGCACCGGGCTGCAGCTGGAAACAGCCACCCGGGTACTGCTGCTGCGCGTCACTGCCGGGCACGGGCGCAACGGTCACCGTGCCGTCCTCGCCGCGCTGCCAGGCCGGCATGCCCGGTGCCAGGCCATCGTCGCCCTGCAGGGCCAGGTGGTGGGTGACGAGCAAGCGCAGCGCGGGGCCTTCGTCCACCTGCAGCGCGAGCGACAGCACATGGTCCTCGTCTGCGGCGCTGGCGCTGACCGTGAGCACGCCGTCCGCGTGGGCGTAGACCCACTGGCATTGCCGGTCGTACATGGCAAACGCCGACGGCAGGCCCAGCAGCTGCCATTGCCCGCCGATGTCCACCAGCACGCGCTGGCCGCTGCTGCGGTTCAGCCCAACATAGCTGCGCACGGTGGACAGCAGCCGGTTGATGCCGACATGGCCCTCGGTCACCATGGAATGGAATACGCCGCCCATCCAGCAGGTGGTGGCGAGGCCGCGCTCGTCGGGCACCAGGTGCGCGCCCGTGCGTAGCAGCTGGCCATGCGGGCGCAGCGTCTGCCGCTCCTTGTGTGGCAAGGCCACATGCGTCCCGCCGGCCGTGAAGAAGGACAACAGCCGACCGTCCGCGCTGCGCTCCACGTGGCGCCAGGGACGGGGGAAGCGCTGGGCCAGCTGCGCCTCCGACAGGTCGTGCGCCTGCAGCATGCCGGCCTGCGTGAACAGGCTGGGCACGGCCTCGCGCCACGGCGGACTCGTCTCGGCCTCGGCCGGCACGGCAGCGGCCAACGCCGTCCACGCATCGGCCGGCGCCAGATCGGCCGCACTGGTCGTGGCCGGCCCGGCCGGCACGGCAGCCGCCAGCGCCGCCCAGGCATCGGCCTGCGCCAGGTCGGCCGCACTCGTCGCATCGGGATGGTCCGCCTGCACGCCGGCGAAGAAGCCCAGGCGGGCGTGCCCGTGCGCGGCAAGCACGCACGCCTCGTCCTGCAAGGCCAGCATGGCGTGTTCGTGCTGCAGCCGCTGGCCCGGCAGGTCGGCCGTGGCCACTGCGGGCGCGGCGCCGCTGCGCCAGCCCAGGCCGATGGACTGCAGCGCATCGGTCGCGTAGCCGACCGCACGCCGCAGCGAGCCCATCAGCAGCCAGGGGTGGCGTTGGCCCTCTCCCGCCAGGTTCTGCCGCGTCGCCAGCACGGGGCCATGCAGCGGGTGCGCCAGCGGCACATGGTCCAGGTACTGGCTCACGTAGTACTCGTTGATCCGGGTCGCGGCATACGGCGCCAGCGCCACGTCCTGCAGCAGCACGAGGTCCACCGTCAGTGAACTGTCGCCCTCGTTGTGCAGGTCCACATGCCAGGACCAGACCGGCGCAGTCGCATGCAGCTGCAGGCGCACCTGGTAACGCAAATCGCCCCAGCGCCCGCGCGCCTGCCAGGCATCGCCGTGCACGCGCCACTGCGCACCACTGGACGGTGACAGCAGGTTCAGGCTGTCCAGCACCACGTCGCCATCCCTGCGCCGCAGCAGCAGGGCCGTGACCGCCGCTTCGAGCGCGTTGCCGGCGAACAGGTTGATGGTGGTCTCGCCGAAGCCCAGGCGGCGCAGCGTGCCATTGGCGTGGAAGTCTGCGGACAGGCCGCCGGCGCTGTGCAACGAGAGCGTGCCTGGATCGGGGGAATCGGTCATGGAGGCGGGAGGAGAGAGCGGTGGAGGGAATCGCCGGGTGTGGAGCGGCACGCCCTCAGCGTGCGGCCGCCTGCGGCCGCCGTGAAGCGCAGCCGCGCCGGCAGCGTGTGGACCACGAGGCCGGAGGCCGGCAGACAGGCCAGCGGCATGCCGTCGATGCTGGCGCGCGCGGGCGCGGCGCTGCCGGGCAGCGCGATGACGAGACCGCCGGCGGGCGGGCGCATGCCACCCGCAATGTCCACGGTGGTGGTCGCGCCCACGCGGCGGGCACGGTAGCTCAACCGCCCGAGCGGTGTGTGCAGGTCGCTCAGGGCCAGGCCCTGGCCCAGCAGCCAGGCCGGGGCCACGCCCGCGCCGAGCACCCAGGCAGCGCGCTCCGGCGCCTCGTAGGCGAACAGGTCCAGCGTGGCGCGCAGAAAGTCCGATGCCACCCAGCCATGCGGCATGTCGCCCACGAAGCGCGGCGCGCGCGGGTCGCGGCCGACCACCTCGGCCCACTGCTTCCAGCCCAGCGGTCGGCGGTCGCGCAGGAAGTAGTCCGCCGCAGCCAGCGCGCGCCCGCGCTCGCCCAGGCGCAGCAGCGCCCCGACCGTGCGCCATTCGTAGGGGGTGTAGGCATCCCAGGTCTGGGGGCCGTCACGCCGTTCGGTGAAGTGCTGCCAGTACTGCGCGAACGTGGCGCGCAGGGCGGCCGGCGGCAGCACGCCCTGCAGGCCACCCGGCGCCAGTGCCACGGTGGTGGAGGTGGGATCGAAGTCGCCACGGTCGGCCGCGCCGGGGATCGCCGCCATGTCGTACTGGCGCTGCGCCTGTGCGATGGAGGCCAGCACGTCGCGCTGGAAGTCGGCCTGCTGCGCCTGCCAGTGCGCTGCGGTCGCCGTCTCGCCGAGCGCCCGCGCCATCGCCACGCCGTCCGCATAGCCCAGGAGGCCCCAGAAGTTGTCCCAGTACGCGTACGCGGCCTGGTCGGAGTAGCCCTCGTGGCTGATGGACGGGGGCAACAGCCCCAGGTAGAGACGGCGCCCGGGCGCGCCGTTCTTGTGCGCGCCCTCCTCGGCGCGCAGGCTGTCCATGTAACCCAGCACCTTGCTCGCCGCCGGCCACTGGCCGCGCAGCCAGACCAGGTCGCCGGTGTGGCGGTAGGTGTTGGCCAGCAGATGCAGGTAGGCGCCCATGCTGTCGTTCTCAGGCACCGGGTCGGCACCGCGCGCATCGATGCAGCAGGGCACCTTGCCATTGGCGAAGAGTTGCGGCGTGAACCAGTCGGCATAGTCTTGCGCCGCCTGCACATGGCCCAGGCTGGCCAGCACGGCGCTGGTCATCGCGCCATCGCGGATCCAAGAACGCGCGTAAGAACGCGTGCCGGGCCGGATGGCCGCGCCCTGCTGGTTGATCAGGATGTGGGCCAGCGCCGTGCGCGCCGTATCGGCCAGGCCCTGCGTATCGCCCTCGAACCGCAGACCGGTGCGGTGGAGGAGCGAGGCCCAGCGCGCGGCGCTGCGCTGCTGCGCGGCCTCGAACCAGGCGGCCGGCGCCACGGCCTGCGGCAGGCGGGCGGGTCCCGCTTGCGGCAGCACCAGCACGATGTCGCGGCTGGCGCCTGCGGGCAGCTGGATGTCGTATTGCAGCGCGACCGACGCGAAGCCTTGCGGGTCTTCCCAGCGCACGGCCTGGTCGGCGTCGGCCGGCTGCCGCAGCGCGTGCAGGCCGCCCGCCCCGCCCTGGCCGAACAGCAGCCGCGTGGGCCGGGTGGTGGTCGCCAGCAGGGGCTGGCCGTCGCGCGCCAGGCTACCCGCCTGCCAGTCCAGCCGGTGCAGTGGCGCGACGCCGCCCGGGATGTTCAGGAACTGCGTCGGCGGATTGACCTGGAAGGGGCGCACCGCCAGCCACAGCGTCATGGCGCGGGCCTGCGACGTGGGGTTGTGCAGCCGGTAGCGCACCTGCGTCTGCAAGCCGCCCTGGTCGTCGGCGAAGGCCGTGGTCTCCAGGCGGAACTGCGGGTGCGTCCAGGACACCTGCGGCATCGGCATGTAGCCACGGTACAGGCTGTGTGCCAGCTGCACATCGGCCCAGCCGTGCAGCTGCCCATCGATCTCGACGAAGGGTTCGACCGAGGGCCCGGCCTTCAGCGGTTCCACGGCGCCGTCTTCCGACATCAGCGCCTGCTCGGCCCCCCCCGGCACGCCCAGCACCGTCCAGTAGGCCTGCTCGCCTTTGAAACCGCGCGGGAACTGCCCGCGCCGGGCGAACGCCGCCTGCTTCTCGACCAGGGCGTTCAGCGAGCCCAGCGCGCCAGCGCCCAGGAACTCGACGCCCCGCAGCGCGAGGCGTTCGCCCACCCCCTGCTCCACCACCAGGCGCAGCTGCTGCACCTCCTGCTCCGGGGCGTAGAGCACCTCGTGCCCACCCAGGCCCGCCGCCACGGTCTGCAGCATCCGCCAGTCCCGGCCATCCAGCGAACCCTCGACGCGGTAGCGGCTGGCGTGTTGCCCCGGTGCCCAGTGCAGCACCATGCCGCTGAGTTCGCGCGGCTGGCCGAAGTCGGTCTGCAGCACGACGGGCCGGCCGGCCGTGGGCGCCGCAGCGCTCCAGGGCATCGGCTGCGGCGCATCGGTGCCCGCCTGCCACACCGGATCGGGCCACTGCGCGGGCGGCTCCGGCAGCGGCTCCATCGCCAGCGCGTCGAAGCACAGTTCGCCCCGTGCGCCCTGTGCGCCGACCAGCACCAGCTCGATGCGCTCGGTGTGGCGCAGGGTCTTGTCCGCCGCAGGGCCCCAGGCGAATGCGATGTGCCGGCGCTTGGTGGCCAGGGCCGTCCACTGCGCCGGTGCGCTGAAATCCGCGCGCCGGTGCCACCAGACGTTGTAGCCGCTCGCGTCGACGAGCTTGAGTTCGAGCGCCGTCAGCGCGCCCTGCCCGCGCGCCGGGATGCCAAGCGCGAAGTTGCCCTCGAAGTCCAGCGGCAACGCGCGGCTCAGGGCCACATGGCCCGCGACGCGGCCGAAGTCGTAGCGCACGCAGGCCGCACTGCGGCTGTCAGGCGCGGGCCGCAGCTCGGCCTGCACCTGGTCGGTGGCCGACAGCGTCCACGCCTGCAGGTCCGCGAAATCGGCCAGGCTCCGCGCCTGGAGCAGCGCCGGCACGAGCAAGGCGCACACCACCAGCAGCCAGCCGGGCACCTTCATCACTTCACCCCGCCCGACAGAACGCCGCTCACGTAGAAGCGCTGGGTGCACAGGAACAGCAGCAGCACGGGCGCCACGGTCACCACGGCGCCGGCCATCATGAGTTCGCTGTCCTGCACATGCTCGCGCGACAACGAGGCCAGCGCCAGCGGCAAGGTGTGCAGGCGGTCGCCGGTCAGCACGATCAGAGGCCACATGAAGTCGTTCCAGCTTGCGAGGAAGGTCAGCACGGCCAGCGTCGCCAGCGCGGGGCGCAGCAACGGCAGCACGATGCGTCGGAAGATGTAGAACTCGCTCGCGCCGTCGATGCGCGCGGCCTCCAGCAGCTCGTCGGGAATGGTCTCGGCCTGGCGGCGGATCAGGAAGATGCCGAAGATGCTGGCCATGCCGGGGATCAGCACACCCAGGTAGGTGTTGACCAGGCCCATGTTCTTGAGCAGCAGGAACAGCGGCAGCATGGCGACCTGGCCCGGGATGACCAGCGCGCTCACGAGCAGCTGGAAGATGCGCTCCTTGCCGGCGAACGCGAGCTTGGCGAATGCGTAGCCCGCGGCGCTGTTGAAGGCCAGCGACAGCAGCGTGCTCGCGCTGGCCAGCAGCACGCTGTTGGCGATGTAGCGCCACAGCCCTTCCAGTGCAAAAAGTTCGCGGTAGTTCTGCAGCGTGGCCTGCGCCGGTAGCAGGGGCGGCGGCACCGTGCTGGCCTCGCCGGGGGCCATGAACGAGACGCTGAGCATCCAGACCAGGGGGCTCAGCGCGAACAGCGCGATCAAGAGCAGCAGGCCGTGCACGGCGATGCCCTGCCCGTTGAACGCGCTGCCATGCCCCTGCATCACCAGCGCCTCCACCGGCGCAGCGCCAGCAAGGCGCTCGTGAAGACCATCATGAGCATGAACAGCAGGAAGGCGACGGCGCTGGCCGAGCCCAGGTTCCACCACTTGAAGCCTTCCTCGTACATCAGGTAGAGCACGCTGACGGTGCTGCGCGCCGGCCCGCCCTGGGTCATCACATAGGGCTCGCCGAACAGCTGGAAGTAGCCCGTCACCGTCAGGATGCCCACCATGGACAGCGTGGGGCCCAGCAGCGGCAGGGTCACGCGGCAAAAGCGCTGCCAGGCGCCGGCGCCATCCATCGCTGCGGCTTCGTAGAGATCGCGCGGGATGCCCTGCAGCCCGGCCAGCAGGATCACGGCGTTGTAGCCGAAGTTCTTCCACACCGCGAACAGCACGATGGCCGGCATGGACCAGCGCGGATCGCCGAGCCAGTCCACCGGCGCAATGCCGACCTGCGCCATCAGGTGGTTGACCCAGCCATAGCGCGTGTGCAGCAGGTAGCGCCAGATCACGGCCACGGCCACCATGGTCGCCACCACGGGCGCGAACACCGCCGTGCGGAAGAAGCCCTGCACGCGCGCGGCCGCCGCATGCAGCAGCAACGCGCACAGCAGGGAAAGCCCCAGCGACAGCGGCACACCGAGCAGCACGAAATACACCGTGTTGCCCAGGGCGTTCCAGAACTCCGCCGAGCGCAGCAGGGCCAGGTAATTCTGCAGCCCGACGAAGCGCAGCTGGCGCATGTCGGCCAGTGCATACAGGTCGAAGTCGGTGATGCTGAGCACGAGCGCCATGAGCACGGGCAGCAGGAAGAACACGGCGATCAGCGCGAGCGCGGGCCCCGCGAACACCCAGGCCGCCCAGCGCTGTGTCATGCACGCGCCTCGGCGCCTGGCGCCTGCAGCAGCCAGCGGCGCTTGGCCAGGATTGCGTCGACCTGGGCATCGAGTGCGGCCTGTGTAGGCGCCAGCGCACCCGGGCCACGCACCAGTTGCTCGGCAGCGCGCTGCATCTCCACGGCGATGCGCTCCCATTCGAGCACGGCGGGGGCGGGCTTGACGCGCTGCAACTGGTCGGCGAAGGCGGCCGCCCTCTCATCTGCATGCAACCCGGCGAGCGGCCAGGCGCTGCGGCGCGCGGGCAGGTTGCCGGTCAGCGCATGGAAGCGGGCCTGCACAGCGGGCTCACCCATGTACTCGACCAGGCGCCAGGCCGCGTCCTGCCGCGGGCTGTGCTTGTGCACCACCAGGCTCGCGCCACCGGCAATGGACGCGCCCGGCCCGTGGGGCCCGGGCAGCGCGGCGCAGCCCCAGCTGGCCTGTTGCTGCGGCGGCAGGCGGCGCTTAAGTTCGCCCATGCTCCAGGGGCCGGACACGAAGAAGGCGAAGCGGCCCTTGCCGAACTCGGTCCACAGGTTGCTGATCTGCTCCTTGCCCTGAACGTCGGCCCAGCCGCGGCGGAAAAACGCGCTGTAGAAGTCCAGCGCGCGGCCGAAGCCGGGGCTTGCGAAGTTGCCACGCGTGTCCTGCTCCCTGAGCAGTCCCTCGTCCTGCTGCAAGGCCAGCGCCAGCAGAGGCTCGAACTCGTTGACGGCCAGGAACACCGCGTGTCCGCTGCCCGCCAGGCGGGCCTTCAGCGCGTCCAGCATCTGCGACCAGGCGCCCCAGTCCTGCGCCACCTGCGCGAAGCCGGCCTGCGCCAACAGGTCGCGGCGGTAGAACAGCAGGCGCGTGTCCACGTACCAGGGCAGCCCGAGCAGGGCCGGCGCACCGGTGGCCCCGCGGGCGGCGATGCGCGTGGCCCGGTTGGTGGCCAGGATGCCGGGGAAGTAGTCGCCCGTGTCGACGACCGCAGACGCCTGCACGCGCGCCTGCAGCGGCGCCAGCACACCGAGCTGCGCCATCTCCGCAATCCAGGTGTTGCCCAGCTGGAACACGTCGGGCAGGCTGTTGCCCACGTAGGCCGTGAGCAGCTTCTCGTGCGCGGAGGACCAGGGGATCTGCTGTACCTGCACAGAAATGCCGGGATGCCGCTGCGCGAAGCCCGGCAGCAGCTGCCGGACGACCTCGGCCTCCCGGCCCATGGCCCAGAACTGCAGGGGCTGCCGGGCCGTAGAACCCATGCAGCCGCTCAACGCAATCGACGCGCCGGCACCCTGCAACAGCGCGCGCCGGCGCAGGCCGCCAGGCGGTGCCGGTGCTGCCGCTGCTGACTGGAGCACGCGGCTCACTGGGTTACCTCGCGCTGCGCGCTGCGGTGCTGTGCCTCTTCGGGCGGCCGGGCGAGGCTCACTGGGGTACCTTCGGCTACGCCTTCGGTGCGAGCTTGCTTGGGGCGGCCCGGCGCGGCGCTCACGACACCTCGTCCGCGTCGCCCTCGCTCAACCACCCGCCCTCGAAACCGGCACGCTCCAGGCCCAGCCGCACCGCAGGGTTGCTGCGCATGCGCTCCCAGACCAGGCCGCTGCGGTAGTTCTCGAACATGGCCACGATGGGGCCCTGGTCGATGCCCAGGTAGTCGGTGTCCACCCAGCCGAAGCCCGGCTTGATGCTGCCGTGCCTCAACGTCACATCGGCCGGCACGCTCTGGTTGAAGGCGTCGAAGAAGCCGTAGGAACCCATGATGTACGGGCCATGCTTGCTGACCATGCTGGCCAGGGTCGGCAGCACGATCTCGGGTGCGAACGGCAGGGACGCGGCGACCGCCGTGGGCGCAATCGTGCCGTCGTCCACGATGCCGGCCAGGTCGACGCCGCGTGCCGCGTAGGTGCGAAAGCGCCGCGGCGTGCCCTTGATGTTGCGCACCACATCGGCCGGGCCGTTGCAGGCGGCCAACCCCCACATGGTGGCGCTGTAGCCCTTCCAGCCCATGGGGTTGCGCTCGGCATAGGCACGCTGCGCGTGGGTCGCACGGCGCGAGTTCTCGAAGTAGTCCATGTTCTTGCTGCGCATGAACGCGTCGCGGATGCCGCGCAGGTCCAGCCAGACCTGGCTGTACTGGTGGCCGAACAAGGGGCCGAAGCTCAGGTGGGTCTGGCCTTCGACGGTTCCCCAGTGGGCTTCGAAGCCGCGCGTCCAGGCGGCGTAGGCGTCGCCGCGCGCGGGGTAGGTGGGCGAGCCGAGCGCCAGGATGTAGACCAGCATGGACTCGTTGTAGCCGACCCAGTCCAGGCTCAGAAAGCCCGCGTGGCGCGCCTTCGCGCTGGCGCTGTGGTCGCTGCCCGCGACCAGCAGGTCCGCAGGCGCCTTGCGCACGTCTGGCAGCCAGCCGTGGGCGATGGCCGGCGGGCGGGCCTGCATCCACTGCCAGTCCACGCGCTCGTACAAGGCGGCGCTGAGTCGGCGGATGTCCTGCTCCACCGGGCCGTCGCCGTCGAAATACTGGCCGGCGAACAGCACGCCGGCCATCAACAGCGCGGTGTCCACACTGGAAAGTTCGATCTGCCCGTAGCGCCGGCCGCTCCCCATATGCAGGAAGCGGTAGAAGAAGCCACGGTGGCCGGCCATGCCCACCTCTGCCTCGCCCTGCGGTGCATTCAGCAGGAAGCGCAGCGTTTTGCGCGTGCGCGCCGCGGCCTGCACGCGCCGTACGTAGCCGCGCTCGGCGCCGATGCCGTAGGCCGTGAGGCCGAAGCCGACCGCGGCGATGCTGCAGAACGTGGGCGTGGGGAAGCGGTCCGGCACCAGGCCCGTCACCGGATGGGCGGTCTCCCAGAAGTAATTGAAAGTCTGGCGCTGCAGCTTGTCGAACGCGAAGGCCGGCGCCGCCCGGGTGGTGTCGACGGGCAGGCCTGCCAGCGCGGGCGCGGGCGCGGGCGCTGCGGCCAACGCCGGACTGGACGCCGCGGCCAACGCGGCAAGGCAGAACTGGCGGCGCGAGACCAGCGTGGGCATGGCGGTGGTGGGGTAAATGGAGAAGGTCATGGCATCACATCTCGTCGACCAGGCATTGGCCATTGCTGGCGATCACACGCGCGTAGCAGGCGCCGCTCTCCTTGAGCGTGCGCCGCTGGTTCTGGAAGTCCACATGCGCCAGGCCGAAGCGCTTGGAGTAGCCGTGCGACCACTCCAGGTTGTCCAGCAGCGACCAGGCGTAGTAGCCGCGCAGGTCGTCCGAGTAGGTCGCACCGGGCTGCACCGGCCGGTCGATGGGCAGCGGGAAGCGGCCCGCGTCGTCGCACACCACGTTGCGCGTGTAGTAGTTGATGCCCAGGAAATCGATGGGCGTACGGATGAGGTCGAGGTCAGGTGGTGGAAACGCCGGCCAGGCTGCGCCGAACATCCGCACCAGCACCTCGTCGTAGCGCCCGCGGAATACCGGGTCCATGAAGTGCCGGTTCATGTAGGCATGGGCGCGGCGCGTGGCGGCGCGGTCCGCTGGCGCATCGGTGGCCGGGTACTTGGGTTCCAGGTTCACGACCAGGCCGATGCGGTGCGCACCGCTGGCGCGGTAGGCCTGCACCGCCTTGCCGTGGGCACGCAGCAGGTTGTGCGACACGATCGGCGCCTCGTACAGGTTGCGGTGCCCCGGCGCCAGCGCGCCCGACAGGTAGCCGCCGTCCATCACGACCCAGGGCTCGTTGAGCGTGGTCCACATCTTCACGCGGCCGTCCAGGCGGCGGAACACGCGCTCGGCGTACTCGGCGAACCAGTCGGCGCTGTCGCGGTTGAGCCAGCCGCCGCGGTCGTCCAGGGCTGCCGGCAGGTCCCAGTGGTAGAGCGTGGCGTTGGGCGCGATGCCGGCTTCGAGCAGGGCGTCGACCAGACGCTCGTAGAAATCGAGGCCGGCCTGGTTCACGGCGCCCGTGCCCTGCGGTAGCACGCGGCCCCAGGCGATGCTGAAGCGGTAGCTCTGCAGCCCCAGGCGCCGAATCAGCGCGATGTCCTCGGGCCAGCGGCGGTAGTGGTCGCAGACGACATCGCCGGTGTCCCCGCCGCGCACCAGGCCCGGCGTGTGGCAAAAGCGGTGCCAGATCGAGGCCCCCGCACCGTCCGCCAGGGGCGAGCCTTCGATCTGGTAGGCGGCGGTTGCCGCACCCCACAGGAAATCGTCTGGGAATTTCATGCCTGTCCACCCCTGTACCGCTGTCGATGCCAGCCCGCACGACCCAGGACATGCAGACCTTCCAAACCTTCCGCCTGGCGCCGGCCTGGCTGGCTGGCCCCTGCCGACGGATCCCGCAGCCACATGATCGCAGCAGTTCCATCGACACGACCATGCCCTCTGCCTGAGCGGCTATTGATCGGACGACAAACGGTAGCGCGCAGTGTGCGGCGCCAGGCGCTGCAGCGCCATGGTCGAAAACACTGCATGGGGCAGGGACCAGGACGCGATAGTCTTGGACATCAAGGCAATGTGCAGCGGAGAGCCCTGGCCGGCCGCTCGCGCGCCAGTCACCTGCGGGCCAGCGCGGCCTGCGGCCCCGTGGCATGCTGCCGCCTCCCTACAACCGAAGGAGACAACACATGTCACTGTTCTCGCTGGCCGGCCAGGTGGCCATCATCACGGGCTCGTCTCGCGGCATCGGCCGGGCCATTGCCGAGCGCATGGCCGAGCAAGGCGCCAAGGTCGTCATCTCCTCGCGCAAGGCTGCGGCCTGCGAAGAGGTGCGCGACGCGATCTGCAAGGCGCACGGCGCGGGCGCGGCGATTGCCATCCCGGCCAACATCTCGTCCAAAGACGACCTGCGGCGGCTGGTGGAAGAGACCACGCGCCAGCTGGGCCCGGTCGACACGCTGGTCTGCAACGCCGCCAGCAACCCCTACTACGGGCCGATGGCCGGCATCGAAGACGACCAGTTCCGCAAGATCCTGGAGAACAACGTCATCGCCAACCACTGGCTGATCGGCTTCGTGGCGCCGCAGATGATCGAGCGCAAGCGCGGCAGCATCGTCATCGTCTCGTCCATCGGCGGGCTGCGCGGCTCACCCATCATCGGCGCCTATTGCATCTCCAAGGCGGCCGACATGCAGCTGGCGCGTAACCTGGCCGTGGAGTACGGGCCGCACAACGTGCGCGTGAACTGCATCGCGCCAGGCTTGATCAAGACCGACTTTGCGCGCGCGCTGTGGGAAGACGAGGAGACGCTCGCCAAGCGCACCGCCACCACGCCGCTGCGCCGCATTGGCGAGCCGGACGAGATCGCCGGCGCAGCGGTGTTTCTGGCGTCGCAGGCGGGGGCGTTCATGACGGGGCAGAGTCTGGTGATCGATGGGGGGGTGACTTGTTGACGGCGGGGTAGGTCATGTCGTTGGTGAGCTGCGGCAGGGAGAGCCGGTTCCGCAATTCTGAACACGCGGCAATGTGGATCGGCTGCTCCGTTGGGCGAGGACAGAGCCCGTGATCAGGAGCTGACAGCTGAGCAGAAGACCCCGTCGCCACCGCTCAGCTGCATTCAAGGCCAAGGTGGCGCTCTCACAGCATCATGCGATTGTCTCGACCACCCCGCCATCCACCCGGAGCGCCGCGCCGGTAGTGGCCGAAGCCTGGGGAGAAGCGGCATAGACAACCAGATTGGCCACCTCTTCGACGGTCGCCGCGCGCTGGATGATCGAGCTGGGGCGATGCTTCATCACGAAGGCGGCAGCTGTCTTTTCGATGGACAGGCCCGATGCCTTTTGCTCTTCCTTCAGCATGGCTTCCAGGCCATCCGACAAGGTCGGGCCGGGCAAGATGGCATTGACGGTAACGCCCGTACCGGCGACGCGCTTGGCCAGACCACGCGAGATCGAGAGGCTCGCTGTCTTGGTGAAGCCGTAGTGGATCATGTCGGCGGGGATGTTCAGCGCCGACTCCGACGACAGAAACAACACACGGCCCCAATGACGTTGCACCATGCCCGGTAGATAGGCACGGGACAAGCGCACACCCGACATGACATTCACCTCGAAGAAGCGCGTCCATTCGGCATCCGGAATCTCGAAGAAGTCTTGCGGCCCGTAGATGCCGACGTTGTTCACCAGAATGTCGGCCGATGGCTGCGCAGCCACCAGTGCCGCGCAGCCATCGGCGGTGCCGACGTCGGCCGCCACAGCGCGGATGTTCGCTTGTGCAACTTCCGAGGTCAGCTTGGCAACGGCATGTTCCACAGCGGCTGCCGTGCGGCCATTCACCACCACTTCGGCGCCAGCCTGCGCCAAGCCTTTTGCGATGGCGTAGCCTATCCCGGCCGTTGAGCCAGTGACGATGGCGGTCTTGCTTGAGAGATCGATTTTCATGAGGGACTTTCTTTTGTGATGTAGATGAAAGGTGCGCCCGATCCATCTAGAAGAGCGCGTCCAGGTCGATGGCCTCGGCCATTGCCTTGTTGCCGCGATCCCCTGGGTGCAGATGATCGCCAGAGTCGAATTCCGGCTTGAGACGCGTTGGATGCGAAGGATCTTTTGCCAGCGCATCGAAGTCGAGTACTCCATCAAATTCGCCGCTGGTGCGTATCCAGGCATTGATTTGCTGACGCAACTCGTCTTTGTAAGTTTGGTAGTAGTTGTCCAGCGGCGTGCCAGGCAGTGCACCCTCGAACGGTGTCAGTGTCGCGCCGACGACCCGAACACCACGGGCATGTGCGCGAGCGACAAGCTGGCGATAGCCTGAGATCAGTACGTCGGCCGATGGCGTTATGCCGTGGGGATCGAACGCTGTTCCCGGCCAACTGATGTCGTTGATGCCGAGCAGCACGATGACAGTCTTGACCTTCGGTTGGCTCAGCACGTCCCGGTCGAAACGCGCCAATGCATTGGCGCCCATTCGATCGCCGAGCAAGCGTGCGCCAGAGATGCCGGCATTGAGCACCGCCACGTGTTTTGGAGCCAGGCGAGCGGCCAGGAAATCGGGCCAGCGCGAATTGGCGTCGATGGTTGCACCATTGCCGTCGGTGATTGAGTCGCCGATCACGACCACGGCACCGGCAGCTGCAGGAGCTTCGACCTGGATGCCGCTAAGGAAGATGCGCGCGTCCGTGGTGGTATCTGTATCGATGCGCTGAGCCGCGACTTGATTGCCATTCACCAGATAAGCCGTTTGGCGACCATCCCAGTGAAAGGTGGTGGCCTGTGTTTCTTTCGGTAGAAAGACGCTGACCGCTACGCTAGCCAAGGGCGCGACCGCCAAATCGACTGGGTCGCTCACCAGCGGAGCACCCGGCAGCACGACGGCAGAGGATTTGCCGCCGAAAGTAATCGGTTTGTCCGTTTCGGTGACGATCGCAGATCCAGCAGCAGCCAGCGCGATATGCGCGGCACCGATTACCAGTGGCTGGGTGCCGTACTCGTTGGACAGCACGATGCGGATACGCTCGCCGCCCAGACTGATGCGAGCCACCTGCCGGAGGGTATGGTCTTGCAACGTCGCAGGAATATTGGTCGGAAAGGCGAAGTCGGACCCCCAGATCGGTTGTGGGCTGGCAGTCCACGTGCCAATCCAGGCGCTGGGTTCGGCCGCGTTCACGACACCAGGCACGGCAACCGCGGCCGCCAGCGTGAGCGCCATGAGTCGATGGAGCCATGCCAGTCGGCGGACAGAGCGGTGAGCGAAAAGGCGGCCAACAGGGTTCGTTGTCATGGTGGGTCCTTGCTTTCAGTCAACTGGGTTCGGGAGAAGCTTAGAGGGCGAGTGGTATGGGTCGGCGATCTGTGAATTCATTTGATGAGAATGAATAAATTGTGAATTCAAATCAACCTATGCGATAGACTGCTCAACGGCACAGCACTTGTGAGTTCACTTCATATGGCGCGTCTGGATGTCAACCGATCGGGAGAGATGGAGGTTTTCGTCCGCGTGGTCGAGCTAGGCGGCTTCTCAGCCGCCGCGCGGGCATTTCGCATGACGCCCTCGGCTGTGAGCAAGTTGGTAGGGCGGCTCGAAAGCCGGCTGGGAGTGCGCTTGCTCAATCGCTCGACGCGCCAGATTCAGCTCACTCCCGAGGGCAGCGTGTTTTACGAGCGGAGCGTCAACGTACTGGCCGACCTGGAAGAAGCGGAGCGCGGCGCCGCCACCAACAATGCGCCACGCGGTCGGCTCTGTGTAAATGCCAACGTGCCGTTCGGCCAGCATTTCCTGCTCCCGCTGGTGCCTGAGTTCTTGGCCAGACACCCCGACATCACGCTCGACATCGTGCTGACGGACGAGGTGATCGACATCCTCGAACAGCGCGCAGACGTAGCCGTACGCGCCGGTCCGCTCAAGAGTTCGCGCCTGCTCGCACGCAAGCTCGGCGCAACCCGCATGGTCATCGTCGGCGCCCCTGCGTACCTAGAGCGCCAAGGCATGCCGATACACCCGGCCGACCTGGAGCAGCACAACCGGTTGTGCTTCAACTATGCGCGGGCGATGGAGGGATGGCCGCTGCTCGACCAAGGCCAAACCATCTACGTGGCGACGACCGGAAATGCTCAAGTCAGCGATGGGGAAGCGCTGCGCCGCCTGGCCCTCGCCGGACTCGGCCTGGCGCGACTAGCGGCGTTCCAAGTCAAAGACGACATTGCGGCCGGACGGCTCCAAACGGTGCTGGAAGATTCCAACCCAGGTGACATGGAGGAAGTACATGCAGTCTTCCTCGGGCAAGGAGGTCATCTGCCCTCGCGAGTGCGCGCCTTGCTCGATTTTCTCGTTGAGAAAGTGGATTTGGGCTGATTTGTTCTTGCGATCGGGCAATCGAAGGGCGTTGGTCCAGCGGGCGCTGCGAGGCAAGCTCCCGCACCCGATCGGCGCCGACAACCTCCCGTCGTCGGAAATAATCGCCGGTTTACGCCAACTCTGAAGTGGCCGGACTACGGCGGTCGGTCACCCTGCGGACGGTCTGGTTAGAAATCGGCGCTGGTTGATGCATGGAAGACAGTATGTAGCCAAGACGATAGACAGAACGCAAAGTGAATCCGTTCTCGTATCGAAGTTCAAGTTTCTTACGCACATTTGTCACGCAAACATCCAGCGACCGAGCGCCTTCTTGCGGCGATGCCATTCCCCATAACGATAACAATAGCCGATCACGAGACAAAACCGTATCAACATTCAGAAAGAGCTCACGCGCCAGCTCGAACTGGCGTGGCTGCAAAGTGATGCGCCGCTCATGAAGAAGCACGGCGCGCTGATCTTCGACGAACGTGTAGCCACCTACCACCAGGTCCCGCTGCCGGTGCGGCACCCGAGTGGATGCTTGGGTTCTCCGAAGCAGCGCGCGTACGCGCCAATCGATTTCAATGTCCGTAGCGTCCGCACTGACAAGATCGACGTGAGAGCTCCGTAAAAACACCTCAGCCCCCGATTGCTCCATGTCCGCATGCCGCGGCATTGTCACCACAAGTATTGGCATACTGAGGGTCTTGCACACCATCGTCAGTTGCTCCATTTGCATAGCCTGTTGCTGAACGGGGAGCATCAACAGTTCGAATCGATGTCCGAGAGCGAGCGCTGTTAACAGCGCTGACGCATCCGAGAATATCGAAGGCAAGTATTCGGTCTGCTGCAGCCGAGGTAGAAAGTCGCCGTGACGAATGGCTTGACCGTCCAAAACTGCGATTGATACATTGCATATATGTTTCAAGATAATCTCCCACCAGGATTTCGCGACTTGAGCAATTGAGTTCAAACGTCGGTCATCCTGGCACTGGCGTCAATGCTTGGGGCAGTGCTTTCCGCTGGTGGCGTCCACAACGCGACCATCGGCGCCGCGCCTGCTGCTGCACCTCTTGCCGGCAAAACTCCGATTCGCTGCGTTGTGCGCGGACGGCTGCAGCTGCTGTTGCACTGCCTGCAGGCCGCTGGCGGCAATGGAAGTGATGGAGGCCATAGCACGATTGCACGCCCAACTCGCTCGACAAGCAAGCCAATAGGCGGACTTATTCGTGCAATTGAAGCACCAACAAATGTAACGTTTGCATCCGCCGTGCTCACAACTATGTCAGGGCCAAACGCTGCTACGGCGCCTGCGCGCGTTCCTTGCGCTCGCTGTAGCGCACCACCAGGTAGCGCGAGACGGCACGGGTCAGGAGCGTGAACTTCATCAGGTCCTCACGTCGACCACGCGGTCGTAGTAGGCCGATGCACGCATGCGCCGCAACCGCGAGTTCCTTGCAGAGATGGAACGCGTGATGCCGTGGGCAGCACTGGTTGCCTTGATCACGCCATACGCACCGGAGGGCACGCGCGGTCGCCCGCCCTTCGCAGTGGAGACGATGCCGCGCGTGCACTTTATGCAGCAGTGGTTCGCGCTGAGCGATCCGGCGATGGAGAGGCGCTACACGACGTGCCGCTGTTCCGTGAATTCGCAGGCCTGAACTGGGACACCGTCGTGCCCGACGAGACGACGATTCTGCGGTTCCGCAGGCTGTTGGAAGACCACAGGCTGGCCCCGCAGATCCTGGCGTGAAGATCCAAAGGCTGTCCCTGCAGTGTCGGCCCGCTGAAATCTCAGGCAGAGTCGAAGGCCACCGATTCAGCTGAGCCCACCATGTGCAGAAACATCCGAACCCTCTTCAATTTCGAGCCCCCGGCGACCGAGCTGGAAGTGCGTGCCGCGGCGCTGCAGTTCGTGCGCAAGCTCAGCGGCTTCAGCGTGCCGTCCAAGGCCAACGAAGCGGCGTTCGAGCAAGCGGTGGAGCAGGTGACGCTGGCCGCCAGCGCGCTGGTGGCGTCGCTCGTCACGTCGGCGCCGCCCAAGAACCGGGACGAGGAAGCGGCCAGGGCCCGCGCGCGATCGGTCGCGCGCTTCGGCGCTTAGCCGGCTGCCGGCACAGGCCCCAGGACCGAAAGGGTCAGGCGCGCTCATCCAGCAGCGCGCCGGCCATGCGGTCCCCCGTGCGGAACACGGCGACGCTGGCGACAAAAGCATTCTTCGCCGCGAGCTGGTTGATCACATCGGCTTCGAGGGACGCACCGGGCGCTGGCGCGCGGCGCGTGGTGGCGTCCACACCGCCGCCGTCAGGGCGCGCCTGCTGCTGCACCTCGTGACGCTGAAACCCCGGCGACTGCAGATTGGCAACGTTGTGCGCGGACGCCTGCAGCTGCTGCTGCGCTGCCTGCATGCCGCTGCCCGCGATGGAAGAGATGGAGGCCATGGCGCGATTGCACGCCAAACATGCACGACATGCAAGCAAATATGTGGCGGAATTGGCGCATTAATCGAACAGACGTGCCAGCGTGCGTCAATCCAAAGCGACCGGCTGCGCAGCTAGGCGAGCAGCTGGCCCGCGACACCTGCCAATAACACCACCCACACCGGCGACAGCTTGCCGATCACCAGCAGGCCCCAGGCCGCCAGCGCCAGCCCGAAGTCGGCCCGGCTCTGGATACCGCTGGTCCAGACCGGATCGTACAGCGCCGCCAGCAGGACGCCCACCACCGCAGCGTTGACGCCGGCCATCGCGGCCTGCACACCCGGACGCAGGCGCAGCGTCTGCCAGAACGGGAGCGCGGCCAACAGCACCAGTGCGGACGGCGCGAAGACCACCAGCAGCATCGCCAGCCCGCCCCACCAGCCTTGCAGCCGCCCCTGCGCCACGGCGCCCAGGTAGGCGGCAAAGGTGAACAGCGACCCCGGCACCGCCTGGGCCGCGCCGTAGCCGGCCAGGAACTCGGCGTTGCCCACGGCTCCCGTGGGCACCACGGTGGCCTGCAGCAACGGCAGCACGACATGGCCGCCGCCGAACACCAGCGCACCGGCGCGGTAGAAACCATCGACCAGCGCGGCCGTGCTCGACCCACTGGCGGCGGCCCACAGGGGCAACAGCGCAAGCGGCAGCAGGAACAGCACCAGCGCGGCGATGCCCAGCCGGCGCGAGAAGGGCGCCGGCGCCACGATCGATGGCCTCGCCGTGTTCGTCACGTTCTCCACGTCGGCCGCCCTGGCGGCGTTGGCCGCGTTGCCCGCATGGCCGGCGTTGGCGTACTTGGACGCATCCGCCCCCGCCGGCACCGCCGGCAGCCGCAACCACCTGCGCCAGCGCAGACGACCACGCCAGCAGCACCAGCGCGGCAGCCATGGCCAGCGTGGCGCGCTGGCGGTCCGGGCAGAGCGTGCGCGCCATGCCCAGCACGGCCTGCGCGACCACGGCCACGGCCGCCACCTTCAAACCGTGCACCCAGCCGGCGTTGGCCCAGTCCGGCTGCTGCACGATGGCCTGGGCCAGCAGCACCAGCACGGTGGCCGAGGGCAGCGTGAAGCCGGCCCAGGCCGCGAACATGCCCCAGCCGCCAGCCCGGCCCAGGCCCAGCGCCATGCCGACCTGGCTGCTGGCCGGCCCGGGCAGGAACTGGCACAGCGCAACCAGTTCGGCATAGGCGCGGTCGTTCAGCCAGCGGCGGCGTTCCACGAACTCGGTGCGAAAGTAGCCCAGGTGCGCGACCGGGCCGCCGAACGACGTGAGGCCCAGCTTCAGGAAGATCAGAAAGACGCGCCAGGCCCCATCGGCCGGCGCATCGGGCTGCGTGTTGGCCGGCGTGTCGGCCGGCACGCTCACAGCGACGTTTGCGCCAGTCGCCTGGACAGCGCCTGCGCGCTCTCCTTGCGCTCGCTGTAGCGCTCCACCAGATAGGGCGAGACGGCGCGGGTCAGCAGCGTGAATTTCATCAGCTCCTCCATCACGTCGACCACGCGGTCGTAGTAGGCCGATGCACGCATGCGCCCGGCGTCGTCGAACTCCTTGTAGGCCATGGCCACGGACGACTGGTTGGGGATGGTCAGCATGCGCATCCAGCGGCCCAGCACGCGCATCTGGTTCAGCGCATTGAACGATTGCGAGCCGCCCGAGACCTGCAGCAGCGCCAGCGTCTTGCCCTGCGTCGGGCGCACCGCTCCCTCGGCCAGCGGAATCCAGTCGATCTGCGTCTTCATGAGGCCGGTCATGGCGCCATGGCGCTCGGGTGACGACCACACCATGCCTTCGGACCAGGCGGCCAAGGTGCGCAGCTCGCGTACCTTGGGGTGGTCCTCGGGCGCGCCGTCGGCCAGCGGCAGGCCGGTGGGGTCGAAGAAGCGCGTCTCGCCACCCATGGCGCGCAGCAGGCGGGCCGCCTCTTCGGCCACGAGACGGCTGTAGGACCGTTCACGCAGCGAGCCGTAGAGGAACAGGAATCGCGGCGCGTGCGTAGGCGGCGCGGCCTGCAGGCGGGCCTGCTGCGGCAGCTGGAAGTGTTCGGCCACCAGCTGCGGCAGATCGTCGAGCGGCGCCGTCATCACAGGGCCAGCTTGCGCTGCAGCAGCACGGCGCTGGCGGGGCACAGGCGGGTGGCCTGGGCGGTGGCCAGCACGGTTGCGGGCGCAGCGTCGCGCGCCACGGGCTTGTAGCCGGCCCGTTCGAAATACGCGGCGGCGTCGGTCGTCAGCACCCAGGCGCGGCGCGCGCCGGTGTCGAAGGCGCGCCGCTGCAGCAGCGCGACGATGGTGCCGCCAGCGCCCTGGCGGCGTGCTGCCGGCAGCACGACCAGCGAGCGCAGCAGCGCGTCGTCGCCCAGCGGCTCGATGCCGCCATAGCCCAGGCGCGTGCCGTCCAGCGCGTCATAGGCGAAGAAGCGGCGGCCCGGCTCTGCCAGGTCGTCGGCAGGCAGGCCCGCCTCGTGCAGCGCCGCGGCCAACGCCGGGTCGGCAGCGTCGATGGCGGATTCGGCCAGAAAGGCCGTGCCTTCTTCCTTGCGCAGGTCCACGCGCGCGCCCTCGGGCAGCAAGCCCACCGCCAGATCGGACGGCCGGCACAGCCGCACGCCACGCGGCGCCACGACGATGGGGCGGTTCATCAGGATCGGGTGGGCCAGCATCTGGTCGACGAGCTGCGCGTCGGTCCAATGCGCGGCCTCCAGGCCCAGCGTGTCGTAGGGTGTGCCCTTGCGGCGCAACACGTCGCGCACGGGCATGCCCAGGCGCGCGATCAACGATTGCAGCGTGGCGCGGTCGGGCGGGGTCTTCAGGTATTCGATGACGGTGGGCTCGGCACCGGCCGCGCGCAGCAGCGCCAACGTGTTGCGCGAGGTGCCGCAGTCGGGGTTGTGAAAGATCGTGAAGGTGCTCATCGGTGGTGCTGCGTCAGGGGCTTGGGTGCGCACTGGCCTGGGCGGGCCCGGCGGGTGAGGATACGGCGGCCATGCCGACCATGCCTCGATAGTACAACGATCATTGAATTATCAGGCCGTGCGGAGGACAGTACTCCCGACGGCCGCCCCGTCCCGCGCCCCCCGTGCTTCAATGCGCGGCGCCATCGCCACTGCCTCCCTGGCGCCCCCCTGCTGCCCATGCCCGTGCCCCCCCGCCAGACGCTCGAACACCACCAGAGTGCCGTGTACTTCGCCGCGGTGCTGGCCGGCGCCGCGCTGGCTTGGGCGTGGCCGGGCACCGCAGCCTGGTCGGTCGCCATCGACCCGCTGCTGGCGCTCATGCTGCTCGCCACCTTTCTGCAGGTGCCGCTGGCCGCGCTGCGCCGGGCGGGGGCCGACCGGCGCTTCCTCAGCGCGCTGCTGCTGGCCAATTTCGTGGCCGTGCCCTTGCTGGTAGCGGCGCTTTTGCCCTGGCTGCCCGATGTGCCCCTGCTGCGCCTGGGCGTGGCGCTGGTGCTGCTGGCGCCCTGCATCGACTACGTGGTCACCTTCGCGCAGCTGGGCCGGGCCGATGCCCGCGCGCTGCTGGCCGCCACGCCGGTGCTGCTGGCGTTGCAGATGGTGCTGTTGCCGGTCTACCTGTGGCTGCTGCTGGGCGATGCGGCGGCAGGCCTGCTGCGCTGGCAGCCGTTCGCCCATGCGTTCGTGGCACTGATCGCCGTGCCACTGGCATTGGCTGCGGCGTGCCAGGCCTGGGCAGCACGCCGCCCGGCAGGTGCGCGCGTGGTCGACGCTCTGGGCTGGCTGCCGGTGCCGGCCACGGCGGCCGTGCTGTTCGTCGTCGTCGCGGCGGTGGTGCCGCGCCTGGGCGCGGCGCTGCACGCTGCGCTGGCCGCACTGCCGGTCTACCTGGCCTTCGCGCTGGTGGCGCCGCTCATGGGCTGGGCCATCGCCCGCGCCTTGAGGCTGGCCCCTGCGCAGGGCCGCGCCGTCGCGTTCAGCGCCGCCACGCGCAATTCGCTGGTGGTGCTGCCGCTGGCCCTGGCGGTGCCGGGCGCGGTACCGCTGCTGCCGGCCGTCATCGTGCTGCAGACGCTGGTCGAGCTGGTCTGCGAGCTGGTGTACGTGCGCTGGCTGTGCCGTTGGGGTGAGCCCACCAAGCCTCAGCACGGGCGTGGGTAAACGGCGTCGAATCCGCATCGAAGCGGCTCAACCCTACACTGGCGCCGTGACGAACCAGCGCCGGGCCCTCTTGTTGCTGCTTGCCATGGTCTGGCAGGTGTTGGCCTGGCTGACACCGGTCCATCTTGACCAGCAGAAGGCTGGCATCGCGCACATGGTCGTGCATGCGCAGGAGGTGGACCATCACCACCACGCCGACCAGACGCTGCACCTCGAAGACGACCACAGCGAGTCGCCCCACCAGCACGCCAACCAGGCTGCGCAGTTGCCCGGCCTGCCACCCGCGATGGCGCTTGCCGCTGGCGAGCCCCAGCCTTCGGTGCTGGTGGCCAGCGCGGGTGCCGGACACGCACCTGTCTTTCTCGAACGCGCCTTGCGACCTCCGCAGCGCAGCGCTGATCTGGCCTGACGGGCTTTCGCGACGGCCGCTCTTAGCCGTCGCCACGCCGGCGTTTCGCTGACACCCTACCCGCTCGCTGGCAGCCCCACCCAAGGCGCCGCCGCGTCTTGAACGCACATCTTCGACCTGGCCAGCCGTCGCACCGCGACGGGCCAGGCCGGTCTGATCCAACACCCACAGGGACCTGGTCCATGACCCGAACCATTCGACATCGCCTGGCGGCATTGCTGCTGCTGGGCTGCATCCCGCTACTGGGCTTGGCCCATGGCATTTCCGAGGAAGACCGCCAGCGCATGCTCGAAGGTGGCTACCTGCAGTACGTCGGCCTGGGCGCCAGCCACATGCTGACGGGCTACGATCATCTGCTGTTCCTGTTCGGCGTGGTGTTCTTCCTGACCACGTTCAAGGACGTGGCCAAGTTCGTGACCGTCTTCACCATCGGCCACTGCATCACGCTGGTGTTTGCGACCTACTTGCAGATCACCTGGAACTACTACCTGGTCGACGCCATCATTGCCGCAAGCGTGATCTACAAGGGCTTCGACAACAACGGCGGCTTCCAACGCGTGTTCGACATGCAATCGCCGAACCTGCTGGGGGCCGTGTTCGTCTTCGGGCTGCTGCATGGCTTCGGCCTGTCCACGCGCTTGCAGCAGCTGCCGCTGGGCGACGACCCGATGGCGATGCTCGGGCGCATCCTCTCCTTCAACGTCGGCGTGGAACTGGGCCAGATCGCAGCGCTGGCGGCCATGGTGGCACTGCTGGCCGCCTGGCGGCATCGGCCCTCGTTCAAGCGGTTCAGCTACGCGGCCAACCTGGCGCTGGTCTACGCCGGCGTGTATCTGCTGTTCACCCAGCTGCACGGCTACCAGCACGATGCGCACCCCGACAGTTTTCGCTTCCCTGCCCTGGAACACCGCCATGTGCACGACGACATGAACATCGAGAACACCCAGGATGACAGCCGCAACACGCTCAAGTAAGACCGCCCTCCTTTCGTCCTCCATTCACCGCATCAAGGATCCCATCATGACCAAATCTCTCATCGCCACCATCGTCCTGTCCGCCGCTGCCTGGGCACCTGCTGCCCACGCCAACGAGGGCGGCAGCTGCCACTTCCACGGCGCCAAGCCTGCCGAAGAGTCGGTCGTCGCCGGCTGCGCCGACCAACGCAAACAGGCGCTGGTCAAGGGCGGCAAGATCGACAAGTCATGGAGTGCCATCAAGCCCGAGAAGGTCGAGACCGTCGATGGCAAGAAGGGCAAGGAGTGGAAGCTGACCTTCAAGAACCCCGCGGTGACCGACGCCAGCAAGCAGACGCTGTACATGTTCTACAGCCTGCCTGGCAACTTCATCGCCGCCAACTTCACGGGCCAGTAAAGCCATGCGGCGCGACCGGACCTCACCCGCGCTGCGTGGCGGAGGGCTTGCGCTGCTGGCCGCAGCCCTGTTCGGCCTGAGCACGCCGCTGGTGCAGGGCTTCGGGGCCGGCATCGGGCCGTTCACCACGGCGGCGCTGCTCTATGCCGGCGCCGCATTGGTGGCCATGCTGCTGCGCCGGCCTGCGACGCGCGAGGCGCAACTGCGGCGTGGCGATCTGCCGCGCCTGCTGGCCATGGCCGGCATGGGCGCGGTGGTCGGGCCGGTCGCGCTGGCCTGGGGTCTCCAGCGCACCAGCGGCTCCAGCGCCTCGCTGATGCTGACGCTGGAGGCCGTGTTCACGGCCGTCCTGGCGTGGCGCTGGTATGGCGAGACGCTGGACAAGCGTGTCATCGCGGCCCTCACCTTGCTGCTGCTCGGCGGTGTCGTGCTCGTGCTCGAGCAAGGCCTGGCCGGCCAGGCACAGCTGCTCGGGCTGCTGGCGGTCACCATGGCCACCGTCGCATGGGGCGTGGACAACACGCTGTCGCGGGGCGTGGCAGACCGCGACCCCGGCCAGGTGGTCATGGTCAAGGCCGTGCTGGGCACGCTGGCCACCGTGCTGATGGGCTGGGCGTGGAGCGAGCCCCTGCCTGGCCTGGGTGCGGCGTTGGCACTGATGGCCGTGGGCGCCACCGGCTACGGCTTGAGCCTGCGCTTCTACCTGCTCGCGCAGCGCGCGTTCGGGGCTGCACGTACGGGTTCGGTCTTCGCGTTCGCGCCTTTCATCGGCGCCCTGGGCGCCTTCGCGCTGGGCGAACGCTCAGGGTCCTGGCTGATGGGGCTGGGGGGCGCGTTCATGATCTGCGGTGTTGTGCTGCACCTGGCAGAGCGGCATGCGCACGCCCACACGCATGAAGCCCTGGAGCACGAGCACGCGCACAGCCACGACGATGGTCACCATCTGCACAGCCATGGCGTGATGCCCACCGACACGCACAGCCATCCGCATTGCCACAGTCCCATGGAGCATGTCCATCCTCATGTGCCCGATGCCCACCACCAACATGTGCACTGAATCGCCCCCCGCTCAGCCTTGCCGGGGCCGCATATCCCGAGCCTTCCCAAGGCTGCTGGGCGTGGCGCGTGACTCGCATGTGGCTGCAGGTCGTATCGTCGCGCCCTCCCCTGCCACCACGTCGCGCCACGCGATGCCCCTACGCACATGACCCCACGCACCGACCACCCGCTGGGCCGACGCCCGCCGCAGCCCTGGCTGGCACTCAAACTGCCGCCGCTGGCACTGGTTGCGCTGGCCGCTGCCGCCATGTGGGCCCTGCCGGCGGGCGTTCGACTGCCCCCGGCCGGGCCATGGCGGCTGTTGTGCGCCGCCGTCGTCGCGCTGGCAGGTGTGGCGGTGTGCGTGGCAGGCGTGCTGGCCTTTCGCCGCGCCCGCACGACCGTGGACCCGATGCACCCCGGCGCCGCCAGCACACTGGTGGTGCGCGGCATCTACCACCGCACGCGCAACCCCATGTACCTGGGCTTCGCGCTGGTGCTGCTGGGTTGGGCGCTCGTGCTGGGCACGCTGTCGGCCCTGCTGGTGCTGCCGCTGTTCGTGCTGTACCTGAACCGCCTGCAGATCGGCCCAGAAGAGGCTGCCCTGCGCGCCCGCTTCGGCGCCGATTTCGACGCCTACGCCGCCCGCGTGCGGCGCTGGCTGTGACGGCCGCGCGCGCCCCAGGCACAGCCCCTGTGGCCGCTACCCTGCCCGCCCCGCCACGCGCCCGCTGGGCGCCGTTGTTCGCTGCCTGGCTGCTGTCACTCACAGCCACGCTGGCGGTGCTGTTCGTCGGCGAGGTCATGGGCCAGGCGCCCTGCAACCTGTGCTGGTTCCAGCGCGCGTTCATGTTTCCGCTGGCCATCGTGCTGGGCGTGGCGTGCCTGCGTCAGGATCCGGGCGCCTGGCTCTACGCACTGCCGCTGGCGCTCGGCGGCGTGCTGGTGGCGGGCTTTCACAGCCTGCTCTACGCCGGGCTCATCCCCGAGCGCATCACGCCCTGCAGCCAGGGCGTGCCGTGCACCGGCGCCGACATGACCGTCCTCGGCGCCCTGCCGCTGCCGCTGCTGGCCTTGGTCGCGTTCAGCGCCATCGCCGTGCTGGTGCTCTTCTCACGTTCCAAAGCCACCCCATGACCCGACGCACCCTCACCGTTCTGATCACTGCCCTCGTCGCCCTGGCGGCCTTCGTTGCCGCCGCGCTGCTGTACCAGCGCCACACCCAACAACAGGCGGCCGAGCAGGCCAGCGCCCAGCAGGACGTGATGGTGCGCGCCCACTCGCCGGTGCTGGGGCCGGCTGCGGCGCCCGTCACCATCGTCGAGTTCTTCGACCCGGCCTGCGAGGCCTGCCGCGCCTTTCACCCCTACGTCAAGCAGATCCTGGCCGAGCACCCGCGCGACGTGCGGCTGGTGGTGCGCTACACCCCGTTCCACCAGGAAGCGTCGGTCGTGGGCGTGCGCATCCTGGAGGCGGCGCGCGCGCAGGGCCTCTTCGAGCCCGTGCTGCAGGCGCTGATGGAGGGCCAGCCGGTCTGGGCCAGCCACGGCGCGCCCCAGCCCGACCGCGCCTGGGAATTCGCGCGCGCGGCCGGCCTGGACATGGAGCGCGCGCGTGCCCATGTGGCCACCGGCGCGGCCGACGCGCTGCTGCAGCAGGACATGGCCGATGTGCAGGCGGTCGGCGTGCGCGCCACGCCGACCTTCTTCATCAACGGTGCGCCGCTGCGCGAGGTCGATCCCCGCGTGCTGGCCGAGCAGGTCAGGGACGCGGTGGCCAGCGCGCGCTGATCACGCAGCCGAAGCCCCGCCACCGGGGGGCCGGGTGGGAGCGGCTTCGAACTCGTCGCGGCCGGTGCTGCCAGCATCGTCCTCGTGCCGTCATCGCGGCCGAGGGCGATCACGTCATCGCCGCGCCCGCACACGGCGCCGATGGACCAAGTACCAGGCCGCCGGCACCACCAGCATGCTGAGCAGCGGCGCCGTCACCATGCCACCCACCATCGGCGCGGCAATCCGCGTCATCACCTCCGAGCCCGTGCCCTGCCCCAGCAGGATGGGCAGCAAGCCGGCCATGACGACGGCCACCGTCATGGCCTTGGGGCGCACACGCAGCACGGCGCCTTCGCGAATGGCTGCCAGCAGGGTCTGTTCGTCGTCCTGCTCGCCTGCCGCAAGGCGCTGCGCGTAGGCATTCTTCAGGTAGACCAGCATCACCACCCCGAACTCTGCCGCCAGGCCGGCCAGCGCGATGAACCCCACCGCCGTCGCGACGGAGACGGCATGCCCCATCGCCCACACCAGCCAAAAGCCGCCCACAAGTGAAAACGGCACGGCAACCATCACCAGCAGCGCATCGCCGGCCGAGCGGAACAGCAGGTACAGCATCGCGAAGATGAGCCCCAGCGTGGCCGGCACGACCACGCGCAAACGTTCGGTGGCGCGCTCCAGATACTCGAACTGGCCCGACCACGACACCGCGTACCCCGCCGGCAGCGCCACCTGGCTGGCCACGACCGCCTGCATCGCGTGCACCACCGAGCGCAGGTCGCGCCCGCGCACGTCGACATAGATCCAGCCGGACAGCCGGGCGTTCTCGCTGCGCAGCATCGGCGGGCCGTCCTGAATGGAAATGCGGGCGACGTCCTGCAGCAGCACCGTCGCGCCTTGCTCGGTCACGAACGGCAGCTGACGCAGGCGTTCGAGCGAGTCACGCACCTCGCGCGGGTAGCGCACGTTGATC